>JAGXIU010000003.1 GCA_024635455.1 Candidatus Saccharimonadota bacterium | reverse complement strand
GTGTAACCAGGTTGTAACCTCTGTAAACGTATAGTCTCCGTGTCCAGTATTGGTAGCTTAAAAGCGTCCGCAATTTTGTTGGAGAATAGCCAGTCAGCTATAATACTCAATAGTTCAAAACTACGTGCGGTTTCCGCACCACATACAGAGATTCGAATATGAATGATCATACAGAAGGCTTGTCACGACCTGGCAAGGAAGCATCAAGTGAGCAGACGGAGTTTGCTCGCGCCAGAGAGCTCGTTGCTATAACCGCACCGAGTATCGGAGCTTTTACCGCCAAGCAGGTCTTGCTAGAGCAGTTGGCAGAGTCGTACCCAGATATTTCTCAAAAAGCATTCAACAGCGCCTTGAGTATATCTACTGGTGACGGGGTATTTAAGGAAGATCCAGCTGGTAGGATCCGAGCGGCTGCACCTGATGAGTTAGACGCATTCGATACTTGATTGTAAAACTGCCGTTAATTGTTTAAAATAACCAGGGTTATAGAGCAATCAGTTTGCTGATATAATCATACACATCCTAAAAACCACATTTAGGGCGCTTAGCTCAGCTGGCTAGAGCACTTCGTTTACACCGAAGGGGTCGGGGGTTCGAGTCCCTCAGCGCCCACCATATAAAGAGCCTATCCTTGTGATAGGTTTTTTATATGGTGAGTATTAGGCATTCTCGAACCCCCGAAATTTGTGAAACAAATTGGGTTCGGGTGCCAACGAAGTCGCTCACAGAAGCTTGCTTCGAGAACGACAAGTGCACCAGAGCGTAGCGACCTGTCCCTCAGCGCAGTGAGCTACTCTTTGTTGCTATGTCACTAACAACACATGTTAGCGTTCATCAATCAGCATCTCGGTCGGACCTGAATAATCACGCTTTTCAATAATCTTGAGTTTTTCTGGCAGAACATACGGCCGAAAATCATCAAGTGTGTAGATATCTTTAAAAGTAATTTCTGCCAGTTCGTGCGCGTGAGTTGCTCTTTCTAACTCCGCTTCATAATAATCTTGGCCGTTTTTTATATGGAATAAAAAGCTTGGCAATGTGTAGCCGGAGGCAGTCTTGAATTGATGGATAAACAAGAGAACGCCTATAACTGGTTTTACCCCGGTTTCTTCAACTAATTCACGTTCAATTGCCTTAGAGACCAGTTCACCCGACTCTATCTTGCCACCAGGTAGACACCAAAAATTATCAGAGGTGCTATTTCTGACCACAAGATACTGGTTCTTATAGGGGATAATCGCTCTTGCTGAAAAATTCATTGTCATACCGTTTGGTGGGCGAGGAGGGACTCGAACCCTCAAGCCTTATTCAGGCACGTGATTTTAAGTCGCGCGTGTATACCAATTCCACCACTCGCCCAGTTGTTAATAGTGCCTATGTCTCACCCAATGGCGAGAATAAGCATCCTCCATTGCTCAGTTGAATGAACGATAGAAGGATGGAGGCGCGTACGGGATTCGCACCCGTGTACTAGGTTTTGCAGACCCATGCCTAACTCCTCGGCCAACGCGCCATGTAAGCACTGATGTATTGTAGCAAAAACTTATATTTATCTGTAAAACTTAATCAAATAAACCCGACACACTGTAGTCTGTCGAGTTTAGCTGGGAGTGGTGGCTCCTCCCAGGCATCGGCTATGCCTCCTCCGCTCAAAAGTACTCGAAGTAAACTTCTGCGTGCATTATCGCTCCGCCGAACTACCAGTTCGAGTCCTTGCGTAAACTCAAGCCAAACAAAAAGCCCAACCGCGAGGGTTAGGCATTTTGTTTGGTGGCTCCTCCCAGACTCGAACTGGGGACACAAGGCTCTTCAAGCCTCTGCTCTACCAACTGAGCTAAAGAGCCACGATTACTGCCATCATATTCTATGAGAAATAAGAGAAAATCTCAAGCATCATATACGTAGACTTGCCCCCAAGCCGAACTATCGCTATAATTTCCCAAGTTGAACGTGAGTTTAGCGATAGTTATTTTACAGCCACATATACGCGAGTGTAGCTCAGCTGATAGAGCGCTTCCTTGCCAAGGAAGAGGCCAGGGGTTTGAATCCCCTCACTCGCACCAATCGATACGTAGACCCTCTAAGAGGGTCTTTTTCATCTGTTGAGACATGGTTTTAACCTTCTGAATCTCATCACTGAAGTGTTTTGAATTATTTTTGATAGGAATTAACCACTCATCAGGGGTAATAGACAGTTTTCCGTCTAAAAGGATTGGGTTTTGACCTATCGCCAGTAGTATCTCTTTTTTATCAGCAAATTCACCATTCACAAACTTATTAGTGGCACCAGTCAGTTTAAGGAAGGTGTCACTCATAAATTCGTACCAGCTATCAACTTTTTTAGCTGTCTCGGCTTGTTGTGTGTGAAGACTTTTCAATTGAGATTTAAGTTT
This sequence comes from Candidatus Saccharimonadota bacterium, assembly GCA_024635455.1. Classification (GTDB taxonomy): domain Bacteria; phylum Patescibacteriota; class Saccharimonadia; order Saccharimonadales; family SLHW01; genus SLHW01. The sequence goes on along the minus strand of JAGXIU010000003.1, from coordinate 416,350 downwards.
ACTGCTCTTTGATGTGAATGTTTCGTCGTCAACCATCTTTTTCATTGACATCTCTAGTAAACGGTCTAATTGAGCTTCTATGTCACTGATAGCATGACTTTGCATCGCTGCTACTGATTCACGCTCTGGCTTCTCCTGCTGAAGCATTTCGTTTAAAGCTTCCATACTCCAATCATATAGTTGCGGGGTAAGCTCATAGCCTTCTAATAGGTCTTCACACTGTTTGTAGAGCTTGTCTTCTGTGACAGAATAATTCTGATTACACTTAATAAACTTACTTTTACGAGTGCAGTGATAGTAAGTATGTATGTTACTTCCACCGCTCTTAAGTTTCTTCTCCTGGCTTTGAGCGGTTATCATGCAATTACAATATCCGCAACGGATTAGTCCTCTAAGCGCAAATTGTTTGCGAGTAGCGAATTTCTTCGATGCCTTTGAGCCTAATAAGGCTTGTATGCGGTCAAACTCAGCTTGAGACATTAAAGGAGGATAATCGGCGGGATACATCGCATCGGGATTGTAGGGGTCTTCAATCCAACCTGCGTATCTTACACTATTGAATATGCGGTAAAGCGAGGCTCTCGATAGTTCTCCACCTCCACGTTTATTTCTTTTAAGTGTACGGTAGCCCATAGTGTTATTTAGCCAATCTAATATCATTGGAACGCTGTATTCGCCTGTTAGCATCATGTCCACCGCTTGTCGTAGTAGCGACCACCGCTTCGGGTCTTTATAAACAGTTTTCTTTATTCTGTCATTAAGATAACCTTCAGGTGCTTTACCAGTTATGCCACCCATTTTGCGCTTTTTCTCATTACCACGTTTTACATCTTTACTAAGTTTTGCTGAAAAGTATTGAGATTGACTCATGGTAAGCTGCAACATCATTATTCCTTCAGGCGAGTTATCGAATGTGTAATTAGCGAATTTCAAATCCTTAATAGTACCTGTTCGTATACGGTACGTTATAGCGGAAGCATCCACTTCATTCCGTGAAAGTCTATCAGGGTGCCATGCAATAATCCCATCAATCTGCTTAAGGTCGAGCTTTCCAAGTACGTCTTTAAATACTTTTCGCTTGTCTGGTTCAAATGCGCTTTTACTTTCATCTACAAAATCAATAATGTTCAAATTAGGAAAGCATTCTTTGATTTTATCTTTTTGAGCATCTTTTGAAAGAACTTGTCGTTCTTCATCTTCGCTAGATTTGCGTACATAAGCGATGTATCTTAATTTGTTTTCTTTGTTATTTTCATAGTTCATTTTCTTATTCCTTCTTTTAAATTATATAGGACCAATGTTACGGTTGATAGTCAACACTTCGGTTCCTATTTAGTTTTCTATATTCCATTTAGGGTAAATCCACTTACTTCGTCTGTCTCCGATATCAGGCTGACGGTGGTCAATAAGACCACTAGCGTGGAGCTGAGGAATAATCTGCTTGCGCAGAGTATCCTCGTTGAGTAAAGTACCTGTTTTTCTAAGGTAATACTCACTTAATGTTTCATGACTGAAGCCAATACGACCATTAATTTGGTTCAGCTTTATTTCTCTTTGCAATGTGAGCATGAATTCTTTGTAGAAATGTAGGACTGTAGGGGGTACACCCATAACTTGGCTTTCAGCGAATTGCTCCCATAGGTTCATTGCTGCTTCTACATCCTCGATAGTTGCAAGGTAGCTTCCATCTGGTTCTTTACGATACCAAATGTTTAGCAAGGCTATTGCTTTTGCTAGTTGTTGCACATGGGTGAAGTCACGGGTGTGCCGTTCTTTTAGTTGTTTAAATCCGTCCATAAAACGTTGCTTGAAGACATCGCTGTCAGGTAACTTAATGTACTTTACATGCTCTGCACTTATAGCCTGTATGCGTTTTATGAGCGCTAAACGGTTTGGTCGACTTGAAAGCCATTCATTATAGCTATGCTCATCAGTGCCACGCTTATTCTGTAGTTCAATCGCAGCAGAAATCTTTTCTTGTGACTGCTCTGGACTAAGCAGAAGCTCTCTTGTTTGTTCTTGCTCGTTCACTCTTAATGAAGCAGAACAGAACACCATAGCAGGAAAGCCTATTATTTGAATTTTGTCAGTTCTGTTAGTGCCATTTTTTGTTTTGTTAGTATAGAAGTGAGTTTGTTTTCTACTGTCGTGCGATGCGATAGCTCTTAGGCGTTCCTGAACTTTTTGGTCAGGTAGCTCGTAGAAAATAAGTATTTTATTTTCTAGATTTAGAATCCTACAGCCAGAATCTTTGTCTACTTCACCTTGTTGATAGAACAGTGCTGTAGGGCTTGCACCACTAATCTCAATTTTGTCATCAGTAGGAAATAACTTTGCAACTTCAGATGTAATATATGTTTTGCCAGATGAGCTAGGAGCATTGAAGCTGATATTTAACTGACTATCGTATGTATATGCGGAAAGCATTCCTAGAAATGTAATCGTCTTGCATAAATAGTCATGCTTAATCGTTAGAGACAATATATCAGCTAGCTCATCCAAATTTATTTCTGGAAAAGGACTAGTAGCATTTATTTCTGTCTGCGATTTTATCTCTTTGCTTAATTGCTCAATGTTATCAGTCTTCATAATGTACCTCGTTAGCCAGCTTAATCTCTCTAAGCTGCATGCTTCTTCTTACTGCTATATATTTTCGCCTGTATTCATATCGTGCTAGTGGTTGTACAATTAGCCTTTTAAACTTTTTAAATGATGTTACTTTAGTCTTGTATTTCATATTCGTTGTCTTTCTCAAATTGTTGATATAGTTTTATGCCGCATAATTTTAGAATTGCTCGTCCTGCTGCTTGAACATTTTCCGAGTCATATTCTTCACCTATCTGTTTCTTCAGAATCGTCTGAAGATTTAAGATACTGTCTTCACTTATTCTCATTTTTAGTTCCTTTATTATTGATTTATGGACGCACTTAACAAGCCTGGTAATAATTTTTCCAGTTAGTTAAAGGCGTTCAGATAGAATTACTTACACTATTTCTAGTAATATAGTTTCTTCACATTGTTATAGTTTTATTTAGTTTTAAGTATTATTGGTGATTTTTTTCTCCTTTTAGATTAATGTAATGTTTTATCCGCTTAGACTTACGGTAGGCTACAGAATCGATACTTTTGGGTGATTCAATACCGCTTCGTAAAAGCTTGTCTTCATTGAACAACAAACAATGTTAGTAGAGGTCTACCGACTGAGCTTCAATGTTATTAGATGTGTTTAACAGATTAAAAAATATAAATAATCGTCTTAAAATATTATCGAAAATTAAAAATAGTTATCGTTCAGTCGTGTTCTTTCACGATTGCGCTTAAATAAGTTGTACTTTAGTTTTAATTCACGATTAGCTTTTTTATTTATTCTGTCCACTGCAAAATAGACCGCCCTATCTTTTTTATTGGGCTCACCTGCTTCGTCTAAAATATCTAAATCGCTATGATAAGTTTTAGGGTTTTCAAAAACAAGTTTGCATACATAATATTCTAGTGAGCTTTCAGGAATAGTTAACTGTTTTGAACCAAGGTGTAGCACTGATTTAAATTTATCGAAACGTATATCTTTCTCTGATTTCTCTTTTTCTATACTTTTTTCTTTATGTAAACGCAAAGCATGGGGTAATAAATATATGGCAATATAAATCAGTAAAAATATTGCAGCTATTGTAAAAAAGGCTAGTGCAATCAGATTCAAATCGCTAAGGTCTTCTGGCAGTATGTTTAAATCAGGTGTTATTTTTGCAAACATAGTATTGGTTATAATTGTAACTGATTGGTTGTAAATTTATTAACTTTCAGCTGAATATCACTGTTCCTTCTGTGTTATTGCTTTTTTAGTCACAAATTATCATATCTTTTACAGACAAAATCTGCTATAATATAGATGTAGGACAGCGGCTATCAAGCGTCCATTGCGGCTATGAAATAATAACTCATGAGCCGTTTTTTATTTGGCTCTGAAAGGTCAAAATGAAAAGAAAAACATACACAGTATTAGTTGATGATAACTTCCATTTTATGGACGAGAGTGAACGCTATCGTTCAGGACAATACGATAGCTTAAGTAAAGCAATTGCACATTGCAAAATGATTATAGATGATTTCCTAATCTCTGCACTCGAACCAAATATAACTGCTGAAGAGCTATATAGCTCCTACACAATGTTTGGAGAAGACCCTTACATACCAGAAAGTGATAAGTCGTTCTCAGCGTGGGAGTATGCAGAATCTCGTAGTAAAGAATTAACGCAAGAATAATCCTATAAAAAACGATATACTAGACCACATGTGGGCAACCACTACGACCTAAACTAACTTTTAGTTAGCATGGTCATCAAATCAACAGAAAGAAACAGCTCATCATGAGTACTTCTTTCTGTTGTCATTACTGGAAACGGTGATGGGTATCCGAAAGGGTATCGCTTGTGATGAGCTTTTTTGTTCATCGAAATTACTAATAAAATTTATTGAGCATGAAAATAAGAAAACTACCCAATCAAAATACAGTGAAAGGTTCTTTAAATAGAGCCAATGGACAAACAATGTCTACAAGGTCTATTTTGACTGTGTTATTTCTTATATTTCTTCCACCAGTTGGTATAGTTTTAGCCCTAACTCACAAACAGTGGAGTAGGCAGAAAAAGCTGACTGCAATCATAATTTCATTATTATGGGTAGGCTTCTGGTTTATTGGAAGTACAGACTCAGTACCTAAAGCAAAAAAAGCACCAGCAATTGTTATTACAAACTCTGTAGTCAATGACGATAAAACGTATATAGACTTAAATAAAGAAGTATTATTATCTGATAAGTATTCGTTAAGTGTGTCAACTGGCACTTCTTCTGAACAAAAGAATACTACTCTAACTGTAAATGACGTCAATGTACCACCAAGTATAGTTGACGCCTCAAGATTCTACTTTGAAATAGATACTACTAATCTGAGTGAGTCCTACAAAATAATTGCCTCAAATGATAAAGGTACCGACGAAAAGACTATTTATTTTATAAAAAAACAAGAAAAACCTTTAAGCGATTACTCAAAGCCCGAAGCAAAAGAGTTGCCGACATTTGAAGTCGAAGATTCATCGGAAGAAAACGAACACTTAACGATTTCTACAAGTCTTAAAAATTATGATATAAGATTTAAAACATCAAATATATATAGTTCGAGCGGTCACTCCTTGAAAGTAAACGGTACAGCAGTAAATATAGGCATATTGTCTACTAAATATAAGACTGACTTAAATCCTGGTGAGAATGTATTTACTATTATTGCTGAAAATAATATCGGGGTAGTAACAAAAAAACTTATAGTTAACTATATTCCAGGTATGGGCAGTTCAGATGACGCAATATTCGAAGCAGAAGTAAGTTGTGTAGCCTACGCTCAATCTTACTTCAATGTGAAAGATATTAATGTTGGCTATGACCAATCGAGTATAGAGAGAGTACAGTCTGATGGTACTATCTTGATAAAAGTAAATATTGCAGATAGTAGAGGCTTCTTGAGAGCCGAAAAGGCTATAGGAGTTATGGAGTGTACAACTTCCGCAGATGGATTAAGAGTCATAAAGTTTATTTCTTATTAACCGCACTAAACGTTTGATATAGCTGAGTTACAAAACACAAAGCTACATTGTTAAATAGCTCAAATGAACATATACTCATTAATGACCTTAAAAGCTGGTATATCGTCTGTAAATGCGTTAAAACCATACTTAATTAGCACACAAATATCGAGTTAAAAAGAATCCTATGTTTTAGATTTTAAGATATTCAACGGTAGAGTGATTTTGTTGATATTATAGATTAATGAAAAACAATGAAAAAAGAGTACAAACCTATACTAGTATGACTACAGGAGCTTTTCTCATCAAGCCAAGAAAGGATGAGTCTATAGAGGCATTCAAAATAAGATTAGCAAAACTCATGATTCAAAAAAATGATAGATAATTGCGGACTATCAATGTTTTTAAGTAAACTGTATGTATGACGATAAAAAGCATACAGACTGATATAACCACACTTCAAATTGATGCAATAGTAAACGCTGCAAACAATACTCTACTAGGCGGTGGCGGCGTTGACGATGTAATACACTCAGCTGCTGGTCCAGAGCTTTTAGAGGAGTGTAGAACTCTGAATGGCTGCGAAACAGGTGACGCAAAAATAACTAAAGGTTACGATTTGCCTGCAAAATATGTAATCCATACTGTTGGACCAATATATGGTCAGTACTCACCAAATGAAGCAAAGAATTTACTAGAGAGTTGTTACCTACGCTCACTACAGCTTGCCGATGAAAATAAATGCAAATCAATCGCTTTCCCTGCTGTATCAACGGGCGTTTATATGTTCCCTAAAGAAGAAGCTACTCGTGTGGCAATAAAGACGATTAGGGATTACTTTCAAGATAATGAAATAGCCTCAACTATTGATGAAGTAATATTAGTCTCATTTAACGAGTACGATAAATCTCTAATTGACAGTGTTTTGAAGGGTTAACGATGGATTTGTTAAAACGCCCAAATAAAATAGACCTCATCAAATTGAACACGAAGTTTGATGTTGATAAGAAGACGAATTATACCGAAATTGCACTGATTAAGCTTTTCACTTCTACCTACCCTTTAAATATAAGCATCGACGAAATTGTTATAAAAGTCAGTGCTCTAGATAATCTTTACAGCACACAACTAAGAATGTCTGGTGGGTGCATACAGATGTCTCATCACATAAAAGCACTTAATATAGACCATCGACTTCAAAATGGTGACTTATCATTGGTAGATGACATCGCAAACATTACACTACCAGACGGAAAGTCATCTCGTCTCTATAGCTTCGCATCTAAATACTGTAGCTTTCATAGACCTGAAGTATTTTCCATTTATGACTCCTATGTTGATGGCGTGCTAAAGTACTTCAATAAAATCGATGGCTTTTATGGTAAGGGCATGAACAATAAAGACTATTTAAAGTATATTGAAGCTATTAATTCTTTCATTACATTCTACGGACTTGAAGAACATTCATTAAAAGAAGTAGACAAATACTTATGGCAACTAGGTTATGACCTTATAAAATACAAGAAGGAAAGTACAACATGAGCGATGACAATAATTATGAACTAAGCAATGAAGCTTTAGAACAACTGGCGTCTTTAATAAAAGAACTTGAACAACATGAAGGACCATGGTGGGAAGACCGCAGCGTAAGAGAAGGAAACAACGTTACGCTAAATTCATGGAGTGACCCGTTAGCTCATGATTTTATGAAGTTTCTATACGACAACAAATTAATTGTCGATTTTGATTGGGGTAGCTGGCAAGAAGGACGAGATTTCTTCAAGGATTCAAGCAGTAGTAAGTATAAAAATCTTGATAAGATTTTTATCTTAAAATTGCTCACAGCGGTTGCACGAAACTCCCGATTTAATGAAGGCGCTTGGGCTGATTTATTTGAAACAGGTGAGGCACAGCAGTTATTTAAAAAACTCCTTTCCATTGAAAATAACAAGTAAGTAATTCATAATTTTGATTTTGGTATTAGAAAATAGACTTTTTACCTTACATACTAGTAAGAAAACAAAGAGTAAACGAGCATTAAACAGGTTTTCTGAGCGATTCTAAGCCGTTCTAACAAGTATTTATCAAAAAGCAAACCTTATTTAGGCTGTGGCAATAACAAATGTGACTACTTTAATTTACTAACTTGGTTAATTAGTTGAGGCTGTCTCAAAAACTTCTGCTAAGGCGCCCTTATTTATCATCTCAATATTGAGTATGTAGTCATTATGGTCAAAGGCTTTCCGTAGTGGGTTACGGGTTTTGAGCCAACCATGGCCATCGGTAAGCCACACAAAAACTGCTTGACCCCTAAGTTCGTCTTGGAGCCCCCTGAAATCGCTAGCTGTCTTATCGAGCTTAGACCCACCGCTTGAGTAGCAATTTACTTCTAAAACAAACAACTTATTGTTTACCATCGTTACGAAATCAAAGCGTCGTCCTTCCATTCCTTTTAGTTCTACGCCGAATTTCTGTTCAATATCCTTTGAATTAGCCTCTCTTAGATAATCAAGTTTCATTCCAGCGAGAAGAGCGTCGCAGACATTTTCCATAGCCTTGCCACCTCTATTTTTTCTACCATTACTGCTCAATCCTGCTTCTACACCAAGTACATAGTCAACAAGATTGTGAACGCCGTCCTGTCTGAATATTTTTATCAGTCCGCTGTTTTTAATAAATAGAATGGCACTTTCTATATCTTCGTCACTAGGCTGTGAATTGCTGAATTTAAAAGCTTCCTCGGTTAATGAAGCACCGTTAACTGTCACTACATGATATTCGCTGGATTTTGCACCATTCCGTACTATCAATACTGGAATCATCTGCATAATTTCAGGATACTTCTTCACTAAGTATCTAAATTCATTATCAAAATCTTCTTTACCTAATAGATAATTCATAATGTTAAGGCTCGACTCTATTAGTCTGGTGTTGTTGAAAACCTTGTTCCAGTCCACAAAGTACTCCCAATCAGCTACACCTGGACGCATTGTCTCAAGAAGATAATCAAAAACATGATCGGAAGATTGAAGGCCGTTACTCTTGTAGTGTTCTAGATGTTTCATATTACTCCTGTTTTATTTGATTATATCTTGAATGCGCTTAACGGTTATATCGAGGTATTCCGTCTTATTATCTATTCCAACGTATTTTCTTCCTAATTTGAGTGCAGCTATACCAGTAGTACCACTACCATTGAAAGGGTCAAGAACTGTATCTCCTTCTTGGGTGCTAGCTAAAATAACTCGTTCAAGCAACGCCAGTGGTTTTTGCGTAGGGTGCTTGCCACTTTTTTTTTCACTAGGTCCAGGAGTAGGAATGCACCAGACACTTCGCATTTGCTTTGCTTCTTTCTTAAACACATCTTCTTCCCACCTGTTGTACTTCATCGACTCATAATTGAAAGTGTGTTTTGAATTAGGGCTTTTAGCAGACCATAACAAAGTTTCATGACTAGCTGTAAAGTATCGACAACTAATATTGGGTGCGCCGTTAGGCTTGAACCACGCAATATCATTAAGTATTTTGTATCCGTTTTCTTGAAGTGCATGGCCACAAAGGTAGATAGAATGGTAAGTCCCACTTATCCAGAGCGTACCGTTGGGTTTTAGTAGCCTATGCGCTGCTTTTATCCATTTTTTATGAAACTTAAAATCTTCTAGTACACCTTTACTAACGTCCCACTCTGCTTTGTTAACTGAAACCATTTTTCCGCTTTTTACAGTGATACCATTGTTAGACAAATAATAAGGTGGGTCAGCAAAAATCATATCTACCGACTCTTTTTCAAGTTTTTTCATTCGTTTGATAGCATCATCTATGTAAAGAGTAACTAATTCAGACTGATAGTGTTTGAAATTTCCCATGCTAGTAATTTGTTATTAATACTTCTAGGATTTTGCCCCTTTTAGTGCCGACTGAATTAATTGAGCGAGCGGCATATATTTTGCGAATATTGAATTCTTTGTATAGTTCATTTATTAGGGGCGAATCAGAGTTGCTTAACATAACCTTGCAGCCGATGTTAGAAAGTCTTTTGAATTCATCTCGTAATTTAACTTGGTCTTGCTCAGAGAAACCTCCTGCCTGATAACTGGTGAAACTAGAAGTTGGATTGAGGGGGTGATATGGTGGGTCAAAATAAACAAAATCATTTTTTTTCGCAGTAGATACAGCTTCTTCATACGACGAATGTGTAATTGTAGTATTTTGTAAAGAAACGGATACTCTCTTCAAATTAATCTCGTCACATATTTTTGGTTTTTCATGTTTTCCGAATGGTACATTGAACCCACCTTTAGAATTCTCCCTATACATTCCGTTGAAACAAGTTTTATTTAGGAATATTAGAAGCACAGTTTTTTCGAAAGAATCGTTAGGTAAAGAATTGAAGGTTTCTCGTTGCTCTAGAAAAAATAACTTCTTTTCCTCTAGTGAAGGTAATGAGTAGTACCGTAATTCAAGCTCTTGCAACGAACCAATCAGCGGCTTTAATCTATCCCTGATGTGCTTATATGCACTAATAAGAACGAGGTTTAGGTCATTGATGTGGGCAGATTTAGGCTTTAGGGAAAAGTACATTGCACCCCCGCCTACGAAAGGTTCATAAAATGTTCCATGACTTGTTGGGTAATACTTTGAAATCTCTGGTAATAATCTAGCTTTGCCACCAACCCATTTTAAGAAAGGTCGTGGTATAGCAGTCGCTAATGTCTTTACTTGGTTTTTTGTTTCCCTCATAACTTACTCCATTATAATGGAAATTCATCGACACATGAAAAGAGTTTCATAGATATATCGCAAAGAGCTATCATACAGGTTAGTCTTGTAATTTTAGGGACTCTATTAAATCAAGAAGATTTTAGATTTTGGAGAGAATTGCACTGTAAGTTGTTTATAAACCTTGAACAGGTATAGGAAAATCCGTAATAAACTTTAGTAAATGGTTTTCATATTTAGTTAAATTTACCTCTATCCAGTTATCTAAAAGACCGTGTTTTTCGAGTGTAATCCTTTCTTCATGGAATAAGTTATCATCAAACCAGAGGAAAGGTTCTTTTATGTCTATCGCTCGTGTTTTAGCGGTTTCCCAAGTAGTAGGCTTATAGTTTTTTATCAGCTCAAGAGTTTTTGGTTCAAATACCAGTGAAAGTCGTTTTACTGCTGTTAGCGAGTCTCCTTGGCAGTGCGTAGTTAGCCAATAAACTTTTTCCGCTTTTTGATTTATAGTTTGAAGAAATTTGTGAACGTGATTAGCGGGGTTAAGGTCGTTAGCGAGCAACACCCCATCTATATCAAGATAAACATTCATTTTTACCCGTTACTCTTATTTAATTGTGTTACAACGAATTCAAATTTTTTATGTTCTTTGGGTTTTTGAACACCTAGATATTCATAATCAGTATCTACAAGAGTGCCAGCTAAAATTAAATCGAAACTGTTTAATAAACGACTTGAGACAACGTCGGGAGCTGGACGTGATGTGGAGTAGATTACTTTTATATTTGCTGATTTTGCGATTTTATTTATAGAAATTAACGAGTTGTCGAAACGAGTTTGGTTTAGGGCGGCCATGTCGCATTCTTCAATACATAGAACTATCAAGGGTGTAATATTTTGTGAACTAACTCGTTCTTTCGCAAGAGTATCAACTTGCTCCAAGACTGCCAGACCCTTGCTTGAATCAAATTTAACATCTTCCATAATGTAGTCTTTATGATTATCCCTAATTTGAAAAAAATCGACTCCTGTCATATCAATAAGCACAAACTTTAATTCGTCAGGTGAAAAAGAACTCAGTAAACGTTCAATATATCTATCTTCTAATACGGATTTGCCTGTACCAGTTTGTCCAACTAATAGTAGTGACGAATCTACATTAAAAGTAAAGTACTCAGCATTAGTTACATTCATAGCTGTAATTGTATGCTAGTTAGACCCTACGACACAATAAACTCCTAACACCTGACAAATATCAAACAGCTTGTAACTGCGTACATTATTGATTGCAAGCATAAGCACTAATAACATTAATTTGGCTTTTGTCAATGCTTACGCTTTGTATCTGTTGGAAGCTGTAGCATAATATAGCTAGGATATATTATGACAATTAACCAACACTTCGTAGATTTTCTCGCAAGATTAACTCCGACCGATGCGGAGAGAGCGTCGTATGCTACCCATAAACTTTCAATCAAAGCCCGACTTAATGACTCATTTAACGTGAGTATCTGCAACGAAACGGGTTCTTTTGGCAACGGAACTGGCGTAAGGTTCTATACGGATTTAGACCTGATGGCTAGTATTCCAGCTGCTTCGCAACGCAATGATTCGCAGTCTATGCTTTCAGCTGTAAAAACTTCCTTCGAAGGCAGGTTTACTTCCAGTTCTATCGGAATTAGAACACCAGCAGTAGTGTGCTATTTCTCAGACAATAGAACTGTTGAAGTTACACCTGCATATTATCAAGAGCAGAGTAATGGTTTTAGCGTTTATCTAATACCTGACTTTGGCGGTTGGCAAAAAGCTAGTCCATCGGCTCACAATGCGTATGTAAACAACATTAACTCTAACCTAGGGTACAAGGTAAAGCCGTTAATAAGGCTTATAAAGGCTCTTAAATACTTTAGAAATATACCGATATCTTCGTTTTACCTGGAATTGCGTATTGCCAAGTATTGCCAAGATGAAGAGTCAATAATTTATGAATATGATATTCAGCGAGTAATAAGTCGACTGATTTCTGACAATCTTGCAGCAATTCGTGACCCAATGGGTATCTCTGGATTAGTAAGTCCCTGCACTACAGAGTTACAGCGGCTAGATGCAATGTCTAAGCTAAACACTGCCTTAACTAGAGTAAACAATGCCGTAGCTTGCCAGAAAGCCGACCAGCATACTGACGCACTTGGTTGGTGGAAGCTAGTTTTTGACAGGGAAATATAATGAAGAATAGAAAAGACGCTATACGCCAAGAGGCAAACAAAGTTCACGAGGCTGTAATGTACAGTTCTCAAGGACAGTTTGAACAGGCAAAACTGTGGAATAAACGATACTTATTCTTGGGAATACCTTCGTCAGGAATCGCAGCGATTGCAGGTGTGGCTGGACTAGCAACTACGATAGGTAAAACGCCAGTCGCAATAATGGCACTTTTAGCTGCATTTTTAAGTGGAATAATGACAACCTTGAATTACTCCAAGAAAATTGATCAGGCTCACGCTACTGCAAATGCTTACTTAGCTCTACAACAGGATACAAGAATATTTATAGATGTTGATTTAGGGGAACTGCCTGTCGATGAAGCAAGGGAAATATTGGCTAAACTTGTGGCAAGACAGCAAGAAATCAACGGAACGGCTTTAATTCCATCGGTTAAGGCGTATAAGAAAGCCAAATCTAATATAAAAAGTGGCGGTCAAACCTACAAAGCCATTAAGAAAAAAAAGAAATAGTTAGTTTTTGGAGTCATTTTCATTATTAGCTAAGTCTATTTGTATCAAAATATCAAAGTAGCCAACTAGATTGTGGATAGCTTCTCGATACTCATAATCAGTTTCATAGGTTACGCCACTATCAGCTAATGTCTTCTTCCACTCTGCTAGTTTCTTTTCGTCTATTTTGCCAATCATTAAGCTAATTGTAGACTATTTTCGTATGAGCACACCCCCAATAAAAAGTTACTGACTCTCTGATATACTTTGGCTATGACGAGAGAAGAATACGATACAACTCTACTTAGTAAAGGGTTCATTTTCAAAGAGTCACAAGACGCTTGGACGCAACATAGAGGTAAGGAGTATAAGTACACGCACCCTGACTATCAGAGTTACTTTTATCTAAAGCGAATATCAGACGAAGAAGGTTCGCCTTATGGATTTAATGCACAGGTAGTAAATGGCAAGGTATTTGATGAAATTGTTCCTCATAACGAAGTAGATACATTTAGGGACAAGGGCTTATTTATGTGGGTAGATGACGCATTTCTAGAGTTGATGGAGAGGTTGTAGCCATGACTAGCGGGTTAATATTGACTAATCCTTGGACTAATTTGCCTGATACAGAACCTTATATTATCGCCGAAGATTTAGCGGTTATTGAAAGCCACAAGAACTTTATCGGGCTAAGACTCGATACTCTGCCCGAACCACTAGTAGGTGGTTTAAATGAAGCTAAAGTAGTCTTTTTAGCCCTTAACCCTGGCTTCACCGATTCCGATGTAGATGTAAATATGAAGTTGCCTGAGTTTATTGAAGGCTGTCGTAATAACCTAGAGAACCCTTACACTTCGCCATTCTATTACTTTAACGGTGGACTAGAAGCAACAGGTGGCTATAAATGGTGGAGTGCAAAACTTAAACCTCTTATTACTGCGGGTATTTCAGAAGAAGTACTGCGAGATAAAATTATGATGGTTGAGTACTTCCCATATCATTCAGTGAACTATAAACACATCAACAGCTACACACCCTCACAGCTCTACTCATTTGAAATTGTTAGAGAAGCAATTCGCAGAAACAAGGTAATCGTCGTAATGCGGAGCAAGAATCTCTGGCTAGAAGCTGTACCCGAGTTAGCTGGCTATTCTTATATGACTTTGAATAGTTCTCAAAATGTAGTTATTTCACCGAAGAATATTGGAGAACTTAATTTCAAAGTCTTGTTGCAGGAGTTAATTGATTAAATCTCTTCACTAACTCCCATAACTTATAGTTGTCTACATTGTCTCGGTTATCGGTTAGTAATTCTAGACTCATACTGTCAGTAGCTGTTTCACTTACTGGACAAACTATATAGGAACGCAGGTGTGTTTAATTCTCAGGTATTTTTTGCAAATCTCTAAGAAGTAAGGTTTTACTTTCGTAGCTTATGGCGCACCAAGAAAAGTACCCTGCCTTGTGTAGGGTATTTTTCTTGGCTTCGATCAGGCGGATGCAAACCCCGTCAAGTGAGCTTAGCGAACGAGGGTTTGGTGGAGTGAAATCACGCGCAGATGCTTGCATCGAGCATGTTTGAACGGAAAAGGCTTGCCGATATCCCCTCACTCGCACCAAATATATTGCAGAACATGACCCCTGAGAAACGTCGAGCAAATCTGCGTTTTTTGCTTTAACCCAAACTACGACTCTAACTTACTCTATTAGTGAAAATTTTAACAATAAAAATATATTGATAAACAATAAATACTGTGTAATCTTTTAGATATGAACACAGCAATAAAATTAATTGAACGTGGCTCAACAGTACTTCTGCGAGCAACAATCGTCTTCATAGGCCTAACTGTGCTTGTAATTTGTATTTTTGCTCTTCCAGCTGGACTTTCCTCTGACCAAACAGGATTTTACAAACCAATATTGGCTGGATTATATATACCAGCAATTCCTTTTTATTTTGCTTTGTACCAGGCGATGAGACTACTTAATTTAATTGATAAAAATAAAGCTTTTAATAATGGTTCTATTCAAGCACTCAATAATATTAAATACTAAAGAAAGAGGTAGCCGTGGACTATAAAAGAATTAAGCGATTTATAGTAGGCGCAGAATCACTTTTACTTATACCAATCATTGGAATGATGATATCAAACAATTTTGATTGGAATGTGCCTAGTTTTATTATCATGTCAGTGTTGTTAGCAGGGCTTGGCTTCGCTGCCAGTCTAATTACAAATAGAGCAAGAAGTATGAATCAGATTGTGGTTGGATTATTTATAGTAGCGCTGTTCCTACTTTTTTGGGCGGAACTCGCAGTTGGTGTATTTGGTTCGCCTATAGCAGGAAGTTAACTATTGTATTTGTGACTAAATAAGTTCTGCTGAAAGATTGAATGTTTCAACGGAAAAGGCTTACCGATATCCCCTCGCTCGCACCAGACCAAAGAGGAAAATACCCTAATCGTCTTTTTGTTACTATTTTTTATGTTTGTTTGGTATTGGACATTCGTCATCTGAGTATTCGCAGACTATGCAACAGTTCTCGGAGTCTTTAGGTATCATAATCAACTCACCGCAACCTCCACATTTGTAAGCAGGCAAGCAGCTTGTTTGTGGTACTTCAAGTTCTGTTTCATGACTACATTTTGGACACTTAACTAATGCTGTTTGTCTCGTTTCATTCATTATCTAATTGTAGCACCTAGTAATAATGGCTATTTAAACCAGCAATAGAAGTTAGAAGTCCATCCACAGCAGTGCACCATATCAAAAGGGATGATGTTCTGGCGTCGTCTTTTGTTTTGATACAATGTATCTATTAAAGGAGAGATTTCATGAGTAAATCATTGATTGCGATTGTAACAATAATTGTGATAGCAGGAGTAGGGGTGTGGGCCTTCACAGGGTCGGATGAGCCTGCGTCAAAAGTAGAAAATACATCTGAAAACCAAAATCAAGAACTCGTAAGTGCAGTTCCAGCACCAGGGAGTGAGGGAGTCGATGAAGCCGTAGTAAACGGACAAGACGAAACTATTTCTGCGGTTGTGACATATGTTGATAGGCGTTTTGACCCAGAGCAAATCGGACCAATTACACCAGGCTCAACAGTAAAGTTTTTCAATGAAAGTAGTCAAGAAGTTTGGATTGCATCAGATAATCACCCTACGCATACAGTTTTGCCTGGTTTCGATTCGGAGGAATCAATAAGTCCTGGTGAAGAGTATGTATTTACATTTGAGAATGCTGGAAATTGGCAATACCATAACCATCTCAATCCTTCAGAAGTAGGAAGTATCCAAGTTTCACAAGAGTAAGTGTAACTCCCTAACCTTACTTAGATAACAAGTACTGCTGGTAGGGAACAGCTAGAATCTCCCTCCATCTAATCAGTTCTTCATTGATTTGGCGTAAACCTATTTGTACCTGCTGCACCAAGAAAAGTACCCTGCCTTGTGTAGGGTATTTTTCTTGGCTTCGATCAGGCGGATGCAAACCCCGTCAAGTGAGCCTAGCGAACGAGGGTTTGGTGCGAGTAACACAGATATTAATCCCCATTTCTAAACTACCGCGCTATAATAAGCTTATGCTGAGAAAAATAAAAAATCCTAAAGTTCGCCACGCAGTGATAATACTAGTCGCCATAATTGGCATACTAGCACTGACATACGGCTTGCTTTTTAGTCTTACTGGGCGTTCGCAGTTTGCTCGCTCTGTCGTCTGGTTCGACGCAGACGTTGGTGACATAAATCGGTTCCCTTCGCGAGTAATTGAGGCGTCAGTATCGTCGGATCTACCTGTAGCACTCAACAACAAGACGTCTGAAGCATTCAAACGAATTGATCCTGCAATGGGCGGGGGACTCGACCCTACACTCGTGGCTGGAGGCGATCTTGACGCTTTCCTAACGCGAACCGACACAACTGCGTTCTTGGTGGTGAAAGACGGTGTTCTGGTGAACGAGTGGTATGGAGAAAACATTGAACGAGAAACGCTCCAAACTTCTTTTTCTGTCTCTAAGTCTTTCCTCTCAACTCTCATCGGTATCGCGATCGACCAGGGACATATTGGCTCGCTTGATGATCCTATAACTGACTATGTGCCCGAGTTGCTCGACCGCGACCCACAGTTCAGCTCAATAACGCTTAAGAACCTAATTACGATGTCGTCAGGCCTTGCCTACGAAGATCAAAAGACACCTTGGGGTGACCCCGCGAAAACGTACTACTCTCCTGATTTGAGAGCAACTGGACTCTCCGCGGTCATCGACGAGGCACCCGGTAAGACATTTCTCTACAACAACTATAATCCGCTATTGCTCGGGATGGCGCTTGAGCGAGCGACCGATCAGAAAGTCACCGACTACATGAGTGATGTCCTATGGAAGCCACTCGGAGCAGAGGCCGACGCTTCTTGGAGCTTGGATAGCGTCAGTAGTGGCTTCGAAAAGATGGAGAGTGGCGTCAATGCGCGCCCCATTGATTTTGCTCGATTTGGTCTAATGTTTGCGAACGACGGCATCGTTGATGGTAAGCAGGTCGTTCCAGAGCAATGGGTACGCGACGCAACATCCGTCGACACAACGGGTGATCCGTCTGAGAATTATCAAAACTTCTGGTGGGTGTACCCAACCGGTCCGCAGGGTAGCCCTACTGACTTCGCCGCCCAAGGTAACCTAGGCCAATACATTTACATTGCCCCTAACGAGGACACCGTCATTGTGCGACTGGGCCGGGACGAAGGTGGCGTTGCTTGGCCTTGGCTTATGGGAACACTCGCGCGCCAGCTCAACGGCCCACCTGGCCCACAAAACACACCCTAAACCTTTATAGGGTATTTTTCTTGGCTTCGATCAGGCGGATGCAAACCCCGTCAAGTGAGCGTGGTGAAAGAAGTGACGTTACTCTAATAATCAGTCCTACGTTGTCAGTAAGTGCAACACCTAAAGACATATCTTGCTAGTTATTTATGCTGTGAGGAGTGTAGAATAAAATGAATTCACCACCAACAAGGAGATCTCTATGTTTACAAAAGACACTTACCCGGCAAGCCTAAAAATCGATTATCCTAAAAAACTAGATCGTGTAACGACTTTCTTTCGGCTGATAATGGCTATTCCGATTTTTGTGATCTTGTCAGCTTTGTCCGGCGAGGGAGTTATTGAATTTAACGCTGAGCAAAGTAGTGGGATCGCTAGCAGTGGTGGAGGTATAGTTGGCGGGTTATTCTTGGCAACCCTGTTAATGATACTGTTCCGACAAAAGTATCCAAAGTGGTGGTTCAACTTCAACCTAGAATTAAATCGTTTTTCACTCAGGGTAATGGCATATATCTTGTTGTTAACTGATCGTTATCCTTCTACAGACGAACAGCAGGACGTCCACTTGGATATTAAGTACCCAAATGTAGAAAAAGACTTAAACAGCCTAGCACCACTTATTAAATGGTTCTTAGCAATCCCTCATTACATTGTCCTAGGATTTCTTGGTGTTGCCGTATTATTTGTGACGGTTATAGCATGGTTTGCGATATTGCTTACGGGCACATATCCTAAAAGTTTATTTGATTTTGTTGTCGGCGTTGTACGTTGGGGCTGGCGAGTCACCGCATATGCTGTTCTTCTGACTACTGATAAATATCCTCCATTCAGCCTCGAATAGACACGCGCATACTATCTGGCGCTAATGAAAATACCCTACCTCGCGGGTGGGTATTTGCTTTGGTTTTACGTATTCGATGCAGCTTCGATAGACTACAGCAGGGATACCCAATAATCCCAGAACTGATTAAGAATGAGCCCGATAATGATGGCGTACCAAACAAATAGTATGTCGCCATGATACTTCTGTATGAACGCTACGAATTTTTCCATACGCTTCGGCGTGGTGATATGTTTTTGCCGCAAGTTATATAGTGTCGTGTACCAAAAAATCGGGATAGTTACTGTCCAGACAATCATGCAGTAAATACATAACGCGCCTATTAGATAGACGCTGGTGAAGAAAAATGCGTGCATGCCAACTAAACCAATCGTGACACCGAGCTGTAACCCGACCCAGAACCAACGTTTGAAGTTTGCGCCTGCTATGAGCGCCATACCAACAGTGATAAGCACTGAAAACGCTGCAACTCCGAGCAAGGTGTCAGGAAATCCAAGCATATCGGCGTAAGGCGTATCCGAGACACTAGTGCAGCTAACCAATGGACTGATGTTGCACGAGGGTATAAAATTTGGGTCCTTGAGGGCAGAGAATCGCTGCGCAGTAAGTGTTATAGAGGATAGTAGGCCAATTAATCCACCAACAATGAGGATATACGGAAGTGTCTGTTTGAGGCTTACACCCTTGAAAAGCTTTTTCATATGCTCCAATTATACGCTAGGTTGTGTTAGATATATAGGGTTATTTATACTTTCAAATACTGTTTGATTACCGTATAATTAAGCTTACAAAAGAAGAGGGAGAAACAACACTTATGTTATATATATTTATTGCTCTGGCGGTAATCATCGTCGGCATCATCGTACTCTACAATAGCCTTGTCCATGCTAAGGTTCGCGTTGAGGAAGCCTGGAGTGACATCACCGTCCAGCTGAAGCGGCGTTCAGATCTAATACCAAACCTTATCGATACAGTCAAAGGTTACGCAAAGCACGAAA
The DNA here is from genome assembly GCA_024635455.1 of Candidatus Saccharimonadota bacterium. GTDB lineage: Bacteria > Patescibacteriota > Saccharimonadia > Saccharimonadales > SLHW01 > SLHW01. Next base: position 396,689 of record JAGXIU010000003.1, on the reverse strand, counting down.
AAGAAGTATTCACAAAAGTTACAGAAGCACGAGCTGGCGTAGACAACGCCGATAGCGTCAAGGAAACTGCTCAGGCAGAAAACATGTTCCAAGAGACACTGAAGAGCCTGTTTGCCGTAGCTGAAAATTATCCTGACTTGAAGGCCAACGAAAACTTCAAGCACCTACAGGAAGAATTAGTTGACACTGAGGATAAGATTCAAGCAGTTCGACGCTTCTATAACGGCTCTACTCGTGACCTAAATATTAAGATTCAAGTATTTCCAACAAACCTAATTGCTGGCATGCTAGGATTCAAAGAACGCGACTTTTTTGAGGTTGACGAGCCGGAAGCAGCTAAGATTGCCCAGGCACCAGAAGTTAAGTTTTAATCAAGCCTATTCTTCTTATTTCAGATACTAATCGAGGCATACTCACGTGTATAAACAAATAGCGAGCAATAAACGAAAAACTGTATTTTTGATGCTTTTCTTTGTGGTACTAGTAAGTGGGCTCGGTTGGCTGTTCGGTTGGTACGTCGGTGAACCCGCTATCACACCTTACGTGCTGATAGGAGCAGGCGTATACGCTTTCATTAGTTACCTGAGCGGATCACGAATGGCGCTGGCAATTAACGGTGCGAAAGAAATTCAGAAACGCGACAACCCTCGTCTATATCGAATCGTAGAGAACCTAGCGATTACAGAAGGAATGCCGATGCCGAGAGTGTGCATCATGGATGATCCAGCTCCGAATGCATTCGCAACCGGTCGAGACCCGAGGCATGCTGTAGTCTGTGCAACCACAGGATTGATGGATATTATGGATGACACAGAGCTACAAGGTGTTATGGCGCACGAGCTCGGACATGTCAAAAACTACGATATACGAGTGACTATGATTGCGTTCGCGCTTGTGGTTGTTATCTCACTCTTGGCTGACATTATGATTCGCATGACTTGGTTTGGCGGCAGTAACCGAAACAATAATGGCGGCGGCTTCATTATAATTATTGGTATATTAGCGGCAATTATTACTCCTCTCATTGCCAAGCTGATTCAATTGTCTATATCTAGAAAGCGTGAGTATTTAGCTGATGCCAGTGGTGCACTGACGACTCGTTACCCAGAGGGGTTGGCACGAGCACTCGAGAAGATTGGGCAATATGGTAGCGCGACGAAAGCGCAACATACAGCAACTGCCCACTTGTTTTTTGCTAATCCACTGCGTGGCAATAAGCTTGCCAAGCTTTTTTCGACTCATCCACCAGTAGAAGAGCGGGTGAAGCGGTTACGAGAAATGGGAAGTGGCGCATGAGGTTTTCTGTATGACGAAAACAAAGCAAAACAAAGCAAACGTATCGCAGACACGCACAATTAAACAAAAGCCGAAGACATATAAATCGTTTCGATTATCAAAAAAATTAAAACATCCATCAACGTTACCAAAAGCACGCAATATGTTTACTCAGACTTGCCGTCTATTTTGGGATAATCGTCGAGTCTTTAGCTGGGTAATCGGACTCTTTTTTGTGCTGACAATAGTCTTCGTACAAGGCCTCCAGGCCACTAACGAGGTTGACGAGATTAAGCTCATAATAGAGGACTTATTTGATGGTGCAACAGGGCAATTCTTTGCCGGTATAACTGTGCTGAGCATTCTCTCCGGTAGTGTCGTTAGCGCTTCGTCAGATGTAGCTGGCGTATATCAAACCATCTTGCTTATTCTGATGAGTCTAGCGACGATATATGCACTACGAAAGATTCATGCTAAAGGGTCAGTGAACGTGCATGAAGTGTTTTATAACAGTACCTATCCATTGGTGCCGTTTCTATTGACGTTATTTGTGGTGGGCCTCCAACTGATACCACTTGCTATAGGTGGTTGGCTATTCAGCACCGTAACTGTAGCTGGATTAGCGATTCATCCGGTGGAGCAGCTGATGTGGGCGACTATCTTCTTTTTGTTAGCTGTATTATCACTGTATATGATTACATCATCTATTTTTGCACTATATATCGTGACGTTGCCTGATATGCGTCCGATGCAGTCACTTAGAAGTGCCCGGAAGCTTGTTCGCTTGCGTCGATGGGAGGTGTTGCGTAAGCTTCTGTTCCTACCTTTTGCTTTGCTTATCATCGGCGCTGTAGTATTGCTGCCAATCGCTATACTTATCACGCCTATCGCAGAATACGTAGTGCTTCTATACTTTTTGCTTAGCGTGCTATTTTCTTACGGGTATGTATACGAACTGTATAGAGAGTTGCTATGAGTAAGGCACGTCAGCGTGCTGAGCAGCTCCGCACGCTACTGAACCAATATGCCTACGAATATCATGCACTTGATGCGCCTTCGGTGAGTGATGCTGTATACGATGGTTTATTCCAGGAATTAAAGCAGCTTGAAGAAGCACATCCGTCGCTCATTACCGCTGATAGCCCGACACAACGTATCGGCAGTGAACCACTTGATTCTTTTGAAAAATACCAGCACACACAGCGGATGAGCTCGCTGCTTGATTGTTTTGATGAGTCGGCAGTGCGGGCTTGGTTTGATCGGATAAAAAAACTCGACGAGCAAGTGCTAGAATCGGACTTTTTTGTCGATTCAAAAAAAGATGGTCTGGCCTGTGCGCTTCATTATCAGGATGGTGTATTGGTCCGGGCAGTGACTCGCGGCGATGGTTATGTAGGCGAGGTGGTAACGCAAAATATCCGAACAATTCCGAGCGTACCCTTGCGACTTCTTGGTGAGCACGCATACACACAAGGATTCACTGAAGTGCGTGGTGAGATTATTATGCTCAAGCAAGATTTTGCAGAACTAAACAAGCAGCGAGAACGTGATGGGCTTGCACCGTTTGCAAATCCGCGCAACCTCGCAGCCGGTACTATTCGGCAGCTTGATCCCCAGATGGTTGCTGATCGTCCACTTACGTTTCGATTGTACGATGTGATTCGCCCACAAGGTGATAATCCAGATACGATAGCGCAGACGTATGAGGTTGGTCATGGGCTTGGCTTCATCGTTGATGCAGAATCACACACAGAACGTACGCTAGATCAGGTTATAAAGTATGCTGCTGATTTTGAGTCAATTCGGCACGACTTGCCCTACCATACCGATGGCTTAGTCGTGAAGTTAAATAATCGTATTCTCCATGAATCTCTCGGTGTTGTAGGCAAAAACCCACGTGCCGCAATTGCCTATAAGTATCCAGCAGAGGAAGCAACGACCAAGGTGGTCGATATTACTATCCGCATTGGTCGAACCGGCGCCGCCACGCCAGTAGCTGTACTTGAACCGGTGACAGTAGCAGGCACGACTGTTCGGCACGCCAGCCTACACAATGCAGATGAAATAGCTCGTAAAGATATCCGAGTAGGTGATACCGTCGTGATTTATAAAGCCGGAGACATTATCCCGCAAGTTGATCGGGCTTTAACTGAGTTACGACCAAAAAACAGTCGGTCATTCGATTATGAGCGTGAGCTCGCAGAGCAGTTTCCTGAACTTACGTTTGAGCGACCTGATGGCGAGGCAGTATATCGGGTTAAGGGGTCTGGCGGAAAAGTGCTTCTCAAGCGGAGCTTACAACATTTTGCCAGTAAATCAGCCCTCGACATTGATAGTCTTGGCGAGAAGAATGTCGTCGCTCTGGTTGATGCTGGGCTGGTTAATGATATCGCAGACATATATACACTTACCGTTGCGCAACTCATACGTCTTGAGCGGTTCGCTGAAGTGAGCGCACAAAAACTAGTGACAGCGATTCAGGCGAAAAAGCAGCCACCGTTGCGTCGTTTTTTGTTTGGGCTCGGCATTCGGCACGTTGGTGCACAAACGGCAACTGATCTAGCTCGTCGTTTCCGGCGACTGGATTCTATTGGTACGGCAAGCTATGAGGATTTAAAGGCAGTGGATGGTGTTGGCGAGATTGTAGCCGATGCCATACTGTTATGGTTTGACGACAGAGACAACCAGTCGTTACTTGCAAAGTTTAAACAATTTGGTGTGTGGCCGATAGACGAACCAGAGCCAAGTGGAGCTTTAACCAATAAAAAGTTCGCGCTGAGCGGTACATTAGAGGAGTTCGGGCGTGAACAGGCAGCAGAAGCTATTCGGAGCAAGGGTGGCGTGTTCCAATCTTCGGTCGCCAAAGACACTGACTATCTGGTAGTCGGAGAAAAGCCAGGTGCGAGTAAGCTACGTAAAGCCAAAGAGTACGACACGGAAGTAATTGACGAGCCTAAGTTCATGCGCTTGGTCAAGTAATGACAGTGGGGCGTCACTTGCTCGCCTCTGTTTATTATTGTTGACACGGTTATTAATACGGGTTAAACTTATGGTACTTCGTGCGTCTACCTGCGACGTGTGAAACAAAAATAACAAAACATAAATTATTTTAGTATTAGCGCCACCCGTCGCAAGGGTGGGGGCGCACGAATTTTAAAGAGCTCTGCATAGCTACGTGCTACACAGGGCTTTTTAATTATTTATCAAAATACACATATTTTTCTGCGGTTAAGATGGGAAAATATAAACCCGACAGCCGGCTGTCGGGTTTATAGATGGTGCATACAATGAGTCTGCAGTATTCTTGTGTCTTTTGGTGGAGCATATCGGATTCGAACCGATGACCTCCTCAATGCCATTGAGGCGCGCTAGCCAACTGCGCCAATGCCCCATCAAAAGAACAAGAGTTACGGCTTACAACTAATCACTTCAGTTGCTTAGCAGGGACTATTCTACACTATTTTACTTAGGGAGCTCAAAGAGCAGCATTGGCTCAATCCTGCGTTGTCGTCAGGAAACAATACGTCGCTGGGAAAAACTGTTACAATGTAGGGCATGAAACAACTATTCAAACGTATTAAGGGTGGTCTACGGTTTAAGAAAAACCGACAGAAGAAAACAAAATCTTCAGCTCCTAAAATCAGTCGTCCAATCATATCAACAGCAGGCATTAAGGCAGCTACATTTGTAAGCCTTGTCGTCATGGTGACCGGAGTGTTCCTGTGGTGGCAATTTATATTTATTGATGAAGACCGAGTGTTCCAGGATATGATCAAGAACACACTCAGCACACAGTCGGTTACAAAAGTAATAGAACAGGATGTCGCCCAGCAAAGTCTGAGGCAAGTCAATCGTTTGCATCTTGGTGGTCAAGCGGTGGTATCCGGTGAAACGACTATCACGCAAAGTGGCTTTACGACTGCTCGCGTGGTTACAGAGGAGATCGGCACACCAGAACGTGACTACGTTCGTTACACTACCGTAGAAACTTCTGAGAAACGTGATGATGGCTCAGAATTTGACTTCAGCGATGTAGTCGGTATCTGGGGTGTAAGTCAACCGCAGATAGGGCAAGGCGTGCAGGGTGAAGCTTACAGTGAGGCGACACTGGGCGTACTTCCATTTGCTAATTTGAGCCCAACTGACCAAAAACGTTTGTATGAATTTACTCAAGAGACGCAAATGTATCAAATAGATTATCTTGGTATCGAGAAGTTCGAACGGGATGGTCGGATGACATATAGCTACCCCGTACTTCTGCAACCTGAACCGTACGTGGCGTACCTAAAACAGCTGGCAGAATTGCAAGGCTTGACGCAACTGCAAAATGTAAACCCAGCTCAGTTCCGCAGCGTCGAACCCGTGCGCTTTACACTTGAGGTTGATGTATTAAGCCGTCAACCAGTCTTTATCGAATACGGACAAGATGACCGACAGGAAATAATCCGTGACTTTGGCTTACTGCAAACAGTAGATATACCGAAAGATGAAGATACTGTACCTGCAAACGTGCTACAACAACGCCTGCAGGACGTGCGGTAAATAACAAACAGCAAGTACGCTTAAGCTTGTTCTCCCTCGACATGAAACGAAAAATAAAACAAATAATCGCGAGGTTACTTGGCTGGCAGGTTCGTCGGCTGCGGGCGAAGCGAGATTTCTTGGTTGTCGCTGTCGTAGGTAGTGTCGGCAAGACGAGCACCAAGCGGGCTATTGCACAGTATATTGGCCACGAATATCGAGTGCGTTATCAAGTCGGCAATTATAACGATATTTTGAGTGTACCTTTTGTCTTTTTTGGTCTACGACTGCCACATTTATATAATCCATTTGCCTGGCTGTGGCGGTTTTTGCACATCGAGTACCAACTACAACGAGATTATCCCTACGATGTTGTAGTACTTGAGCTTGGCACCGATGGTCCTGGTCAGATAGCAGAATTTGCCGCCTATCTGCGGCCTGACGTGGCAGTTGTTACGGCTATTGCAGCAGAGCATATGGAGTTTTTTAACGACATTGAGTCGGTAGCAGAAGAAGAGTTAGCAATCGCATCTTATGCGGAGCGACTAATTATAAACATTGACGATGTGGCTCAGGAGTTTCGAGCAGGCCTTACGCAGTATCAATCATATGGCACGTCTCGCGAGGCAACAGTTTGGGCTACTTCAAGTGATCAAGCTGTTGACTTGCATCATAACCAGCTCAATATATCTGTACAGACTGAATTGATCGGTGTGCATATGCATAAAGTACTCATTGCAGCTTATCTTGTTGGCGAAGCACTTAATCTAGATATTAAAGATAAGGTATCCAGCTTGGCTGCAGTTACTGCGATGGCCGGACGGATGAATATACTAAAACTCGCATCTGGCGTTATAGCCATAGATGATAGCTATAACGCCAGCCCAGATGCAGTCGTGGCAGCGCTCGACACGCTGTACGCCGTGGACGCTCCGCGTAAAATTGCAGTTATTGGCAATATGAACGAGATGGGTGAACACAGCCAGAACGAGCATGAACGAATCGGTAATTACTGTGACAATAAGCAACTAGAAGAAGTTATAGTCATTGGCCCAGATGCTAAAACTTTCCTGGCGGACGCTGCTCGGGCAAAGGGGAATTTGGTCATCGCATTTGATTCACCATATGCGGTTGCTGACCACTTGAAGTCAAAGCTTGGCGATGGTTTAACCATATTATTCAAAGGCTCACAAAATGGTGTGTTCCTAGAAGAAGCCATTAAGCCGTTGCTTGCCAAACCGGAAGATGCTGAGCAATTAGTGCGACAATCTCCAGCCTGGCTCCGCAAAAAAAGCCAACTGTTTTCATAATCGATTCTAAGGTTTTTTCGACCTAAGGCTACCTGTATCGTATAATGGCACGAGTATGAGGCGTTATAACCCAAAAGATATTGAACCAAAATGGCAAAAAAGCTGGCTTGAAGACGGTACCTATTCGACCGATTTATCGAGTAAGAAGCCAAAGTATATAGGCTTTGGTATGTTTAATTATCCAAGTGGTGCCGGTATCCACGTTGGGCACGTGCGTAACTACACTATCCCAGATGTAATAACTCGATATAAGCGTCAGCAGGGTTATGAGTCGTATCAGGCAATTGGCTGGGACTCGTTTGGGCTTCCGGCGGAAAATTACGCCATTAAGACGGGTGTATCACCTCAAATTTCTACGAAAGATGCAATTGCAAAATACCATAAGCAATACCAAGCAATGGGTTGGGCAGTTGACTGGTCAAAAGAGATCAATACAACTGACCCAGAGTACTACAAGTGGACTCAGTGGATATTCAGCAAACTGTTCGAACACGATTTGGCGTACCAGAAGGAAAGCCCGCAGTGGTGGTGCAATCAATGTATGACTGTTCTAGCGGATGAGCAGGTGTTGGCAGGCAAGTGTTGGCGTCATGATGGTGAGGATGACCCGATGGTGACCAAAAAGAACCTGAAACAGTGGTTTTTCAAGATTACTGAGTATGCTGATGAGATATTACAAGCAACTGATGAGCTCGATTGGACTGAGTCTGTTAAGGCTTCACAAAAAAGCTGGATTGGACGCAGTGAGGGCGCAGAAATTACTTTTGCGATCAAGGAGAGCCAGCAGTCGGTACAAGCGTTTACAACTCGTCCAGATACGTTATACGGGGCAACATTTATGGTGTTGGCACCCGAGCATCCGTTAGTAGCCGAGATAACGACCGATAAAAATAAATCTGACGTAGAGGCGTATGTCCGACAGGCGCAAATAAAAAGCGATATAGAGCGGCAAGAAGTAAACACCGACAAGACAGGTGTATTTACTGGAGCATACGCTGTTAATCCGATCAATAACCAAGACATGCCTATCTGGATAGCTGATTACGTGCTTATGGGGTACGGTACCGGTGCTATCATGGCAGTCCCTGCCCATGACGAACGTGACTACGCGTTCGCTGAGGCTTTTGAAATTCCTATCACGGAAGTCGTTGTTCCTGTAAATAATGCAGAAAAAGATAACGATATATTCACCGGATCGGGAGAGCTTGTTAACTCAGATAAGTATAACGGCATGAACTCAGTTGAAGCGCAAGCGGCTATCGTGACAGATCTGGAGAAGCAGGATAAGGCAAGCGCGAAAGTGCAGTATAAGATGCGTGATTGGCTTATCTCACGACAACGATATTGGGGTGCGCCAATACCGATTATTCACTGTGATGATTGTGGAGCTGTCGCTGTGCCAGAAAAGGACCTTCCGGTTGAGTTGCCTGAGATTAAGAACTACAAGCCAACAGGTGGCAACGCCTCTGTATTAGCTGGGGTTGAAGATTGGGTCAATGTAGCTTGTCCAACGTGCGACAAGCCAGCCAAACGAGAGACGGATACCATGGATGGTTATGTTTGCTCGAGCTGGTATTTTCTCCGCTACATTAGCCCACACGATTCGTCACAAGCTTGGGACAGTGAACTAGTAAAAAAGTGGCTACCGGTAGATTTTTACAATGGTGGCGATCATGCAACAGCTCACTTGCTGTACGCTCGTTTCTTTATGAGGTTTTTCTACAAGCTTGGTCTTGTTGGAACACCAGAGCCATTTGCTCGTATGGTGTATAACGGCAAGGTCAGAGCGTCTGACGGATCAATGTTCAGTAAGAGCAAAGGAAACGGCGTAGACCCGCTCGAAGTCATCGAAAGCGGATACGGGGCGGATGCTTTACGGTTGTACGAAATGTTCGCTGCACCTGTTGAGCTAGATGTACTTTGGGACCCACAAGGCATCCCGGGAGCCCACCGGTTCTTGAGCCGGGTATGGACGCTCACACACGAATTTTTGTCGACCAAAGTAGGCAAAACCACTGATGATGTAGCGCAAGAACTCTTATTTGTCTCACACAGCACGATAAAAAAAGTTACCAATGACATAGAGCAGCACAAGTTCAATACAGCGATAGCCAGTATGATGGCGGCAGTCAATGAGTACTATAAGATAAAACAGTCTCACAGCCTCGAACAATCCGAGCAATGGTGGTTCGCTATCCTCTCACTCTTGCAACTATTGGCTCCTTTTGCCCCTCATATTACTGAGGAGTTGTGGCATGAGCTGGGTCAGACCGACTCAATCCATCAGAGTGATTGGCCGAAACACAATGAATCATACCTCGCTCAAGACAGCTTGAATATTGTTGTACAGGTGAATGGAAAAGTTCGTGCGAATGTAGAAGTGTCTACCGATGCACAGAAGGACGATATTGTCGCCCAGGCAAAAGATAATAAACGAGTTGCTGAATATTTACAGGCAGGTGAAGTAGTAAAAACGATTTACGTTCCGCAAAAACTTGTTAATTTTGTCGTCACAGAGAAGTAGCGGCTGATTTACGATTATATGATAACTCAAATGTGTCAATAGACACGGCTTGAGTTCTAAACACGCCTCCGGTATACTAATGGGCAAGTTGTATAAAGGTAATTCAGGAAGGAGGCCGTCACATGGGACAGCCAAAGAAGCGCACGACACCGCGCAGAACTCGTCAGCGCCGTAGTCACGCAATCGTGAAACTGGCTCGCCGCGTTAATGCAAGCTCTCCAGTCAAAGCGTATACCACTCGAAAAGAGAGTGGCAAAAAAAAGACCGCAAGTTAACATAATTCATCTGCGTATAAACATATACGCAATGCACCTTACCGTTTAAGAGAATAACTATTTATGGCATCAAACCGTCATCTTGGCCGAATCATTGTATTACAAACCTTGTATGAACAAGAGCTGAGGCTTGCGTGCAATGATGCATCGTTCAATCTGAGCAAAGTTCTTAAGCGCAATATACGTCGCTACAAAGACATAGTTGATGATGTTGATTTTATTGCACGCATGTGTGAGCACATTACAGAATCTCAAGATGAACTTGATGCCACTATTCAACCAATTGCCCCGGAGTGGCCGATTGATCAGATAGCACGGATGGATAGGATTGTTTTGCGGATAGGAGCGTACGAGCTTCTTCATGAAAAAGACGTTCCGCCAAAGGTTGTTATTAACGAAGCAATCGAGCTTGCTAAGTCATTTGGTGGTGAAAACTCTAGCAAATTTATTAATGGCGTACTTGGAACCCTGCTAAAGCAACTAGAAGACGCTGTGAGCAGCTCAGACAAGAAGGACGCTAAGAAGCCAAAAGCTACAAAACCAAAGAAACTAGATAGCAAGAAAACCACCAAGAAGAAAGAAAGTTAAGCTATGAAGCGACCGAAGCCAATTCAAGAATTTAAAAAGTTTGTCCATAAGCGCAAACCAAGCATCAAAGAAGTGGTACGTGAACCGACCGCTGGTGGTGTCATATTTCGCCGTGCGAAGGACGGCAAATCAGTCGAGATTTTATTGATTCAGGATGCAAAAAACCGTTGGACTATCCCAAAAGGGCATATTGAAGAAGGAGAAAAGGCTCGTCAAACAGCCGAGCGTGAGATTGGTGAAGAGACTGGTCTTCAAGAAATGCAGGTTTTGAACTGGCTCGGTAAAATAAACTTCCAATATCGGCGACAAGTGAGTCTGGTGCTGATGACAACAGAGATCTATTTAGTAAAAGCCCTCGGTGATACCGATAATCTAAAACCAGAGGACTGGATGAACGGGATTAAGTGGTTCCCGGCAACTGAGGCTGTGGATATTATTGCTTACGAAGATATCAGTAAACTGATACTGCTTGCACTCAAGCGGATTCGGCAAGAGAAGTTATAATAGGTTTTATGGATACAAGCGCATATAAAACATTTGCTAGTACGACATTAGGGCTTGAATTTAACGATATAGAGCTGTTGCGAACTGCTTTTACACATCGTTCGTATGTGAATGAGCATAGAAAAACTGTTAAAGAGCATAACGAGCGCCTGGAATTCCTCGGTGATGCAGTGCTTGAGCTGGTTGTAACAGAATATTTATATCTGAACTACGATGATCCTGAGGGTATATTAACCAATTGGCGCAGTAGCTTGGTGCGAACTGAAAGCATTGGTGAGGCAGCACGGAAGCATGAGTTTGAACCGATGCTTCGATTGAGCCGTGGTGAGCGCCGGGGCAGCGATCGCGCTCGAGCGCAGATACTCGCAAACACCTACGAGGCTGTAGTTGGTGCGATCTACTTAGACAAGGGCTATGCGGCGGCCAAAAAGTTTATCCACGAAAGCCTTCTGGTAACGTTTAAAACTATTTTGGAAACTGGATCGTGGATGGATCCGAAGTCACATTTACAGGAGTTAGCGCAAAGCAATGATGGCCATACGCCGTCCTACAAGGTGTTAAGCGAGGAAGGCCCTGATCACGATAAAGTCTTTACAGTCGGTGTTTATGTTGACGGCACGTTGATCGGTAAAGGAGCTGGCCCTAGCAAGCAATTAGGACAAGTTGAGGCGGCTGAAAAGGCGCTCCAGCGCTACCAGAGTTGACATCAGATGAGTCTCTCTGTAGAATGGAGCAGATTGCAGATACTACTAAGCGCAGATACAATCTGTAGAGGAAAGAGAGATTTTTTATTATGCTAGCAATACGCATGCAACGAGTTGGCCGTAAGGGGTACGCACAATACAGAATAATTGTGCAAGAGGCTCAATTGTCACCAAAAAGTGGACGAGTTGTAGCTAACGTCGGCTCTTATAATCCACACAGCAAAGAAACCACAGTAGATAAAGAAAAAGTCACTCATTATCTAGGTAACGGTGCTCAGCCGTCTGATAGTGTAATTCGTATTCTAAAGGCTCAAGGAGTGAAGTTACCGAAGTGGGTAATGCCTGACGCGACAGAAGTTAAACGGGCAACCAAGAATCCTGAAAAGTTACGTAAAAACCAACCAAAAGAAACTCCTGCAGAAGAGCCTACTGAGCCTGAAGTAGAAACCAAACCAGAAGCTACTGAAGCTAGCGCAACGGAAGAAACGGATACAACATCCGCTGACACAACCGAAGAAGCTCCAGCAGAAGAATCAACCGAAAAATAAAATTCGTGTTACGGGTGGGCCAAGTTTGTTATACTTAAATAAGCAAAAGTTTGCCGGCGCATCTATTGTGTGCATTTTCTAATGTCTGAATAGGAGGATATGACGGATGAGTAGTATTGATCAGCAATTTGTAGAATTTATCGTAAAATCACTGGTTGGCAATCCAGATAAAGTAATTATCGAACGACGCATTGACGAAAAAGGCGTGTTGTTAGAACTGTCGGTTGACCCAGATGACTTAGGTCGGGTTATCGGGAAGCGCGGTGCGACTGCGCAGAGTATTCGTACCTTACTCAGAGCGCTAGGGACGAAAAACGAGGCTCGTTATAATCTTAAGATTATTGATACTGCCGAACAGACAGATGGTGAAGAATCTGATGATACGCCAAGCGATGAGGATACTTCAAAAAAGAACTCAGAGAAAAGCACCGAAAAGCCAACAGAGGCTAATAATTCTGGTGATCAAGTCGAAGACGAAGAAGAAGAGAGTTCTAGCTTGAAAAAAGCTAAACAAGAACTCGCAGACCTCGACGACCTAGATATCTAGTCCAATCGTACATAAAACGCTTGCACCTGCGAGCAGAACCAGGTATAGTTATATTCGCTAGAGTTGTTGGTAACTTTACGAAAGCACATTACAAAAAACAAAAACGACAAGCTCATTGCGAGCCATCGAATACGATGGGAGCTTTATGTGTTAAAACGAGACCCGATAACTATGATAAATAGTATCTGGGTCTCTTTTTTTTGCGTGGTAGAATACAGTGGTACATGAAACAAATTCAGATAATTAGTATATTTCCCGATATGTTTCCAGCAGTGCTAGAAACAAGTATGCTCAAGAAGGCGAAAGACAGCGAAGTTGTCTCTTATCGGTATGTCAACTTGCGCGATTTTGGCATTGGTCCGAGACGTACTGTTGATGACACGCCGTACGGTGGTGGTGATGGTATGCTACTTCGTCCAGAGCCAGTGTTTGCTGCAGTTGAAGATTGTAAGTCGCGAGATCCGGACGCACAGGTATTCTTGATGACACCTCGTGGTCACAGATTTGACCAAGCTTATGCGCGTGACCTATCTACCAGGCAAACTGGCATGATATTTATTTGTGGTCGCTATGAGGGATATGATGAGCGGATTACAGAGCTCGTGGATGAGCAAATATCAATTGGTGATTATGTATTAACTGGTGGCGAACTTCCTGCTATGGTGATTATAGATGCGACCGTTCGCCTTATACCTGGTGTGTTAGGCGGAGAGCAAAGTGCGGAAATAGAAAGTTTTTCTGACGGAGAAACACTCGAATTCCCACAATATACTCGTCCAGCTGAGTTCCAGGATATGTCAGTACCAGATGTTTTACTGAGTGGCAATCATGGAGAAATTGCGGCGTGGCGAAAAAGCAAAAGCAAAAGCCACAAGAGATCATAACTACTAGCACGAGTTGCTATACTGGAGACAGCAAATAATCTAAAAGGAAGGTAAATATTTATGAAGAAATTTTCGATTGCACCAGTATATGCGCACTGTGATCTTCCGTGTGGGGTATATGATCCGGATCAAGCCCGAATCGAAGCCGAGTCGGTGCACGGTATAAACCAAAAGTACGATGGTTTGAACCAAGAAGACAAATGGCGTGCCGTTATGATAAAAGAACAGCGGCTAGAGCTTGTCAAGCATCACCTGTGGGTTATATGGACTGATTATGCGAAACCGGAGCACGTAGAGGCTACACCAGATTTACATGATCTTTTTTGGCGGGCAACAAAACAAGCTGGCCAGGCAAAAAAATCTACCGACACGTCTGATAGCCAAAAGCTACTTGATCTGATTGCTGAGGTCAGTGAGTGGTTTGAGTCAACAAAATAACTGTCTGCGTAACCCAAGTAGCACGGTGATTCAATGATTTTTCTACGGCGAGTATATGGAAAAAGCATGCTTCCTACGCTTCGGCCAGGCCAGATTATTATTGGCCGAAAGACGCGACGGGCTCAGCCTGGAGACATCGTAATATTTAGCCATGAGGGCAAAGAGAAGCTAAAGCGAATAGAGAAGTTACGAGACAACCGTATATACGTTGCAGGTGATAACCCCCAGATGAGCACCGACAGTGATGCGTTCGGCTGGCTTCCGACTTCTGTGCTGCGCGGTGTTGTTATATGGCCTCGTCATAAAAGGCGCGTGTATCGAACCGATACTACAGAGAGCGGTTATAGCGATTGACTAGCTTATCGTGTTCTTGTTTGAGCGATGAGCAGACTTGAGATTGCTTCTGCAGGCTTCTGGAGCTGAGTATGTCTGGCTCTATGATGCTTTCATGCATTTGAGTGAGGACACTTTGACAATCATCATATCGTTGCTTCAGTGAGATAATTTCTGACTGCATCGCACGCTGGTCTTGGTTGAGTGGTTTCGGTATATATGGCCAAAGCATAAATAAAAATGTAGCCAGAAACACCATACTGAGCATGGTAAGTGCAAATCTTTCTTTGTTAGTTTTATGCTTTTGTAAGTAGCGTCGGACAAAACTTTTTCGTTTACTTTTGGGCGAGTGTAGCTGTAAGGCATCCTGAGCAGCAGGTAGCAAACCCTGCTCATAAGAGGTAAAAGCTATATTATTGTTATTGCAATATGCTGCGAATAGCTGTTTGTAGTGTCCCGGAGCGATGAACTCGAGTACTTGGTTACTCGTCTCTGTTGTGTTGTGAACATCTGTGTCGTACAGCGCATTCATGCCGTAGATGCCCAAGCCAGCCTCGATACTAAAATGCTCCATTAATTCTTGCTTAGCGGAACAAGAAAGGGACGTGTCAGTGATATGTTCATCTGTTAACAGGGAGCATACAGCGAGGCAAGTATAGTATAAAGCTAGAAAAGGGTGTTGGCTTATTATAGCTTCAGGGATACGTATCTCTTTCGTCGACTCGGTGCTATGAGCGCTCCACGAAGCGTCTTTAGTGGTTATTACATCTATTGATACTACTTGAAACCCAAGCCAGGTAACAATGTCTGATGCTAGATGATTTAATCCAATAACACCATTAAAATAGGCATCTTTTGGTTGATGAAGCTTCCCTTTATTCGTATCCAGTAGAAGTAAATTTGCTATGAGGGTGTTTCGCTCGTCGGTGGTTATTACGTCAGTTTTTTGTTTATGGTAGTTGCTCATAAGGATTGTATGTTTATCTAAACTGTAGCATACCGAGCCACCTCGTGTTGCCTTATACGTATTGAAAAAGTGTTACACTACTACATATAAAGTTGCAGTAACAAGAATTAGGTATATGAACACCATTACTATAAAACAAATTTATCGTCTTCTCGCTATAGTGCTCGCTTTAATTGCACTTTGGCACCTACGCCTGGTTGCTTTGATCGTGTTGATTGCATTTATGCTGACTATTATTATCCTGCCGTTTGTTCGAATATTGCATCGGTATAAACTACCTTCATTTATTGCTGTACTCACACCATTGCTCGCATTTGTCGGTTTACTCACCGGTATTGGTTTTTATATAGCTCCATCGTTAGCTCAAGAGTTACCAAAGTTCTTTGGCGAGCTGCCGAGTTTGTTCGGTCGGTTTCCGATTGTTGAAGCACTTGGAATAGAAGAGCAGGACTTCCGCCAAATAGTCCGAGAAAGATTTACTGATATCGGTTCTTTAGCCCTTTTGATTAGTGTGACATTGGCACAGGCATTCGGTGTATTGTTGACTATATTGGTCCTAACGATGTATTGGTTGCGCGGCTATGACCCAATAAAGAAAACGCTTGTTTCCTATGTTCCAAAAGAATATCAGGTGCGGGCTGAGGATATTTGGCTACGAGCAGAAGTTAAGTTGAGCCGTTGGTTCTTAGGCCAAATGTTGATTAGTAGTGCGGTTGGTGTGACGGTTTGGCTGGCGATGTTAGCTATTGGTGTGCCATTTGCCGGAGTGCTCGGTATTATCGCAGCATTGCTGGAGATTATTCCGTTGATTGGCCCAATCCTTGCGTCCGTTCCGGCAATTTTGTTTGGATTATCTGAATCGTTTGAGTTTGGCCTAATCGTTACCGCAGTCTATATTATTATCCAACAACTAGAGAGTCAGATACTCTCGCCGTTGCTCATGGGTCGAGCAGTACACCTGCACCCAATCGTGGTACTCGTGTCATTCCTGATTGGTACTATTCTCTACGGTATCTTAGGTGGTCTATTGGCCGTACCTATGGCGCTACTCGTCAGTGCAGGAGTCGATAGCTTTCGAAACGAGAAAATCTCCTCTGAAGAAGTTGCTAGAGTAAATAGCTAATCGCAAAAAAACCTAAAATAAGTAACGCTACGAACGCGAGGGAAAGTAGGTCGATATACTTTTCTATCTTATCTTTATATCGTTTACCAAAAAAATGCATCGCGCCTGCAACAGCGAAGAATCTTCCGCCGCGACCAATAACTGAGGCAATAATAAACACGAAAAAATTTACCTGAAATACTCCCGCAGCAATAGTGAATAGCTTATACGGGATGGGCGTAAACCCAGCAGTAACAATTGCCAGGAACGCGTTTTGTCCATAGCGCTGGCCAACGATATCGAACTCATGTTGTAGGTGGTAAGTTTCCACGACCCAGGCGCCGATTGTCTCAAAAAGCCCAACACCAATCGCATAACCTATAGCGCCACCAATCACGCTGCCGATTGTACATATCAGGGCAAAGCGGAGGTATTTTTTTGGTTGTACTGTCGTCATGGCAATCAGTAGCGGATCAGGGGGGATTGGAAAAAATGAGCTTTCTGCCACCGCTATTGCACCGAGTGCTCGTTCTGCGTTTTTACTTTCTGACCAACCTACAACCCAGGCGTACAGCCGACGTATGATACGGCGTGGCCAGTTGAATATACTGATGACGAGCAAGAGCGGCTTCGAGGATAGGAACTGCTGAAATAGTGGCCAGGGTTTGTTTTTTGGTCTTGGTAATCGTAATTGCATGCGACCAGTATAGCTGACTCATGGTGCAATCTGTAGGAAAAACGATCATGCTTTGCATTCTTGCAGATATTTCTGTAATCTAAACAGTAGTAGATATGAAAAAAATAAAAAAGTTTATTAAAAAAGCATTGCGGCATGGTTCAGCGCTGAAGCCTATTTCCCGTGCAGAGAAATTGCACATTAACGATATTGATAGTGTATCGACGCACAAGCGCATGAAACAGATTAATAAAGAGTTTAAGCAGACATTTGAGTTGCTGAAGCATCATAAAAATACGGTGACATTTTTCGGGTCTGCTCGTTTCGATGAACAGAACGAACATTATAAAACAGCCCGAAGACTTGCTGATATGATCGTGCGCGGTACAGGCGCTTCTGTTGTCACAGGAGGTGGCCCCGGCATAATGGAGGCAGCTAATCGAGGTGCCGCTGATGAACATGGGGTATCAATTGGTATGACAATACAGCTCCCTCACGAACAGGTTACGAATGGATATGTGAACCGATCAGTTGATTTCTACTATTTCTTTAGTAGAAAAGTAGCGTTATCTTTTGCGGCTCGTGCCTATGTTTATTTCCCGGGTGGGTTCGGTACACTTGATGAGCTTTTTGAAATACTAACATTGAAGCAAACCAAGCGGATCAAGCCAATCCCCGTTATTCTGGTTGGTTCTGAGTTCTGGAAGCCACTTGATAGCTTTATCAAGTCTGTTTTAGTAGAGCAGACTAAAACTATAAGTCCAGAAGATAGAGACCTGTATGTAATAACTGACGATCTGCATGAGGCGGTTCGTATAGTCAACGCATACAAGGGCACTAAAGATTAACCACTAGTTCATTACAGGTGGTATTACAAATCGATGTCTACCCAAGACGTAATGATGGATATGAAACAGAGCAGAAAACTTTAATCTATAGGATTTTCTGTGCGTATATCGTAGCTTGTGACTCGTTGCATATAAACGACAGCGAACAATACAAACGCGTAGTAGAGTATGACGGTCAAACTGCTGATTGACACGGAGCTAGTAGCCCATGGAAGTGTAGTTAAATATTCGGCCACAGTTGTGATATAGTGCAGCCCCCATTGCGTCGGTATGGCCAACGTGGTCGCTAGCCACGGTAATAAAAAGCTATTTACGCCAACTAAAAACGTACCCATCATGACAACTGGTACAAGTGGCAGTACTAGTAAGTTCGACAGGAGCGCAAGTGGAGAATACTGCTCGAAGGTTACGGCGATAATTGGAAATGTCGTGATCTGAGCGGATGTAGTAGCAATAATTAAGTAACGTATAAAGCCTGGTTTTTTATCTGGATGCCAAAAATATGCATGCAAGAGTGGCGCAAGAATTATTACACCTGAAAATGCAGCAAATGAAAGATACCAGGCCATATCACCTAAAATGTACAGTGGGTTTATAAGCACTGTGATGGCGGCAACAACCAGTAAAAGTACCACAGGATGAATAGACCGACCGTAATACCATGCCAGCAAACTAAGCCCAGTAACGAGGGAGGCGCGCACCATTGAGGTGCTAAAGCCAGTCAGGAGCAAAAAGCCTGCTATGAGCATGAAGCTGGTTGCTGTTGCAATATATTTAGATTGACCAGCAAAAAGCCTTCGAGCAAAGCGGACCACAATAGTTAAGTGAAAACCGCTCGCTACAACCAGATGAACTAAACCGAGATCACGAAACATATCTTGAATAATGGTTGGAAGGGCGCTCCGTTGCCCGACTAGAAAGCTTATCCCCAAACTAGCTTGGGGTTGGCTAATGTGTTGTTCGACTTTATCTGCAAAGTTATCTCGAGCGACTCGCGTAATATCGCCAGGGACTGGCCGTAGGATATCTGTTAGTTGTGCCTCAAAAAGCGCTGCGTGCATCGTGCCAAAACCTGGACTGACAACTCCCGATAGTGAAGCATAGTCTCCGCGCTTAATCTCGACTTCAGTCTGACTACTTGCCCATATGGTACCGTTTTTTGGCTTACCAGAGATTTTTAGGTCACGTAATTTAATACGTTGATCACCCGATTGGCTTCTTGTCGTGTCGTCTGCAACAGTACCTTGTATCGTTACATCTTTACCATACAATTGTTCAAATTCTGCGAGATTAGCTTGTGTCTGCGCCCCAACGTATAGACCGAGACATAGTCCTGCCAGTAAGGCTAAAATTATTGCAAATCCACTCCTACGCAGGAAAGCAATAATGTAGACAGAAACAGTTATTACTAGCCAGTCCAGCCCAGTAAAATAAGTATATGGCATAAAATCTGAGATCAGAGCACCACACAGAATTCCAGCTGCCGTCCAAGCAATCTGCCAAGATATGTGTACGTTTTTTCTTAATATGGCGTCTATGCGGCGCATTGAGCTACTCTTCTTTTTGGATAGGTAATACTTGCAGTGGGCAGGTTTGCAGCTGTTTCTGCATGGCTTGATGTTCAGGCGGCGAGAGCCAGAGGCTGTATCGTAACTTTACTGCAATCTGTCGAGCAATATAACGGCATCGATAGGACCTTTGTGGTAACCAAGCGCTGGCATCTTGGCTGCCTTTGTCTTGGTTGGTTGGTCCATCAACAGCAATCAGGTTTAGTGGATCATTATAGAATTGACGGCGCTCTTGCCTGGATAAGTCTTGCGCCCCTTTTTGCCAAGCATCAGATACTGCGACAACATGCTCTATATGGATTGCACCGCTCGTGCCAACACCGCGTTCAAATAGAATATCCTTTCCACTGTATGGACCAGATTTGAGTGTGCCACGCAAGACAATGCAGTTATCTTTATCTAGAATCGTATCAACTAGATCACGCTGAAGAATTCGATTGCGCATATCGCAACCCTCATAGTCGGCCCAACCTTGGCTAAATTTACTTCTGTCATAGCCTACTTGGCTCACCCTTCCAGCTACTGCAAGTTGTCCGAGCGCTTCAATGGCACGCGTATATTCACCTGAGGCTATGCGTTGTGAGAGTACTGAAGGATCAGCAGTGGGCTCATCTATAGGCTGATTACTCTGCAAAGACTGAAAAAGACCATAGCCGATGACGCATAAGCATACGAGCAAGACCATAGAAAAGCGACGTCTCCGTTGCTGAAAAGCCAAATCATCATTCTCCATTAGTGTGCAACTATACCACCGATAAGCATCTACAGTATACCGATTATCGGCTATGATTAGCGCCGCAGAAGCACTTGTTGGGCTAATTGCCTTAATCGGACTATATTTTATTGTTCGACAATTCCTGTCATAATGGTATTGGGCCTGTAGTGCTAACCAAGTACTACGCATGAAGAAAGGGTGAAGATATGAAGGACTATAAACACACAGAGCGTGTCCGTAAGCAGCTTCAAGAAGCAGGCCTAGGTTCCTTCACCGTCTTGCGAGCAGAATGTCGCTTCCTCCCCTCAATTATTTATCATGATGAAAAAATCGGCGCTGCAGTGTATGGTCTTGGCCCGGACGGTTGGTGCCTTGTGGTCGCCACCGATAAGAGGGTAATCTATCTTGATAAAAAGCCGTTTTTTGTCACTAAAGATATACTGACGTATGATATCGTATCTGGTGTCACGTCAAACCAGCTCGGCATGTTCGCATCGGTAACGTTGTTAACCAGAGGCAAACAGTACGCTCTACGATTTGTTAATACCTCAGCTGCCGCCACTTTTACTCAATACATCGAATCTCGGCGCTTAAGCGGTGGCCAGTATGATCAGCGTAGTGGTCGGTATTATGAAGAGCTGAACGACTCCTTAGTAATTATGGATATACCAAATAAAGACGCTACCGAATTCATCCGTAACAATGACGTTGGCGTGCTCTCTACGTATGACGACAGGGATGATACTGTCAGCGGTGCTGTTGTGCATTATGTGCTCGACGGCGATAGCTACTTATATGTATTAACCAAGTCCGCAAGTCGCAAAGCCCGTTCAGTCATGTCCAATGGGAAGTCGGCGTTGACAATTTATGAGCCCGGGTCGATGAAGACAGCCCAAATCCAAGCAATCGCCAGCTTAGAGGCCGATCACAAGAAACAGCGAGACATATTTGACCATATGATCCAGGAGCGATCATATAGCGAAGGGAGCTACCGACCACCAGTTACTTCACTAAAGGAAGGTACGTACGTTATAGTTAAGCTAACACCGACTTCAATAATTTTTACGGACTACTCCAAGGAAAATATAGCCCAGAGAGATACGCACAGCTAAGATTGCATAACACCCTTGTGCTTAATTTGACAGGTTGCTACAATACGTATTGTAACTATAAAACAAAAGTGGTGGGGATAAGGGGTACATAATGATAAAACTAATGCTCACAAGTAGTGTTTTTGTGTTCTTGTTCTCGGCGGCATTCTTCCTAGCAACCACAAGCTCAGTTCTACAGAATGACAGCGTTTTGGCGCAGGAAATACTCGATACGCAAACGACTGAGGACGAGGCGAATAACGAAGTTGTCGAAGAGGCGCCTGCTGCCTACACCTATGAAGCACAACCAGGTGACTCATACACCTTAATGGCTCGCAAAGCGGTACAGACGCTTGGTATAGTAGAAGACATTAATCTATCTCAAGCCCAGATTATATTTGTTGAAACAAACCTGACACAATCAGCCGGCGCACCACTACTTGATGTTGACGAAATTGTCGATATAGAGAAAGCTAGTGTTTCTGACTGGGCGCAACGTGCAACTGAGCTTAGTGAGTCCGAAGAAGCAGCTTGGGCAGCTTATACAGCTGGGGTCGACTTCAACACTGACGGCGTCGGTGAGTCTAGCTAGTTAGAGGACGTTCTGCTGTAGCCATTGATAGAGTATTATGCCTGCGGCTACACCAACATTTACTGATCGAGTTGAGCCGAACTGTTCAATTGCAATGATTGTTCGGCACGCTTTGGTCATTTCTTCTGACAGGCCAGGTCCCTCTTGACCAAACACGTAGACAGCGTGTTTCGGCAGGTCGGCCTTATGTAGTGATGTGCTGCCCGGAATATTATCAATGCCGATAACGGATAGATTTTGTTTCTTTGTCCAATCTAGAAAATCTGAAACTGATGCATGATGATACAGTTCTAAATATTTCTCTGTTGCCATGGCACCACGGCGATTCCAGTGTCGCTTCCCAATAATATGAACACCAGAGACGTTACAGGCGTTAGCGCTCCGTACGATTGAGCCGATATTATAGTCGTGCTGATAGTTTTCAATTGCAACGTGAAGCGGGAATGCTTGTTCCGCTAAGTCTGACTTGATTGCGCTGACGCGCCACGTTTTGTATTTATCTATAACATTGCGTGGGTCGCCATTCTCTTTTAAACGCTCATCTATATGATCATCTTTGTTCATAGCTTAAGTATACCTTCTCCTGCTATGATACGAAGAGCTAGTAAATAAAGGAGTTCTTATGGACAAGCCCAAAGATGATAAAAAGAAAGTAAACTTTAACTTAGACCCCAATAAAACACCGGTATTACATGCTGATTCGTACTTGATTGGCTCAAACGAACATGTTGTAACGCTAAACTTTGCGCAGGCTTTACCACAACCTGAGCAACAACATATTGTCGCTCGGGTTTCTCTGACCCGGAAGCAGGCCAAGGAATTTTTGAGCAACCTAAACGATCACGTACAGAAGTTTGAGATTTAATAAATAGGCAATAAGTCGTTTTGAGCTGGTATACTAATATTTGTGAGCAAAGTAGACGTATTATTAGGGTTGCAGTGGGGCGATGAAGGTAAGGGCAAGATTGTCGACGTCCTGGCGCGTGACTATGATATTGTAGCCCGATTTCAGGGCGGGCCAAATGCAGGACATACGCTTGTATTTGATGATAAGAAATACGTTCTACATTCTATACCTTCTGGAATATTTCAAGATGAGACCATTAATCTGATAGGTAACGGTGTCGTTCTTGATCCACTCGTATTACAAGAAGAAGTCGCCATGCTTAAATTGGCTCAGGTAGACGTAAGTAACAAGCTACTTATTTCAAAAAAAACGCATTTAATTTTGCCAACTCATAAATTACTTGATGCAGCACACGAAAAACGCAAAGGCAAAGCAGCTATAGGTAGTACACTGCGCGGCATCGGACCTACTTATACCGACAAGATGGCTCGCAGTGGCATCAGGGTTGGCGATATATTATTACCTGACTTTGAAGATAAGTTACAGAAACTTATCAAAAAGCATATTGAATTACTTGACTGGATGGGCTTCCCCCATGATATCGAGGCCAGTATGGAGCACTGGTATGGGGCCATTGAGCTGTTGCGCTCACTCCAAATAGTGGATAGTGAATATTATCTCAGAGAGCAGTTGGATGCTGGAAAGCGAATCTTAGCTGAAGGTGCTCAAGGCACATTACTCGATATTGAGTTCGGCTCATATCCATATGTAACTTCATCGACAACTATTGCGAGCGGTGCGTGTACAGGTTTGGGTATTGCTCCAAGTGACATTGGCTCAGTATTTGGAGTATTTAAAGCCTACTGCACACGAGTAGGCGGCGGATTATTCCCGACCGAACTTGACGGAGACATCGGCGAAGCAATTCAACGGCAAGGCAATGAATTCGGCGCTACTACTGGCAGGGAACGCCGTTGTGGTTGGCTAGATATCGTTGCACTGAAATATGCCTGTATGCTAAGCGGCGTAACCGAGCTATATATGATGAAGGGCGATGTATTATCTGGTTTTGAAGAGGTTAAGGTGTGTGAGCAGTATATTCGAGATGGGCAGAAGCAGGATACAGTGCCATTTGATATGAACGAATTCACAGAGCCAGTTTATAAGGCGTTTCCAGGCTGGAAAGACGACATAACTAAAATAGAAAAATGGAAAGACATTCCTGAACAGATGCGTGACTACATTGCATATATTGAGGATAAAATCAGTCTCCCTATCTCAGCTGTTTCGGTTGGCCCTGATAGAAATCAAACTATAAACAAGTCATAGCTTACAATGCCGCAGAAGACAGACATTACAATCAAGAAACTGCAAGAGTTTCCTGATGCACTGTTTCGAGTTACCATTATCGGTCGAGACTCTAATACTACGAATCACACAGTTTCGCTCAATGAGCAATACTATAAGCAATTAACCAACGGAGCAGTTTTACCTGATAGGCTAATCAGAGAGTCATTTATGTTTTTACTCGAGCATGAACCTCAACAAGCTATTCTCGATACATTTGATTTGCCTATCATTAGCCGTTACTTCCCGGAATACGAGAGCGTGCTGCAAACACGCATTACGCATATTTAAGAAATTGGTCTTTAACTACTGAGTTACGAAAATAGACGAGCAGTAGATGTTGTATCTAGGTCGCTATCTCTACCGCGCTTAAGCTCACAAAACGCCGTGACTGTCACCAGCGAGACCAATCCATCCCATAACTGAAGCCCTTCTTCTGTACTGGGTAGTTTTGTTAGCACAGGGCCGAAAAAACCACGCCGAGAACCATCATCCTGATGAAAAACGATTGTTGGCACACCGATGTCATCGCCAACAACTGCTGCGGCCTGATCAGTCGATGCAATTATTCTCTCATCAATTGACGTGTCATCAGCGGCTTCTAATAACTGTTCTGGTAAGTTATTTTTGGCCAGTACTGTTTGAATAGCTTGGTTATCATAGGCTTTATTATCAATAAATCGTAGTTTACCAAAATCACGGTAGAGTGATGCGATTGAAGCGCCTTCTGCAGATGCTTGCTCCATGACACGCAAGATGCGTTGCCCGGCAAGGTGGCCTTGTGTTTTGCCTCCAGATGTCTCACTGCTCAGTTCATCGTTTTTGTAGGCGAGACTAAAAAGCTCCCAACTGATTTCTATATTACGTTCTTCTGCTATCTCACTCAGCCAACGGCTCGTGATCCAGCAGAATGGACAACTTGGGTCAACAAAAAATGATACGCGCATACGTCTCCTCTATATTATCTAGCTTAGTACTACCATGGTAACAAATATGACAAAACCACCGGCGATGGTACCATATGAACATATGAAATTATCAGTATACGGGTTGGCAATCACGCTTTTTCTCGGTATTGATGCAGTATGGTTGAGTGCTATGACTCCATTGGTATATCAACCAGCTCTCGAGTCCATAATTAGTGATTCGCCCAGGTTGCTAGCTGCTGCGGTATTCTATATTGCGTATGCAATCGGTATCGTTATATTAGTAATAAAGCCAGCCGCGCAAGCCAAGCTTTCTGTTCTTCAGACGCTCATAAAGGGGTCTATTCTAGGGATGCTGGCATACGGCACGTACGAATTAACGAATTACGCAACAATTTCTGCTTGGCCGCCACACATAGTAGTGATTGATGTTTTGTGGGGCGGTCTTATAACTGGTTTCGTAGCAGCTGTTGTATATACATACGCGACTCACTCAACAGATGGTCCATGAACCATATTGACTTAGCGGGTGCGCCGTGTAAATATGTACCTATGGTAGCTCAGTTCGCACCAGCCCAATCTTACCAAACCACAAATCTAACAAGTGGTATTATTATTGGCGCTCAAGTGCGTACTGAAGCTTCCTAAAAATACGACAAATAGAAATATAATCCGAGGCTTCCGCACAACAGGAACCTCGGATTTTTAATTTGAAAAAGGAGAACTACCCATGCATATGCCAGAAAAGGGGCTAAGCCAACAACGCCAAGAACCAGTTAGTAAAGCAGAAAATCCTACAAAAGATATTTTATTTTCTGACGCGCTTAATGACCTTGCTCGTGTCTATGATGTTACAAGTCAGGATGACCTAGATGAGCTGGTATTTCAGGTTACTAGTAGCTTGCAGCACCTAAACAGGGAGTTTACACCGAGTGAGGAAGCTGTCACATGTGTCCGTCAGCGTCTTGAGAGAACGATTGGTTTGTCAGCATGCGAAAGTTCGGTCGTGAGGGATTATTCATCAGATAAGGTGGGTCAGCCTGATAGACGCGGCGGTCAAGTACCCTGTTAGCGTTTATGAAAAAAATCCACTACATTGCTATAATAGTTACATGAAAAAACTTGTCGTTCAGTTGCTTCCACATCGGCAATCAATAGCACGTGATGTTGCTATAAGCGGATTAGCCATTCTCTCAGCAGCTATGCTTGTTTTGGAATTGAGCTCAGAGTTTAGTAACGCTCAGTTACGGGTAGTATATACACTCGATATATTTATTGCTTTTGTATTTTTAGCAGACTTTATGTATGAATTTTTTACGGCGTCGAACCGAAAAAAATATTTCAAACAGAATTGGTATTTACTCCTCGCTTCAATCCCAATCACCGGCGGAACGTACCAGGCTCTACGTTCAGTCCAATTGATACGGCTGATGCGAACCGTTCGACTGTATGCACGAATCCGTAAGCTAAGTGAGACAACCGAGCATATCTCGCGCAATAGTTCGCGCTACATCTTTATCGCTTTATTCTCAACGATTGTTATATTTGTCGCATCATCGGCTTTTTATATGTTTGAATCTTCGCTAAACTACCATATAAATACGTATTTTGACGCGCTATGGTGGGCAGTCGTCACAGCAACGAGCGTAGGCTACGGAGATATTTATCCGGTCACGCACGCCGGTCGGGTAACTGCTATGTTTTTGATGGTATTTGGTGTAGCTTTACTCGGAGCAGTTGTCGGCTTGGCCAGCAACTACTTTCTTTACGAAGAGATACAACGAAAAGACAGTTAATCCGACTATACTCGTCACAGAAGGATGAATTAAGGGCTTGTTCGCTGGTTGTTGTTTTGGATTTTGCTAAATCGGTCTAGCAATAAATCGTGTATTTCTTCGGCTTGAGTTAATGTGACACCAGGAAGGTGGCCTTCTGCTAATGAGCCACTACTATTAAGTCTATTTTGTGTATTTGTGTGTGAACTTCCTGCTGATTCTATATCGATTCGGGCTAAGCCTAATATCCTATCGCCTAAACTGCGTGTTACATTGACATTCTGGATCCGGTTAAACGGTATAGTTACATCAATTTTATGGATGACACCATGCTCTTTTCGGAAAGATGACGTGTTTACTTCAAAGTAGTAATTTTGTCGAACAATAACTGCTGCTAAATAGAGTAATAATACATAGACAATCAATACAGAACCAAACAGTATCGGCTCGAAAGCAATTCCAATAAGGAACAGTACTAAGAGTAGGCTAGTTTTTCCGACGTAACTTAGGAAAAACGACCAAACTGCACGCTGGCATAGTCGTCGTTTAGCGATGCATTCTTCTGGATTGATAATAGAATCATTATTCGGGGTACGAGGCTGACGTTGGGCTGTAATTTTTTGTGACATTGCTACTTCACCATGCTGTGCAGCGCCGCAAAATTGGCAAAAGTTTGATGATGATCGAATCAGCTTGCCGCAATTACTGCAATAAATTTGGCTCATATCTACAGTATAAACCACTAAATCGACTTTCGCACTTCAGTCTCCGCTGTAACAAAAAAAATAACCCCTGAAGCAGGGGTTATTTTGTAAGAATACGTATCTTTATTGATCTTTGTCAGAACCTTTTAGAGCAGATTCGATGACATCTCGCGGTAGTTCTGCGGTTGAGAGCAATGCATCTCGAACTTTTTCGACTGCATCACCACCGACTGTTGTAGCAGCGTCTAGAGCGCCACCAACTGCTGACTTTGTAGCCTCAGCTGTATCAGTACCGGCCTCACCAGCAGCTTTAATCGCACCACGGACTGCTGATACTGCTGCCTCTCCAACATCTCCACCCGTTTCTGCTGTCGCCTGAACGATACCTTGAACGCCACCACGGACAGCGTCAATTACTGATGTACCAACTTCACTGGCGCCCTTTACGACACCACTCATTGTGTTTGAAATCGTATCAGTAGCTGATTCGCCAACGTCACCAGCTCCTTTAATGGCGCCGCTAGTAATTGAGGCAACTGCTTCTATGGCAGACCCACCAACTTCGCCGACTCCATTTAATACACTTACGACCTGATTTTTTACCGCACCAGTAATAGCACTAAGGATGTCATCTACTCCTTGTACTGCAGAAACTACTGCATCTTTGGTTTCGTCAATTATTTTCTTTAGCATATGATTAAACCCTTCTTTTTTTAATGAATCTTTAACTACCAGTTCATGGCAGTCTTACGTAACACTATACCATGCACTTTTTTGTCTGATGTTTTAGTCATTTGCATTTATTTTTATAGAAGGTACCATGTCCAGCAGTATGCCGAATACCGTTACGTCTGTTATTGTGGCTATTAGTTTTATAATAGCGATTCCACTTCAATTCATATCGGCGGTTCGCGCAAATACAGAAACACCTGTTTTGGTTCATCATGGTCTGCATATTGTTGAGCTGCAGACACGCAGTACGGCTGATGCAAGTAGTGAGTACTTGGTTTTGTATAACGAGACAGATGAGCCAGTTGATATATCTGATTGGCGGTTAGAGTACAAACCCGGTACTGGCGGAAACTGGAGCGATAAACTATTAAGCACGCAAGCAGAGGGCGCGTCATTTATTGTTGAGCCATATAGTTTTCTTTTTCTAGCTTCAAATAACTACCTCGATGCATTTCCTGACGCAGATCCGCACGCAAAGATTGCAGCTGGCTCTGCCGAGAGCAGTGGACATATAAGGCTTTCAATGCCTGATACTACAGAGGAAGATAGCTGGTGGGTGATTGACCAACTTGGCTGGGGCGCTGCGGCTGATAGCCCTCTTGGCGTAGCCGCACCTGCAGCTGAAAGGGGAACTGTCTTGCAGCGAATATTTACTGATAGTGGCGATCCGCAAAACACCTATGACAATATGACAGACTTTCAAGTACTATCTGTGGAATCTCCAATCAACCAAGTACCACCGACTAATAATGCTGATGAAGTGTCTGATGACAAAGAGGCCGAACCCGATGAGGGCGTCGACGATAATTCCGAGGAAGAAGCTGGCGAAGACGATGATAGCACTGATTCATCAACTGATGATAATGAAGACGAAGAAACTCAGACTGATCAACATACTGATGATGAATCTGTCACGGAAGATCAAGCCACAGATGATACAACTGACGCAGAAGACACAGAGGAAGCAGTAGAAGAACTGTATTGTGAAGGAGTGGTGTTTTCTGAGCTATTGCCAAACCCGCAAGGTCCGCGGTCTGAATTCCCACGTGAAGAAAACGCTTTCATAGAGCTTTATAATCCGACTAATGAAGCCATTCCTTTGCTCGGTTGTGGTCTGCAGACGACCGCGAACGATGATATCTATTGGCTTGAGGATACTCTTATGCAGCCAGAAACATACGTTGCATTCTACGAAGAAGATACACAGATTCAGTTACCGGTTTCGCCAAGTGGCACCGTCTACCTGCTTAATCAAGATGAGGAAGAAATAGAGACCGTGACATACCCAATAGATATGCCAGAAGCTGCCGCTTGGGCCTGGTTTGGCCAAGATGACTGGCAGGAAACCTATGACATATCTCCAGGTAATTATAACCAGGAGTTACCGTTGAAGCCATGCCCACAAGAGAACCAGGAGCGTAACCCAGAGACAAATCGATGTCGTAGT
Source organism: Candidatus Saccharimonadota bacterium (assembly GCA_024635455.1). Classification (GTDB taxonomy): domain Bacteria; phylum Patescibacteriota; class Saccharimonadia; order Saccharimonadales; family SLHW01; genus SLHW01. The sequence goes on along the minus strand of JAGXIU010000003.1, from coordinate 366,901 downwards.
ACTGAGACTAAGACATTAACACCCTGTCTCGAGGGTCAGGAACGAAATCCAGAAACCAACCGCTGTCGTAGTATAAATTCTGGCCCAAACTATGTTCCATGTGGCCCGAATCAGGAAAGAAATCCGCAGACTAATCGCTGTAGAACTGTTGGTCGTCAACAGCGCCAATTAGTGCCATGTGATGAAGACCAGGAAAGAAACCCGGAAACGAACCGCTGCCGCAATATCACTTCAGCTAGCTCAAATCTTGTGCCATGCGAGCCTCACCAGGAGCGTAACCCAGAGACGAACCGCTGCCGTAATGTAGCAACACCAAACAGTGATGTCATGGGCGTACAAGACATAGCAGTGCCAACTGTTGAGGATGACTCTAACTGGACATTAGCGCTTGCCATGATGAGCTTTGCTGTTGGCTATGGTGTTTGGGAGTGGAGACACGATATCCGTAATTGGCGTATCCGGCGCCAGCAATCTTCAGTGTAGTACCAGGTTATTTTAGTTCAGTTTCTAATTTCGGATAAAGCTGACTAATGCAATTCGCGATAATAGTCCGATAAGAATGCTCTGGATCCGCTTCTTTACTAAGTAAGGTTACTGTCTCTTCTAGCGCAATTTGTGCGAGCTGATGCATCCGTACTCCGTTCATCGGGTGCCTTAGGTACTCACGGTACTCCTCAGAAAAGTCTTCCCAAGAAATCTCATCATTTCTGAGTTCATTGAGTAAACCTACTTTCGGTGCAAAGCTTGGCTTCCATAAATCATACGCATCATCCGGTATATCAGGGTCTGGCTGTAATGTTCCAGGCTTCAGGTGATTGCGCATTACTGATATACGTAATCCGTCGATCGGCTCTTTTTCGTCCAGGAAACTTTTAGTTCTAAGCATGTCCGCCTCGTCTTATGTATACGAATTCTTATTAAGGTTGAATAATCGAGCTATTCTATGCAGTGCTTTTCGAGCTATTTTCTTGAATTGATGCGTAAACTTCCAGCGTCGTCACAATGAGTATCATAATAATAGGACCCACTATAATCCCAAGAAAACCAAACGTAGCTAACCCGGCAAAGACGCTCAGTAGCGTTAGTGCTGATGGGAGGCGAGCCTCCTTTGGAATGAGGGCTGGTCGCAATAGATTATCTACATTTGCTACAAGTAAGAAGTGACCTAGTAGCACCACTAGGCCTTGCCATATGTTACCCAGCAGCAATAAGCCAATACCAATTGGTATACTCAAGATACCTCCGCCGAGCGGTATAATAGACAAAAATGTAAGCGCGAGAAAGAAGAACGCTATATACGGTACACCAGCAATCCAAAGTGTGATAGCACCAATAACACCTTGTGCAAGTGCAATAATAAATTGACCGCGAACCATGCCATTCGTCATAGCGCCAGCACGTTTTAGATATAAATCAGCTACATCATCGCCGAGTGGATTGAGTTTTTTAATAAAACCTATCAAAGCCTTCTGCTGCGAGAGCACACCGAGAAAAATATAGACAAATAATACCACCGCTGTAATCATTCCAGACACACTACCTATTAAGCCACCGAGTAATTGTGCGCTTTGGCTGGCGAGCTGTGACCCAGCTGAGCCCAATGTGTCTTGTATCTGGCTCGGCTCCAATGTAACCAGACCACCGGTAAGTGATGATATGTAGTCGACTGCGGTGTCAATTACAGTTGTTGGATTGGCCTGTAGTGATTCAGTTAATACTACTGACTGTATGTCTGTAGATAACGTGCGTGCTTGGCTCACGGTTACGCTCACCACGAGTATGATGGGAACAACTACTGTTAATATTGCAGCTATGAGTGTTAGGCCAGCGGCAGCTTGCTCGCTTTTTACGCGACCATGTATACGCTTGTAGACCGGAGAAAAGCTAAAGGCAACAATCAAAGACGTAACGATAATGCCAAAAAATGGAGCCAGAAAAAGTGCACCAACAATGAGCGCTAATAGGGTAGTTATGGTGAGTGCTCGTGACGGCTTATTCTTCGCTAACTGCTTCATATTTGACCTATTATAACAAACATTAAGAAATTTATTTTTTTTGACTCGATTACTTCGCTAGCATTGCCCTATACTCTTGTTGGTTCCTCCAGTCAGCAGTTGCCACAATAATAAGTGCCGGCAGTAAGCTAACTCCTAGAACAAACCAGTAGACTTCACCCCAACCAGATAGTACTGTTTGACCTATACGAAGACCATGTACGAATATGAGTATCATTGCGCCCACTTGAGATAGGCTTACCCAAAACCAGTGCCGACGGAGAAGTGGCTTTGTGCGCAATCTGTTAAAAAACTCATAGGACAAAAACAGTAATAATCCTACTGAGCCAAATAATATATATAGTTCAAGCGACGGCGAAACATACGCATAAAAGCTCTCTGGTGGGAGGATACTGAGCTGATTTTTTTGCTCCCAAGCGAGTAGCGCCGGGTGCAGAATAATCAGCAATAACACGAGCCAAGCCGAGAGCCTGTCGTAGGTATGCTGCACCGCAAATGTGCGAGGGAATTGTATATGAAGTGCGCCATATACGTAGTGCGTCCACATAATTGACCATGCCCAAACTCCTAACAAAGGAAATACCGCGAGCGGTGAAATGACTGGCCTCCATTGATATATCGTTAACCACAAAAATAACGGTATTAGTATTACAGCAGACAACAATAGCCATGCTGTATATCGACAAAGTATTGCTCTACTCATACGGCTATCATAGCACGCACGGCCTCTGTCCAGTATCGTTAATGTATGCTCGTTTCAGTAATTAATCCAGAAGATATACTATAATGCCAGTACCTCATGAAAAGCCAACAATCATCTCTAGTATCATCCCGTAGACCGCCAGTAGCTTCCCTTGAGACCCTACACGTTTTTGGCCGCTCGGTTAGTTTTAGCTCCTCTATAGAAGATATTCCATTTGAGTCAATCTTAGAAAGTAAAAAGAATGCCATGTTAGTTCTGGATTGTGATGGCACTATCGCGCGCCATGATGATCCAGAAATAGATCCTCTTGCGAATCAAGCTATATTTGATGAATTTTCTCGAGGCCTTATCTCAAGCCTTGTTCTTATTTCTAATAATCGAAATGAAAGCTTGATGAGAGCTCGTGCTAGAAATATGCTCGTGCCACCCGATACACTCTATATGCCAAGGAAATACAGCGAGATAAAACCAAGGCCGTATATGATATTACAAGCAATGTACGATCACGCTAAATTACCACAACAATCCGTAGCTGTCGGTGATGGTATAACTGATGCGATTGCTTATGGCATGGCAGGTATTCGCAGCATAATTGTTCAACCGTATGGGGTCGATGAAGCGCGCGGCTATCCATTTCGTTCGATGGTGCGCAGTGCCTCTAACGCAGTTTTGCGCTGGGCAGGAGTTAACCGTTAACTCCCAGCTGGATTCGCTTTGCTATACTACATATAGTAAGTACATTTTGAACTTGGAGGGTAAGTTATGAACGAGTGGTGGTTTGTAGTTGGCGTGTTGTTCGGGTCAGGTCTAGCTTGGTTTTTTCTGCAGAAAGAAATCCGTTGGCTACGTTATGAAATAGAGCTGCAGGCAAAAGAAATAGATGCAGAGGAGCAACTTGCCTCGGGCTTCCAAGATTTTAATCAGCAACTTCAACAGATTAAAGCGACGAGAAAGTTATCGATCATTGATATGTTGGAGAGTTCAGGCCCCTTACCGTCATCTCATTTTGCTGATCATTTTGAAATATCTAATCGCACCATACTCCGTTACTTAAACGAGTTTGAAGACGAGAATAAAGTAGAGCGCACCAACAAAACGGGCCGCAATACGAAGTGGCAGATTAAACAGACTGATTCTAAGGAATAAACAAAAACGATATTTTTCAGGGCGCTAAACCCGACATACGACCGTGTGTCGGGTTTATTTATGGTTTTTTGGTATCGATTATAGAAAAAAAGCTGTATTCGTATTTCTAGCGAGAAAACGCTACAATTGTTTCTATGGAAGACAATAAAGCAATCACTATTGTGTATACACTGTTCCTTGGCCTCCTACTTGCAGTGTTTGTAGGTTTTGGTATACGCACTTTTTATACACCACCAGAATCACCGGCATATCCTGAACTAGGACTTGTACCCGAACGGCAGTTGGACGAATCAGATCAAGCCGAGGGCACAAAGCAAGAATTGGAATATCAAGTAGAGTACGATGCGTACCAATCAGAAATGCAAGTGTATCACCGCAATGTTTCTATTGCCTCGTTACTGATAGCAGTTGGCTTTCTTGTTTTTAGCCTAACAGTTGGCCTGCATATAAAAGTATTGTCCGACGGTATTTTATTAGGCGGCTTGTTTTTGTTGATATATAGCATCGGTAGAAGCTTTGCAGCCGAAGATCCGACCTACAGTTTTGTGACATTAACAGTCGCTGTCGTGATTGCGCTGTATTTAGGCTATCGCCGGTTTAACCCGCAGAAGTCCTAGATTCTTAGTTTGCTGCAGTTGAGGGCTCTTCGACAGGTATAGATGGCTTTGGTTTTTGTGTAACAATTTTGCGCCCGATAATATTTACCAAAATTGGACTAAGTATACTCGTCACAATAGTTAGTCCAATAATGGCAGATAATAATTCTTGAGTAAGTAGACCCTCACCGAAACCAAGAAAGGCGACAACCAAAGCAGTCGATAGCTGAGGTATAACAGAAGCGCCAATAAATGCACTTGAGCGGGAATCAAAACCTGTCAAACGGCCACCCACCCAGCCAGTAACAAACTTAGATATCACAAAACTTGAGACAATGGCAAACGTAACGAGTAGCGGCCGTAGCCCTTCAGTAAAGACAGACAAGTCCGTATTAGAGCCAACGACAACAAAAAACACCGGTATAAAGAAGCCATAACTAATTGCGTGGAGCTTTGCATGCAGAAGCGTGCTTTCCATCGACTTGGATAAAATCATACCAGCAAAAAAGCCAGCAATGATTGCGTGTAATCCAACAAACTCAAAGAATACTACCAGGCTAATCAAGGTAAGTAGCGTGAAGCGTAGCTCTTTCTCAAATATGTCACCAGTTTTTTTAATGTCGGACAAAGCAATCCAACGGATTTTCGGAATAATCCATGCAAATACTCCGAGCAATGCCAAGGCTGCAGGGTATATGAGGATGCTACCAACTGTCGGTGTCCCGTTTACGAACTGTAAGAATACTGACAATAGAATCAAGCTGATTGCATCTATGATAATGGCGGCAGCAATCACCACTTTCCCGATATCAGAATTAATAATGTTGTGTTGCTCAAATGATGGAATCAGCAGGGCAATTGCCGAGGACATAAAGACAATCCCCATCAATAAAGAGGTTGTCCAGTCATAGCCAAGTGCCGTGGTGACTGCTATGCCGACCATAGTTGGGATGACCCCAATTAGTAGGGCTACAATAGCGATACGTTTCTTCAATCCTTGCATATCGGATAATTTTGACTCGACGCCGGCCATAAACATCAACATGACCAGTCCGATCTCTGCAAAAAAATTGATGGTATTGTCAGTATGGAACCAGTCGATTCCGTTTGGGCCAACGATGATACCACCAAATATAAGGGCGACCACCCAGGGGACCTTCATACGCATAAAAAGTTGCGAGAAGACAACTGCGACGAGCATGATAATAAAAATTGGAAAAAATTCTTGCATGTTTATATGTGTTGGTTATGCTTTCTTCTACCATTAAAACACACTAGGTCTAGGTACTACAGCTTTCCGTCCCGTTATGGTGCCGTTCGTCAATCGAGCATGAAGCTTAGCTAATCAGGTGCCAATACCTCGGACGCGGGAGTTCATTATGGTATTTCGAACGCGTTTGCGTTATATTATTTTATATGGATTATGAGACAGTTCAACAAAAAATCGTAATAGCAGAAGACAATGCTAGCTTAGCGGAGATTTATAAAACTCGGTTAGAGATCGTCGGATATAAATGCTTTAACGCCTATGACGGGGAAGAGGCGCTCGCGGTTATAGAACGCGAAAAACCTGACCTAGTGCTTCTTGATATGATGATGCCAAAAGTTGCAGGTGACCAAATACTGGAGCGGATGCGTGCGAGTGAATGGGGTAAAGACATTCGTGTATTTGTTATCTCCAATCTTAATGAAGCTGATGCACCAGCTGGCCTGCGCGATTACGGCATCGAAGGCTACGCCGTAAAGGCGAACTTGAGCAATGACGATATCGACAACCTGGTCGATAAAATCCTGACCCCTCCTGGTCAAGACGAAGGCGTCGCACTCGAATAGATAAGCTCCTACTTGATGCTGAGGCCGAGGCCTTGAAAGTTTTGACAGGTAAATACTGGTTGATTTTTATTGCTTAAACTGGGGCTATAAATGTAGCCTAATTGATCAAATTGCTCGAGTTTTTGTGTTTGTTGTACGTCTAACTCAAGAAGCCATCGCGCAAAAGCACCTCGAGCAATTTTCGTATGGATTGCCACAAATGTTGGTTTATTGGTTTTCTGATTATGTGTTAAAAATTTCGGTGATACAACATCGATATTTTTACTTAGGTGTGGTAGTACTGCTTTGCTGTATTCTTGTGGAGCAAGATTTACTACTACCTGATCTGTCGGAAGCGTTTTAGCTATCGTGCTGCCCCAGAATTTATATAGGTTTCTATAACTCGTAGTCGGTAATCGATAACCCATTTCTAACCGGTATGGGTATATTCCGTCCTGTGGTCGCAGTACGCCGTACAATCCAGACAAAATACGTAAACGCTCGTCTGCTCGTTTCTTTGCTTTATTAGATAACCCTCGGTAACGTAGCCCACTATAAATATCACCCAAGAAACTATCTGCTGCTGGAATAGTATCTTTTGGGCTATCACTCCAGCGGCTAATGAGCTCATGCGTTTGGTGAGCTAACGTATCAGATACTTTCATGATATTTTTAATATCTGTTTCTGAGAGTGCTTTTAGCTGTCCTATGAGCTCATTCGCCTGTTTAATAAGTAGCGGGTTCGTAACACCGTCGTGAGTAGGTACACTTGGCGTACGCATAGTCTTTGACGAAGAGAGCAGAATTATCACTTGCGTAGTGTAGCAAACTTTCTTAGCGGCCGTGATTATCGCCCAATTGGTATAATCTGGGATAATAGTTTATTATTATGCTTAATGGAAGATACAGCTAGCTCGAAAAAGATAATCATCGTTGAAGACAACGCTAGTCTAGCTGAAATTTACAAAACTCGACTCGAACTACTTGGCTATACCTGCTACGTGGCTTACAACGGCATCATTGCACTGTATTTTATTCAAAAAGAACTACCGGATCTTGTATTGCTCGACTTAATGATTCCGGATATCTCTGGTGATCAAGTCCTTGCTACCATGCGGAAAAGTAGCTGGGGAGAAAATATTCCAGTCTTTGTTATTTCTAATCTAAACGAAGCTGACGCCCCAGCTGGATTACGTGACCTTGGTATAGAAGGATACGCCGTTAAGGCTAACTTACAGAACGATCAGATTGATAATATCGTCAAAGATATATTGCACCCAGAAGACAAAGAGACAAATAATAGCTCAATAACCTCAGACTAGCTCAGTAATATACTGCTAATTCTTTTGAGGTTTCTTCGTGCCAACTTTTGGCGATATGCCAAAAGCAAGTATCAGCGCATAAATGAGCGCGAAACCACACATAATACTTGGTACACCAGGCACAGCATCTGGGAAAACGGTAGTTATCATAGCGGTTGGTATCATGAAACTCAGGTAACCGACGACCTGGAGGGTGAGTGCTTTTGCGTCTTGCGGCTTCCTTTTTCCACACAATAATCCAGCGTAGAATAATGATACACCGAGGCCAACAAGCAGCCATATGTAGTAGTAAAGCGAGTAGATAATTCCTGCGGTAGCGTTCAATTGAAATATGACGTAATTCCCCTGGCAGGCATATCCACTAAATGCATCAGGCGCCAACATAAACCAACCGATAAACATCAATAACGATATGTAAGCAGGGCCGATCAGCCAGTGCTTCGGCCTATTTGCAATCGATAAGCTGAGGTGTAGCCCGAGCACTGGTAACATTGAGATAGACACAAACCCAATACGTGACCATGCTTCTCCACTTAATGTAAATAATCCGGCACAGACGCCATATTCAGCTAGCTGAAACAGGCCAAGGAAGAGCAAAAGACTCGCGATGAGGCGTATATTGCGCGTGAATTTATAACGTAGCAGGACATAGGCAAACAGGGCAATTTCTATCAAGAACGTACCCATCATGACCGCAGGCGAAAAGCAATAAAAAGCGTTTTTAGTTTTTGGCATAATGACTATTCTACATGAGTTCGTAAGATATTGGGTAGTGACATTTATTATCCGGGTGAGGAGTGTAAGGGCGGAATGGTGAGCCAAGTGGTCTGCTAGCGTCAGAAGCTAAGCTATAAGCTACGCCTTAAAACGTCAGTGTGGCGTAAGACCCTTGTGGGACGAGCTGGCCCATTACATCTGGACCATCTTTATGTTGCGATAATCCTACAAGCGCCTCGACGTGGAAGCCGTGGGTAACTACCAAGACTGATGTGTGCCCAGAGTCTTTCAGTTTTTTTACAAATAGTTTTGTACGCTCAAGTGCATCAGCCATGCTTTCTCCGCCATTATATCGTTTGTGCCAGCCATCATCGCTCGCCTTTAACGCGCCAAACCAATCGTCTAATGACATACCCTCAAATCCCATTTTGTTTTCATTGATAAGTGGCTCAACTATGACAGGTTTATTCAGGTGCTTATTTATTACTTCTGCAGTCTGTTGAGTACGAGGTAACTCAGAAGTATAGATGACCTCGAATGGCTTATCGCGTAATGATTCTGCGAGTTTTTCCGCCTGACGGATACCTTCTTCTGTTAAGTGAACAAGGATATTCGGGTCACTATTGAGTAGACCCCTTACGTTATATTCTGATTGGGTATGGCGAGCGAGGTATATAGTCATCTTACTAGCTTAACAAATGTATAATTACCTTTGTGATTATATGCACGGATTGTCGTTTTTTGGAGCTATATAATTCGCTTAGCTTGCTTGAGGAAACTATCTCGAAGCTATTGGAGTGTTTCACGATGCCGCTATTTAGTAGTAAAATTGTTCTTATGGATAAACAATGATGACTGAAAACGTAATTGAAATACAAAATCTCAACAAATCATTCGGTAAATTTAAAGCATTATCAAACCTTTCACTGTCAGTGAAAAAAGGCGAGGTGCACGGATTCCTCGGTCCGAATGGCTCAGGTAAATCTACAACAATCAGAGTTCTGCTCGGGTTACTTAAGGCAGACTCTGGAGCCATAAATCTACTCGGCGGAAATCCGTGGAAACAAGTTGCTCAACTACACAAAAATTTAGCATATGTACCAGGAGATGTAAGTCTATGGCCAGATCTTACGGGTGGTGAGGCAATCGATATTCTCGCAAAACTACGAGGCAACTTTGACGAAGAGCGTAGGGAACAACTAATCAAAAGCTTTGAGCTTGATCCGACTAAGAAAAGTCGCACCTATTCAAAGGGCAACAGGCAAAAAGTGGCTATAATCGCCGCCCTTTGCTCCAATGTAGATCTGTACATACTCGACGAGCCAACATCTGGGCTTGACCCGCTAATGGAGGCGGTATTCCAGCAAGAAATACTGAAAGAAAAGAAGGCTGGCAAAACAGTCTTATTATCGAGCCATATCATGAGCGAGGTAGAGGCTTTGGCTGACCACATCAGTATCATCAGAGACGGAACAATAATCGAGACAGGCTCGCTTTCCGACATGCGTCAACAATCATACAGCAAGGTCAGCGCAGAACTTAGAGCCATTCCACCAGATATCAAGCAAGCGGCAGGCGTGAAGAATCTCGTGATCGACGGCAATCATTTAAGTTGCAGCATTGAAACAAATGAATTAGAGAATTTCATGAAAATCCTCGCTAACAATGGCATCAAGAGTTTAGTGACAGAGCCACCTTCCCTCGAAGAACTATTCAAGAAGAAATACGAGAACCCGATTGAGCAATAGCTATGAAGAATAAGTTCGAAGGCACACTGGTCTTATACAAGGTTGCGCTACGCTTAAGCTTTAAAGCAGCTCTTCCATGGATAATAGGAGTTGTCCTGCTGGCGGTTTCGTCTCAGGTCGCCTATGCAAATATATTTCCCACGCCAGAAGATCAACGTAATTTAGCAATGGCGGTGCAAGCTAATCCAGCCTTTAGTCTGGTGTTTGGAAATGCTGATAATCTACTTACCGCCGAGGGCTTTACAGCTTGGAGGACGGTTGTCCTGGGCAGTTTTTTAGTGAGCATGATGTCGATTTTGATTGTAACCAAGCAGAGTAGGGCAAAAGAAGATTCAGGCGAAGAAGAGCTGATAGCATCAAGCGTTGTCGGTAGATACGCCATCATTACAGTTGCTATCGCAGCTGCATTTAGCGCTTCAATTATTGCTGGAGTAACGGTCGCTGCATCTCTTATCGCCACTGGTGCAGGTGTTGACTCAAGCGTAGCTCTCGGTGCGACACTAGCAACTTCTGGAATGGTTTTTGCAACCGTCGCCGCCCTGTGCTCTCAACTTGCATCACATAGCAGAGCTGCAACTAGTTTTGCAGTAACGTTCTTGGGTTTCACGTATCTCTTGCGAGGTGTAGCCGATACAGTTGATGGCGCAAGCTGGATGGCAGTACTGTCACCTCTTGGCTGGGCGCAAAAAACGGAAGTTTCCACTACGAACACCTATGCGCCCTTGTTCGTACTACTTATTATCGGGCTAATCATCATGACTGTCGCTTATTTAATGAGATCAAGGCGGGATTTTGGTCAGGGGCTCATCGCTGATACACCCGGTCATGCGCGCGCCGGAAGAGACGGTACCATTCAGGGTCTCGCTTTTCGGCTACAACGATCAACGATAATTGGTTGGACATTAGCATTTGTTTTCATTGGAGCGACATTTGGCTATCTCTTGACGTCAGTTGGCGATACGTTTGGTGCAAATGAAGGTCTCTCAAAATTCATCGGTGCAGAGGGTGCATCTAATATTAACTTCGCTTTCGAATTCGCTAAAACATTACTAACTATTATCGGGATCATTGTGGCAGCGTATGGAACGCAGGTCATCTTCAGGCTATTAAACGAAGAGAACTCGCATCGCATAGAGCCACTACTTTCTGGTGCCGTAACACGGAGAAGACTATTTTCATCTCACGTAATCATTGCATTGGCGGGGACATTTTCGTCCCTGACAATTGTTGGGGTATTGATAGCAGCCATTACTCACATTAACAATACAAACATAGAGTCTGTCGAGGTTATTCTACAGGCCCTTCTAACCATACCTGCGATGCTTGTGCTTGTGGGTATTGGTATTGCATCGGCAGGAATGCGCCCAAGTTTACGTGGCATCGCCTGGGTAGGCATAGCTGTGAGCTTCGGACTCACAATACTCGGCCCAATCCTCCAGATGGATGATAAGATTCTGGCTGTTTCACCTTTTTGGCATGTTGCAGACGCAAGCGCTTCGAACACAAGCCTACTCGGCACTGTCGTCCTGCTTAGTATTTCTTTATGTCTGATCACAGCAGGTTATGTCGGCTACCGTAATAGAGATATAGCAAGAACCTGAGTTGTTCTATAGTGTCCAGCGTTTTGGCGTATATTTTCGTTGATTAAGCTGGTTAGTGGCTAGATTTACACCACTAGGCCTCATGATAACCGTGTAAATACATAATAAGGCCACAAATCCACATAATTATTTATGGTTTATATACATATTATGTACACCGTTTTATACTTGGATAGTAGAAAGGGGGGGTATAATCCAAACATGAACCTAGAATCGTTTTATGACGAATACGCTGACAAAGTCTACAAGTTCTTTTATATAAAGAGCTTAGACAAAATGACAGCAGAAGATCTTACGTCACAAACGTTCGTCTCGTTCATGGAAAAGGTGCAATCAGTAGAAGTAGAAAATCACAAAACGTACCTATATGGAATCATGAGAGTGAAATGGATAACATTTTTACGAGATAAATACAGCTCAGCTATTACTGAATTAGAAAACATAGAAGACTTCAGTAGCTACACTGACACCATTGTCGCATCATACGAAAAATCAAATGGAGTACAAGAAAGATTAGCGGAGTACGTTAATAAGTTACCTGAAAAGCAGAGGCAAGTCATAACAATGAGACTCATAAACAATATGTCAGTTAAAGAAGTAGCAAGCCAGCTTGGGCGTGATAAAAACTACGTAAAAACCACTCATCATAGAGGTTTGAGACGGCTACGTGAGTTATTGAAAAACCCGTATTTAGAGGTAACATCATGAACAAAGTACCCCGAGATATTCGAGAGAAATTACGCGACTCAGCCCACGATATTGACCAACATTTTAAATCATCATTAAAAGATCAACTATTCTTAAAGGAGAATCACATGGCAAAAGCAAATAAAGTAAATCCACTAACGCGACTATCCGCATTTTTTAAACAAAATAATACAGTTCCGCTAACAGCAGTAATAATTGCTTTAGTAGCTGTCGGAGGCACATCTGCATTAGTAACTAATAATCGAGCAGAACAATCCAGGCAAGCGGAAATTGAGCTGCCATCAGATCTAGCAGGGTTTATGACAATCGACGACATTCAGGCTAAGGCGCTCATAGATGAGCCTTCGCTAACAATCGTAAGTATAGAGCTAGATAACGAAGACGAGGGCTTGCTATATAAAGTTTCTTACAGCGACGGTAGTGTGCGCTACTACGACGCATCAACTGGCGTACTTGTTACGAGAAATAGGAGCGATGTAGAAGTGGACGAATCGGTGCCATCTGGTTTTGTTGCCGGAGTTTCAATCAATGAAGCACGTCAAATTGCCCAGAATGAGCGTCCAGGAAAAACTATAACCAAAATTGAGCTAGAAACAGAAGAAGGCATTGTCGTCTATAGCGTGCGATTTAGCGACGATGGCCGGGTTGATGTCAATGCAGGCAACGGCGATATCATGAGAGTACGTAGTGGTGACAGCGATGACGATATTTCGAGCTCTGACGATGATAGTTCTGATGACAGCTCTGATGACGAGGAAGATGACCATGAGTCTAGCTCAGACGATGACGATGATTCATCTGATGACGACTAGTAAAGTTGCTAGGGTTTACTAGGAAATTTTCAAGACGTTCGACGCAGAAATGATAAGTAAAAAAGCAGCCAAAGCAAGTAACACTATTGAAGAATAAGGTTACTTGCTTGGCTGGGGGTGTCGGTCTGATGCATCGCAATAGGCTAAAACAAGATAAAACAGACATTAAAAAAGGCTACTATTGTTTCTGCCAATCTTTATAATTATTAAGCAGTTTTTTGAATTTTTCTCGCATGATACTTCCTGTCACTTCAATATTGCCACGAGTAGGATTTGCTACCTTTCGTGAGGTGCCAATTCCTCTAACACACCAATAAGTAGCACTAATCATTCTTTACTTTCTAGCAGATAATATCAACTAAGTGCTTCTTGTAGCTCAGGAAGATCTAGTATTGAAATAAGATGATCTTTTTGGCCCAATAAACCTTCTTGAAAAAGCTGCTCTAATGCTCTGCTTGCTGTTTCGCGGTTCATATTAATTGAATCTGCAATATCCTGATGTGTTAGCGGAGCATTAATTAGTACTTCTTTACCACGTCTTTCTCCAAACCTTTCAGATAGAGCCAGTATTTCGGCAATTATTCTTCCTCTAGCAGATCTAAATTCTAAAGTTTGTATTCTCTGAGTGTAGGCAGTAATAATGGCCACAGCTTGCTTTAATATCTCTTGAGATAACCAAGCATTTTTACCCATTGCCGTACGCAATTCATCTTTAGAAGCACGGAGTACAGTCACATCTGACATTGCTTCATAAAATAGTCCAGTTGTATGTGCTCCGTCCAGTGCCCAGGGCAGAGGTATAAACTCACCAACAGTGTGTATTAATAATAGATTTCCATTGCCTGCTTTTGATGTAGAGTATGCTTTCACGAAGCCTTTTTTGATTAGATATATACCCTCAGGTTCATCCAGACCATTAATGATAGTTTCTCTATCAGTGAACTGCATAAGTAACCCGTCGCTGAAATGAGCGATGATGCTTTCATCTGTAGTTCCTAAATTGGGCATACCAGCCATTTGATTTGTTGACATAGTGATAGTATATACCTTTGTGCAGCTTAATTCCGTGATAGAGCGCACATACAGCGTATAGCATTAGTACTATTATAGATTCAGTAGCTATCTTTTTTGGCACATCATTGAAGGGGGGAGTGTTACGAAAATTGCTAGGCTTTGTTCTGCAACCTATTAATAGGAGGAGTAATATGTCAAGATCATATTCTGCAATAAAGAACAAACATCAAAAGCATTCAAAAGTTCATTACCAAGCGTATCTCTATAATGCAAACGAGCCACTGGATTATACATCTGACGGCACATCACCAGAACTCGAGGCCGAGTTATTGGAAAATAGCGCTTCAATGAGGCAAGAATTCCGACACATTGCCAGAAGAATGAGGGACAGGTACGCCTAAAACCATGATAAAAAGACCTCCAGTGAATGGAGGTCTTTTTAGTTTGAGCTAGCACACGACACACAGGTATGAGGGTTGGTATACAATCAAAGAAAAGTTTTAATTAAATTTGTAGCTTGGGTTCAGTGATTTATCAATTTACAGAGACTATAAGATTGAGTAAGTTTTTACTGGTTTTAGCTTTAGTTGATTCTTCTGAGCCATGATTATATACATTGCTGGCTGGTATGATACAGCTCTAGGTCGAAAACCAATTAGTAACCGTACGTAATGATAACTTCTAGCAATAAACCTGGATCTTTGAGCAGAAAGTTCAGCGCTGAGTATGATTGCAAATATACCTGCTTCAATTAGAGTTAACGTGTCTCCAAGTAATATATATGGACTGGTGTACCCCAACAAGGAAGGGGAGGCTAAGCTAATCACTCCGAGTGATACTAGCAAAATACCACTAATACTAAGCAGGGTTCTTGTTGTGTAGAGTCGTATGCTCGGTACGAAAACGTAGGTTAATAGGATCGCAACAATCGCGATGCGGATATATATAAAAAGCGTACTTAGATTCATGAGTATCTGTACGTAGTACGAGTTGTTAGACATACCGTAAAAACTAATTCCCAGCAAACCGACAGTGAACAGTAGAACACTTACTTTTTTCAACATTTAAAACCTCCCTTCCGTCTAAAAATCTTAATATAACTCGTTATATAAACGAATTCATACATACTTTGGGTCGCCACTACTCATGCCCCTTGTTCTAACTTGAGGTGCATTGAACTTGCCAAATATAATTATCGCTTTATGCTATGCGCTTCGTTTGCTGGTCAGCATGTTATATATAAATAGAACAAGTGCTACCACTAACAGGATGTGAATTAAACCTCCGCCTATATTCGTCGCGAAAAAACCAAGCGCCCATAATATAAACAATCCGATTGCAATTTTTATCAACATAAGAAACCTTTCTATTAATTAATATAGTAGAGCAATACCTAACTTACTTCCTCAACATTGCCACTCCCGTGCCTAGCGAGCCATAAGTTGCTTGCTAATACAACAATAGGGCAAACTACTGTGTGCTGTCAGTGCGCTACGACACAAGATAACTTATGCAAGAGTTTGAGAGTAAAACGAACCAAGATGTTTATTAAACATATTAGTACTGGTTGATAAAGCGATGGCTTCAAAAAGTGTAATACGTCAAGATTTTTAACAGATTGTATTACTTTCGTTCAATGCATATTTCACGGCATGATTATATAAATATAGACCTAGATAGGTCTATTTAAATGTCCGTCTTGGCTGGGGGTGAGGGATGACATAGTGCATGCTGCACTCGTGCTCAGAGTAAACTCTTGCGCGCGAGCTTGATGCCCGAACCCGCCGAATGCTTGTCCGTCATATATGACGGACGCATCGGGGGTTCGAGGCACTCGAGCCAAAGAAAAACCCGGCTTTGATGCCTGGACTTTCTTTGTCTGTGGCTAGTGGGTCAGTTTCATGAAGATTTCTTGGTCTTGATACTACAAAAGAGGCCACGGTTATTAGATTAGGAGTATTAACAGGCCTCCTGATAGGTAGGTCTTGCTAAATTTTCTCTAATAGCCTCATGAGGTGTCACTATCACATCACATATACGGCACGCCATAATCGGATCATACACAATATGCTAACTGTGTCTAGTTCAGGGCTAGGAGCTCGAGCTGCCGAAGGGTAGCAACAAGAAAATCGTACAATGAGACTACGAGTATTCCTAGATGTACAAGTTCATGAGCGCACTAAATAGACAGTTTCTACACTACACTTGAAATATCAAGCATTTTTAATTGGGTGGCGTTACGTCGGAGTGGGCGGGATGAGTATACATGAATACACATCTGGTTGATAAGTGTAGCTACATAAGCATATATTTCGAATCTACACCGTTAACTGACTTATATAGATTAGTAATTCCACTTTGGTGGGAGTGCTTGCGCACCCTGGGCAGTGCCTGTACGTAAAAAAGTTTATTGTACGGTTGTGCTAGGGTACAATATAAAGCATTAGTCACATAACGGATCCACCAAAAAAAGCATGCGCTCACTATCTCGTTACAGTAGTAAAAATTATACATACGATATAGATGTAGCTGCGTGTTCAGATTCATTAGGCGAATTCGCTCAGAGTAGGCTTTCTGGCGTGTGGCCGGACTTGAGTAAATATGCAGCGAAAATTATCTTGCTTTTGATTGTAGTAATATTTAGCCTGGCTACTGTATTTATTATTTCACCGACTAATATCAGCGCGCAAATTCAGCAGCGCGGTACGGCCACGACTGCTTCTGTGAACAACGCCAGTTCTATCATAATAAATGTGCCCACCGAGGCAGTAGCAGGTGATCTATTATTGATAGTTGTAAGCTCAAAAGAGGGTACGAGTACAGGTACTGTTAGTAGCAACTTGTTGACTGAAGTAATGAGTACTGAATTGTCGTGTGGTAACTCGGCAGGCTTAACTTCGGCCCCTTGCAGTGAACAGATAATATATAGTCGTGTCATTCAGTCAGGAGATCCGACTAGTTATACATTTGATTTTAATTATTTTACTCAGACTGGTTTTGAGGTTGATAGCCGAAAGGCAATTGCTGTTGCCGCGACCTACAGTGGTATAGATACAGCGAGTCCTATAAATGTTTTTGGTAAACAGAAGAACACTGGGATAAATATTGTCGCCCCTTCAATTTCTCCAAATCGGGATAATACAATGCTAGTTGGATTTTTTGGACATGATAGCGGCAATAATATTGCTGAGCCAGCCAGCATGATTAGCGTGGGCTTTATAGCTTCTGGCGCTGGCCAAGACAGTGCACGTAATGCTGTCCGTATTGCTCAAGAGCCTTGGCCTACTGCTGGGGGTACCGGCACACGGACGGCAACTGGCACCAACACGACTAATGCTGGGCAAATACTTGCAATTAATCCAGTCCCAGTAGCCAACCAGCCGCCGTCTGCCCCAACTCTCAGTACCCCTGCAGACACAGCAACTGACGTGATTGTGACGCCCACTTTCCAGTTGCGCTCCTCCGACGCTGAAAATGACTACTTGCGCTACCGTATTGAGGTGTGTTCGGTTAGCGACTGTTCGGTTATAGTGCGCACTATCGACCAATCTACGAGCCAGGTGGGCTGGAGCGGGCAAGATGCCGAGTCTGGTACGGCATACGTTGGTAGTGGCACTCTGGCTAACTCAACCCTAGCTAGCCATACTTACCAAGACCCAGCACTTAGTGAAAGTACCCAATATTGGTGGCGTGCGTATGCTATTGACCCAGGCGGCAGCAACACCGAAGGTAGCATTTCTAGTATCTATAGCTTTACTACTGTAGACCCACCGCCGGTTAACCAGCCACCAGCCGCACCAACTCTCAGTACCCCTGCAGACACAGCAATTGACGTGAGCCTGCAGCCAACTCTGCAGCTCCGTACAACTGACTCGGAGTCGAATGCTGTCCGCTATCGTATTGAGCTTTGTGAAGACAACTCTTGTTTAAGCGTTCTTCGTACTATCGACCAAACACTCAGTCAAACTGGGTGGAGCGGTCAGGATGCCTTAACCGGGAGTGCATATGTCACTAGTACCACACTGGGCGGCTCTACGCTTGCCTCACACCAGTACCAAGAGCCATTACTCGAATACTCTACCCAGTACTGGTGGCGTGCCTACGCCATTGATCCAGGTGGAAGCAACACCGAAAGCACTGTTTCAAGTATCTTCAGCTTCACCACAGCGGCAGCACCGGCGAGCGGCAACACGTACATAGACGGCGGGGCTAACATACAAGGCGGCACCCGGATAGGGAACTAGGGAGTCTAGCCGTTCGCGCATGGATGTAAGAGATTCGAAATACATGCAGCCATGAAAGAGAGTCACCTTTGCGTGACTCTCTTTCATGGCTGGGGATGAGGGATGACATAGTGCATGCTGCGCTCGTGCTCAGAGTAAACTCTTGCGCTCGAGCTTGATGCCCGAACCCCCCCCGATCTTGCTCACATTCGTTCGCTGATCGGAGAACCGAACCCAACTCATAGCCATGAAAAGGTAATCATTGTTGGCGTAATATCAGCTATATTTTTAACCCTGGCAATTCGTATCAAGGGTCGGTTGATTATCGAGTGGATTGTTGTTGGTGTTCGCTACAACCGACGTCCTCGATATACCGTTTATCAGAAGAATGATATGTACCTACGAGCTGATTTTGATGACAGTGAAAATCAGCAAGTTGAAGAACCTGAGGCAGATGTAGCCAGTGCAAGCCCTATGTTTGCTGACATAGGTGTTAACGCACTTGTCCATTATGAGTCTATGCTTACCGACCCCAAGACAGATATTCATTTTGAAAGAACTAAGAAAGGAGGCCTACGTGTTTACGTTAAGCAAATCGACTAAGTTTGGATCAAGTCGCAAACAGATTCAGATAAAAGGTGTTAGGGATGGCGCACAAATGCACAAAGGCTATCGATTATTGCTTAGAGAAAAAAGAGGGGTTTTGCGAGCAAAGACCAGATTAAAGTTCTATATGATTGTGCTGGTATATGTCATACAGCGGCAAACTCCTTCATCCTGAGGCCTAATTTTCAGAATGACCTATGTAAAGTCTGCGTCTGCCTGCCAGACCATCTTCGATGATAAGTTTTAATCGCTTAACACAACTAGCTAAAAGCACAAGAACTACGATGTTTGCAATTTTTACGTTAAAATAAACTTAATGAAGAAACACCTAGCGTGGATACTGCCATCTAAGTTAGAATCACTACTATACGGGTTTCTTTCCATTCTTATACTTGGGGGCAGCTTAATCTATACCCACCTCAAAACTACGGATCCGTCAATAACATATGAAACACGAGTATTTGTTGGTGAGACAATCAACTCTTGGCTATCTGGACTAAGCCAGCTGCCTGCAATTGAAAATGTTGTCCAATACATTTTATGGTATCTATTAGGAGTAGTTGTATTTTCTGTCGCGCTTTACATAAAGCGAGGATCGGATGAGGTAGTGAGAGACTTCAACATAGCATTTCGGTACCAGCACCCTAAAAATTTTAATCAGCTGTCATTTTGGGGTAGTATTGCGCTTCACGCCATTTTTCACCTTCTAGCTGCGAGCATAATCCTAGGTGTAATTGCCGGGCTAGCCTACTTAGCCGTACCGTTGACAGAAATATCAATAACAGGAATTATCTATAGTACCGACATGGTACGCATTCTTCTTTCGGCGCTGACCTTTCTCTGCTTCACTTTCATATCATTCATATGGATCAGCATTAGCCTTCGGGCTCTTTTCCTCGGAAGATTACCCTAACGCTGTAGGAGGGGTGTTCTGCTCCTGCTCAGCTACTACAACTGAATCGCTGGTTTAGAGATTGAATAAGTCTCGGCAGGAGTAGGTGCCGTTCTTGTTGAACTCGTGGGTAAAGCTTTGGTCGGATTTGATGACGAGACTGGCTACGGGGCAAGCGGGATAAAATCTTTACGCGATCGATTACGGAAAATTAGTATCGCTAGTATTACATGCATCTAATCGGAAGTGACAAGCATTAGTTAATAAAGGTTTCAATATACGTCGGCTTGTGATTTAAGTGCTGCTTTAAGCTCCCGGTGCTAAAAACCATACCCCTTCGTCAGATAAACGCAACATGTCATCCGCCGTTGATTTCGGTTATCGATCGTAGTGGCCTAGGACTATACGATTAGGGGTAAATCGTTGACTGGGCTGTATGAGTCCAGTCTGTATATCCGAATGTTCTTCCGTCGCCAATACCCGATACGGAAATTAGGAAATTTTCACCGTATGCCGTATTAACAATCTGAATTGTCTCTGCAGCTCGATTACCATCGAACCACCTGGTATCGCCAGTTCTGTCTTTAAGGTAATCGAGATACTGGAATGTTCTTAGCACTGCCTGATCCGCCACGTCAAAGGCTGGGTATCCAGATCGTTGAAGTACGACAGCTGCTGGTACAAATCCCTCCAAACCAACCCAAGGGTATTGGGTATAGCCTGGGGGATCCGTGAAGTATCCGCCTCGACGCATGTCGTTGATAATAGCACCGTCAATTCTCACGCTTTCCTTGGTAGTATTCAGTGGATTTATTGCACACGGGCTACTGCCATCATGAGCCCAGCCATACTCGACACCCTTGGCTAAATCGATATCCTCGTTGTCGGGTGCAGTAGGGTCGCAAGCGTAAGTACGGAAAGCATCCCAGCCTATATCAAGTTTAGTCTGATCATCTAGATATGCTGCAATAGCTATGTAAACAAACCCTTCTTGTGCGGACGCATTTGAGCCAGACTCAAACGGTATAAGTTTTTCCTGTACATCAGGGTCGTTGTTATCTGCGAGAGTTCGCTCTAGAAGATTAGATAACCATGCTTCAATTTGTGACCCGTCTGAGTTGGGATCCCCGTCAGCACGAAGATCCATGATATCTGCAGCAATCGTATATGCACCAACATTGCGACCAACAGCCAGCCAACGGCCTCTGTCGTCAGTTTCTGTGCCAATAGCATCGAGTAAACCACCAGTTGCTTTATCACAATAGCTTGTCTCGTTGGTACGGACACAAGCAAGTGCAGCAGCTAGCGTATATTGGTCGTGCCTAGAGTTCTGATCACCAACACTAGCACCGCCTCCGTCTGCTGGCAGACGATTTGCGTCATCAACAATTTCCTGCCACGCATCACCGCTTGTTGGCAAATCAGCAATTGTGCTCGGGGAAATCCATAAATAGTCGCTAACTGTTGTGTTCTCGCTATCATCTGTGTTTACACCATCATTATGAGTACTGTTTTCCACCGTAAAACTAACTGAAGTACTTGTTACGTTTTCAGAAGTATCATAGGCGGTGACAAGTGCTGTGTGAGCACCGTCGTTGAGGGTAGTGGTGTCGAGGCTATACTCCCAAGACTCCGTATTATCCAAGGTATGTATTGCCCCGTTATCTATTTGTATAATTACCCTGTCTACAGCTACATCGTCACTGGCGGTGACGATGATTGAGATGGTGTCGCTGACAGTAGCGTCATTGCCGGGAGAATCTATACTGACTGAAGGGGCTACTGTGTCTGAAGCTGGCACAGTAACCTTGAGAGTGTAATCTGAATTGCCCTTAAAGCTGTCGTTGGTAGAAACGGTAATCCGGTATTCACCTTTGTTAACTTCGTTAAAAATAGCAACCGGACTGCCACTTTCACTGAAGGCAAGCTGTGTACCCTGATCGTCATGCAAGGCCAAAGTCATAGTATTGACGGCATTATTTTTTTTGTCCTCGGCAAATGTGAGTTCTGCAGTAAATGCGCCTTCAGCTGAGCGGATGTTATAGGTCTCAACTGGAGCCTTGTGATGTAAACTGCCTTGGTAGGTCAGCGTCTTGGTGGAAGATGAAGCAAAAGACAAACCAAGGACGAGGAGGGCAGCTAGCGCGAATAACTCTGAGAAAGCGACGGTTTGATGTTTTTTGACATAACTAGATCCGGCACGGAGTGTCTGTGCCAAGTGTTGACGTATATTTACCATATAAAGTGCACCTCACATATGATTTAGTATCCATAAATTTACTTTAGCATGAGCATAAAAATATTTCTAGTCAGTCAACGGTGGAGCTAGTATTCGAGAATAAAACTTTTATTTAAGTAAAAAATAACAAAAGTTTATTTAAGGAAATCAAGGAATGAAGTATAACAATCCAAGGCTTACAGCAACCAATAGTATCTGCCGCCTCTAATCGGGTTTTCGTTTAGAAGTTTTCTGGCACCAACTCGTCCTAAGTGATCTTCGAGCAAATCATCGCTAGGTGGTGTGATGCCAGGAGCTTCAGCAAGAGAGCTAATTTCTGCTCTTTAATAAGCAGTAGAGTCACTTGTGTCTTGAGCTGCCTCAACCGAATCTTACTTTGGAAAAGTTTCAAGGGATGCTGAGAGTAGGGGACTGTCTTCATTTCTTGACATCCAAGAATCATATTAAAAAATCTACGTACATATTCACTCGCTGGTGATGAGGGATGACATAGTGCATGCTGCACTCGTGCTCAGAGTAAACTCTTGCGCGCGAGCTTGATGCCCGAATCCCCGATCTTGCTCACATTCGTTCGCTGATCGGAGAACCGAACCCAACTCATAGCCATGAAAAAGAGCCACGCAAGGTGACTCTCTTTCATGGCTGGGGATGAGGGATATCGCCTTCGTCTCTTCCGCTCAAGCTTACTCGAAGCGAGCTTCTGCGCGTGACTTCGCTCCACCGAACCCCACATTCGCTACGGCTCATTCTACGGGGGTTCGAACCACTTGAGCCATGAAAAAACACCACACAAAGGTGGTGTCATTTCATGGCTGGGGATGAGGGATGACATCGTGGCTTTTCACTTCATGCTCGATGCGAGCATCTGCGCGTGAAGCTCAATCCCTGAACCCCACATTCGCTTGCGCTCATTCTACGGGGGTTCGAAACCCAACACTCCGTGTCAATGAATGTATCGACGAGCAAAAGCTCATCAACACATTCATGGCTGGGGATGAGGGATTCGAACCCCCGATCGCGGAACCAGAATCCGCTGCCTTACCGCTTGGCTAATCCCCAATGTTTGGACAGGGGGAATTATACATAATCTGCGTTATATTATCTAGGCATTCTGATAAAAAAGCTCACGACAGAATGGCATAATCATGGTAGTATAGTACTAATTATACGAACTTTGAGAGGAGTTATTATGGAAAGAGAACCGACAAATGCCGAAAGGCATGCTCCAAGTACAGTTTATGAAGAGCTGAATATTACACTGCAAGCTGTAAATGAAGTCGCATTAATTACAAGCGCGGAATACCCGCTAGCTTCATTTAATCCACTTTTTGTTGAACCAGTCGATGACTTGAACTGTGTTGCAGGCAAGCTCGATCAATACGACACATACCACTTCACGTATAGGGCTACATACGCAAATGAGGCACGAACCGAAATAGCATTACAAGTAGAACGGCAGAACCCAAATAATGAGAACCCTTATACAACCGACTATATTGCAGCCAATGACGGATACCTATATGCAATGCTAGAGGACAGGGAAGGCCAGCCTACTGTACTCAGACTTGATGAAGAGGAAACGAAGACAATCCTTGATGATATTCGGGCTTGCCATGTAAGGTCTATGGCGTAACGCAGCGTTCGTGCTACAGTATAAACGTTAACAATTTAAGAATATAAAGAGCGCGGGGAGAGATCTAGCTCGTTAATCCGCCAGCAACCTATCATCAAGATAAGGTGCTCCAACTAGACCTGGCACAAACAGCCCAGGATTGATATTTTCTCGTGAGATATATCCTTTCTGAAGCTGAGAAGCCAAGAAAGGATATTTACATTTATGGAGACTTTAGCAACCAGAAAAGCTGAGCGTGGCTGTGAGTCGCAGCTTAGCCCTGAGCAGTTGGTGGCTAGCATTGCGGATATCGCGCGAGCTGGAGTCGAGGTGAATCGTCAGCGGCACCAGCCAGAGCAAGTAGTATTCAGGCTACCCAGCACGGTAGCGACTTTAGATGTTGAGATTGAACCAATAAAACACGAGGAGAAATAACATGTCCACACGATTATTTACCAGCGAATCCGTTTGTAGCGGTCACCCAGATAAAATTTGCGACCGTATTAGCGATGCATTACTTGACGCCGCAATTGCTCAAGACCCTTATAGCCGAACCGGTATCGAAGCGGTGGTTGGGGCCAATCAGATTAGCCTGTTCGGTGAAATCAAGTCACGCGCAACTGTGGATTTTGAGACGATCGCACGCGACACCGTGCGAACGCTCGGCTATGACGAGCCAGCTTGGGGCTTTTCGGACCAGTCCAACTTCCATAACTTTGTTCACCAACAGTCGCCAGAAATCGCTGTCGGCGTTGATCAAGACGGAGCAGGTGACCAGGGGATGATGTTTGGTTTCGCGGTTGACGAGACTGAAGCCTTGATGCCACTTCCAATCAGTCTGGCGCACGCCTTAACCAGGCGCATTGACCAGCAGCAGGAAGAGCACAAGTTAGCGTGGCTGCGGCCAGACGGCAAGGCCCAGGTGACTGTGCGTTACGAAGACGATAAGCCGGTAGCGGTAGAAAAACTGGTATTGGCAGTAGCCCACCACGAAGAGACAGAGCCAGATGAAGTTCGAGCTGACGCCATCAAGCACATCGTTGCACCGGTGCTGGAAAGCTTTGGACTAGCCGTGCCAAAGAAAAACAACATCATCATAAACGGTACCGGTGTTTGGCACATCCCAGGGCCAGACTCTGATGCCGGATTGACTGGCCGCAAGATTGTGGTCGATACCTACGGCGGCTACGCTCGCGTTGGCGGCGGAGCGTTTAGCGGTAAAGATCCGAGCAAGGTCGACCGTAGCGGCGCTTACGCAGCGCGCTATATTGCCAAAAACATCGTGTCGCAAAAACTAGCCTCGCGTTGTGAGGTCGGCTTGGCCTACGTTATTGGCCAGCCAAAGCCGCTGATGCAAACCATCGAAACATTCGGCACCGAAACCGTATCTCAGTCTAAGCTTGATACCTTTGCGGCCAAGCTCATCGACACATCGGTGAAGGGGATTGTCGAGACGCTCGATTTGCGTCGACCAATTTACCAGCCAACCTCTGCCTACGGCCACTTTGGCAAGCTAGACTTACCGTGGGAACAATTGGTCTAGACGGTTTCTTTAAAACTGTTTCAGGAAATTGGTCTTAAACGTCGTGCTGAGTCGCGACTTTTCCTGGTGCTTTTCTTCTGCGAGGCTTACGAGTTTCGTGACTAGCTCAACCGCTGATATGCCATTGGCGTGCCAGTTGTGCCGATATAGGCTACCAGGCAGCGGATTAATCTCGTTAAAGTAAACGGTATTAGATTTGTTGTTAATCAGCAGGTCAATACGGGCAATGCCGCTGCACTCCAAAGCTTTATAACTGGCTAGCGCAGTAGCAACAGATGCATCATACAGTTTTTTTGAAATGTCAGCCGGCAGCTTGCTATAACCTTGCGCACCTTGTTGCGTATCGGACATTTTTTTACCACCTTTACCAGCTTGGTTGAGGTACTTGGTATCAAAGTCAAAGCTGGCGTCTGGGTCGACAATTGGTTGCTCAACCAGCCCAGGTTCGGGACTGTGATTGCCGATGACGGGGACGGTGACCTCAATGAGATTATCTACTGCCTCCTCAACGAGCACCTTATTGTCGTAGTGCAGGGCCACCTCGATGGCATTTTGTAGCTCGTCGCTACTCTCGACTTTACTGATACCGATACTTGAGCCCAGCCGAGCTGGCTTTACAAAGACGGGGAATTTCAACGCTTTATTAATTGAGTCGAGCACGGAGCTGGTGTCGTGGCTGTAATTTTCTGCCGTAGTGGCAATCATCTGTGGCGTGGCGATATCGTGCGTCGCAATCAGTGTCTTGCAGACCACTTTGTCCATAGCGATAGCGCTAGAGAGCACACCACAACCAACATAGGGTATATTGGCAAGTTCTAGCAATCCCATGAGTTCGCCATCTTCACCATGTGTGCCGTGCATAGCTGGAAAGGCGATATCGATGCGTGTTGATTGCTTTTTTCGTTTTAGCTTTTTTCCTCCACGCTCAATGACTAGTCCATCATCAAACCGAAAACTAATTGGTGTTTCGCTGCTGATAAACTTTTCTATCTTGCCAGATTGGTATAACTGTATGTCCTTGAGCTTTTCATCGGAGTACCACCTGCCATCCTTAGCAATATATATCGGGACAACGTTGTAGGAGTTGGTTGCCTCGAGTGGTTTTATGACAGATGAGAGGGCGGTAACGATAGAAATATCATGCTCTGCTGAGCGTCCGCCAAAAAATACGCCGATGTGTTTCATGACACTACTATAGCAGTTTGCTGGCGGATTTTAGGTGTAGCCATCTGGCCAATCATTTTGCATGAGTACCACGTCGCCGGCAGAGACGTGGTGTTCTAAGTTTTTATAATAGGCTAGGGGGTCTTTTTCGACAGTAAGGTTTCCCGAAAAACCATGCTCCTCCATACCGACTTGGATGTGTGGACGCACACTATTATCCATCAGAACCACGCGATCAGGCGCGGCTTCTGCGATGAGCCGACCGAGTTCGCGGTGGACTGATATTGTCGCGTCACCTTGCTCGACCAGACCTGGTGTGACGTAAGTTTTCCTCGTAGCCTCGAGCTGTCCGAGCAAGTGCAGCCCAGCCCGCATGCCTTCAATGGTGCCGTTGTAGGTATCATCAATAATCCAAGCACCGTTTAACTTATACGGTTGCATGCGGTGTGCAAACGGTTGGGTTTTGGATATGCCGGTTTCGATCTGTTTCTGTGTCAATCCGAGTCGTGCCGCTATAACCGCGCTCAGTGCCAGTGGCCCGACTAAATGCTCGCCGATAAGTTTGCTCTGCAGCGTAAATGTCTGTTCGTCTTTGTGCAGGCGAAACGATGTACCCGAAATATCAGTTTGCACGTCCTGGACTTTCCAGCCATCGACTTCGTTCATATCGTAGAGGTTTTCCTGAGGTAATCGTTGACGTAGCTCAGTCGAATCCCCATTAATAAACGGTGGGTGCGTACTAAAGTCAGCCACGCAGGCAAAGTCATCAGCAATTGCCTGTAGTGATTCGTAACCTTCCATGTGGGCTGGCGCCAAACCAGTTATGATGGCGATATCGGGCTGACTCAGTTTGGCCATTTTCTCGATATCTCCAGGATTGGCCTCACCGAACTCAAACAACAGGACTTCTTCGTCACCACGCAATGTCTGTACCCAGCGAGCATGACTAATCAAAACATTTTTATTTGCCGGCGTAGCACTGATGCGCTTATCCGCAGAAAACACGGTTGCTAATAGCTCTTTCATGGTAGTTTTGCCGTAGCTACCTAAGATAGCAATCCGAGTTGCCGGCATATCCGTCAACCGGTTGTGTGCGGCATTTATCTCGCGTTGAAAGCGATGCGCTATCAGTGGTTGAATGATGGAGTTCAGTACTATCACCGCCAGGCTGGCTGTGAGGGGGGCGAATAGCAGGAGCACTAGCCATATCAGGCCACTGTTCATATAGGTTAGCCATACCGCGAGAACTGGCGCCACCAGCCAGCCTATATAGCTCACCATGACGGTCAGTTTGCCGCGTTTCGTGTAATCAAAGGTGCCGCGGCGTTGCGCTGTACCTAGACTTGGATTACGTCTCAGCCAGCGCAAGAAACTTTGTGTGCTGTACTCACTCTGTTGCAATACGTAAGCCAGCCGTAGCGGATATCTTGGTGAGAAAAGATGACTAAGCACGCGAACCGCCCAGGAACTCATCTATATGCGTAGCGACGGCCTCGGTTGACGTGGTCTGCAGCCAGTGATCTCCGTCTTCAATAATTTCAAGACGGGAGTCTTTGATCGCCTCATGGAGCGTCTGGCCAAACTCTGCCGGGGTTGAGCCGTCAGCTGACCCGTATAGGAGGAGTGTCGGTGTCGAGACTGACTGTGCATCGGCCTGAACATCGGTGTTCAGGGCTTGGGCGATAATGTCTTTGTGGATTGGCGACAACTTGCTGCGGTAATCGGAGCCGATGCGGGAATAAAATATATCCTTTAGGGTCGAGGGCACAAGTTTTTTCATTGGCTTAGATAAAAGTCGCAGAAGATTGCGCCGGCCTTTCTTTTGGTCGCGAACACCGGAGGCGGCAATCAGGACGAGTTTCTTCGGTATGAGTATACCGCGCGCCACGGCGTAGATAGAGATTTGTCCGCCGAGTGAGTGCCCAGCTAGGGCGTACTGCTTCAGGCCCAGTTTTGTTACAAACGCGCCTATAAGGTGACTATAATCGTCTAGGCTGACGATTGCTGGGGCGTCATCACTTCGGCCGAAGTTTGGCAAATCAAGGGCAATAACTCGGTAGTGTGGTAATGCCTCAGCCAGAGTAGCAAAACTTGCAGCATCACTCTGCCAGCCGTGTATACAGACAAGCGCTGGGCCCTTTCCCTGATCATGGTAGCTCACTAGGTGATTATCAATCAAAATATTTTTCATAGCGTTACACCAGATTATAGCCGCTCTCTACTTTAGAGCAAACTGTTGTAAAATTGCGGTAAAAAGCATTAGCGGGTAGAATGGCAACATATTCTTATGGTAAAAACGGCAAAAAAATCAAAATCCAAACAACGCACCCCTCGCCGACGATTAATTCAGCGAAGTGATTGGTACGTTCTTGGCGGTCTACTGGTTTTCATCGTAGCCGCTTTATTAACCAGAGCAGAAGAGGTTTCTGCGATCGAGGAAGCTATCTTTGCCTTTTTCTATAGCGTTCCAGATCCGTTGATTCCCGTCTTCTTTGTGATTACACAGCTAGGCAGCGTCTACATGCTCGGCGTATTGGCAGTACTTTATCTGTTCATAAAGCGATATGTCATCGTGATAAGACTTCTCATGGCGGGGACTATGGCGTACTTATTGGCTGGTGTCGGTAAAGATTTGTTTGGCCGCGGTCGTCCCGATGAGCTGTTCGATAATATTGTGTTTCGTGATGTTATGGTGCGTGGTCCAGGCTTCCCGTCAGGCCACACTGCCTTGGCGGTAGCACTTGGCGTCGTACTGCTTCATCATACGCCACGATCATGGCGTTGGCCGCTAATTATCCTGATATTTCTAGCTGCTATTTCTCGTATGGTGCTTGGCGTACACACCCCGTTAGATATAGTTGGTGGCGTTGCAATTGGTTATATGGCGGCAATGCTGTTTCGTCACGTTAGCGTTACTGACCGCCGATAGTATTACGTCACGTCAAACATGTGATAAAAATCATAGCCGTATAGTCCCATTCGTGCCAGTATATAAGCGGAAGTGTGAGGCTTCCGTCGACCCTGGGTCTTTCACCTGGGGTCTTTTTAGTTTTTACGTATAGGGGCTGTCTGTAGGAGCGTTTTATGTGTTTATATCAATATACAACTTGCTTTCGAGCAATCGATACAGTAATTTGTCAGAAGAAATAATCTATACGGCAAATGGTACTTTATGGAATCACGAGAGACAGAAAAACAACGCGAACGAACCAAAGACGTATTTCGTGTATTGCAAATGGTCGGCATTTCTGAGCAGGGAGTTGATCAGCTGCAACGCAGTTTAGGCGGGAACATATCTAATGAGGTAGAACAAGCCGCTGCTGATATGCGTGGCTCAGCTCGCAAGTTGATTGCTTCTGCCGGTATGCAAGCAGATGATTATATTGAAGATGCTGTACTTGTGCGTGACGACGCCGCACTCGAGGCGGACGGGTCATCACCTCCAGAAGAACTTATTGGAGCCTTAGCGTTGCTCGGCACGACTGAGCGCAAACTTGAAGAGCTAGACTTTGATGCAACCATGGAGCTAAGGCGCGGGATACTTGCAGTTAGGTTATAACAGCGGTTTTCTACGAATTAGCGTCTAGAATTTATCAAGAATTACGCCAAATTGCTATTGTCGGCCGAGTGAAATAAACTGTAGGTAACGCAAGGTGCACTAAACAGAAAGCGAAATGTATTTATGTCGACCTTACAGTATTTGATAGTTTTTTCGGTTGGCGGCGGTCTTTTATCTCTCGTCGGCGGTTTATTATTGCTGAGTAAGGGTACTTGGGCACAAAAGTTTGGAGTTTATGCAACGCCTTTTGCAGCTGGTGCTTTGCTGGCAGCTGTGTTTTTTGACCTACTACCAGAAGGTATAGAAGTAGCACCAGCAGATACCGTTTTTACGTCAGCAGTGTTGGGTATACTGGTATTTTTTGTCATGGAGCGTAGTTTGCACTTTTTTCACCATCATCGTCATGGTCACAACCCTCAAGCAGACAAAGACCCGAAACGGTTCTTAGTTATTGCCGGTGACACATTGCACAACGCGGTAGACGGTGTCGTTATTGCTGCTGGCTTTTTAGTCAGTGTCCCGACAGGCATCGCCACGACATTGGCAGTTGTATCACATGAGATACCACAAGAGATTGGTGACTTTGGTCTTTTATTGTCAAAGGGTATGTCACGCATAAAAGTAGTATGGGTCAATATGCTGACCGCACTCGCAACTGTTGTGACGGCGGTCACGACCTATCTGGTGGGTTCAAGTGAGCAGCTACCACTCGGTATACTGCTGGGTGTTAGCGCTGGCTTTCTACTCTACATTGCTATGAGTGACATTATCCCGACCCTACTACCACATAAGACCAAACAGAAAATATTTGATCTGAGCGCTCTACTTTTATTCGCCGGCGTCATTGTTGTGGCTGGAGCGATAACACTTGCACATGATCTTGTGCCGCATGATGATCATGGCGTTGAGACGGTTGAGGAGATTCATACAGAGTAGTAAAGTCGGGCATACTATTGGAAAATCGGTGCATAAGTGATATATGCTCTCATGCTAGAATAAGCATATGAATATTGGGGAAATCGTACTAATCGCAGTCATTGTATCAGTCATCTTGGGCGTGTTTCTGTATGTTTTTGGGCAGAAGTTTACGCTGCAGCTTAGCCAGAGCAACGAAGCCCATCGAAAAGGTAGCAAAGACGAGATTGAGGGTGGTGTTAAGGGCATACTGGAGAGTAACCGCACGCTTCTGAAGGAAATCATTGAAGGCTTGGAGAAAAAGCTCGAACACAGCCAAAAAGAAGTCGATACGCTAAAAAACCAAAACTCCGCCATCAAAGAACAGCTCCTAAACACCGCAAAAATTACTGGTGAGCTACAGGTATCAACTGAAGGTCTGAAAAACCTTTTGTCGAACAATCGGCTCCGTGGTGAGTGGGGCGAGCAAGTGGCAGAAGACTTACTGCTCGCGGCTGGCTTTGTAGAGAATGTAACGTACTTAAAGCAAGCCCAAACCAACGAGGGGCGACCGGATTTCACTATCAAGCTACCCGATGGCTCCAAGCTGAATATTGATGCAAAGTTTCCCTTTGATGATTTGATGACCTATCAATCGGCGGAGAGCGAGGCAGCAAAAAAACAAGCCCTGAGCAAGTTTAGCCAATCTATCAAGCAGAAAGTCAAAGAAATAACCTCCAAAGACTATATAAATCCCGAGGATCAAACACTCGACTTTGTCGTCATGTTTATTCCAAACGAGATGATATTTAGCTTCATCTACGAGAAGCTGCCGGACATTAATGAATACTGTGCGCAGAAAAAGGTCATCATGGCAGGCCCGTTTGGCTTCACCGCAGTACTGCGCTTGGTCATGCAAGCCTACAAAAACTTTGGCTATGAGAAAAACCTACAAGAAATATTTGGCTTGGTATCGAAATTCCAAGAGGAGTACGAGAAGTTCGGTGGCACGCTTGAAAAGCTCGGCAACCAGCTATCTACAGTGCAAAAAACCTATCACGAAGTAGAAGGAACACGTAGCAGGCAACTGACAAAGGTGATTGATCAGATTAGCAGCCACTCGGACGTATCATCGGACAAGCAATCTAGCCAAAAACAGATTGATTAACACAACTAACACCTCTACTAAACCCGACATACTACAGTGTGTCGGGTTTAGCGAGAGCTACTTGTAGTGGCAGCTTAGTGTATATACACAGACCCTGCTTAGTATGCTTGTCTTTTAAGGGGTCATTTGGCATACTAAGTGTATAACCGTAAGGATAATCTTACGAAAAATCCTACGCGAGGGTAGTGGTGTTTCATTTCTTATGACAAAAAAACAAGATTCAACAACTCAATCAGCAGAACAAACCCGTATTCATGTGCGAGTCGTAGAACGCAATGCCATACAGCCTCCTCGCTCGGGGCCAACCCACGCTCGCCAGCAACCACAACGCGTCGAGCCTCCCACACCAAACAACTCAGCAGACACTACGCCCAATCTTGAGATTCAGGACAATGACACCGCCAACTCAACCACCCCGAACGAACTGAGCCATAGCCCAACTCCGCTCGAGCCTCCTACGCAACCCAGTCAGCAAACATCGGCTCCAAACTCACAGCGAACCTGGCGCAGTATATTCTCGTCAGCTCGTCTCACCATCAAAAACACTCCGCAAACTATCCGTACAGCAATAACCCAAGCTCCAGCAAGATTGCGTGCGTTCCCCGCAACACTCCGTTCATTCCTACGCACACTCCCAGCTACGCTTAAAGCCTGGTACCGTCAACACTTCTTCCCAGCGCTTGGCGGCTTTCTTTTGACTATTGCGATTCTGCCATTCTTTGCGCTCAGCGTGCAGGCCGCCAACGCTGATTTAGTTCCTGACAGCGACGTTACCACCGGCTGGCCAACCACCACCGGCACGTCCCACTACACTGAGATAGACGACGGGAGCACGCCAGACATGGCTAGCTATATCGCCACCGATACTGCCAACTCAAGCTACACTGATGAATTTACTATGTCCACCGCTAGCAATATCGATGAGGCTACCAGCATAACAATCAGGGTTTTCGCCACCTCAGTCACCGCAAATCCAAGTTCGGTGGAAATCGACACTCTTAGCCTTAACGCCCGTATCAATGGAACACTACAAACTGCCTCCACCATATACCCAATAGGCAGCTACGCTTGGTTCTCCATCTCCTACACCGGCTCCTGGACCCAAGCTGACATCGACAGCCTACAAGTTCAACTCACGCGGAACGTTGTTGGTGGTGGTAACCCAAGCAACCGCGCTGATGAAATCCGCGTCGCCAGCGTCTACGTCGATCTGACCTACACTCCAGCTGTCGACCTAGAGCAGAGTAGTTACCGCTGGTTTGACAATGAGCCCAGTCACACGGTTGTCGTAGATAGCAATCCTTTTGCCGTACCGGCGTACAGCCTCGGTGATACCGGTCCTGCAGGCGGTCTTATTTTCCACATAGACGACGGTACCTATTACGAGTCTGCTCCCACATCTACTGGCACCGCACCATGGGGGTGTTCTGGTACTTTAATAGGCGGGGCCAATGGCGTTAACATAGGTACAGGTAGGCAGAATACTCAGGATATATTGGCAGGATGTGCTACTGCTGGAATCGCAGCTCGTGAGAGTGATAACTATACGTTAAACAGTTTTAATGATTGGTTTTTGCCAAGCAAGGCTGAGCTGAATAAGATGTACGTGAACCTACATTTGCAAGGTCTTGGTAGCTTTGATGTAGCGTTACCTCATTTCAGCTCCTCTCAGGTAACTGCCACCACCGCTTGGTTTCAATTTTTTGGAAGTGGCAACCAGGCGAGCAATACTACAAGAGATAACTCTGCGAACTACCGCCCTGTTAGATCGTTTACCTTAGAGAGCCAACAGGAGTTTAGCTTTGATATGCCTACAGCCAGTAGCGTAGGAGCTTTCCGTTTTGAGTACTGCGAGAACAATCCTATAGCAGATGGCGGAACCTGTACACCGCCCGCTGGTTTAGACGTGTCAGGCTTTACGATTGATTCTCAAGGGGGAGCAACTGGGTTTAGCAAAGACGCGACTAATACGAGTACTAATGAAATAGTTATTAACAAAAACCCTGCTCAAGCCTTTGCCGTGGACGAAACAGTTGGCTTCACCTTTGATGACATTACAAAAACTAACGACCCGTTTTTTGTACGGGTACACACCTATGACAGTGATGACATCACAACTGCGACTGTTATTGATGACCAGATTATGTACTCGAGTGAGGCTTTGGTTGGTAGCCCCTTAGCCACCCAAGACACTCCCGTGACTGCGCCGGCTGAGGACACGCCATTCCGTTTGCGAGCCAGCATGTCTACAGACCTTGGTGACCTGCCAGTCGGAGAGGGTAACTACAAGCTTCAGTACGCCGAGCTTGGCCCTGGTGCCGTCTGTACACTCGACTTCAGTGGCGGTGAAGTCTACAGTGATGTTAATCCGCAGTCAGTCAGTCCTTCTGATTGGGATACTATTAGCAACAGCAACATCAACATACCCGGCGATACTGCAAGCTTGCTTTTTACGAATGATGAAAACACTCTTGTAGTTGGACATTCTCCTGTTACGAACTCTGTCGTTTTTGTCAACTCCTCCGACCCCGATCCTGCCAACTGGACCAACATTTCCAACGGCAATATTACGATTCCTGGAACAGTGCTCGGTAGCACTTTCAATAGCGACGACAGTGTACTCGTCTTGATGCACGGTAACAGTGGCGGCTTCGTAAGATTTGTCGATAGTTCCAGTTCTGATCCTGGACAGTGGGACAACATCACAAACGGAATCTCTTTGCCTGGCGTGGGGTGGGGAGCTCGTTTCAGCAATGACGACAATGTATTGGTTTTACTGCATGCCGGTGGGAACAATATAACTTTTGTCGATTCGTCTGATCCAAATCCTGCCAACTGGTCAACAATTACAAATAATAATATTGTCTTTTCTTCTGATGGTCTCGACGCCGTATTTAGTAGCGACGGCGATACACTTGTTCTTGTTCATGGCGGAGGAGATGCTATCACTTTTGTCGATTCGTCTGATCCAAATCCTGCCAACTGGAGTGAGATCACTAACAATAACGTATCTCTGCCGAATACCAGTTATAAGGCTATATTCAACAATGACGAAAGTTTACTAATAGCTGCTCATCGTAATAATGATAAGGTGACAATCATTGATAGCTCTGACCCCGATCCTTCACAATGGAGTATCATTAATAATGATAATGTTTATGCTACTGGTGATGCCTATGACGTTGCTTTTAATAGTGATGAAACTATCTTGGCGATTGGACATAGTTTCGGAGATGGTATAACTCTTGTTGATAGCTCTGACCCTGATCCAACAAAATGGAAGCTTATACCCAATAGCAATATTGCTGTTGACAATGAGCTTATTGCTGCTGTTGCGTTCGCCAAGAATGATAATGTCCTTGTGTTTGGCCATGCAGATGGAGGCAATATATCTTTTATAGATAGTACCAGCGTTAATACAGATCCAGTTGCGTTTTATGACAATCCAGACATGACAGACGGCCAGGGGGTAGCTGCGACCGCAGACGACCCAAATCCCGGCAGTGGCACCGCCGTCTTACAGGATTACGTAGAAAGCAACCCTTTCACGAATTCGTCTATCATACCCAACGGCGACTATGGCATCTGGGATTTCTCCCTCGTCGACAACCGGGCTCCGGGTGAAGCGAAATTTTGTTTCCGAACTGTAGATGACACTGGTGGAGAATTGTCAACCTACAGCGTTATGCCTGAGCTAAATATTGAACCGCCAACTCTTGTCCAAGACGACTACCGGTGGTTCGAGAATGGCCCGAGTGATGTCGAGTTTGGTACGGCTGGCGTCATCCAAAGCAACTTTACTGCCAACCACGATGCTGCCTACGACATCGCAAAGGATGATCAGCATATGTACGTGATTGGCTATGAGGGTGTTAACGGTATTGACTGGCGTATCGAAAAGCGTCGACTCACTGACGGAGCGCTGTGTACTGCTGCAGCCTGTGGTACGGAGTTCGGCACAGGTGGTGGAGTCACCTCAAACGCAACGGCCAATAACGATAGGCCGCATCGTGTACTCGTAGACGAGAACTACATATATGTCGCCGGCTATCAAACTACCTCGATTTCTCCGTCTACAGATTCTGAGTGGCGAGTCGAAAAACGCGATAAAATCACTGGCGAACTTGTGACCGGCTTTGGTGCGAGTGGTTTCGTGACATCCAACCCAGGTCCTGCAGATGACGAAGCAAGATCTATGGCGATGGATGACCAGTACTTGTATATTGGGGGATTTTATAATGCCAGTGGCGACGATCAGTGGCGAACAGAGAAGCGCGACAAAACGACCGGCGACTTGGTCACAGGTTTCGGTACCAACGGGGTTATACAAGATAACCACTCCAGCGGAGAAGATATAATGTGGGCGGTTGCGGTAGACGGTAGTGATCTATACTTGGGCGGGTATGACGAGGCTGATGGCGCTCTTGATGCCGTTATTCGTGTTGAGAAACGCGACACCACAACCGGAGACCTCATAACCGGATACGCCAACAATGGCGTCTACCGCAACAACTTTACGCCATCGGGAACCGATTCACTTATGTACAACACCTTGGTTGTCGATGGGGATTATGTCTACTTTGCAGGCCAGGCTGGGGATGTGGCTACCTCGAGCTGGCATATTATGAAACAAAACAAAACCAATGGCGCGCTTTGTGACAATACGACAGATTGTCCCGAGGGTGTTTTTGATAGCGATGGCATTTTACTTGTGGATATTGCTAGCGGGGGCGGCACGGTGACCGGGCTGAGCTTCGACGGCAGTTATATGTATATGGTTGGCACCAACACCGATACGAGCAATTGGCAGATTGAAAAACGCCTCAAGAGCGACGCTACCCCTGATACTGCGTTTGGCTCAAACGGTGTAGTTACGTACTCCCAGTCCGCTACCCAAGAAGATCCGCGCGGTATGGTCATCGATAATACGCACATGTGGGTAGTTGGCTATGACTACGCACCAGGAAACTACCAGTGGAATATACAAAAACGTAAACTTACCAGTGGCAATTTGGTGGATAGTGCGAATGCGGAAGGAGCTACGGTAGGGGCTACCTTGGCCACACAAAACCAACCAGCTAGTATTGACGAAAACCAAAATGCACGATTGCGTGCACTTGTTAATGTGAGCGTTAAAGACCTAGGAGTCAGCGATTTCAAAATTCAATACGCTCCGCGCATTGGCGACTCGTGCAGTACCGATTTTTCTGGCTATGCATATCTCGATATAGCCCCAGCCAGCGATTTTATTAGCTTTTATGATAGTCAACTTATTGCTACGGGCGAGTCGTTTAAGCCTAGCGCTAACGACCCAGATGGCGGTCTCGTGCTAAGCAGGCAATCATACGTAGAAAGTAATAATTTTAGCACTCTTAGCCTTGTACCGAGAGAGTCGTCTGCGATGTGGGACTTTTCGCTAACAGAGGACGCATCTCTTGGGGGTAACTACTGTTTTCGTATTGTAAAAAGCGACGGCTCTCTACTCGATGGCTATCAATATATTCCTGAAATATCGACGCCACCTCGCCCACAGCAGTTTTTGCGCCACGGTCGCTGGTTTGACACTGGCGAGCAGGGCAGGCCGTTTTACTGGTAGGCTCCAAAACTAAGGGTCAGGGACTTGAACTAACTTAACTAACACATCTAACACCTCCGCTAAACCCGACATACTACAGTGTGTCGGGTTTAGCCAAAGCTACTTGTAGTGGCAGCTTAGTCCACATTCACAAATATTGCTTATTTTGCTTGTTTTTTCAGAGGTCATTTGGCATACTAAGTAGGTAACCGTAAGGACAATCTTACGTGAGGGTAGTGGCGTTTCGTTTCTTATGACAAAAAAACAAGATTCAACAGCCCAATCAGCAGAACAAACCCGTATTCATGTGCGAGTCGTAGAAAGAAATGCCATACAGCCTCCTCGCTCCGAGCCAACCCGCGCTCGCCAACAACCACAACGCGTCGAGCCTCGCACGCCAACAACTCGTCCAGCACAACCGATCACACCAAACAACTCAGCAGACACTACACCTAATCTTGAGATTCAGGATAATGACACTACCAACTCATCCACCGCAAACGAACTTAACCATAGCTCAACTCCAGTCGAGCTTCCCTCGCAACCCAGCCGGCACACATCGGCGCCAAACTCACAGCGAACCTGGCGCAGTATATTCTCATCAATCCAACAACGCCTTGGTACTATACCCAATCGTCAAAGCCTAACGCAGTCATTCACACGTATCATCGCGTCAACTCGTCTCACCATCAAACACACTCCACGAACTATCCGTACAGCAATAACCCAAGCTCCAGCAAGATTGCGTGCGTTTCCCGCAACACTCCGTTCATTCCTACGCACACTCCCAGCTACGCTTAAAGCCTGGTACCGTCAACACTTCTTCCCAGCGCTTGGTGGCTTTCTTTTGACTATTGCGATTCTGCCATTCCTGGCGCTCAGCGTGCAGGCTGCCAACGCTGAGCTGGTACCTGACAGCGACGTTACCACCGGCTGGCCAACCACCACCGGCACGTCCCACTACACGGAAGTTAACGAAGGTTCTACAGCACCAGACACTGGCACCTACTTTGCTAGTGACAATACGGACAATACCTCCTACACCAACGAATTTAGCGTTACCAACCAAGCAAATATTGACTCGGCGACAGACATTACTCTACGCATTTACGCCAACACAACAATCCAAGGCGCTGACGTTGACACCGTTACTCTTGACGCCCGCATCAACGGCACTCTACTTGGTAGCCAAACGATCACACCAAGCCAAGGCAGCTGGGCTTGGCGCGAAGTATTCTGGACTGGCTCCTGGACCCAGGCTGACATTGACTCACTACAAGTCAGCATGATCCGCAATGTTGTCGGTGGCGGTTCACCCCCCGGCCGCGGCGACGAAATCCGCATCGCCACCGTTGCTGTCGATCTGACCTACACCTCCGCTATCACACTGGAGCAGAGCAGCTACCGGTGGTATGAGAATGACCCCGGCAGTACGACAGGTACGTTCGCTGAAGCATTCGGCGGCACAGGAGAAGACAGAGCACAAGGGGTAGTAGCTACCTCTGACGGTGGGTATGCGGTAACTGGTTATACGGATAGTCTTGCTAACCCTACATCTGGATTCGCTGACATGATACTAACCAAATACGCCGGTAATGGCACGATAAGTTGGACTCGAACCTGGGGTGGAACAGGCGAGGAGATCGGCTTCGATGTTATTGAAACCAGTGATAACGGATTGTTAGTTGCTGGTGAGACAACGAGTTACGGCGCCGGCAGCGACGCTCTTTTGCTTGTGAAATATAATTCTGCTGGGACTCTCCAGTGGGCAAAAACTTGGGCAGAAGCAGGTGGCTCAGGTGCTGAGCTGGCAGAAGCCATCACTGAGACATCTGACGGAGGATTTATTGCGACTGGGTGGAGCGATAGCTTAGGCTCTGGCGGTGCGGAAGTGGTTGTTGTTCGCTTTGACTCTTCAGGAAACGAGGTGTGGTCTCGTACTTGGGGCGGCGCGGACCTGGAGTACGGCCTTGCTGTCATAGAGGCGAATAACGGTGATGTAGTTATTACCGGTCAGACGGAAAGTTTTGCACCAGGAACCGTCGCTATGTTCCTTGTCAGGTATGACAGTACAGGCAATTTGTTATGGTCTCAAACATGGGGAGATGCCGGAATAGATTCCGCCTATGATCTTATTGAACTATCCACTGGAGATATTGTGGTGACTGGTCGTACATCGAGCTTTGGACCTGGCACTGAAGCCCTGTTCGTAACGAGGTTTGACTCTTCTGGAAACGAGGTGTGGGCTCGCACTTGGGGTGGTTCTGGCATCGATTCAGGATTAGCAATAACCGAAGCGGGCAATGATGATTTCGTGGTTGCTGGGCGCACGACTAGTTACGGTTCTGGCGGGGAAGACTTCTTGTTAATAAAGTATGATTCAGGCGGCAATGTTTTATGGGAGTCAACATTTGGTGGTGGCTCGAATGATTTTGGTAATGGCGTGGATCAGACTTCCGACGGTGGTTTTGTTATGGCCGGACGAACTCTCAGCTACGGCCCAGGTTCAAACTACAACCTTATGATTGCGAGGTTTGACAACCTCGGCCAAATCTTGAATTGTTCGACAGAATGCTCCAGTCCAACTGGAAGTACAACTACTCCAACAGCAACCAGCAATACTCCAACAGTCAATGAGTCGACCCCCAGCATAAGTATGTCGTCTCCAACCGGTGTAGAAACTAGCCCAACGCCTACGATCGAAACTGTAATCCCATTCCCTGTGTACGCAGGCGCTCCATTAGGGGCGCAAGACACGCCGGTGGAGGCGCCAGTGGAGGGGACACCGTTTCGCTTGCGGGCGAGTGTGTCGGCCGGCCTTGGCGACTTACCAGCTGATTCAACCAGCCTCAAGTTGCAATACTCTGAACTCGGCCCTGACACCGTCTGCGATACCGGTTTCAGTGGCGAGAATTATCAGGACGTCTATGACATCGATGGTGAGTATACTGACTGGAATGAGGCCACTGCATCAGCTCCTTGGAGCGGCAGGCTGGGTCATGGCACGGTGTATTTTAATGAAAAACTTTATGTAATGGGAGGAAGGTCGGGGAGTACCTACTTTGATGATGTGTGGTCATCATCTGATGGCGTTAACTGGACACAGGAAACTGATTCTGCTCCAGGGAGGGCATCAGCGGGCACAGTTGTATTTGATGGGCGCATATGGATGGTGGGAGGTGCGCTAAGCGCGAATAACGGGGCTAGGAGCTCTAATGTTGCATCTTCAACTGACGGTGTTGTATGGAATACTGAGGCAACTTCAAGTCCCTGGAGTGCCCGGTATAATCACCAAGTTATTGTTTTCAACGATAAGATATTTGTTATAGGTGGATTTGGTAGTAGTCTCCTTAATGACGTATGGTCATCACCGAATGGTGTCAACTGGACAGAAGAGACAGCTTCTGCACCATGG
Organism: Candidatus Saccharimonadota bacterium; assembly: GCA_024635455.1. Taxonomy (GTDB): domain Bacteria; phylum Patescibacteriota; class Saccharimonadia; order Saccharimonadales; family SLHW01; genus SLHW01. The sequence goes on along the minus strand of JAGXIU010000003.1, from coordinate 325,817 downwards.
GGTACTCGGGATAATCATCAGGCCGTTGTTTTCAACAATAAAATATTTGTTATAGGTGGGCAGGAGGGTAGTAACCAGGTGACGAATGACGTATGGTCATCACCGGATGGTGTCAACTGGACAGAAGAGACAGCTTCTGCACCATGGAGCGCTCGGGAGGACCATGAGGTTAGCGTACTGAATGACAGACTTTGGCTGACGGGAGGATTCGATGGATTCGATAGTAATAGTAAAAAAAATGACGTATGGTCATCACCGGATGGTGTCAACTGGACAGAAGAGACAGCTTCTGCACCATGGGACCCAAGGATAGGGCATGATACTCTTTCTGTGGGGAGCAGGCTATGGCTTTCCGGAGGCACTACTACAACTGATGTAAGTGATGTATGGTTTTTAGAACATCTACCACCCGGTGATATAATGTTTGCGAGAAATGAGTCGATCCAGGATGGATCCCCTATCGCCCCTAGTCTAGATGATCCTAACCCCGGCTCCGGCAACGCTGTCATGCAAGCTTATGTTGAGAGCAACAACTTTACCAACCCCAACGCCATCCCCAACGGTGATTACGGCATCTGGGATTTTTCCTTGGTCGACAACGGCGCGCCGGGGGATGCAACCTATTGCTTCCGTATCGTCGATTCTGGTGGGAGCGAACTAAATAGCTACAGCGTTATACCTGAGCTATCTATTCCCCCACCAACTTATTCGCAAGCAGATTATCGATGGTTTGAGTCAGGAGGAGATATACGAACTGTCGAAGATTGGGACAGATATCCTGGCACCGGAGCTTTTCTCCCCGGCACCGGCTACGACGCCACCTTCACCAGCGACGAAAACACTCTGGTGTTTGCTCATGCCAGTGGTAATGGCGTCACTCTCGTCGACTCCTCCGACCCCGACCCCGCCAACTGGACCAAAATCACCAACAGCAATATTAGCCTCCCCGGCACCGGCTACGCCGCCACCTTCACCAGCGACGACAACACCCTGGTGCTGGCGCACGATGGCGGCGATTACGTCACTCTCGTCGACTCCTCCGACCCCGACCCCGCCAACTGGACCGAAATCACCAACAGCAACATAACTTTGCCTGGAAGAGGAATTACAGCCGACTTTTTAAACAATGATGATGTACTGGTTATGCATCACTTTACTTCCCCACGGTTTACGATTATCGACTCCTCCGACCCTAATCCTGCCAACTGGACAGAGATTACGAATGGAAATATTGATATTACAGGCGCAACTACTGGCACGCTATTAGCAATCTCTGGTGATGAAAACACTATAGCGATAGCAGCTTTTAGCGCAGGGGTGGTTACGATTGACTCCTCCGACCCCGACCCCGCCAATTGGATAGAGACAACAAACAATATATCATTAGCTGGTGACGCACGAACGGTCAGGTTTACATCAGATGACAATGTTCTGGTGGTTGGGCACGATGGCGGCGATTACGTCACCTTCGTCGACTCCTCCGACCCCGACCCCGCCAACTGGACGACCATCACTAACAGCAATGTCGTCCTTGATGGCTCCGGCCGCGCCGCCACCTTCACTAGCGACGAAGACGTATTAGTTTTAGGGCATGAAAATGGCAAGCACATCACATTTGTAGATAGCCGATTAAACGATGGACTCGGGCTACCACTTACTGATCAAAATACTCCCGCTAATCTAGACGAGCCCAACCAAGCGGTCCGCTTGCGTATGTTGATGGATGTCGATGACAAAAACGCTATGGCAGGTGACTTCAAGCTGCAGTACGCCCCAAGGATAACTGATACGTGCACGAGTGACTTCAGCGGCTACACCTACCAGGACGTACCACCGTCTACCGGCTCTGGCGACATTACCTACTTTGACAATACCAATACTGAAGACGGCATGGAGTTTGATGCAAGTGTCGATGACCCAACTAACGGACGGACTACAGTACTACAAACCTATGTTGAGGACAATACGTTCAGTCTTAACAACTCTGTGCTTTCCGGCCAAACCACAATGTGGGACTTTGTTGTTGAAGACAACACATCTCTTGGCGGCAACTACTGCTTCCGCATTGTGCATTCTAGCGGCTCACTACTTGATAACTACACGCATATTGCTGAGCTAGGCAGTCCACCACGTCCACAGCAATTCCTACGTCATGGCCGTTGGTTTGATACGGCAGAGCAAGGTAGGCCGTTTTATTGGTAAGGGGTTAGGAACTAGGAACTAGGGATTGGAAACCATAGACTAAGAACTCTGTCTTTATTCTTTTATCTTACTTTTGTCTGCAGGAACAAAAGTAACAAAAGTCCCGCAGGCGGCAGAAAAAACAGTGACTGCCCCTCATGCCACCAGTCTGTCGCGCCGAAACAACTTTCTCTGGTCGGTCTTTTTTCATGTTTTCTAAGTATTAAAAAAAAGACGAAAGGTTTCGTCTTGATTCGCCAGACAGCTGATGAGCGGCATCTGTTTTGCTGAGCCTGGTACTAGGAACTAGGGGCTGGGAATTAGGAATTAGGGAAGATTAGGAACTAGGGGCTGGGAATTGGAAATTAGGGGTTAGAAATCAGAAAATTTGGTTGAAGGGAGCGAGTCAATTGAGGATAGTTAACGTGTTAAGTATTACGTATATACGGATATACTGACGGACTTTGTGCTGAACTAATATTTGAATCTAGCACTATGTGCAGAACCTCGATACCGAGTGAAATTTTGACCATGAGTGGTTGGGAAACTGATTAACTGACATGCTACAATTGTTGCATGAGCAATAATAGTATGACGAAAGCAGAGATGAATCATGCCCTGCGCGAGCAGACGGATGAAATATCATCAATACTTGAGACTTTTATGCAGCGAGTGGACGATCGGTTCACCAAAGCTGAGGCTGATATACAAGATATTAAACAATCGATACATAATTTGACAACAACTATTGACGGATTTATATAGCGTCTGGATCAAGTAGAGTCCGAACAGCGGATACGTGATGCGCAATTCGAACGGCTGGTTTCCTGGGCTAAAAAAGTATCAGAAAAAACAGGAATTCCCTTAGAAAATCTATAGGATTAGGCTATTGGTTGAGGAGGTCGAGGGTGAGGGCGGCGGTCCAGCTGAAGTTTTGTGCGCCAGCCGGTGAGCCATCTAGCGGACTAAAGTATTCCGAAAAGCCATGACGTTTGAGCATCTCCAGAGTTGATTGCTTGAGCGCTGCAGCGTGGTCTTTATAACCGTAACGCTCGAGTCCATCGATGATAAGCCAGTTTGCGTTAATCCAAGTCGGACCTTGCCAATAAGTGTGTTCTTGAAACCAGTCGCTACCAACTGGTACTGAGGGCACAGGAAACGCTGAGCCGAACATTTGCTCGTCCTCGAGCATTTTTACCAGTTGATCTGCATTTTTTTGTGGGATAGTGCCGCTATAGAGAGCTATTAGGGCGCCAATTGAGGGCTCTTTAAGCAAGCGATGGCTGACAAATTCTCGTGAGTAGTACTGGCTGGAGTATGGATCCCATAGTTGTTCGAAGGCTGATTCTGTGCGCGTCATGTCATCGGCCAGATGCTGGCTGAGGGGTTGTTTTATTTCCTCAGCAATATCGCGCAGTAGCTGGTTGTTGCGCAGAAGTATGGCGTTGAAGCTTACGTCCTCTATGGCAAACAATGAGTGGGCCAGGATACGCTTGATGTCGTAGTTTTTGCGTCGGAGGCGTCGCTGAACGCTGTACAGTGCCAAAGCGTCAATACTTGTCATGCGCTGGTGGGCAGGGATAATCTTGGTATCGTTCCGAAACAGGTTGAATAGTGGACTCAGGCGCATAGACTTTACTGCTTGAATCCAAAGCGGGAGCTGATGGTCGTGCAACTCACGCATCCAAGGCGGTGTATTGTCTAGCCCAGTTTCCCATGGGTGTACTTGCAACACGAGGCCTTCGTTGTGCGGATCTCTATCTGTGTATAGCCATTGATGGTATCGAACGAGGTTTGGGTAGACCAGCTTGAGCCAGCTTTTGCGTTCATGTTTCTTTAGGCCGTCCGCGACACGCAAAACTGCCTCTGCAAGAATAGGTGGTTGCGTTATCCCACTAGTGGATATAGCTTCTGGTGCATGCGGGTTCATCCAGCTGCGCCAAATGTTGCCGTCACGCCCTTTGTTCTTGCCGTGATGAATGACGTGAGGAATCATGCCGTTTGACCACTGGGCTTCAAATAAACTTAATAGTTCGTTTTTGGCTCGCTCGGTATCAACATGGCGTAGACCGATACTAATAAAAGCACTGTCCCAAAGCCATTGATGCGGGTAGAGCGGATCAGCAGGAATCGTGTAGGAGTTACGAGCATTCAGGTGAAGGACTTGTTCTGCTTGTTGTTGTAGCTCTGAATCGTCCATCATAACCCCCAGTATAATCTGCTAACGGTAATTGGTAAAATGGACTGGAAATTCCAGCTCAAGGGTGCGGATAAGTTGCATGACAGCTTGTAGCTCATCTTTTTTGGCACTGGTGACGCGTACGCTGTCGCCTTGAATCTGTGTCTTTGCCTTTGGGTACTTATCTCGAATCTGCTTGGTGAGCTTCTTGGCCTTGTCCTGATCGAGCCCTTGTACGAAGGGTACTTCTTTGCTGGTTTTCATGTTGGTGGTTGTGGCTGGCTTGCTGGTGTCGAGTACTTTCTGGCTGATGTTGCGACTGCCGAGTTTTTTACGGAATATATCAATCAGTGCATCAATCTGCCAATCACCGTTGCCGGTAACCTTGATACCTGATTTATCATCGCCGAGCCATTCTATTGCTGCTGGGGTACCTTTGAAGTCGTAGCGGTTGACGATTTCTCGTTGTGATTGATCGAATGCATTGTTCATTTCTGATTTGTCGAACTCGGATACGATGTCGAATGAAAAATTAGCCATTGGTTATACCTCCACTGATTGCTTGTTATGTAATATGACAACACGAGCATCATGAAAACGCTCAGCCAGTACGGCAGGGTCATTAAAAAATACTGGGTTGTCATAGTGCATTGGGATAAGTGTTTTTGCATGGACAGAACGAGCAAGCGTGACAGCATCAAGAATAGAGACGCTCGGCCCAGCAATTGGTGCGGCCAGAGTGTCAACCTGAAGATTGTCTATGGCCACACCATCACCTGGGTGGAAAAATGTACCATCAATGACGTAACCAGTGTTAGGCGGGCCGTCGCTTCCGTCAGGCATCTTACAATGTGCGAGATAACGCGCTGTAATAGTGAAGCCAGCTATATCGAGTGACTGGTTATCCTCAACAACTGTGATGTCCAGCTGAGGGAACGTATTGGCGACGTCTTGGTTGGCATAGATTGCTACAGTTTTGCCTTGAAGCCATTGCTCGAGCTTTGGGTCAATATGATCAGCGTGTTGGTGCGTAATAAGAATGGCGGAAAAATCACCAACATCTTGCAACGTTACTTTGGCGGTCGAAAAATTACCAATGTCGATGAGTAATGCTTGGCCATCTTTTTCGACCTTGAAGCAACTATGGGGGTATTTGGTAATGCGCATATCGTGGCTAGTATAACAAATCAATCTGTTATACTTGAGCTTAATATGAGCAATTCACAAGAAACGCTAAAGCATGTCGCTGAGAGCCTACGGAGACGTATTGCCGCAGGAGATCCCGTGTCACAGGTGCTCCGTTCTGATGAGTTACGTGCGCTATACGCAGAAATCCCAACACTTCCAGCTGATGAGCGAGCGGCATTTGGAAAGCAGGTTAATCAGTTAAAAACCGAGCTAGAAGAGCTTGGCGCTGAGCAAACTGAGTCAGATGATAGGCGACCAATAGATGTCACGGCGCCATTCGATGTTAACGTCAGCGACCAGAAACGACCGCGCCTATTGACGAGCGACAAAGGCAGTCAACACCCGATACCAGCTGAAATAGGTGATATGATTGATATTTTTTATCGAATGGGCTTTAACGTGTCAGAGTCGCGACAGATTGACGATGATTATCACATGTTCGAGAGCTTGAACTTTCCCGATGATCATCCTGCCCGCGATCATTACGATACGTTTATGAGTGAGGAGGGCTTCATCGCGCCAGCTCACACCAGCACCATGCAAAATCGAGTTCTAAAAGAGTATAAGCATGTGCTGGCTGACGGTGAGGATATTCGTGTCGTCATTCCTGATAGAGTGTTTCGTAATGAAGACCTGGATGCGACGCACGAGCATACGTTTTATCAGCTTGAGGGCGTGGTAGTCGGCAAGGATATTAACACCGGTAATTTGGTGGCGACACTGCAAACATATATGAGCCAGTACTTCCGCCAAGAGCTAAACACCAAGATTCAACCGTTTTATTTCCCGTTCACGGAGCCAAGCTTTGAATTTGCCGTTGAGCGTCCAGATTTTTTGCGCAAGGATGATTCAGAAGAACAGAAGTGGCTAGAGCTTGGTGGTTGCGGGATGATTCATCCGAACGTGCTCTCTCATGCAGATATAGACCCAAATATCTATACCGGGTTTGCCTGGGGTTTTGGCATCGAGCGGATGGTGATGATGAGATATGGTATTGAAGATGTTCGGCACTTTGAGTCGGCAAAACTAGACTTTTTGAGGCAGTTTTAGATATGAAAGTAAGTATTAATTGGATAAAACAGTTTACTGAAGTCGATTTGCCAGCTGATGAATTGGTGCAAAAAATTGGCGAGCAGCTTGGCGCGGTCGAGGAAGTGATTGACATCGGCGCGAAGTATCGCGGGCTGCATATTGTGAAAGTTGTTTCTGCTGAAAAACATCCAAACGCCGATAAGCTCAGTGTTTGCCTGGTTGATGATGGCGGTGCGATGAAGGACGTTGCGCGCAACAAAGATAACCTTATAGAGGTAGTCTGTGGTGCGCCAAATGTCCGTGCTGGCATGTCAGCAGTCTGGCTTCCGCCTGGTGCAACCGTACCAGCGAGCTTTGATAAAGACCCATTTGTACTTGAAGCCCGAGAACTGCGCGGTGTAGTAAGTAATGGCATGTTGGCGAGTGCCAATGAGCTGGCGATTGGCGACGACCATACGGGAATTGTTGAAGTAGATGTCAGTGCTCAACCAGGAGAAGACTTCGCTGAAGTGTATGAGCTGGATGATATCGTGCTTGATATTGAGAACAAGATGTTTACGCATCGACCAGATTGCTTTGGTATCTTAGGTGTTGCTCGCGAGATTGCCGGCATTACCGGTAAGCAGTTTGTATCACCGAAGTGGTATAGCCAACTACTCGAGGAGCTACAGTCCAAGCAAGGCGCAGTAGGTTTACGAATTGACAACCAGATACCAGATAAAGTACCGCGGTTCACAGCTGTGGTGATGAGCGGTATCTCCATAAAGCAGAGCCCGTTCATTATGCGTAGTTATCTGGCAAGAGTAGGTATTCGACCGATTAACAATATTGTCGACGCAACTAATTATTTGATGGTGCTGACCGGCCAACCGCTTCACGCCTATGATGCCGGTAAGCTTCTAGCGCTCGCACCAAAAACTGACCAAACGTTGCAACTCGAGACTCGCTTATCTCGCCGTGGTGAAACACTGAAGTTGCTAGATGGTAAAAGTGTGACGTTTGATGACGAGGAGACCATATTGATTACCAGTCATGACAAGCCAGTCGGTATTGGTGGTGTTATGGGCGGATTAGAAACTGAAGTCGATGAGCAGACAACGCAAATAGTGCTGGAATGCGCTAACTTTGATATGTATGCGATTCGTCGGGCAAGCATGCGCCACGGATTATTCACCGATGCTGTTACACGATTTAATAAAGGGCAATCACCACATCAGACTGATCGCGTACTACATGAGGCAATCGCAACAATCGAATACGTTTCTGGAGCCGAGGTTGCGAGTGCAGTTGAAGATGAGGTAACCGAGTATCCTGAGAATAACGTAATCTGGATAACGCCGGCGTTTATTGAGAAGCGTTTGGGTATGTTCGTCGGTGCAGATCAGATACAAACAGTGTTAACAAATGTTGAGTTCAACGTGCATAAGGACGCCGACGGTCTGCAGGTCCAAGCGCCATTCTGGCGAACTGACATTGCTATAGCAGAGGACATCGTCGAGGAGATTGGTCGTTTAATCGGCTTTGATAAAGTGCCACTGACGTTACCGCGAAGATCTGTCGCACCAACCGACCGTAATCAACTGCTTGATTTGAAATACCATATTCGAGAGATACTAGCATCTGCTGGAGCTAATGAGGTGCTAACCTACAACTTTGTGCACGGCAGACTACTTGAGGCCGCTGGTCAAGATCCAGAAACGGCGCATCGCTTAACCAATGCGATTAGTCCAGATTTGCAGTATTATCGCTTGAGCCTTACGCCAAGTCTGCTCGAAAAAGTGCACGCCAACATCAAGGCGGGGTATGGTGCATTTGTACTGTTTGAGATTGGCAAAACTCATCAAAAATTCGTTATGGACGAGACCGAGCCAGCCGTACCAGCTGAACGTGAACGACTGTCGCTGGTTTTTGCAAGCGACGATAAAACATGGTCGGCTCATTACGCCGGCGCGGCCTATTATCAAGCACGAAAGTACTTAGACAGGCTATGTAGCGAACTCGGCGTAAGCTATTCGGTTCAGACTATGAACAATCACGCCGACTCTGACGATACAGCAACGGATGTATCGCGGGCGCCATATGATGCCAGTCGAACTGGTTTAATTAAGATTGCTGATGAGGTCATTGGTGTCATCGGTGAACCACGTCAACAAGTTGCTCGTCGACTCAAGTTACCACGAGCTACTGCTTCGCTTGAGCTAGACATCAAATTGCTTGAAAAATATGCAACCAGCAAGCAGTATCAACAGTTGTCGAAATACCCAAGTATTTCTCAGGATATATCCCTAAAGCTACCAGCGGATCGCACTTACGCCGAAGTACACCAGTGTATACGCGCATCCATCCCTTCCAGCCAACATATTCGTTATCAGGTGGAGCCGATTGATATCTATCAACCAGAAAAAGACGCTTCATCCAAGCACATGGCGTTCCGGATTACTGCTGTATCCGACAGGAAAACAATGAAAGATACTGAACTGAGCGATGTTTTAGATACAGTTGCTACGCAAGCTGATACTGAGCTGAGCGCAGAACGTTTATGAGGTGGATAACAGCACGATCTAGCGTGTTGTTGGTCTTGTTACTGCTATCGAGCATTGCCCTGCCGACGAATATATTTGCGCAAGGGGTGGATGATTTTACTGTTACGTCTTTTTCGGCAGACTATGATTTGAGCAATGATCATCCGCAGGGGAGTTTATTGATTACTGAGGCCATTGACCTGGACTTCCGTGGTCAAAACCGAGGTATTCTGCGGTCTATACCAAACGTTTATGGCAGGCAAGACCTAAACACTCAGGTCATAGATGTCGAGCGAGACGGTGAAGCTGAGCCATACACGACCCACAGCGAGAATGACAACTTGGTTGTGCGCATTGGTGACCCGGACGTTTATATAACTGGACAACACAGCTACCAGATAATCTATCAGGTTGAGGATGTTATACGTTTTTATGATACGCATGATGAGCTGTTTTGGGACGCAAACGGAACTGACTGGGGGCAACCGTTCTTGGCCGTGGATGCACAAGTGAGGACCGGCGCTGAATTAGATGAAGATAATCCACCGATTTGCTTCACTGGCGATGAGGGTAGTACTGATCAGGATTGTCAGGTTGAGGCTGGACAAAACTCAGCCATGATAACGTCAGAAAGCAGCCTGCAACCAGGACAAACGCTATCGTTTGTAGTTGGTTTTGAAAAAGGATACTTCACACCAAAACCATGGTTGCAACGCAACTGGCGTTACCTTGTTGCCGGACTTGTAGTTGCCCTGCAGGCGTATGTAATAGTGCGTGCGTACAAACGGTGGTATAGAGAAGGTAAGGACTATAAAGATAGGGGTATCCGTGTACCGTACTTTACGCGGCCAAAAGATATGAGCGTTTTGCAGGCGTACTATGTCGCAACTCACAAGCTTACACCGAGTCATGTAAGCGCAGCTATCATCGATTTGGCTGTGCGTGGGTTCATAACCATTAAAGAAACCGGCTCAGGTCGGAAGTTAAAGCACGAACTTGTCTTGCGTGAAAAAAGCCAGACTGCCTTAACAGAAGAAGAAGTTATGGTATTGCATGCGTTGTTTGAGCCAAACAAAGCCGGCGCTAGCGTTGCTATCGAGGACAAAGCGAATAAACTGCACAGTACGCTCCGTAAACTAAAGAAAACAATCGATAAAAAAGCTCAAGATAACGGCATGTTTGAGATTAGCCCATTACGTTCGGCAAATGCCTTTAAGAAAGAATATGGCTTTGGGATTGCTGTTGTATTCATTGGCTTAGTAACAGCGTATTGGTTGACTTCGTTACTGGTTATAAGTAGCTGTTTGACGCTCATCGCTGTGCTTGTCTTTGGGTCGTTGATGACGAAACGAAGTAAACAGGGTGAGTTACTGCTGGAGCATGTTGAAGGGATTGAGAAATACATTCGCGTAGCAGAAAAAGACCGTATAAAGGCACTTCAAGCGGCGGCGGCTCCGCTGGCACAAAATGCACAAGAGCCAGAACGGACGGTTAAGTTATTTGAGTCGTTGTTGCCATTTGCTGTCGCCTCAGGCATTGAGACGACATGGGCAAAAGCGTTTCAGGACATATATAGCGAGCCACCAGAGTGGTACCAGGGTAGCTGGAGCTCCTTCTCGACTGCCGGATTGGCTAGTAGCCTGTCAAAAACAAATTCGTCTATAAACAATAGTTTTACTCCACCAGCGAGCTCAAGTGGGTCAGGGTTTTCCGGTGGTGGCTCTGCCGGCGGCGGAGGCGGCGGTGGAGGTGGTGGCGGCTGGTAGAGACAGTGTTCTTTCTGTCTGTTCGGTGAGACCATTACGGATAGTGTTTTAAAAGTCATCTAATCACTACACGTTAATAACGTTTAAACTGGTGTTATCGAGGCATATTCGTTACGCTATAATCTGGCATGAAACACATTTGGCGAATTATCAGGACAACCAGAGGACTCTGGAGGACGTACGGGCTCATCGGACTGGCTACTGTAGTGCTGAGTCTATTAACGCTCCTAACACCGCTGATATCTGGTTGGGCAATTGACGAAATGCGCGCTGGGGCAGACGCACGTATTAGTTACGTTGCCTGGTTAGCATTCGCAATATTTGTACTAGATTTTCTGCAGAATATTTTGAGTAACTACAGCGGTTATCTAGGAGATGTTGCATCTGCACGTGTGCACAAGACATTAAGCACCAACTACTACCAACATTTATTGAACTTACCGCAGTCATATTTTGATACTGAGCAATCGGGTAAAATAATAAATCGTCTGAATCGATCTATTGAGCAAATTACTCGGTTCATGCAAATGTTTAGCAACAACTTTTTGCAGTTTATCTTCACCACTATATTCTCGCTAATAGCTGTTGCTATATATAGCTGGCAGGTCGCGCTCCTATTGTTCACGTTGTATCCGATATATATATTTATGACCTTTCGCAGCAGTCCCAAATGGCAGCGTTATCAGGAGAAGAAAAACCGACATCTCGATATAGCAAGTGGTCGTTTTGCTGAAGTCATTACCCAAATAAAGGTAGTGAAGAATTACCTCCAAGAACAGCGGGAGTTAGCCTCGTTTCGTCGGCACTTTAGCAAAGTAATCGGGCTGGTACAGCCACAGTCACGATATTGGCACGTGAAGGACTTTCAGCGTCGTATCGCGCTAAATATCATCTTCTTTGGTGTGTTTATGTTGATCTTTGTGCAAGGTGCTCAAGGTGACATATCCCCAGGACAAGCGGTTGCACTTATCCTCTACGCAATGCAAATACGTATCCCAATCTTTACCATTAGTTTCTTAGTGGAGAATACGCAACGAGCGATTAGTGACAGTAGGGATTACTTCGAAATTATGGATGAAAAGATTGCTGAGGTCGATGCGCCTGGTTCGCCTAATCTCCAGCTAAGTGACGGTTCAGTTAAGTTTGACGATGTCTCTTTTGGCTACAACCAAACTGAAACGGTTATACGAGACGTTTCTTTCCAGATTAAAAAGGGTAAGAAGGTGGCTTTGGTCGGGGAAAGTGGTGAGGGTAAAACCACGATCTCTAATCTGCTAATGCGGTTATATTCGCCAGATGATGGCGCCATATATATAGATGGTCAGGACATTGCGACGGTAAATCGTGCCAGCTTGCATCGTTCAATTGCGACTGTTTTTCAAGAACCAGCGTTGTTTAGCGGGACTATATGGGAGAATATCGCCTACGCCAAACCTGATGCCAAAAAAGCAGAAGTAGTCCAAGCCGCTAAGCAGGCTAATGCGCACGAGTTCGTTGACTCGTTTAAGAAGGGGTATGAGACTGAAATTGGTGAACGTGGTCTGAAGTTATCCGGCGGACAAAAACAGCGTATTGCTATCGCTCGAGCTCTCTTAAAAAACGCACCAATCTTGATTCTTGATGAAGCTACCAGTAGCCTGGACAGCCGTAGCGAGGCCATGGTCAAGGAGGCATTAGAACGACTTATGCATGGTCGGACCACAATAATTATTGCTCACCGCTTAAGTACCATTCAGCACGTAGACACAATCATTACGCTACGCGGTGGCAAAGTCGATGAAATCGGTACACCGAGGAAACTCGCAAAAAGTGGCGGGCTCTATCAGCGCCTCTTAGAACTGCAACAAGGCACAAACCCAGAGGAAGTAGCAGATGCTCTGAAGCGTTTTGGCGTCGTCTCAACAACAAACAACACATAGCCTAAACGAAGCTGGTATACTAATAAGCATGAGAAAAGCAGCGCGAGCTATTGTGTTACATGAGGGGAAACTACTCATCATGCACCGAAATAAGTTTGGCAAGGAATACGAAACCCTGCCTGGTGGAAACGTCGAGATTGGCGAAACAACAGAATCGGCTGTACGGCGAGAGGTAAAGGAAGAAACCGGTATGGACCTCGGCAGCGCAGAATTGGTATTTATCGAGGAAGCTGGCCAGCCGTACGGAACCCAATACATTTACCTGTGTGAATACGTCGGCGGCGAACCAAAACTTTCCCCTGATAGTGAAGAAGCGGCTATCAACAAGCTTGGCAAAAACCTATATCGTCCAATGTGGATTAACGTAGCAACATTGCACCAAAAACCATTTTTGTCGAAGACATTACGCGATAAACTTCTCCAAGCAGTACAAAACGGTTTCCCGCAAACTGCAGAAACTTTTACAACTGAATATTCAGCCTAGATGCGTTATACTTAAACGCATTGCAAGGACTAAAAGGAGGCCCACATGGCGAAAGATCCGCAGAGAATGTTTATTATTGTAATTGTTATTGTGTTTCTTTTGTCGACGCTGGCTTTTACCGGTGTAATTATCTTCTCAATCATAGGAGATAATACTCAGGATGACACAGCTCAGCTAGATGAATCACAACCGCAAGAATTAGAGGAGAACCCAGTGCAGCCAGAAGATAGCCTACAAGGCACAACGTTACAAAATTTTGACCCGATTACTGAGCCAGTCGCTGAAATCGAAGTGATTGATATAGCTGAAGGTGATGGAACCGAGGTGGAGGCAGGCGCAACTATAACTGCACATTACACCGGTGCTTACGCAGTAAACGGTGAGATTTTCGAAAGCTCTAAAGATAGTGGTCAGCCATTTAGCTCCCCACTTAGTGGTTTGATTGAGGGCTGGCAAGAGGGTATTCCCGGAATGAAAGAGGGCGGTACTCGTCGACTCATCATCCCAGGCGAACTTGCGTACGGCGAGGCACCTGCTGATTACACGCCAGGCGAAGGTGGACGTCCGTTGGGCACATTAGTGTTTGATATTGAGTTAATTTCAATTGACTAACACAATATATAGCGCTATTGATTTATTCAAAAGCGCTATATATAATAGAATCGACAGCAATAATAATAAAAGTAGAGGGTAAAACACATGCCAAAAAACATAACAATATTCACCACTAACACCTGCGCGTACTGCGGAATGGTAAAAAAATGGTTGGGCGCGAAGGGCTATGAATATGAGGAAGTCAACTTGGACAGCTCACCGGACCGACAAAAAGAAGCGCTAGAACTTTCTGGAGCACTGACAGTACCAGTAACCGTCGTAACAAAACAAGATGACTCACGAGAAGTAGTTGTCGGCTATAACCTTGCTAAACTAGCACCAGCTGTTTCTTAGGTCTATGTCAGATATTGCTACTCCAATTGTATACGGTGCTGCCTGGTGCGGGTATTGCCAAGCTTTGAAATCTTATCTCGACTCAATCGGGGTTACGTATGAATACCGAGACGTCGATGACAAAGCGATTGAAAAAGAAATGCTCGAAAAGACAAATGGAACGTATCTTATACCAACTTTCGTAGCAGGTGATACTGTTGTCCAAAACCCCAACAATGATAAAGTCAAGGAGTTACTCGGCATGAGCCAATCAACAGACACAACAGCTCAATCATCAGAAGATAAGGAAATTCACGATGTGATCATGGTAGGAGCTGGTCCTGCGGCACTCTCAGCGGCAATTTATACAACCAGAGAGGATATAGACACCGTACTTTACGAGAAGGGAGTCATCGGTGGATTGGCGGCGATTACTGACTGGGTCGACAATTATCCTGGATTTCCAAAAGGCTTGGCGGGGCTTGACCTGGCTGAGGATTTACGGAAACAAGCAGAGCGCTTTGGCGCAGACATTCGGCTTGGTGAAGTGATGTCGATTACTGATGAAGGTGAACTCAAAAAACTGGAGACAACCGACGGTGACGTGTATGCTCGCGCAGTATTAATTGCCACGGGTAGTGACTACAAAAAACTCGGGATTCCTGGCGAAGACACTTTCTACGGTCGAGGCGTGCATTATTGTGCAACCTGTGACGGCGCCTTTTATCGCGATAAGAATTTGGTAGTTGTTGGTGGGGGAAACTCTGCTGCACAAGAAGCGGTGTTTTTGACACGCTTCGCAACCAAAATTGATGTGCTGGTGCGATCAGACAAGATGCGCGCTAGTGAAATACTGCAACAAGACCTCGAGAAGCATAAAGACAAAATAACTATTCACTACAATACAACAACTGACGAAATTATTGGTGCTGATAATGGTGTCACTGAAGTTGTCGGTACAGATAAGACGAGTGACAAAAAAGTAACTTTCAAAACTGACGGTGTATTTGTGTTTATCGGACTTGAGCCCAATACTGATTTCTTAAAGACAAGTAATATTGAGCTCGATGAAATTGGCATGGTAAAGACATTTACGGGACTGGAGACATCGATGAAAGGTGTTTTCTGCGCTGGAGACGTACGAAGTGGTGCAACTATGCAGATTGCCAGTGCGACTGGCGAAGGTGCTACCGCTGCGTTGATGATGCGTAAGTACCTTGAAGAGCACGAACGAGCTCACGCTGAGGTAGCTGCCCCCAGGTAGTAGACGTTTTCTAGCTAATTAGTAGCCGTGGTAATAGTCGCCAATAATGTGGTGATCGGGGATGCCCGACTCTTCAAGTTGTCGGTAACTTGCCTCAGTAAATTGCTCGGGTCCGGCAACAAAAAACCAACCATTGTCTCGTTGTGCTTTGCTTAAGTTCTGCAGTATTACATCGATTGATATTTTGCCTTTTTTACCAGTCCAGTCTGCACCTGGTTGAGAGACCCAGATAGTAGTAGTGTCAGCCCAATTTGAGAGTATATCCTGGTAGCATATGTCCACTTCATGCCTTACGCCGTAGTGCAGGCAGATATCTCGTTGCTCGCCTCGGTCTTTTAAGTAAGTCAAAATACTTCTAACCGGAGCAATACCAATACCAGCAGCGATGTATATTAGTGGCGTCTGTGTTGACTTCGGCAAGACAAAATCTCCCATGGGTTGACCAACTTGTAGCGTGTCACCAGGCTGCAGTGATTGCAGCTGTCGTTTAAAGCTACTACTTTGGTTACTTAGCTTCGTCGTGAAGCACAGTAGTGATTCAGTTGGCGAAGACGATAGAGTAAACCAGCGTTTATCGCCACGGTCATCCATGGAGCTATGTGGTATATGAATGGTTATGAATTGGCCGGCTAAGTAATTAATTGGCTCATCCGGCTTAAGCCAGAATGACGTTGTGTTTTTGTTCAATTGTTCTGTGCGAACTAATGTGGCTTGTTGCATCAGAGGGCTTTTTTTATTCGTAAAAATTTATCTGGATAATCAGTGCAGATTCCAACGTCTGGGTAAAGTGCGGCTAGTAACGTAGCTATAAACATGCTGTTAACAGTATAGACGTACAACTTTAAGTTTGCTCGCTTACAAAGATAATAGGTCAAAGGATTTAGCAGCCAGAAATTTAGCGCGATGCCATCGAGTCGTAGAATTTTTGCAAGGTGAATAATGTCAAATGGTCGAGTGCGTTCTGCGCCATAGAGATCATATCGAGCGTCAAGATCTCTATATATTGCTAATTCACGCAGCCGAAAGGAAACAATAGTAACGGATTGCCTCTGGAAGCTTTCGAGCACCTTCATGAGGGCCCGTCCACAGCCTTCATCTTTGACTTCGATGAAGACATGAATGCCATCGAGTGTTTCTAGCGCATCATGGAGCGTTATAACTGATGAGCCGTCGATTAGTTTAATCTTTTTCAGTTCGCTCAAAAGCAAGTCGCGTATCTTTTCTGGCCGGTGGGCGACTCGCTGCAAGTCAGCATCATGGCAGACAACCAGCTGGTTGTCTTTGGTTTTGCGTACGTCGAGCTCCACAGATTGTAACCCCATATTTCGAGCACGCATAAAACTTGAACGTGTGTTCTCCAGCTCTGAGCCAGCAACACCGCGGTGGCCAATGATATTCATATACGTAGTAGTGTACAATACTTCGCGGAGACATTAATATAGTACCTACAATAGAATAGACAAGCACGTGACAACACAAGGAGGAACGATGGCTGATTTTAATAAAGTGTTAACACCTGGTGATATCAAGCAAGGTTTAGTCAATACAGTAATAGAGATACCAGAGGGCTCGTCCTTAAAGGTTGAATGGGACCGAAAGAGGGCTGTGTTTATGCTTGATAGAGTAGAGCCAGCGATTTTCGCTAAGCCGTGCAACTACGGCTTTATCCCACAGACATTAGATGAAGATGGCGATGAGCTGGACACCCTCGTTATCACCAAAGAACCATTGCCGACTGGTATATGGCTTGAAGGCCGGATACTTGGCGTACTGAACTTTGAGGATGATGGCGAAATGGATCACAAGATCATTATTGTGCCGGCAGATGACAGAAACGAAGGTGACGTACTTCAAACGATTGATGACCTGTCTGATCAGTGGAAAAAGCAAGTTGAGTATCACTTCAACCACTATAAAGATTTGAAAAAGCCTGGCACGACCAAAGTCTTAGGCTGGGGAAACATAGCTGATGCAAAGGGTATCATTACCTCTTGTATCGAGCGTTACAACTCCACGGAAGGATAGATAGTTTTACCGGACGAAACTTGCATATAGCCCCATACCACAAGTAGAATGGGGTCATAGTAATGCTAATGCTAAAAAGTATATAAAGGAGTGCACAGATGAAGACACGGGTGGCAATTAATGGATTTGGTCGAATTGGCCGGTTATCGTTTCGAATAGCGTTTGAGAGAACCGATATTGATATAGTTGCGATAAATGATTTAACCGATACAAAAACTTTAGCTCACTTGCTAAAGTACGACACAAACTATGGTGAGTATCACCACGAGGTAAGCCACACCGACAACTCGATCATCATCGATAGCACTGAAATACCAGTGTTAGCCGAGAAGGATCCTGCCCAACTGCCGTGGGCTGAACACAATGCAGACGTTGTCATAGAGGCGACTGGTCGGTTTACGACCGAAGAACTTGCTCGAGCTCATATAACAGCAGGTGCAAAAAAGGTAGTCCTATCTGCACCAGCAAAGGGTGGAGATATTCAGACGGTCGTTATCGGCGCTAACGAAGATACCCTTGAACAAAGCGGAGATATTATTAGCAATGCCAGCTGTACTACCAACAGCGCTGCTTCTATGATGGATATAATGGAGCACAATTTTGGTGTAGAAAAAGCGATGCTCACGACGATCCACAGCTATACTGCCAGTCAGAATTTACAAGATGGTCCACATAAAGATTTACGTGAAGCACGAGCTGCCGCCCAAAATATCGTACCTACAACTACTGGTGCAGCAATTGCTACCGCATTAACTGTGCCGGAGCTGAAGAATAAGTTTGATGGTCTAAGTGTACGTGTGCCTACTTCTGTTGTATCGCTAAGTGATGTAACAATGGTCTTGAAGCGAGATACGACAAAAGAACAGATAAATGAAGTATTCCGAAAAGCCGCCAAAGAGCCCTACTACCAAGGAATACTCGCAGTCAGTGAAGAGCCACTAGTTAGCCACGATTACATTGGCAATAGTCACTCAGGTACAGTGGATTTACTCCTTACTAACGTTGTAGGTGGTAATCTAGCTAAAGTTGTCGTTTGGTACGATAACGAATGGGGTTACAGTAATCGCCTTGTCGAACAAGTTGCCGATACTGGTCGCTTGCTAGCTAAAGCCAAGGCGTGATTGGGCCCAACTCATGAAAGTTTTTCTCGGTTCTGATCACAACGGATATCATTTGAAAAGCGAGCTGGCGATATATCTGCAGCGAGCCGGTTATGAGGTTGTTGACGTCGGCGATGAAAAACCTGATCCTGAAGATGATTTTCCAGTGTTTGCGCATAAAGTGGTAACAGAGATCCTTGCGGAAGCCGATAAAAATTCTCGAGGTATTTTACTGTGCGGCAGCGGTCAAGGTATGTGTATGGCGGCTAATCGCTTTAAGGGTATTCGAGCGGCGCTTGGTTACGATCGAGAGTCGGTTCGCTTGGCTCGAAACGACGACGATGCCAATGTGCTATGTTTGCCTGCGAATTCCTTGCCTAAGGAAAGCCTAAACATTATCGCAGAGACTTTCCTTAATGCACCGTTTGCTGATGCGCCTCGTTTTCGTCGTCGCTTAGCACAATTAGATGAGCTTCCACACGCTTGATAGCTTAGCTAAATAATCGTACGTGCTAGAATACGTAAAAGAAATGCGTACAAAATACCAATCAAATAATAAGCCGACAGGCTTGCGACGACATCGGCATCTGCTGGTGCCGTTTTTTTTGTTAGTACTCTTCCTCTCTTTAGCATTTGGCTACTGGCTCTATCAGCAAAGTAACGACACGCCGATAATTACAGAGCAAGTTGAGCAAGAGGCTGTCCAGGAAGCGCCAGCGCAGAGTGAGCCCGAGCCGGAGATTGTGCTTCTAAACAATGTTCAGTCTGAGCTAGATGCTTGGTTAGATTCTGCTACTACGGCGTCAACAACCTATAGTGTTTTGTTGAAGGACCCATTAACCCAAAGCGTGCTTGCGGAACATAGTGCTGACGAGCCATTTTTTGCAGCGAGTATCTATAAGTTATATGTAGCTTATCTTGGCTTGATGGATATTGATGCAGGCTTGGAAAATCCGAGTGAGCAATATAACCAAGGCCGAACGCGAGAGCAATGTATTCGAGAGATGATTCGGGCTTCAGATAGTCCGTGTGCTGAGCAGATGTGGGCTGAGCAGGGGAAGGCAGAGTCTACTGCACGGCTACGTGACTTATTTGGCTTGTCAGGAACGTCAATGGAAGCGATAACTACCACTGCAAGAGACGCAACTACGATAATGTCTCGGTTACAGCGTGGCGATGATTTATCCACTGACAGTACGCAATTATTGCGCCAAGTGCTTGAAAATCAGATGTATCGTCAGGCTATACCAGCTGGCGTACCGGACGCAACAGTCTACAACAAAGTCGGGTTTTACGAAACTGGCTGGCTTGATACAGCAATCATAGAGTTGCCAAGTGGGCGGGAGGTCATACTGAGCGTTTATGTTGACGGAGCCGGCTCACGGCAGATTGCCTCACTAACAGAGGCAATCATGACGCCGCTACTCGCTGAGTAGACTAGCTAATTAACTTGGCCAAGTTCTTTTAGGGTTTGTTGCCAGTTCATGCGTGATTCAATCGCTTGCTGGGTGGCATCGTCTGCCTTTCGGGTAATTTCTTGGTATCCATTTAAACTTGCCACAACATCAAACTGATAATTCAGTTCAATTTTTGTTAAACCAGCGTCTTTTGCTTGCGCTAAACAGTTATCATTTCTATTCAGGCAAGATGCACCTAGCTCGAGCCATTTTGCAACATTGTCGTTATAGTCAACTGATATTTCCACGTCTAGATTTGCTGCACGGTTCGTTTCTTTATCTAGCTGATCGAATATAAAGTTACCAGTTGAGTACACGATTAATTTATCTTTATAGACCTCTGTGTTTTGTACCCAGTGCGGATTATTATTTATCACAAACTCAGCCCCTCTATCAATTATTGTGTGCGTCAATGCGACTTCAGGTGGTTGAGCCTCTGATGCGTATTCAGCACCGGCGTGAGTAAATGCAAATACCGGCATAACATCAGCATACTCGTCCATAACAGCTAATTCTCCTGGGGCTGGGCCACGAGTAAAGTAATGCCACGCACAAAAAGCAGTCGGGAGTCGAGCTGACTGTTCTGAGCCGTCAGGAAGCTGCAGCCGAACCGGCAGGGCGATAACCTCACAAGCGTCGTTTTTTTCTGCTGGATCGTAGTGACCGAAAATCTGCGCACCAGCTTCATCAAGGCGCTCCTGTGTTTCGATAAACGCTTCTCTACCTTGATCACTCGAGTGATTATTGGCAAGATTAATTATTTCAAAATACTCTGTGATGGGATCAATAAATCCGGGCCGACAATTAAATACAAGCGTGTCGACTTGTTGCCGAAAGGTTAGGTTCGCATCTGTAATTGGGCACTCCAGGTCAGTGACCCAGGCATCATATGACTCTGGTGCAAATGTGTGCAACTGGCTAAATGGCTGTTGATAGTCAATCGCTCCAGTGGCGTCGCGGGCATATTGCTCGACCCCTCGTGCTGGAACGATAGTCCCTGTCAGCAGATATTTGCCCTGCAATGAGGAAGGTTGATTTTGTGTTTCTACCGTAGATGGTTGATTGGTGACACTGCTTGGGCTATCGTTTGTTGCACTATCATCTGATTGATTCAAAAATTGAAATAGAGCAATCGAGGTAGCCGTAAGCACAAACGCTACAATTAATAACAGTGTTTTTCTGTTGGCATATTGTGTACGTGATTTTTGGCTGTAGCGCATTATAGATACGTTGTGTTCTTATACTCTAGTGTAGCAGACAATTAAACGTTACAATATGCTTATGGCAACAATCTGTCCTACTGTCACAGCATACGATATAGAGACGTATAATCAGCAAATGCGCCTAGTATCCTCAATTACTTCACGTATTCATATCGACCTAATGGACGGTATATTTGCGCCAACCAACTCCCCGGGATTAGGTGAAATATGGTGGCCAAAACGAGTAGTCGCAGATATCCACCTAATGTATCAAAAACCAATGGACCATCTAGCTGAATTAGTTAAACTGAATCCGCACATGGTTATCATTCATAATGAGGCCGATGTCCACCATATGCACTTTGCGGCAGAGCTACACAAAGAAGACATTAAAGTCGGTTTAGCGGTGCTCCACGATACACCAATAGAGTGGACTGAGCAGATTATGCATAGCTTTGATCAAGTATTAATTTTTAGCGGGAAACTTGGATATCATGGCGGTGATGCTGATCTTGGCTTATTGCATAAGGTTGCTTATATCGCCAAAAAACACCCAGAAGTTGAGATCGCTTGGGATGGTGGTATTACTGAGGAAAATGTCAGTGAGCTGTCGGCGGGCGGTGTATCTATACTGAATGTTGGTGGCGGCATACATAACGATTCAAACCCGCAAGGTGCTTATGATAGACTAGTAGAGAAAGCGGAGAACAAGAAAACGTGAAGCAAAAACACACAATTCCAGAACTAGAAACTATCGCTGTGCAGATCCGCCAGGATATTATTCGTATGCTCGAGCACGCTGGTAGCGGTCATAGCGCTGGACCACTTGGCCTTACCGATATATTCACGGCACTATATTTTGACGTATTAAAATATGACCCGAAAAAACCAGATTGGAACCAGCGCGACATTGTCCTTTTGAGTAATGGGCATTGTGTACCTGTGCAGTACGCAACCATGGCTCACGCTGGTTATTTTGATAAAAAAGAGCTTATGACATTACGAAAGTTTGGCTCGCGCCTACAAGGTCACCCTGAGCGGACAAAGTTACCCGGTCTTGAGAATACGAGTGGCCCGCTCGGTTGTGGGCTGAGTCAGGCCTGCGGTATGGCGCTAGCTATGCGAATGAACCAAGATTTACACCGCTGGATTTATGTAGTAATGGGTGACGGCGAGATTAATGAAGGAAATGTATGGGAAGCTGCTATGCTTGCCAATAAATACAAACTTAATAACATAACAGCAATCATAGACCGTAATAATATTCAGATTGACGGCCAGACTGAGGACGTTATGCCACTGGAAGACTTACGCCATAAGTGGGAAGCATTTGGCTGGCATGTCATTGATATTGACGGGAATAATATAGAATCTGTCATTGACACCTTGACGATGAGCCGTGCAATTGTCGAGAAGCCAGTCATGGTTATCGCGCATACGATACCAGGAAAGGGTGTAGATTTTATGGAGTATGATTTTCATTGGCACGGCGCACCACCGAATAAGAAGCAAGCCAAAGAAGCTTTGCATGAGTTGAGGACGCTACAGGGAAAAATACGGGGCGAACATGAATAAAGAACACATTGACGTGAGTACATATCACTTACTTGACGTAACATCAGAGTTAGAACAAGAACCAATCCGCTCTGGTTTTGGCGCAGGGCTGGTCGAAGCTGGCAAGCAAAACGATCAAGTCGTAGCTGCTTGCGCAGACCTAACTGAATCGACTAAGATGCATTTGTTCAGAGACGCGTATCCGGATAGGTATATAGAAATCGGTATCGCCGAGCAAAATCTTGTAACAGTTGGCTCTGGTCTGGCCGCTATGGGTAAAATACCGTTTGTCAGTAGCTACGCTGCCTTTAGCCCAGGTAGAAACTGGGAACAAATCCGGACGACTATCTGCTTAAACCAGCAACCGGTAAAGATTGTTGGTTCACACGCTGGCGTGTCGGTTGGTCCCGATGGAGCAACGCACCAGATGCTCGAAGATATTGCCATCATGCGTGTCTTACCCAATATGGTCGTAGTATCGCCAGCGGATAGCGTAGAGGCAAAAAAAGCAACACTTGCGCTGGCTGAAGATACGAAAAACCCTGGGTATCTACGTTTAGCCCGTGAAAAAACTCCAGTATTTACAACTGATAAAACTCCGTTTGCGATTGGTAAGGCTTACGTCTATGCGCCAGGCAGCGACATAACAATAATTGCCACAGGTACAATGACATACCAAGCACTGTTGGCAGCGGAGAATTTATTTAAACAAGGTATCGATGCCGAGGTTGTGCATGTACCAACGATCAAGCCTCTTGATGCCACCACAATTCTCACAAGTGTTAGTAAGACTAATAAGGTTATCACAGCTGAGGAGGGGCAGATAGCTGGCGGACTCGGTAGCGCCGTCGCTGAATTATTATCAGAAGAGCACCCGGTACCAATCAAGCGTATTGGTATGCGAGACCGGTTCGGTGAGTCTGGTAGCCCAGATGAGCTACTGGAAGCCTTCGGATTGACCGCTAAGCATATTGCCATGGCCGCTCATCACATGATGAAATCCTAAGTTGTACATAGTTTTTCACTAAAAAGGTTCAAGCATAAGCATTGTTTTGCTATACTCATAGATATGCCACAAACAATACAACAAATGAGGCAGAACTGTGCGCAAGCACGAGATGCCATGGAGCGCGCCCGAACAGAGAATTTTGCCATCGGCGCCTTCAATATTGATAATCAAGAAACACTGGTTGCAATCGCGCGAGCAGCTCAAAATAAAAAATCACCAGTTATGGTTGAGGTAAGCAATAGCGAAGTTCAGGCGATGGGCTTACATAACGTCAGAGATATGGTCGACAACTATAAGCAAGAGTTTGGTCTTGAAATGTATATAAATCTTGACCACAGCCCAACTGTAGAAGACGCTATAGCAGGAATTGAAGCTGGTTTTGAATTTGTGCACATTGATATATCTCAAGCAAAAAAGAATGCTAGCGATGAGGAGATTATTGCTGGTACGAAACGAGTCGTTAAGTACGCACAGCTAACTGGTGCAATCATAGAGAGCGAGCCACACTACTTTGGCGGTTCCTCAAATCTTCATGAAGAGAAAATTGATTACGATAAGATTAAAGAAACGTTTAGCACACCAGAAGGCGCTGCCGCCTTTGTTACAGAAACTGGTATTGATACGTTTGCCGCAGCTGTGGGTAATCTCCACGGTAAGTACCCGGTACCAAAAAAGCTAGATCTTGATTTGCTTCAGCAAATTCGTGATGCCATTGGTTGTAATATAAGTCTTCACGGCGGTAGCGGCACACCAGGTCACTACTTCCTTGACGCAGTGAAGATTGGCGTGAGTAAGGTGAACATCAACTCGGATATGCGAGTAGCTTACCGCAAGACTTTAGAGCGCATGCTCGATGAAAACCCAACAGAATATGCAGTTATAAAATTGATGGATAATGTCGTTGCCGCCGTTCAAGAAGTTGTTGAGTCAAAGATTGAATTATTCAACAGCTCTGGAAAAGCACTAGAGTCATGCTAAACTATAACCATAGACACTAACATATAAGCAGGGGTGGAAATGAAACAGTTACAAGTACTTTGTGTCGGTGATGTCGTAACCGATGCATTCATCAAATTATTCGATGATCAAGCGCACACGTATGAAAATGAACATGGGTCTTGGATAGCCATGCAATATGGCAGCAAGATACCTTTTAATTACGTCGACGAGAAAATAGCCGTTGGAAATGCGCCAAACGCATCAGTTAGTTTTGCAAGACTCGGCATACCAAGTGGCCTCGAGGCAAATGTTGGTGGTGATAAGGCCGGCCGAGATATCATCGAGAAGCTGGACAAGGAAAGCGTTGATACGCGACTTGTTCGTATAAATCCAGATAATGCTAGTAACTATCATTATGTGCTTTGGTACAAAGAAGAGCGTACAATCCTGATTAAGCACGAAGATTATGATTACCATTGGCCAAAACTTAAACCTAAAGAAATGCCAGAATGGATATATTTTAGCTCTATCAGTGAAAATGCTATTGATTTTCATGATGAATTGGCTGACTGGCTTGATGAAAATCCAGAAGTAAAACTCGCTTTTCAGCCTGGCACATTCCAGATGAAGGCCGGCGTTGAGCGACTTAAGCGAATCTATCAGCACACCAATGTCTTGATACTGAACCGCGAAGAAGCGGTAGATGTCTCAGGTGGCAATCATGACGATATACATGACTTGATGGATCGGTTTCACTCGTACGGCTGTAAAATCGTTGTAATCACAGATGGGCCAGATGGTGCATACGCAAGTGACGGTGAGACACGGTTAAAGATGCCCCTATACCCAGATCCAGAACCGCCGAAAGAACGGACTGGCGCAGGAGACGCGTTTGCTTCAACTTTTGTCGGCGCACTAATAAAAGGTAACAATTTAGAAGGAGCTCTTCAGTGGGCGCCGATAAACTCAATGAATGTAGTGCAACACGTCGGCGCGCAAGACGGACTTCTTTCGCAGGAAAAAATAGAAGAATATTTACAAAATTCGCCTGACTGGTACCGACCTGAGCCATTCTAGCGCAGTTTTTTTTAACAATGTATTAAGCCAAGGAGACCCTTCGTGTGGCTCAATTACTAAAGGATTTACTACAAGCAAATCATCATATACTTGATGATAGTATCTCACGGCTTGAAGACGCGAGTGGGAATACGGGGCGAGATGTTCGCTTAACTGCAGAGGTGGTTGGTAAATCTCATATAGCTACAAGATCGTTGGGGCTTGACCCGCACGATAGTGATGCTCGCGAAGTGTATGCCGCAGTAACTGGTCTAGCTCACAAGCATGACTTGTTCATGCGCGAGCAGTTAGGGCTTCAACCAGAGGCCAGCACAGAAGAAATCTTAGCTAGCGTACACGCGTTCATTAATAAGCTACACATTCCTCGATCTGTTTGGGTTATGAAGCATAGCGTGGCGAAGAAGATGCTCAAGAAGCTTCCACCGAAGCGTACTAAAAAAGCACTTGGGTATCGTTCGCTAGACTCTATGCTCAAGCGTGAACCGTTGCCTCATATTCTCGGTGCGGCACTACAGCTGGAGAGTGAAGCTTGGGTATTGAAGTTTCGAGAGCAGTATGAGGGAATATCTCAACACGACTTCGAGCAGCGGCGCATAGAAATACAACTTCCTAATTCGCGACATTGGCGGGATACGGGCATAGCTATTGCTTCTCGTCTACAAACCAATGTGATTGATGTCAAGGAGGTTGGCGCAATACTGCTCCTACCATTACCGAAAAAAGATTCACCAGGCATGAGTCTGGCCTTAGTTACCTTATTGCTCGCGCATATCGAAGAACTACGGATGTATTCATCACTATTTAAGCTACACCAAATGAAGGATGATTTCGGAAGAAACATGTCGATGGTTTTACGCAATAAATCCAAGTTACAACACAAGGTAATCGATCGGCGAGTTGACTGGAAAATTGTACATGCATATTTTGGGGCGTTAGATGATACCGAGCATCCTGAATTATTCAAGCCGCATGTAACGGTTGAGGACTTGGCTTGGAGGCGAACAGAAGAGATACTGCTTTCAATCGAGCCTGCCTTTGATTTTTGGAAGGGCAACGAATATGTTGGAGCATTCTTCAAAGGATCAGCTGCTCCAGTGTCATTTTGCTTAATGGATGCAGTACTTAATCTTGTAAATCAAATTCCATTTGAGAAGCGTTTAGTCCACAGTATGCAAGCGGCGCTTTGGGATGAAATCCTACTCCGCTATATGGAGAGTAATTATGTGCGCTCACGCGTTTTGTCTCAACTCGGCCATGATAACCAATTATCAATGCAAAGCGCTATGGATAATGAGGCGTTTGCGCTAACATAAAGCTATGTTTAAAGAGAGCCGTATCGCTGCTTATATCGTCATCTGTATCCTAGTATTTGCGTTAGCAGCTGGCACAATTTTACTTATGCGAACATATTCATCTCATAGCATAGCTTCATTTCAAGAGTGTAAAGATGCCGGTTATCCAATTATGGAGTCATTCCCTGAGCAATGTATTGCTCAAGGAAAAGTTTTCATCAACAGCCAGTAGCTGTCATACTTGAGCTTGCTATGCAGAAGTTTAGACTTAGTTCAGAGTATGAACCGGCTGGAGACCAGCCGGCAGCTATAGCTACCCTGAATAATGCGATCGAAAATCAAGAAAAGTATCAGACACTACTTGGTGTTACTGGCTCTGGTAAGACCTATACTATGGCTAACGTCATAAACCATCAGCAGCGCCCCACGCTAGTACTGAGTCACAATAAAACGCTTGCTGCGCAACTGTACAATGAGTTCAAGCAGTACTTTCCAGATAACGCAGTTCACTATTTTGTAAGCTACTTTGATTATTATCAACCAGAGGCATACGTGCCTCGCTCAGATACTTATATCGAGAAAGACAGCCAGATTAATGAGGAGATAGATCGGCTTCGTCATGCTGCTACTGATGCTTTATTAAGTAGGCAAGACGTCATTATAGTAGCCAGTGTTAGCTGTATTTATGGTATTGGCTCGGTCGAAGATTACGGTGGTATGGCATTAAAAATTACCACAGGTGAGCGACGAGTACGCGATAAATTATTACGCCAGTTGACCGATATTCAGTACACACGAAATGATATGGAATTTCAGCGCGGAATTTTTCGAGTTCGTGGTGATGTAGTTGATATATATCCAGCCGGAGAAGAGATAGCGTATCGGGTTGATTTTTTTGGTGACGAAATTGAACGCATCACATCGATAAGTCCGCTTACTGGTGAAGTACTTTCTAAAGAGGACAGCATTACGATTTTTCCAAGTAGCCACTATGTTACCCCTCAACAAAAATTAAAAAAAGCTATTGAACAAATCGAACAAGAACTGGCCACTCGCCTCGCAAACTTCAAAAAAAACAATCAACTGCTCGAGGCACAGCGTCTTGAACAACGTACACGTTTCGACATAGAAATGCTTGAAGAGACCGGGTTTGTAAAAGGTATTGAGAACTACAGCAGATACCTGACGAACAGAGAGCCGGGTGAACAACCAGCAACGCTCCTAGACTATTTTCCAGACGACTACCTACTTTTTATAGATGAATCTCACATGACAATTCCGCAACTACGAGGTATGTATAACGGCGACCGGGCCCGCAAAGAGGTGCTGGTTGACCATGGTTTTCGTTTGCCGAGCGCGCTTGATAATCGACCACTAACTTTTCGTGAGTTCGAACAGCACGTTAACCAAGTAGTGTACGTTAGCGCAACCCCGGCTGACTATGAATTACAGATAAGTGGCAAGCCAGTCGAGCAAATCATTCGTCCGACTGGTTTACTTGACCCAGAGATAGAGGTCCGGCCGGTAGGTGACCAGGTTGATGACTTGCTTGAGGAGGTAAAGCGAACTATTGAGAAGGGTGAACGTGTATTGGTGACCACATTAACCAAGCGCATGTCGGAGGACTTGACGGAATACATGCAGGAGATAGGCATAAAGGTTACGTACCTCCATAGTGATGTAGAGACTTTAGAACGTACTGACATTTTGAGAGATTTGCGTATCGGCGTTTACGACGTGGTTGTTGGCATCAACCTATTACGGGAAGGTCTCGATTTACCAGAGGTGAGCTTAGTTGCAATTTTAGACGCCGACAAGGAGGGTTTCCTGCGGAGCGAACAAGCCCTTGTACAAACAATTGGTCGTGCAGCGCGGCATCAAAATGGTCGTGTCATTATGTATGCCGACCACAAGACAAAAAGCATGAACCGTGCCATAGATGAGACGAACCGGCGACGGGAAATTCAGGCCACCTATAACGAAAAACATGGAATTACTCCAGCAGGTATTAAGCGTGCAGTCGAGGCTACTATGCGCACGTCAGTAGGTAAAGTCGATGACTCAGAAAAAATAAACGTAAAGAAAATTCCAAAAGACGAGATACCGCACCTCATAAAGGAACTGCAAGCCCAGATGGAGCTGGCAGCTGCTAATTTAGAGTTTGAAAAAGCAGCGGAATTACGCGACAGCATTAAGCAAATTAGTCAGAAACAATAATTGTAGATATTTGTTATACTGGAGTGAATGGCGAAGTTATCAAAAGAAGATGTATTAAAATTGGCTGAGCTTGCTCGTATAACCTTAGACGAGCAAGAGTTAGCTTCATTCCAGGAAGAAATTAGCGAGGTCCTTAGTTACGTAGAACAACTCCAGGGGGTAGACCTTTCCCAGCAAGCACCAACTTCACAGGTGACTGGCCTTGAAAACGTTATGAGAGAAGATGTTATTAAAGATTATGGTTATTCACGTGATGATGTGCTTTCGAATACACCAGAGCTAACCAAGGCAGGCTACATTAAGGTAAAACGAGTATTATCATGAGCCAAAACAAAGAGTGGAAGCCGATTTCGGAGATTGCTCGTGCCGTAGTAGCGGGTGATGACTCAGCGGTTACCTTAGTCAAGGACTCATTGGCACGAATTGAAGACCAGGCAGATTACAATATAGTTATTCAGTCATGTGATGAGCGAGCGCTGGCACGAGCAGAGCAAATCGACGAAGCAGTCAAGCGCGGCGAAAACCCAGGTAGGTTAGCCGGTGTACCGTTTATAGCCAAAGATAATTTTTTAACGCTTGGGAGCGAGACAACAGCTGCAAGCAATATTTTGCGAGGATTTAAGGCGCCATATCAAGCTACCGCTATCGAGCGCCTAGAAGCAGAGGGTGCTATATGTGTAGCAAAAGCGAATCTTGATGCGTTCGCGCATGGATCAAGCACTGAGAACAGCGATTTTTTTACCACAAAAAATCCGCATGACCCAACGCGAGTCCCTGGTGGATCATCGGGTGGGTCAGCTGCAGCTGTCGCTTTATCACTCGTACCCTTTGCACTTGGTACTGATACGGGTGGCTCAATCCGACTACCGGCGGCATTCTGCGGAGTGGTCGGTTATAAGCCAACTTATGGACTTGTATCTCGGAGCGGTGTAATTGCTATGGCTAGTAGCACAGATGTGATTGGGCCAATCACACAATCAGTTGCTGACGCAGGTCTAGTACTTGATTGTATGGCCGGTGTAGATAGTCGAGATAGCACCACGTTAGAGCCAGTCGAACATGACTATGCTGAGGTGGACGCCGTTGACCTAACCGGCAAAAAAATAGCCATAATAAAAGAACTTATGCCGAGCTCCCTACCAGACAGTATCAGAGATAACATAAACAGTGTTGTTGAGAAGTTGAAGAAAAAAGGTGCAATCGTCGAGGAAGTATCGGTGTCTTCATTGTCACTTGCGTTAGCTTGTTACTACATTATTGTGCCAGCTGAAATTAGCAGCAACCTGTCACGTTATGATGGGCAACGATACGGTTATAGTGATTCTTCCGCTACATCGTTGCTGGATAGTTACAAAATGTCCCGTTCGAAAGGACTTGGTAAAGAAGCTAAACGACGAATAATGATAGGAACTTATGTGTTGACGAGCGGGTATTATGACGCTTATTATCGTCAGGCACAGCAAGTCCGCACGAAGCTTATAAGTGAATTTGCAGATATATTTAAAAAATACGATGCCATTCTTAGCCCAACAGCACCATCGACTGCTTTTAAGATAGGTGAGCATACGCAAGATCCACTAGAAATGTACTTAACGGATGTAATGACAGTGGCTGCAAATTTGACTGGCATCCCCGCAATCAGCTTGCCATCTGGCTCTGATAACGGGCTACCTATTGGCTTACAGCTGATGGCGAAACAACACGCTGATATTGATTTACTTCGGCTTGCAAACTCTGTCGAGGAGCTTCTATCATGAATTTATCACTTGAAGCACAAGTAGCTATCGGCTTCGGCGTCGTCGTTTTCGCTGTATTGATATTTCTATCTCGATCAGTCTATCGACGTCTACCAAAGCGTATGAAGCAGTTACGGAACCAACAAAAGTGGAGTGAGCTACAGAAGTTCTGTAAAAAACCTGAAACCTGGCCAGATGCAGTTATAGCAGCAGATAAATTACTCGATGATATTCTGAAACGAAGGCGGTTCAAAGGGAAATCAATGGGTGAGAGAATCGTCTCGGCGCAACGTACGTTGAGCGACAACGACGCAGTATGGTTTGCACATAATCTAGCCAAGAAAACCAAGGAAGACGATGCGCCGCAGCTTAAGGAAGGTGATGTCAAGAAGGCGCTGCTTGGTTTTCGACAAGCGTTACGTGACCTAGGAGCACTACAACATGGCAACAAATAAACCTCAGACAGCCAGTGATTACACGCCAACAATTGGCATTGAGTGCCATGTACAGCTCAAGACCAAGACAAAGCTCTTTGCGGCAGTCGATAATGACGCCCGTGAATCAGATCCAAACACACACATCAGTCATATTTGTTTGGGTATGCCGGGTGCTTTACCGGTTCTTAACAAGGAGGCAGTAAGACTTGCCAGTAAGGCGGCTATAGCACTAAATACTGAGGCTCAGACATTAAGTGCATTTGATAGAAAGCACTATTTCTATCCGGATCTACCAAAGGGCTACCAGATTACTCAGCAAGCTCACCCAATCATAGTAGGTGGCTCAGTTTCAATCATTGGAGACGATGGTAACACCAAAAAGATAAATCTTGAGCGAGCACACCTAGAAGAAGACGCCGGTAAGAATACGCACCCTGAAGTCGGTGATTATTCTCTCGTTGATTTGAACCGAGCAGGAACGCCGTTACTTGAAATTGTCTCAAAACCTGAGCTTAAATCCGCCCAAGAGGCAAGAGATTATGCGCACGAACTGTATCTATTGATGCGTTATGCTGGTGTTTCTGACGCAGATTTATACCACGGCAATATGCGGTTTGATGTCAACGTCTCGATAAGCAAATCTGAGGCTCTTGGCACGCGGACTGAGACAAAGAACTTGAATAGCTTCAGGAGTGTTGAAAAGGCAGTAGAATATGAAGTGTCGCGGCAGATTGCTGTCCTAGAGTCTGGAGATAAAGTTATCCAAGAGACACGAGGCTGGAATGACGCAAAACAAAAGACAATATCCCAACGAAGTAAAGAAGAGGCACATGATTACCGATACTTCCCTGAACCAGATGTGCCACCAATCAGATTAGACGAGTCATTTTTAGAGGAAGTCAGGCAGAATATACCACAAATGCCCGCAGAGATACGTCAAGCGCTAAGCAATCGTGGTCTAACAGAAGAACATATTGAAATTCTCCTCGAGGCAGAGCTTGATAGTGTAACAGTAGGCTATCTGGAAACACTGCTAGATAATGCACTAGACGCAGATTCAGTAACGGCAATCGCAAACATGATGGTGCAGACTGAAATACCGAAACGCCGTAGCGAGGAGCTACTCAATGCACCGGTGCTTGATACCGCGCAGCGAACAGTTATCTATACTGAAGTAACAAAGCTTGCTCGAGCTGGAAGCATTAGCTCAACCAACGCAAAAGCTTTATTACAGGATTTGTTGTTTTCTGGAGCTCAACCAAAAAACATTGAAGCTTATGCGCAGCAACAAGGTTATATTCAGCTGTCTGATACCAGTGAACTCGAGCAAATCGTTGATGAAATAATCACAGAAAACACACAGGCGGCTGAGGACGTGCGATCAGGTGAAATGAAAGCGATCGGATTTTTGGTTGGCTGTGCTATGAAGAAAAGCCATGGTCAGGCAAACCCAGCTCTTATTAAAGAATTGCTGCAAAAAAAGCTGAGTAGTTAATAGCATACAGGAGGACACTATGAGCAAATCAGTAAAGCCAGTTCGAAAAGCGGTTATAGCTGCGGCAGGGTTCGGTACACGTTTTTTGCCGCAAACAAAAGCTATGCCAAAAGAAATGCTCCCACTGGTTGATAAGCCGATCGTCCAATACATTGTCGAGGAATTAGTAGGTGCTGGTATTGAGGACATAATTATTGTGACCGGTTACCATAAGCGTTCCATTGAAGACCACTTTGATGGGATGAGTACAGATTTGCGTAATAACCTCAATAAGCCCGGTAAAGAAGAGCTGCTAGAGCAAACGAATATGATTTCTGACCTCGCCAATTTCATATACATACGTCAAAAAGGTCCTTATGGTAACGCGACTCCTGTATTAAATGCTGAGCATCTTGTTAGTGACGAGCCGTTTATATATACGTTCGCTGATGACTTTTTTGTCGCAAGCCCATCGCGATTCCAGCAGATGATATCAAAATACCAAGAGACTGGATCGAGCGTATTGCCATGTATGCGAATTCATGACGATGCTAACTATAAAAAATACGGTGTTGTGGCAGGGAGCCAGATAAAACCAGGCGTTATAGATATGAAGACAATCATTGAGAAGCCAGGAAAAAAAGATGCTCCAAGTGACCTTGCGAGCGTTACTGGCTATTTGCTGACACCAGATATATTCCCTTACCTCCGTGAGGCAAAAGATGAGCTTGCAGCCGGTAAAGAATTCATGATTCAGGCTGCGATGCAAAAGATGATAAACGATAACCACCAGATGCTCGCGCTAGAAATAAAGAATGGGCACTATTATGACACAGGCAATAAGCTGGACTATGTTAAGACATTAGTCGACTTTGCTTTAAAACATGAAGACATAAAAGACGAATTCGCAGCATATTTGAAGCAATTGCAAGTGCAGTGATTCGACATTGCTGTTATACTAAATGCATATGGAGAGCACACTAGTATTTCTAACAATTGTATTAAGTACGTTTCTTGCACTATTCTTGTTGCTCGGGATAATTTTATTAGTTAAATCTATTCAGATTGCTAATAAAGTCCAGCACATGGCTGAAACGAGCGACAGCATCCTCCACAAAGTTGAGGACTTTGCGGGATTCCTCCAGAAGACATCTGGCTCTCTTGCGGTCGGGAAACTCGTTACGAAAATTGTCGACCACCTCAGCCATAAGCAAACTAAAGATAAAGGAGATAAGTAATGGCAAATAAATCAGGAAAGTTCGCAATCGGAGCAGTATTCGCAGCAGCAGCAGGTTACGTTACCGGTATTTTAACCGCACCAAA
Organism: Candidatus Saccharimonadota bacterium; assembly: GCA_024635455.1. Classification (GTDB taxonomy): domain Bacteria; phylum Patescibacteriota; class Saccharimonadia; order Saccharimonadales; family SLHW01; genus SLHW01. The sequence goes on along the minus strand of JAGXIU010000003.1, from coordinate 291,513 downwards.
AAGTGGGAAAGAAACCCGCAAAGATATTCACGATGGTGCTATAAAGGCTCGTAGTGAAGCTGAAAAGAAACTAAAATCTCTTCACTCAGACTTACAAGACGTCATTAAAAAAGGACAAACAAAGGTTGACTCAGCTTCAGCTACTGGAAAACAACGTCTCAATGATGCAATAGAGAACGCAAAAAGCGCCAAGGATAAAGCAAAAAGTATGTTGAGCGCAATTCACGAAGGTGATAGTGACGATAAAGATCTACAAAAAGCGATTGAAGAAGCTGACCAAGCACTCGCTCACCTTAAAGAATATATAACCAAACCTGAAGCATCTCGTGACACTGGGAAGAAAAAATAATCCAGGAGAAGGTGCGTCACCGAAGCCGGTAGACTACGAAAAACTTGGTCGTATGATTGAAGTAGTGTTCATGACTGGTTACGCCAATCGTGCTCGCTATTTCCGTATGGCTTTTCTCAAGGGTATTTTCGCTGGTCTTGGTAGTGTTATTGGTGCATCCATTGTTGTAGCTGTAGCATTATGGACGTTGTCGTTATTTGAGGCACTACCCTTGGTTGGCCCAGTTTCAGAAAACATACAACAAGCTGTTGAAACACAGTAGTAGTACACCGACGATCAAGTACAAGTATATGTCGAGCGAAAGGGAAGGCCGTGGAACAATCTGATACGAAAACGAGTTCGCACTCGTATCTGACGAGAGAGGATTTCGTACACCTACACAACCACACTGAGTACAGCTTATTAGATGGGTTGACACATATTGACGAATTACTTGATTTTGTTAAGGCTCAGGGTATGAGTGGAGTTGCTATTACCGATCATGGTACGTTGTCCGGCGCGATTCAGTTTTATAAAGAAGCAAAAGCTCGTGAGGTGAAGGCAATCATCGGTATTGAAACATATGTTGCGATGCGTAAACATACCGATAAAGAGCCGCAGAAAGACAAACAACGGTTCCATCTAATTTTATTGGCCATGAACAATATTGGCTATAAAAATTTGATGAAGCTCAGCAGTATCGCAAACCTTGAAGGTTTTTATTATCATCCTCGAGTTGGCCGAGAGCTCTTAGAGAAATACAGCGAAGGCATTATTGTGTTGAGCGCCTGCATGGGTAGTGAAATAGGCTTTGCACTAAAGAATAATGACTACGCTGGAGCCAAGAAGACTGCAAAATGGTACAAGAAAGTATTCGGTGATAGGTATTACCTCGAGGTGCAAGACCACGGTCATCCAAAAAACCCAATGCATAACCAGGAGCAACAAGATATTAATGAGCAGGTGCTGAAACTCTCTGAAGAATTAGAAATACCAGCAGTTGTTACTTCAGACGCACACTATCTGAAGCACGAAGATCAGGAGGCTCACGAGGTGCTGTTGTGCGTCGGCACGGGTTCTTATTTGTCTGAAACAAAACGCATGAGCCTAAAAGAATTCCCGCTGCATGTGACATCTCCTCAGGAGATAATAGAGCGGTGGGGCACAGAGCACCCGGAAGTAGTGCGAAACACTCGGGTGATTGCTGATAGGTGTAACCTAGAGCTTGATCTAGGCAGTATTTTGATTCCTCACTTTGAAGTTCCGAAGGGCTACGATGAAAAGTCATATCTTGATGAACTTGTCTACGCGGGATTAGCGGAGCGATATGGAACTGGCGGGAAAACACTAACTGAGCAAAAAAAGCTACTGTCAAACGATGTCCAAGAGCGAGCAGAATATGAGCTTGGGATCATCGATCATATGGGTTTCAACGCCTACTTTCTTATCATTTGGGACTTTATTGCCTGGGGAAAAAATCGCGGTATCGTATTTGGTCCCGGAAGAGGGTCGGCTGCCGGCTCAATAATCGCCTATGCACTTGGTATAACCGAGCTAGACCCCCTCAAGCACGATTTGCTGTTTGAACGGTTTTTGAACCCAGATCGAATCAGCATGCCTGATATTGATATTGATATTCAAGATACCAGGCGCAATGAAGTAATACAATATTGTGTAGATAAATACGGTAAAGATAAAGTCGCAAATATTGTTACGTTTGGCAGAATGTTTGCACGTAACGCGGTTCGAGACGTTTCACGTGTACTCGAGATTCCATATGCAGAAGCTGATCGCCTAGCTAAGATGATACCGGCTCCAGTTCAGGGTCGACACATACCACTCAAGCAAAGTATTGCTGATGACGATGATATGGCACGTGAGTATGAAAATAACCAGCAATCAAAAAGAGTATTTGATCTTGCGATGCAGCTTGAGGGCACTGTTCGAAACCACGGCGTGCACGCAGCAGGTGTGGTAATTGCACCTGATGAAATAACAAACTTTACACCATTGGAGATGGCCCAAAAAGGCGTCGTTTCAACGCAGTATCCAATGGATCACGTCGAAGAACTCGGTTTACTTAAGATGGACTTTCTCGGGCTATCCAACCTGACAATCGTTAAGAACGCACTACGTATCATTAAGAAGGTCCACGGTAAGGATATTCAGGTTGATGAAATCCCGCTGAAGGATAAAAAAACTTTTCAGTTACTCGGTAGCGGGGATACGACGGGTGTATTTCAGCTTGAGTCAGCTGGCATGAAGCGCTATCTCAAAGAATTAAAACCATCAGTATTCGAAGATATCGTTGCTATGGTTGCACTCTATCGACCAGGGCCGATGCAGTTTATTGATGACTTTATTGCTCGTAAACATGGCGAGAAAAAAATCGAATATCCACACCCGAAGATGAAAGAAGCTCTAAAAAACACTTACGGTGTCCTTGTTTATCAAGAGCAAGTTATGCAGATCAGCAAGGACTTGTGCGGATTTACTGGTGGCCAGGCCGACACATTACGCAAAGGTATTGCTAAGAAAATTCCTGAAGTACTAAATAAGATGAAGGTAGAGTTTATCGAGGGAGCTGTCTCGGTCTCCGGAGCTGATAAAAAAGAAATGGAACTGTTCTGGAAGCAACTAGAAGACTTTGCCGCTTACTGTTTTAATAAATCACACGCAGCCTGTTACGCATTGATCGCTTATTGGACAGCATATCTTAAAGCAAACTACCCATCAGCATTCATGGCTGCCTTGATGACGAGTGACTATGACGATACGGATCGCTTAGCTATCGAGATAGCAGAATGCCAGCATATGGATATGGAGGTTTTGCCGCCTGATGTTGTCGAGTCGTTTGTCGAATTCTCAGTCGTACCAAATAGTAAACAAATTCGTTTTGGCATGAATGCGATAAAGAACGTCGGTACTGCTGCAGTCGAAGAAATTATCGCTGTACGAAAAGAAAATCCATTCAACACGATAGAGGATTTCTTCTCAAACGTAAGCACTAAAGTTGCAAATCGTAAAACGATTGAAAGTTTAATAAAGGCAGGAGCGTTTGATCGGTTCGGCAATAGGGCGCAATTACTAGACAACATCGATATTTTGCTCGCCTATACTGCACGGATTCAGAAGCAAAAGCTTAGTGGTCAAACAGATTTATTTGGAGCTAGTCAAGCAGGTGAGTCTTCGGCCAAAGGCACACTGTCCCTAAATGCCGATTTTATAGACATCTCAGTGAGAGAGCAATTACTTTGGGAGCGTGAGCTGCTTGGTATTTACATATCTCAGAATCCATTAGAATCGTTCAAGGACATTCTCTCCGAGCAAACAATTCCAATTGCCGAGCTTGAAACGGGGCATCATAAAAAATCAGTTAAAGTTGGTGGCGCAATCCAGGAGTTTCGAGAGATTACAACCAAAAAAGGTCAAAAGATGGCTTTTGCAAAAATAGATGATGGTACTGGCGAGATTGAAGCAGTAATATTTCCTGGCGCATACCAACAGACTATTGGAATATGGGAACGTGACCGAGTTGTTATTATCACGGGTAAGGTTGACGGTTATGATCGTGAAGGTAATGAAATGCCTACAGTCAAATGTATTGTTGATGAGGCTCGTGAGGTAACCTATGACCAGGCTCAAGAATACCAGTCAACCGGTAAACGTAAAAAAACCCCTAAAGTTAGCAAAGCGAATCAAACAAAGACGGACAAGGCTACACAAGAAAAGTCTGATAAGCCACCGCGATTGTACGTGCGTATATTCGACACAACTGATCAAGACCTATTGCTTAATCTAAAAAAAGTTATCGACACTCATCCAGGCAGCACAGAAACAGTGTTTGTGCTCGGCGAATCTTCGAATAAACAAATCGTCAAGCTACCGATGGATATACAGCCAGATGAATCAGTCATAGAGCAACTTGCAGAAATTGCCGGAAGCGAAAACGTTAAGCTGCAATAATCGTTCTAGATGATATAGCCGACTTTATCGGCCATGAAAGCAGTCAGCAGTAGAAGTGAAGCTAGGCAAACATCGAGCATCGGGTGATGCATAATGAAGTCACCGCCTTTTTGCAAGAATTTACGTAAACGAATACCGTGTGAGATTAACATTCCAGATGCAGCGCCGCCACTGAGTATGCCGAGCCCGAATGTTGCCCAGGCAAAACGCTCGCCAATGATGGACTCTAGTCGAGTCACAGCCTGCACATCGGAAGTATTTGCCGGAACCTCCATAGATATACTCGGAGCTGCTATTGGTTCATTCTCCACGGGGTCATCAGCCTGAGCTAGATTTGTATTATCTAGCGGCTGTGCGTACATTGCCACTACGATTGTTTCAGCCTCAGAATTTTGATAGTCAACAGCGTTTACGAAGCCAAACCCGACTTCACTGAAGCTATTATCTAGCATATTTTCTCGGTGGGATGGGCTATTCATCCAGCCATTAATGGTCTGCTCACTTGTCAGGAAGCCGTAAGCGAGGTTTTCACCAGCTTTAATGTAACGGTACTCTACTTGATCGACGAATACCCAAGGTTGCTCTCCGTCTGGCGTTGTATGCGACCAATAGTTTCGTTGAGCCATGTCTTGCGCTTTGCGCTGAGCGGCTTCAGTAAGTTTTGAATTTATCTGTAGCGGTTGACCATCGTTACTTGCCCGGTGTTGATTCGTGATAGTTAGTAAATTATTCGGACTCATTTCGGTCGCAAAGGCAAGAACATTTGCCTGTGATGGGCTCCGCACAAACGCAAATGCGAACATACTAAAAATAAGTAATATCACTGGAATGTATGGCCAGTAGGACGAGTTGTATCGCTTTGTTTTTTTGTGGTGTTGGCCCTGTCTTTTTTTATGGGCTGATGTTTTTTGTTTTGTCATATTTATAATGTTATCAGTAATACTTACTATACCATGCTAATTGCCGTAGCGAAACCAGTGAAGGGCCATAGCCGTAGCAACACTGACATTGTATGATTCTTTTTGCCCAAGCATTGGGATTTCTACTATCGTGTCACACTGATCCATGATTTTCTGATCAAGCCCAGAGACTTCGTTGCCAATGATGAGAGCAATCGGTTTATCTGGCGTATATGTATGTAGTTGCTTGGCTTGCGTGGCCTGTTCCAGGCCAACTATAGTAACGCCTTCCCGCTTTAGGTAATCAATACAAGTTTTGATTGATGGTTCGTAGCTCCAGCGCACCGTATTTTCCGCCCCTAGCGCGGTCTTGCGGATGGCTTCATGATTCTTATGTGCTATATGAGGAAGCCGTATATCACCAGAGTGCCCTTTTGGATACGGCGTATAGCCACTCATGTAAACATGCTCAATACCCAAACCTTCTGCTGTTCTAAGGACAGAGCCGACGTTATGGGTACTTCGAATATCATGCATTATTACATAAATTGGTAGTTTTTTTGCAGACGTCATATGTTTAAGTATAGCGAAAATCATAGCATCACGTAGCATAAGCAGTTATACTGAAGCAATATGAGCAAAGATCAACGCTATGATGAAGAGCAGGCAACGCAACGGCGAGCATCAATTCTTGGACTTCAGTATGCCAACACTACTGACCAAAACAAGCACCTTTATCCTGAATTGTTGCCGAATGACGTTCTTTATAAAGCTCGGGTAATTCCACTATACGCTGACCAGCATGCAATAACTTTTGGTGTTACCAATACGACCTCCAAGCAGACTATGGAAGCCTTGAAGCACGAGTTTCTCGATCAACGTATTTCTTTTGCATTGATTTCAGACGCTGGCTATAGAGAATATATGAAACTCTACGACCCTCCAAAGAAAGTCGAGTATCAAGATATTACATTGAATAACGCTGGTAGCGAAGATCTGATACGTAACGTCTCAGCAACATTGGATACGATTCGTTCTGACGATATGTTGGGCTACTTAGTCCAACAGGCGCACAAACTAGGTGCGTCAGACATACATCTCGAAACTAAACGAGAGAAGGCCGATATTCGCTTTAGAATTGATGGGGTCCTTCAGCCAATCGCTCATATAACGCGAGAAAAATATCGTCCACTCTTATCAACTATAGCGAGTGCCGGTAATGTATCTACCGCGGCAGATTACGCCCAGCAGGGTCACATAACCCAAGATGTGCGTTTGGCAGATAACTCACAAGTCAAAGTTAACGTTCGACTGGAGACGGTCCAGACTATCCACGGTATGGACGTGGTCATGCGATTATTTAATATGCGTCCAGATATGTATAATCTCGACAGTCTAAGCTTGTCTACTCAGGAGCGGCAAGTAGTAGATGGCATTATAAGTCGTCCGAGCGGGTTAGTACTGGTTGTTGGGCCGACCGGATCGGGTAAGACTACAACGCTCTACTCTATGCTTAACTCGTTGAACACGCCACAGCGGAAAATAATCACCCTTGAGGACCCAGTTGAGTACCAATTAGATGGTATTACGCAAATACCGATAAAAACAAAGTCATCAAAAGATGTTGACTTCGCAGAAAGTCTCCGTGCAACGCTACGGCTTGACCCTGACATTATCATGGTAGGAGAAATACGCGACCTCGATACGGCACAAACCGCCCTCCAAGCTGCATTGACTGGCCACTTAGTCTTATCAACCTTTCACGCTTCCAGCGCTGCAGCCGCCCTTACACGAATGGCAGATGTCATCGGGAAGAATCCTCTATTTGTGACATCAATTCGCTTAGTCATGGCACAGCGACTTGTTCGCCGGCTCGACGACGCAACCAAAGTCGCGTACCAGCCAGATGAGACAACACGAGCAAGTTTACAGCGTGTCATCGATTCGTTACCTACGAATATTCAGCGACCAGACATGCAAAACATCACACTATATCGTGCCGGCTCATCTGAAGAAAACCCATATGGCTACCGAGGCCAGATTCCATTACGAGAGCAGTTTACGATATCTGATCAACTGCGCCAGGTGCTTGAGCAACATCCCCAGGGCATTACAACCGAAAAGCTTGAAGCAGCAGCCATAGCTAGCGGTATGCGTACAATGCTTCAGGACGGTGTCCTAAAGGTTCTATCTGGCGAAACAACTATCGAAGAAGTCTATCGAGTCATTGGTTAGATTGCTTAACTATTATCGAATAATATCTGCAATAGCAGGTACGAGGCGTTCGTCCATAATACTTGGGATAATGAACTCAGGCGTAGGATTTTTGACAAGATTTGCGATTACTTCTGCAGCTGCACGCTTGTGCGCATCGGTAATATTTGAGACTTGGTTGTCAAGCGCGCCGCGGAACACACCAGGAAAACAAACTGCATTATTGATTTGATTTGGGAAGTCAGATCGTCCCGTAGCCATTATACGTACGCCGGCTTTTTTAGCTTCATCTGGCATGATTTCTGGTGTAGGGTTCGCCATTGCGAATATAATCGGATCTTTATGCATAGACCTGACCATATCTTGTGTGAGCAGCCCAGCTTGAGATACGCCGATGAATATATCTGAACCCTTTATGATGTCTTCAAGTGAGCCATCAACGCCTGACGGATTCGTATATTCTAAGAGCTGTTTCTTTCCTTCGTTTAAATCCTTCCGGTTGGGGCTTACGACACCCTTGCTGTCGACCACAAACATACTCGGCTTAGCATACTGGTGCAGTAATTTAATAATCGCAGTACCAGCAGCACCTGCGCCAGCTATAACAATCTTTGCATCTTCTAGCTTTCGGCCAGTAATCTTCATAGCGTTAATGAGGCCAGCCAATACAACGATTGCTGTACCATGTTGGTCATCGTGAAATACGGGAATCGGCAAGCTTTTTTTCAACCGTTCTTCAATCTCAAAACAAAGTGGTGCCGCGATATCTTCAAGGTTAATACCGCCAAAACTTGGTGCGATAGCCTCTACTGCAGCAACTATCTCGTCAGCGCTATGGACATTTAGTACAATCGGCACAGCATCAATGTCGGCAAAATGCTTAAAGAGCATAGCCTTCCCCTCCATCACAGGAAGGGCACCGTATGGACCAATGTTTCCGAGGCCAAGTACGGCTGAACCATCGCTGATGACTGCAACATTGTTGTGTAGCCAGGTATAGTTACGGGTTTCATCTGGATGTTTTGCCGTATATCCAGACACTGTTCCGACACCGGGTGTGTAGTATAAACTCAACTTGCTGATGTCGTCTATCTTGTCTTTCAATGATATTTGAATCTTACCGCGGAACTCAGCATGTTTATCTAGTGCTTGTGCCCCAATGTCTTTTTTATTCGTCATGCATCTATAGTACACAAATTCTGCTAATTATCGTACTTTTTAATAAAACCTCTAAATCCATACTTGACCCTCGTTCAATTCTCGTATAGTATAACCACGTTATGCAATCAGTTATTGAGAAAATCCAAGGTAAGTACAAAAAAGCGCACATCACGGACATTCGACCCGGTGACACTGTTAAGGTGCATCAGAAAATTCGTGAAGGGAACAAAGAGCGTATCCAGATATTTCAAGGTTTGGTAATTCGTATCACCCGGAAACAAAGCCACACCAGTCGAGTAACTGTACGTCGTGTCAGTGGAGGTGTTGGTGTCGAAAAGAGCTTTCTATTACACAGCCCCTTAGTTGCTAAAATTGAAGTTGTCAAACGGAGCAAAGTTCGACGCAACTATTTAAGCTATATGCGCGATCGAACAGGTAAATCAGCCCGGCTAAGCGGTGTTGCTTTCGACAGAGAAGCTATTAATGCAGAGCCACCAGAAGTGGAAGAGGTCGAAGAAAAGACAACTTCAACAGCTGATGAAAAGCCAGCTGAAGCAGAAAAAGAGACAACAGAAGTCAACGACAAATAGCATAATCATTTAGTTGAGAAGCTTACGTACGTTTAAAAAGTGTCCTGCTGATAAAAGCGGACACTTTTTTGATACTATACTAGATATATGATTGTTGGCATTGATGAAGTAGGTCGCGGATGTTGGGCTGGACCGCTCGTAGCGGGTGCAGTAGTATTGCATGCTGAGGTTCCGGGCTTACAAGATTCTAAAAAGCTTTCTGCTAAGTCACGACAGTTTATGGCTGATTTGATTAACGATTCAGCAAGTGTTGGCTTGGGCTGGGTCTCATCACGAGAAGTCGATAATCTCGGCCTGACGCAATCGGTTCGTTTGGCCATGCAGCGAGCATTGAATCAAATAGACAAACATCTGTATGACGAAATCATCATTGATGGATCTTATAACTTTCTTGATGGACTGACGCCAAAGAAGACGAAGGCAATTGTACGAGCTGACGGCTCCATTCCAGCAGTAAGCGCGAGTAGTATCGTTGCAAAAGTAGCCCGCGATACGTACATGCAAGAGCTGGATACAAAGTACGACTGCTACGGTTTTGCCTCACACGTCGGTTATGGGACAGCTCAACATAGGCAGGCTTTGCTCGATCACGGTGTTTCTGACATACACCGTGTGTCGTTTAAACCAATCAAGCAACTCCTTAAAGGATTATCATGAAGTCTACTGATTCTGGAATTTACGGCGAAGATATTGCCGAGCAGTATTTACGAGGGAATAAATTCAAGATACTACATAGGAACTACCGTACTGCTCGTTATGAGATTGATATCATCGCCAAACGAAAGCGCCGTCTGTATTTCGTTGAGGTTAAGCGGCGCTCAAGTATGAGTCAGGGCAGTGGTGCCCAGTACGTTACAGATACAAAACTCAAGCAGATGGTATATGCCGCACAGTCTTGGGTACAGGAGCATAGCTACCGTGGACAGTACCAGTTGGCGGTTATATCAGTCGACGGTTCAGATGTAGATTTTATTGACGATATTTGGACGTAAAGTAGTGCTTGGTAGTTTTCAAACTGCGTTTCTTCCAGGCTGCCTGCCAGTCGAGCATTTCCAGGGATTGCTTGTAAGAGCGCTCTAATCCGCCACTCATTTTGCTCGTGAAGAAAGCTTCGAACTCAGGCCGAAATGACACATCGCTGAAGGCTCTTGCAACGTATAGGGGCATTCGATAGAAGCTCAGATCGTTCGAAAAGTTCTCTTCAAGCCACGACCAGTTATCTTTAAGCCATTGCCAAGTCTGCTGTTTGGCGTGACGGTTCATGAAACTATAGATTATCCAATAGGAAACGTCTTGTAGGCGCACATCTGAAGATCGAATCATTTTCAGCGATTCGGATATTAGTTCTGGTTGCTGAAACGAGGTGATGGCTGCGGCAAGTGTAGTTTTTTCTTCGCTTAAGTGAGCTTTGTTATGCATGCGGACTAACTTGTCAAAGGTTGCTTTGTCACCTCTTTTTGCGACGGTCCCAAAGACCGCGCCGCGTAAGTCTGGGTGAATGAGCCCACGCTTTATCTTTTTACTACTCGGTACAGTACCTAAGTCTGCTCGCAGATCATTGGCTGTATCGACGCTATCAAATAACTCCTGGCACTTTTCTACTACCCAAGCTTCGTCAGCTGAAGCCGCCATGCCAATAATAATTGGACGCAACAATCTATCAAAGTGACTATCAGCATCTTTCTGTTCCCAGCCTAAACGCTTTAGCTGTGACGCAATCAATGCTCGAACAAACGGTTTAATGGCTTCGCGTAATTCCTCGTCGTCCATGACAAGTCGTAACGAGCCAATCCAGCTTGTGATAATTTCCCAAACAGCGTAACTGTCTTCCTCGAAGAAGTTTTCTAGCAATGCGATTACTTCAGTCGTATCTGAATACCCGTACCGTGCTGCCTCAAACGCATCAGACAGGATACCGATTCTATCCAATGGCTTCAGTCGCCCTTTCTTTACGTAACTACCGAGAGTATGCAAGTGGCTGTTATTGTATACGGTTCGATAAAAACCACTCTGACCGTGGTTTAGTTTAAAGATTTCATCGGAAGTATAGGTAAGTTTGGTTTTTTTGTCTTCAAGGGTATCTTCATCGGGAAGCTCTGGAAGCAGAAGCGGGATTGGCCAAAGTGTTTTACTGGTTTCACCTTTTTCTGGGTTGGTCATAAAACGGTGTTGTCGTAGCGTTACGTTTGGCAGATCCACATCCGCACGTACAACTGGATAGCCAGTCTGCGATGTCCAGTCATGCATAAATGCACGAACCGGCTTGTGACTACTATCCTCGAGAGCCTGCCATAGATCAACTGTATCAGTATTGCTATAGGCATGGGATTTAAGATAATGCTGTAGCCCAATACGAAAATCTTTCGGTCCGAGATATTCATGGAGCATATGGATTACGCTGGCGCCCTTGCTGTAGCTGATTGCATCAAAGATTGTACGGATTTCATCCGGACTGTTGACTGGTACTTCTACAGGGTGTGTGTGCTCTAGGGTGTCGAGCCGCATAGCTTGCTGCTGCTCGCTCGAGGTAAACTGCGTCCACATATCCCAGTCGGGAAATAGCGTGTCGATCGCCAAGAACTCAATCCAACTAGCGAATCCCTCGTTGAGCCATAGGTCAGTCCACCATCGCATGGTGACGAGGTTACCAAACCATTGGTGGGCTAACTCATGCGCTACAACCATGGCAACATATTGCTTGGTCGAAAGAGCAGTGTGCGCTGGATCCACCAGTAAGGTTTGCTCACGGAAGGTTATACAACCCCAATTCTCCATCGCACCAGATGAGAAATCAGGCAAGGCGATCAAATCACATTTTTCTAATGGATATGATATTGCAAAGTATTCATCATAGAACTCTATGCACTGCCTAGCAACGTCTAGTGCAAAATCAACATAGTCAACATTATCAGGAGTGGTGTAGCCACGGATGACGACACCAGCATTCGTTTTTGTCTCTTTGTAATCCATCTCTCCTACGACAAACGCTAACAAGTAGGTGCTCATAATCGGTGTTTTTTCAAACTGGGTAATGAGTCGATTTCCTTTGGTTTTTTGATCTTCAATCGGCGTATTGGATAGAACGGTTTCGTCAGTATCAGTCGAAAGCTTAAGGCTGAAGGTTGCCTTGGCGGCAGGCTCGTCGATGCAAGGGAACACTTCTCTTGCATGGTGGCTCTCGAACTGAGTCGCGAGTAGTTGTTTCTTTTGCCCGTCGTGCATGAAGTTACATGGGTATACGCCATTCATTTGTTGGGTAATATCTCCTGAAAACTCGAGCTTTATAGTGTAGTTTCCCGGGTAAAGCTGTTCATCGGTGTGTAAGCGGACCTCATCGAATGAGTCTTGCTTCACAATGCGAGTTACCGGTACCTCATGAGTTGAGCCTTTATCGGTTTTAAGAATAAACGCCTTACTCACCGTGAGTCCGTTTTGGTGTAGTGTAATACGCTTTGTCGGTCTACCGACTTTTTTCCCAGTCAACTGGAGCTCGCCACGAAATGTCATTTCCGATTTATCTAGATCAAGCTGCAAGTTGTAATGCTTGGGCTGAAAATATGCTAGTAGGTGTTTTACTTGTTTTCCCATATTATGTTCATTCTAACAGATGAAATAATATAAAAACACATTGACTTTCATGCATTTGTAGGATAATATGTTAGCGACTGATCCGGCCATATTATGGTCGGATTTTTTCATAGGATGAACCATAAAGAAAGAGAGATAATATGGATTTTGACTTTAAACAAATTGCTACTGCGGTACGAGCAATTGCTGAGGAGAAAAGCCTCGAAGAAGATGCCGTAAAAGAAGTTGTCGAACAAGCTTTAGCAGCAGCTTATCGGCGCGATCATGGTGATCGAGAGCAAGAAGTTCGAGTAACCATCAACCTAAACAACGGTGATGTCGATATTTATGCAAGCAAAGAAGTCGTCAAGCAGGTTGAGCATGAACGTTCTGAAATTAGCTTGTCAGACGCCAAAGTTATGAAAAAAGATGCTAAAGAAGGTGACTTAATTGAAGTCCATCAAGACTTGAAAGATTTCGGTCGGGTGGCAGCTCAAACTGCTAAGCAAGTGGTGCTTCAACGTTTACGTGAAGCGGAGCGTGAGATTATTCTCAATGAGTATGAAGACAAGATCGGCACACTTATTAATGCTATTGTCTCTCGAGTCGAAGGTAATATTGTGCGGGTTGATCTTGGCAAAGCGCAAGGTATTATGCCGCGCAGCGAGCAGATTCAAGGCGAACGCTACCATCCAGGTCAGCGTCTAAAAGTGTTTCTGAAGGACGTGGAGCGTGGTTTTCGCGGTCCGCAGCTCGTGGTGAGCCGTGGCAACACTGCATTCGTGGAGTGGTTATTCCGTAATGAAGTACCAGAGATGGAAGGTGGTGCGGTTGAGATAAAAGAAATCGCCCGTGAAGCTGGTGTCCGAACCAAGTTAGCAGTCGCTAGTAGCGTCCAGGGTGTTGACCCAGTAGGTACTTTTGTTGGCGGACATGGCACTCGTGTCAATGCAGTCATGAGTGAGATCGGGGAACAAGAAAAGATTGATATCGTCGTATGGTCCGAAGATCCAAAGACTTACATCATTAACGCACTCAGTCCAACAAAGGTTACTGAAGTAGAAATTAAAGATAGTAAAGCAAAGGTTATTGTGCCTGAAGATCAGCTAAGCATTGCAATCGGACGAAGCGGACAGAATGTCCGGCTTGCGTCGAAGCTTACTGGCTATGAGCTAGATATCGCATCAGAAACTGAAAATGAAGAGAAAGAGGAGGCAGATATGCAACCAGAAGATAAGCAGAAGAATACGCAAGAAAATAATGACCAACAGAAGAGCGAACAAGACAAGCAACCAAAAAAAGCTGAGAATAACAGTGAAAAATCAACACCTGAGTCTCGCCAAGTTGTACAGAAGCTTAAGAAAAAGTCAGAACTCGAAAGCTCACTACTGGACGCAATCGAAGAGCATGGGCAATAGGCATTGACTTTACTACAATAATGTAGTATGCTATAAATAGCACGATTGTATCTTTTCAGTAACTTAGCACTCTTGACCTGAGAGTGCTAAGTGCTATTATGTAAGTATGCCCAATAGCACGGTGCATGACAACGTAATAAGCGAGGGCGACAAAAACAATGATGCCTAATTCACCAGATTTTCAAGATTTTTTACACAACCTAACTGACAATGCGCAGGCGAGTTTGCACCATGCTACTACAATTGCGCGTAGTTTCGGCAGTGCTTATATTGGTACAGAACACCTTTTGCTTGGTGTGCTAGCCCAGCAATCGAGCATGGGCTCAAAGTTGCTCGAAGGAGCTGGCATTACGCTTGACCGTGCCCGTATGGCGTTGAACCTTACGCCAAAAACCCTTGTTTTGAACATGGGTTCAAAGGGTTTGAGTGAGACAGCAAAGCTAACGCTCAAGATGGCATATGAAATTGCTCAAGATTATAACCAAGATTACTGTGGCACCGAGCACATTCTCTACAGTATTTTGACGCAAAAAAACGCTCGGGCGACAACCTTACTGCAAGATATGAGCATAGACGTTGATGGCTTAGTGCAGGACCTCGAACAGTTTCTTAACAAACAACAGTATGATGGCGATGACATAGCACAGAAGCTCAATAGTAAGCGAAGTAAGAAGCGTAAGAAAACTTTGCTCGATTACTTTGGTACCGACTTAACTGAGGAAGCTCGGAATAGTACACTTGATCCAGTTGTTGGGCGAGAAAATCAAATTCGACGCGTCATAACTATTCTTAACCGTCGCACCAAGAACAACCCGGTATTAATAGGAGAACCTGGCGTTGGTAAAACGGCAATCGTCGAGGGGTTAGCTCAGCGCGTTGTGTCCGAAGATGTCCCTGATTCTCTCTTAGATAAACGAATTATTACGCTTGATCTTGCGGCTATGGTCGCCGGTACAAAATATCGTGGTGAGTTCGAGGATAGACTGAAAAAAGTCATGAAAGAGGTGGAAGACGATGAGCATGTAATTCTCTTTATTGATGAGCTTCATCTTATCGTTGGCGCTGGATCGGCAGAGGGATCAATGGATGCCGGTAATATACTCAAGCCAGCCTTATCGCGCGGTAAGATTCAGGTGATTGGTGCTACTACAACTCAGGAATACACGAAGCATATAGAAAAAGACGTTGCGCTTGAACGCCGCTTTCAGCCAATTCAAGTTCCAGAAACAAATGAGGCAGAAACGGTAGCAATACTCAAAGGCCTACGAAAGCACTATGAGCAGTATCATAACGTCGAGATTAGCGATGAGTTGATCGAGAACACTGTTGCGCTGGCGAAGCGCTACATCAACGACAGATTCATGCCAGACAAGGCCATTGACTTGCTGGACGAGACAGCAGCTCACGTTCGCGTAGATAAGGGTAAGACACCATCAAAGGTGCGTGATTTACGAAAAGAACTTCAACTCATTAATCTGAGGAGAGAAGAAGCAGCTGATGCGGAGAATTACGAAAAGGCAGCTGTCTATAAAACCAAATCAAGTCGTATTCAGGAGGAGCTTCGTGTACTCGAAAAGAAAACGAGCGCAGCAAAAAGTCTCAAGCTAAATAGCGAGCATGTTGCGGAGGTTGTATCTCGTATTACCGGTGTGCCAGTACAAAAGGTCATCAAATCCGAAGCGAAGTATTTGATAAACCTTGAGAAAAACCTTTCCTCAAATATTATTGGCCAATCTGAGGCAGTTACTGCTGTATCCAAGGCGATCCGACGGAACCGTACCGGGATTAGCGCTGAGCAGCGTCCAATTGGTTCATTCATCTTTCTTGGCCCAACTGGTGTGGGAAAGACAGAATTGGCCCGTACACTGGCCAACGAATTTTTTGGTGGCAGCGAGGCACTAGTCAAGATTGATATGAGTGAGTTTGCTGAGCGTCATACAACCTCACGGTTGGTGGGTGCTCCTGCAGGTTTTGTTGGGTATGATGACGGTGGACAACTAACTGATAAGGTTCGCCGACAGCCCTATAGCCTTGTCTTGTTTGATGAGATAGAGAAAGCTCACCCTGATTTCTTCCACATGCTCCTGCAGATACTTGAGGACGGCGTGTTGACTGATGCGAAGGGGAGAAAAATCGACTTTACCAATACCATCATCATAATGACGAGTAACGTCGGGGCAGAGAAGTTGCAAAAGGAAGCATCGCTTGGATTCAGTGCAGAATCACCAAAAGATGTTGAAAACCTCGATGTACTACATGAATCGAATAAAGAAAAAGCCTTGGACGAACTCAAGAATATGCTTCGGCCAGAGCTGCTCAACCGTATTGATAAAACGATTGTATTTCGTGCACTGACGAAAAAGAACGTTCAGAAGATACTCGAACTGCAGCTAAAAGATTTGCGAGAACGTCTGCTGAAGCACGGCCTTGGCCTAGAGGTCACTACAACTGGTAAGCGGTACTTACTCGAGAAGGGCTATGATCCACATAATGGCGTACGCCCAATGCGCCGATTGCTAGCTGATACAGTTGAGGATTACGTTGCAGTTGCTTTACTGGAGGGAAATGCAGAGCGCGGAGACATCATTCAGATGAGCGCCCGCAAGCACGAACCGGTATTTAAGGTTAAAACCGAGACAGGTAATGCTCGTCACGATAAAGTTCAACCTGTATCTTAGGCGAATATATCGTATGATAGAGCCATGTTGCGCAGCCTAGGAAAGTTTTCTGCTGGGATAGTATCAGTCGTTGTTATTGGGCTGAGTCTGTTTATTGTGTTCCGCCAAGATCAAGTCATAGACTGGTGGTTATTGCGTGACTATGAGCCAACGAGTAGTATTGAGCAACTCGCAAACGATACTACTATGACTGAGCTTGCGCGGCGTTATTTTTATGTATATGACCCACAGCTACTGAATACAGATACGTTCCGTCAGCGTTGTACGATAGCTGAGAAGTCGATTGTACTCGGGTGCTACATTAGCCGAGCTGGAATATATATATTCGACGTTGATGATGAGCAGCTCTCGGGTGTTCGTCAAGTAACCGCTGCCCATGAAATGCTTCATGTTGCCTATGAGAGATTGTCAAGCTCAGAACGTGAGCGTATTGACCAATTGAATCTTGCGTTCTTCAATCAGCTAGATGACGAGCGGATACAAGAAACAATTGAAGCTTATCGTCAACGAGATTCAGCTGTAGTCTTGAACGAATTACATTCGATTCTGGCTACGGAAGTACGGCAACTAACCCCTGAGCTAGAAGATTATTATGCACAGTATTTTGACGATAGATTACAAATCGTCGATCTCAGTGACCAGTATGCCAGTGTGTTTGAGAAGGCCAGGCAACGTGTAGATCAGCTTGACGCTCGTCTTAAGCAGGAGCAGGCGAGTATTGAGTCACTTCAGGTTGAAATGGAGGCCAGGGCAGGTCAGCTGGAGCAAGAGAGGGAGCAGCTGAATCGACTGCTCGAGCAAGAAAATATTTCCGCCTATAACAACGGTATCGCTAGCTTCAACCAGGGGGTCGTTACCTACAACCAAGAGGTGGCTCGATTGGGTGATATGATAGACGCATACAATGAACTAGTGTCCGAAAGAAACGCAGCCGCGCTCGCACATGAGTCACTGATTGACTCAATCGATAGTAGGCCGCGTCGCTTTGACGCAAATGAGGAGCTCTAACTGATGGCAAAGGATAAGACAGTCTATATATGTAGCAGTTGTGGCGGTGAGTCGCAACGCTGGAGCGGGAAGTGTTTTACCTGCGGTGAATGGAACACTCTCGAGGAATCAGTTATTGTTGGCGCGAAGCCAGGTACCTCAAAGAACAGTTCAGCGGGAAGTATTCTAAAACCTGATTCAGTTTCTGATGCTGTCGCTCACGATGAACCAAGGCTGCAGACAGCCATCGCTGATGTTGATGTGCTACTTGGAGGTGGTTTTGTCGCAGGTAGCGTGAACTTATTGGCTGGTCAGCCCGGAATCGGCAAGAGCACAATACTCTTACAAATTGCTCATGCTATAGCCAAAAACAAGCAGGTGCTTTATATAAGTGGTGAGGAATCAACTCACCAGGTGGGTTTGCGCGCGAAACGACTCGGTATTTCTTCTAATCTATTACATATCGTCGCTACTAATGTAACGGACGATATCTCCGCCACCATCAGTCAGGGTGACTATGACATAGTGGTCGTAGACTCTATTCAGACAGTCGCTTGTAACGACATTAGCTCAGCTGCAGGCTCTATGTCGCAAATTACCAATAGCACAAAGATGCTTAGTTATGCAGCCAAGCAATCAAACACGGCGCTAATATTAGTTGGGCATGTTACAAAAGAGGGCTCTATCGCAGGGCCGAAGCTACTCGAGCATATCGTTGATGTCGTATTACAGCTTGAGGGTGATAGATACGGTGGCTTTAAGATACTGCGAGCAATCAAGAATCGGTATGGTTCGACTGAAGATTCTGCTCTTTTTGAAATGAAAGGCAGTGGACTTGAAGTCGTTAAAAATCCATCAGCCGCGCTATTGGCCGAACGGCAGCAAACAGATGGATCGGTGGTATTGGCAACCATGGAAGGAACACGACCGTTGCTGGTTGAGGTGCAAGCGTTAGTTAACCAAACCAATTATGGATATCCAAAACGAGCCGCTAGCGGTATGGACTTGAACCGGCTCCAGCTACTCATTGCCATGTTAGAGCGGCGCACAAAGCTCAAGCTGGCTGATATGGATGTATACGTGAATATTGTCGGCGGCATACGCCTACAAGAACCTGCCGGTGATTTAGCTGTAGCTATGGCAATTGCCTCTGCAGCAAAGTCAATGCAGCTAAGCAAGAATGCAGTTGTGTTTGGCGAGCTTGGCTTATCGGGTGAAGTGCGACACGTACCCCATATTGATAAGCGAATTCAGGAAGCACGTAAACTTGGGTTCGACGAGGCAGTCGGCCCGGTATTGCAAGGCAAAGCACAGCCTAAGCAGTACAAGGGTGTTTCAAGCGTACGTACAGCACTCAACACTTACTTGAAATCGTAGGTAAATACTTGGTCGTGTTCCAGCGAACTAAATTGCTAGGACTAGTCTTCCGTGATTGTGAAAGTTTCTGAGGTTGAACTGTTGTCCGCTGCATAAACCTGGTCACCAACACCTACAGCATCACCCTCATAGGTACACGAATTAGCACTACCGTTATTTCCAGTGCACAATTCTTGGTTTGAGGCAGTATATATAGTTACTGGACCAGAGTTTTCACTCCAGCTAAACGTTGCTTTCTCATCGTCTGTATTGTAAGTAGCTGCAGTAATGACTAGATCACTAGGCTCTTCTTCCTCTACCGTAAGTCCACTGAGCGTTACCTGGTCTTGACCATCGTAGAGAACACTGTCAATGATTTCTGCTGTCAAGGTACGTGTACCAGAAAAACTACCAGAATATGTAAAGCGCTGGGTTGGGCCTGGACCATTAACCTCGTAAGACTGTATGACGTTACCACCAACTGAGAAGTTTACGACACCTTGGAAGTCATCGCTCGATATCGGATGCGTTCCTTGCGTGACGCTGGCTCGAATGGTGTATATTTCGTTGTTCTGATCGATTGATATACTGATCTTTGGCTTAGTGTCGTTACAGTTATGAACATCATCTTCTTGGGTGGTATCAGCGGCTTCATTAACGAACGTATCGCCCGAGAATAGTGATGGATCACCACCAGTAACTTCACGACGTGCTCGTCCTGGGGTACACTCGGTCGCGAGTTTATTTGAAACGACGTCAATTTCTTGTTTTTCATTGCTAGCAGTTTGCCTACCATACCAACTTGGATACAAATCGGTCGCACGGCTTGGTTCAACTGAAGCTAATCCAACATTACTTCGTATAACAAAAGCTGGAAGTTCTTGTATTCCGCTCGGCCGTACGCGCTCAATTGGCTCAAGCTCACGATGAACGTCTTCCATAAATCCTTGCCAGATTGGTTGTGTCATAGTTTCCATAAAGCCTGACATCTCAACGCGACGGTTATGCGATCCGACCCATACACCAGCTGAATATTTTGTCGAGAACCCAAGTAGCCAGCCGTCTTTTGAATCATTGGTAGTACCAGTCTTGAGGCTGAAGTCCCAACCATTAAAACGGTGTGGCTTTCTGCTCATGTAGCTGGCATTTGGATCCGCCATCATATCCGCCACGATATAGGCTGATTCTTCACGAACGACTTGGTCGCCAGCTGAGGGCTCCCATTCGTCGATAACTCGACCTGTTGAATCCTCAATTTTTAATATATATGTCTGGGGAATGTTCAGTCCATGGCGCGATATTGTCGCCATGCCATGAACATGATCGTCGAGTCGTAAATATGCACCATCACCAATAGCAGAAGAAGCGAAACAATCTGCCTTGATGGTTAACAGGTCATCAGCATAACAGTTGTAAGTGTCATCAACAATCTCTTCTGGGTCATCGGGGTTTGCCATAACTTTCTCGGCGGTGGCAATTGTGTTATCAATGCCAGCAATCAACATAGCTTTTACAGCTGGTACGTTCCTAGATCCACCCAACGCGTAGCGGAGCGTTACTGGACCCGGATAGCGGAAGTCATAGTTACGCAGACAGTTTCCGGTTCTGCCGGACCCAGTTGTACAAGGATAACCCGGAACTGGTCCGCGACTATCATAGAGTACTGAGCCGGCACCAAAGTCTTCAGTATTATCGATCAGCGATAAATAGTCATATGGTTTAAAGCTAGATCCAGGTGGAAGTCGGAGGCGAGCGTAGTTATTCTGGCCATATTCATCGTTAGTAAAATCAGAGCCACCGACGAGTGCAACCACTTGACCTGTCTCTACATCTTCCGCTACGAAACCAGCTGAGTCACCACCTTGAGAAACAATTTGCGGCATGCCACCGGATACGTTTTTCTCGGCAATCTCTTGAACGTCTAGATCAAGAGTTGTAATTATTTTCCAGCCACCACGCTGTACAGCGCCTTCGGTATAGGTAGCTTCGAGTTGGTCTTTTGCTGTCAGTACAAACCACGGTGCACGGATACTGCCATACTTTGGTTGAGGTTCTTTTACGCGATCTAAGATATCAACCTCAAGCGCTGCTTCATACTCCTCGTCTGTAATCATATCCATGCTCCGCATCTGGCCTAATATGAATGTCGTTCGGCCTATGAGTGCCTCAGGATTAAAGTTTGGTCCATAGGGTGAATAATATGACGGCGATTGTGGCATAGCAGCTAAGTATGCTGATTCGATTGGATCAAGATCTTTTGCTGACTTACTAAAGTAATCACGAGATGCTGATTCTACACCGTATTGGACATTACCGTAAGGAGCAGTATTTAGGTATCCGACGAGAATCTCATCTTTTGTGAAGCTTCTCTCTAGCTCGATTGATAATATGAGCTCTTTAACTTTGCGAGTGTATGTCTGCTCAGCACCTACCTCAGATTGCGTGAGTCGAACTAATTGCTGTGTGATAGTAGAACCACCTTGACGTACCTCGCCTTGACCAGTGATATTACGAAAAGCCGCACGCGATATACCGCGCACATCAAAACCACTATGCTCAAAGAAGTCCCTGTCCTCAACAGCAATGGTCGCATTTTTCATGTGCTCTGATATTTGATCGCCAGGAACAGGTACGCGCTTCACGGCGTCGAAATCTTCCCATAGGAGCGTCTCCCCAGTGCGGTCGTAGTAGCGGATGCTGCCACCTATATTGTTGCCAGATATGTCTCTCAGGTCAGGTAAGTCTTTGCGGAAGTAGGCAAATAGCCCCACCAGCACCAGGAAGCCAGTAATGATAGCAATGCCAGTAACTCGGAGGAACATAATAGCTCCTTCACGACTAAACCAATACTTATAAAGTCGTTTCGGGTGGAGCCGATAAAAGAACCGTTTAAATCGACTTTTTGGCATTCCTGCTAAACGTCGGGCACGCTTCTTTGCATTATTAGCTTTTCGTGCTCGTAATTTATCTAGAATGGTACGATTCACACGTATATTCTGGCCATTTTTCGTGGTGTAGGTGTTTTTGGACGTCTTTTTACGCCGTCCTTTATTAGTACGCGCTCCCTCTGACGGTTTCTTACGCTTCTTAGTCGATTTACTCATGTGTAAGTAGTTTTCTCCCTCATAATAAGCATAAAAGCTCAGCCTTCAGTATAGCAAATAATGAGCACTTTCAATTACAAAATTCCAACCTCTGTGCTTGTTTATTGTATACTGGGACGCGTATGAAGTTATCAGAAGAACTTACGTGGCGCGGCTTCGTTAATCAGACAACCTATTCGGACAGTACTGTATTAGACGAGCAGCCTATAACCTTTTATTGGGGTGTTGACCCGAGCGCTACATCTATGACGATTGGTCATCTTGCCATCGCAATGATGATTCGGCATTTTATCGCGGCAGGACATAAGGCAGTACTATTAGTCGGTGGTGCAACCGGGCTTATCGGTGACCCCGACGGCAAGGCCGAAGAACGTAGCCTCAAAACTCATGAAGAGATACAAAAAAACAAACAAGCGATAGTTAAACAGTACGAACAAATCTTTAGTGGCCAATCTTTTCAACTCGTTGACAATTATGACTGGTTCAAAGATATCGGCTACCTAGAGTTTTTGCGCGATGTCGGCAAACACGTTCCAATGCGGCAGATGCTTGGTAGAGATTTTGTACAAGCACGCCTTCGTGAAGACGGAGCCGGGATAAGTTATGCTGAGTTTAGCTATGCCCTCATCCAAGGCTATGATTTTTATTATCTGAATAAAAACTACGGCGTAACGCTGCAATTGTGTGGCTCTGACCAATGGGGTAATAGTCTGGCAGGAGTGGAGCTCGTGCGTCGGATATCTGGAAACGAAGCACAGGTATGGTCTGCACCCCTAATTATTAATAAAACTACTGGAAAAAAATTCGGCAAGACTGAAGCTGGAGCAGTTTGGCTTGACTCTGAATTAACCAGCCCGACGCAATTTTATCAGTTTTGGTTGAATGTGGACGATGCAGGTGTCGAGGAATACCTCAAAATTTATACTGAACTTGATAAAGCTGAGCTAGAAGCCATTATTGAACAACATCAAGCAGACCCAAAGCAGCGCTATGCGCAGCAACGGCTTGCTCATGAAGTTACCCAAATCGTGCACGGCGCCGATATTCGTGATGGAGCTGAGGACGTAACTAATTTCATCACTGGAAAAATCGATATTCAAGAAGCTACCGAGACGCAACTGGCACTGTTGCGTGAAGAGCTGGCCTCAGCAGTAATTCCTGCGAATGCTTCGGTTGTAGATGCTTTGTCTGAAAGCGGGCTCGCCAGCTCAAAAACGGAGGCACGTCGGCTCGTTAGCGGTGGTTCGGTGTACGTAAATGGTACGAGCATACAAACAGAAGAATTCAATCAAGAAAATTTCCGAAACAACCGATTACTGCTTCGGAAGGGTAAAACCTTAAAAAATACTGCTCTAATCGAGCTCGCATCAAATAAGTAACCTGCTATACTACTCCAGTTATGCCACGCAAACAGAAAACATCTAGCACGAAGCCACGTAGCAAAAAGAAGAAAGCTGATCAATACGACAGTGGTAACTATAACTACCTAAAGTACTGGGACGGCCGAGATTATGAACATGCTGCCGAGCAACAAGCCATAAAGCGACTACTTCGAGGCAGAGAGTTTGACACAGCTGTCGATATTGGTGGCGGGTATGGTAGACTTTGTATTCTATTGCAGCGATATGCTCGCAACGTAACGCTAGCTGAGCCGTCACAAACACAACTTGATATTGCGAAAAAATACCTCAAAAAATACCCAGATATTTCCCAGAAAAAGATGCAAGCCGATGATCTGCAGTTCGAGACCAATACAGTTGATCTCATAACAATGATTCGCGTGATGCACCACTTGCCAGATCCTTCAAAAGAATTCTCCGAGATAGCGCGGGCGCTTCGAAAAGATGGTTATTTAGTACTTGAAGTCGCAAACTATGCGCACGCTCGTAACCGATTCAAGTATTTACTCAAGCGAAAACCACTACCATTGAAACCAGTTGATATCCGTTCGAAAGAAAATCAGCGGGATGATGAAGTTGCATTTGTAAACCATAACCCTAAGACAGTCATAAAACAGTTGGCTCACGCTGGCTTAAAAGTAGAGAAAACGTTGTCAGTTTCAAATCTGCGCAGCCCAAGACTTAAGGCTATACTGCCAAGATGGTTTATGTTGAAGATTGAGTATATTTTGCAACCATTGCTGGCAAAAATGTACTTTGGTCCAAGTACGTTTTTCCTCGTTCGTCGCGTGAAGTAGGTATACTACATCACAGTATGAAGGTAAGTGATAAAGTCCAGGTATTACGTGGGGTAGGCGATGTTTTCGCTGACAAACTTCGTGCTATGGGTATAGATACGCTAAGCGATCTACTGGATTATTTCCCAAGAGAATACAATGACTACTCTCAGATAGATCCAATCGATTCAGTTGAGCCTGGTATGGTGACAATAGAGGCTACGATTTCTGATGTAAAGGGACGCTACGTACGGCGAGGCTTACATATTACTGAAGCCTCGGCGCATGATAAGACCGGTTCTCTGCGTGTTGTCTGGTTTAACCAGCCTTATCGGGCGAAGTCGATTCAGCCTGGCCAGGCATACTATTTATCGGGCGACTTTCAGTTACGTCGGCAACGATTCTCCTTGCAAAATCCAATCATCGAGCAGGTCAGTGATACCACCGTGCACACTGCTCGAATCGTTCCAGTCTACAGAGAGTCACGTGGTATAACATCGGTACAAATCAGAAAGTTAATTGACCAATGCCAGTCATTAATAAAAACTAGTCTAGAAACATTGCCTCAATCAGTACTACAAGCTACGGCATTATCACCTCGCGCAGAAGCTCTGCAGCAGATTCATTTTCCTGACTCATCAAAACAACTCCAGGAAGCACGTCATAGATTTGGATTTGAGGAAGTCTTTCAGCTTACGTTAGCGTCGCTTCTGAATAAATATGAGCTTATGCAAGACACTGCAGTTTCTGTGCCATTTGAGAGTTCAGTCGCGCAATCGATTGTGCAAAATTTACCATTTGATCTCACTGAAGATCAGCGGAAGTCCGCTTGGCGTATATATCAAGATATGCAGAAAACTCAGCCAATGAACCGATTATTAGAAGGTGACGTTGGTTCTGGTAAAACAGTAGTCGCGGCCATGGCTACGGCCATGGCAATAAAGCATGGTTTTCAAGTGGCATTAATGGCGCCAACTGAAATATTGGCTCGGCAACATGAAGTAACAATGCGCTCCTTGCTTGCTCCGCTAGGTATGGACAAACAGATCGGACTGCTAACGGGTAGCTTGAGCACCAAGCAGAAAAAACAATTACACCAGCAAATTACGGACAACCAACTGCACTGTATTATTGGGACGCACGCATTGATAAGTGACGCAGTAACGATGCATAATTTGGGGCTGGTCATTGTTGACGAACAGCATCGATTTGGTGTAGAACAACGCCACAAGCTACAAAAAACGGTTGGTTATATGCCACACGTTCTTCACATGACCGCAACGCCAATACCGCGGAGTCTCGCTCTAACACTGTACGGTGAGCTGGATATATCGGTCTTAGCGCAGAAGCCTGCTGGCAGAAAGCCAGTTGAGACCACTATTCATTCACCAAATTCTAGAGCGCAACTTTACACCGAAGTAGAACAAGGGCTGCGTGAAGGACGTCAGCTGTTTGTTGTCTGTCCACTTATTGAGGACAGTGAAATGCTCAAAGCGCAATCAGCTACTGAGGTTTATAAACGACTCAAGCAAAAAGATCTCAAATCGTGGCGAATCGGACTCTTGCACGGAAAGCTATCTCAAGAGCAGAAAACTGCAGTCATGCAAGAATTTCTTGAGCATAAACTGGATGTACTGGTGAGTACTACGGTCATAGAGGTCGGTGTTGATGTGCCAAACGCTACTATGATGATTATAGAAAGCGCAGATCGATTTGGACTGGCGCAGATTCATCAACTTCGCGGCCGGGTTGGGCGCTCCGAGCAGCAAAGCTATTGTTATCTCGTGCTAAGCGATAGCAAACGCCCGAGTCGACGCATAAGGGCGGTAGCTGATATGAGCGATGGTTTTCGTCTCGCAGAACTTGACCTAGAGCTCCGTGGCCCAGGTGCAATTTACGGGACATACCAACACGGTGCACTTGATTTACGCGTCGCCTCTTTAACAGATACAGAACTAATCGCGTCAGCCCGCAATGCTGCTCAGGATTTTATCGATTCTGGCCAAGATTTGCTACAATACGAGCATCTGTACTCACGTGTTCAATCGCTACGATCAGTCACGAATCTACAATAAGAAGTTACCCGGAGCACTCCAGGCAACACATAAGTAAGTAAAGGGTTGTGCGACTGTTCGCACGCACATAATACGATAATGTACTCAGGTTCTACGATTACGAAATACTCAGGTAGAGTTGCCGGCGCCCATCAGAAGATAGATCGGGTTGCCCGGAAGCACTTAGTAAAGCTATCGCCAGTCGATGACACCTTTCCTTCTATTAAGGATATTTTACGATTTGAAGGTAAGAACGGCCCTGATGGTATTAAGCGAAAAAGCCCTGCCCAAGATGAACCGTGGCATTACTACAGTCCGTTCGATAACGGTGACTCAGCATTAATTGACCTCATAGAAGAGCACTATAATAACTTACTGAAACAACTGAAGGCAAAAAACAATGAACGTGCCTCGTTCGAAGCAGCTTGGTTAGCCCACGCATTGGTTGATGGACTTACACCAGCTCATCATTATCCTTATGAAAAAGAACTGATTAAGTTACGGGGTGGTAAAGCAATACTTGATAGGACTACGATCAAAGAAAAGCTCGTCATGCCAGGTGATACGACGAGAGAAAAAGTCAAAAACAATTGGAAGATGTGGGGCCCAAAAGGCTTGATGACAACTCATGGTTTGTTTGAGTTAGGTATCGCTACAATTATCGCACCGCTTGGTTTTGGGGAGGCAGTACCTAAGCACGAAGACGTTGAAGCACTACAGGAGATTGGATACATCGAGTGGTTTCGTAGGGCTGCACGTGAAATTGCTGCCCTAGAGATGTATGACCGTTACTACAAAACTGGCTGGTCACCAAAGCTTGCCTATCAGGTGCGACACGTACTCGGTCCAACTATTATAAAAACTGTTTCGCTAACCTGGTACAGCGCATGTTTGGAGGCGGGGATTGAAACATCCGACAACATCAAATGAGGGTCATAGCTGGATTTTTAGGCGGACGTCAGTTTAAGGCTCCATCCGGTAATCGAACGCACCCAATGAGCGATAAGATAAGGGGAGCATTGTTCAACGCTTTGGGCGATATATCAGGTATGAGTGTGCTTGATGTATTCTCAGGGACGGGCGCTGTTGCAATAGAGGCGATTAGCCGAAATGCTCAGCAAGTATTAGCGCTAGAAAGAGACGTGACTGCATATCGCTGTATTGTAGAAAATATAGCGACGCTCGGCATTGATACTATGAAAGTGATTCACATTCCTGCAAAAACTTGGTCATCGGCGCATACAAACCAGCTATATGATGTCGTCGTTTGCGATCCACCATACAACGATACACAAGTTGCCACTGTTGAACAGTTTGCTCGACACGTTGCAGCAACCGGTGTATTAGTTGTGTCTTGGCCGACAAATCAGGAGCTGCCGCGACTTGGTAGCTGGTCACTGGTACGCGAGAAGCGCTATGGTGACGCTAGGCTACTATTTTATAAACGCTGATTTTCATTTGCTCAATCAGTTGCTGAGAGCTACAATAGCTAACTGTAAAACAATTAGGTGCGCCGCGGTGGCGGAATTGGTAGACGCGCTAGTTTTAGGAACTAGTATCGAGAGGTGTGAGAGTTCGAGTCTCTCCCGCGGCACCATCCCTTACTGTTCATCTCCGCATGAACTGTAGCGGATAGTTTTATTCAAGATATCGTATCTTTTCATCTTGGCAAGTTACGAGTCGTAAGATATACGTAATGCTACCCTCCTGCTACAATAGAATCCAATATGAGCATATCAACCCAACCCTACAAAGGAGCCCGAGACTTTTATCCCGAGGATAAGGGTCTGCAAAAGTATATATTCACCACGATGCGCAAGGTTGTTGAGCGGTTTGGCTATGAAGAATACGATGCGCCAATTCTTGAACCGACCGATCTCTATCTAGAAAAAGGT
This sequence comes from Candidatus Saccharimonadota bacterium, assembly GCA_024635455.1. Lineage (GTDB taxonomy): Bacteria > Patescibacteriota > Saccharimonadia > Saccharimonadales > SLHW01 > SLHW01. The sequence continues at coordinate 263,120 of JAGXIU010000003.1, read as the reverse complement.
AATCAAGAAATAATAGAGCAACAAACCTATACATTTACGGATAGGGGCGAGCGAAGTGTGACCTTACGAACAGAGATGACACCAAGTATTGCTCGTATGGTTGCCGGGAGAAGGCAAGAGCTTGCCTATCCACTTCGTTGGTATTCTATTCCGCAATGTTGGCGCTATGAGCGAACTCAGCGCGGAAGAGGCCGAGAGTTTTATCAACTCAACGTTGATTTGTTCGGAGAAGCTGGGATATCTGCTGAACACGAGATGCTCACGCTGATTCGCGATTTGCTCGGAGCTTATGGTGCAACAGATGATATGTATACAATCCGTATTAATAGCAGGGCTTTTATGGATTGGGTGTTCACTGAGCACTTCGAGTTACAGAAACAGGTACAAGCGGATTTGTTCCGACTGATTGACAGGAAACATAAGTTAGATACGAAAAAATTCGATGAACAATTGTCTGAATTGCTGCAGGAAGCCAATAATCCTCAGGCAGCCGTCTCAACAATAACGGAACTATTGCAGACTGACAGCCTCGATTCAATTCCAGAACTGCTGCGAGAACATGATTCGCTTCATGCCTTACGCGAACTGATAAATTTAGCCACATCGAGCAATATACAAAATCTTGTATTTGACCCAACTATTACCCGTGGCTTTGATTATTATAATGATATCGTTTTTGAAGTTTTCGACACAGACCAGGACAATAATCGTTCAATGTTCGGCGGTGGTCGTTACGATAACCTACTCGAGTCATTTGGCGCTGATCCGATACCAACCATAGGGTTTGGCATGGGTGATATGACGCTTATTAACTTCCTTGAAATACACAATCTTCTACCTAATATACAGCCAGAAACGTTGGTATATCTGGTCGTGTATGGCGATGTCTATTCGCAGGCTATTGCCGTGGCTGAGGATTTGCGCACGAGTGGAGTTAATGTAGCCGTGGATGCAACAGGCCGTAAAATGGACAAGATGATAAAAGCTGCAGATAAAAAACAAATACCATACATCTTAGTTATTGGTGAGCGAGAAATTACTGAAGCTCGATTCACCCTAAAGCGATTAGAAGACGGTGAGGAAGTTCAGTATTCAAAAGAAGAACTCGTTACTGCGCTACTTAGCTAATTTGTAATACCAAATATATCTGGTAGGATAGATACTTATGCACGTAACTACTAAGAACCAATCACCAACCAAAATAACACTTACCATTACCGGCGATAGTGAAGACTTGAAGCAAAGTAAAAAAGCTGTACTACAAGAGTTCGCCAAGGATGCTTCAATCGCTGGGTTCAGAAAAGGTAAGGCACCACTTGACGTGGTCGAGAAGAACGTCGACCAAGACCTTCTGCAGCGACAATTCCTTGAGACTGCCGTGAGTGATCTATACCCCCAAGCGGCAAAAGAAGCTCAGATTCGTCCAGTAGAGCAACCACAAATTAGTATTGAAAAATTTGTCCCATACGAGACGCTCGAATTTAGCGCAGAAGTTTCTATTCTCGGTGAAGTTAAGCTTACAGATTATAAAAAGATTAAGAAGTCACGTGAGCAAGTAAAAGTTACCGATAAGGAAGTAACTGATGTGATTGAAAACCTACGAACTCGTTCAGCTGAGAAAGAAGAAGTTACGCGAGCCGCTAAAGACGGCGATCAAATACTGATAGATTTTACTGGTACCGATAAGAAAGGCGAAAAGATAGCTGGTGCTGACGGCACTGATTATCCGCTCGCACTTGGTAGCAAGACATTTATCCCAGGTTTTGAAGAAGAGCTCGTCGGCGCGAAGCCAGGCGATACTCGAGAATTCACCTTAACATTTCCAAAAGATTACGGCGTGAAAGCGCTCGCAAATCAAGAAGTAACCTTCAGTGTCACGATTAAAAAAGTCGAAGCTGTTAAAAAGCCAAAAGCCGATGATGCTTTTGCAAAAACAGTTGGTCCGGTTGAGTCTCTAGCTGATTTAAAAAAGGACATTAAAAAAGAGCTTACTACTGAAAAGCAACGTCAAGCAGACTTGTCGTTTGAGTCTGAGCTTGTCGGTGAGATTACAGAAAAATCAAAATTAGAGGTCCCACAGGCGCTGATTGATGAACAAATCGAGCGTATGATGCAAGAATTTAAACAAAACTTGAGCTATCGTGGCCAGACACTACAAGAATTCCTAGAGATGCAAGGACTTACTGAGGCCGAGTATAAGGATAAAGAAGTAGCTCCAGAGGCAGAAAAGCGTGTCAAGGCGAGCGTAGTATTATCGGAGGTCGCAGACCTAGAAAAGATTGAAGTAACACCTGAAGAGCTCGAAATTCGTATGCAGGTACTTAAAGGCCAATACAAAGACCCACAAATGCAAGAACAACTTGATAAGCCTGAGGGTCGGCGCGAGATAGCCTCACGCATGTTAAGCGAAAAAACTGTTGCACAACTAGCGTCCTACGCAACCAAAAAATAGCCCATACAGAGCAAAACAACTTGTGCAAGTCTTTTAAATATGGTACTGTACTTATTAAATGGAACACAAAGAATTTAGAGACAGCCCAAGGCTTTTAAGCCGAGCCGCGCGTCAAGCCGCACGTAGGCTGATTGCTACTCTTGACGCCACTACAAGACCGTTCGCCGAGCAAATGGTAGAGGATCGTAAGAATGCGCTTGAGAGCGCCGTCTTTTCGGATACGGATATCATGAGTAGCAGCCACAGCAGCGCGAAAGGCAGCTTGGACTTAAGAAACACGTTGATTAAAGGCGATGGTGGAACAGAAGCGCCGATAGTGGAACAATCACCAGAGGATGGGGCGATAGACTAAATATGTTCGAGGTAGATGCAAGACATAATTGCATAGAAGTATCCGGTGACTCTATCGAAGCACTTGATATTGTCGCTGAAGAGGTCTGCCAAAACGTAGCTGATAAAAAGACGCCACACCTGCTTGAGATTGCAGCAGCTCGTGGCGAAGCAGCTCGAGATGTCGATCAGCCAACAGTTATGTTATCAATCGAAGCTACAGAATTTTTTCAAGAACAAGCTAGCCAAATCGTCAGCGAAGAATCACAGCAAGAAACAACGCTTCGGCAGCGAATTTATCAATTTTTTTCCGGGCGATTGATTGCCATGAAGACTGTCCGTGATGAAGCAGCAGAAGCCCTCGAAACTGCGCAAAACTTTACTGAAGGTGATGAATCAACTAGAGAACATGTCGAATCCTACGAGCTGCCTACTGCACTTGACGCGATGAGCCTGGCGATGCATGCTCGTTCCGTTCGACAGAAACAGGATACTGCTGAGCCAGCCGATGACTCCAGCGATTCGTTACTTACGTCTGCTGTAGACGATTCAAGCGTAGACGTCATGGCAGAACTCGGTATTTACTAATTGTATTTGTCGTGAACTAGCACTCTTGACTATAGAGTGCTAATTCGCTAGTGTAGAGGCAGTGATAAAGAAAGCGAGTACGGTAATGAGTAATCCACAATCAGTTCTAGTCCCAACGGTAATTGAAAAAGATGGTCGTATGGAGCGAGCTTATGACATCTATTCTCGCCTTTTGAAAGATAGGATTATCTTCCTAGGCACTGAAGTAAATGAGCAAACTGCGAACTTGATAGTTGCACAGTTGCTGTTTCTTGAAAATGAAGGCGTTAAAGATATAAACTTTTATATAAATAGTCCTGGTGGGAGTGTTTACGATGCACTGGCAATTTATGACACAATGCAATATCTAAAATCAGATATTAAGACCGTAGGAATTGGCATCCAGGCAAGTGCTGCCGCGTTTTTACTTAGTAGCGGTACAAAGGGTAAGCGATACTTGTTGCCAAATTCTGCTGTGATGGTGCACCAACCATCTAGTGGTACTCGTGGGCGGGTGTCAGATCAGGAGATTGACCTGAAAGAAAGCTTACGGGTTAAGCGACTGCTCGAAGAAATTATGGCAAAAAACACTGGTCAAAAGGTTTCCAAGATTCAAAAGGACTTAGACAGAGATTTTTGGATGACAGCAAACGAAGCAAAAAAGTACGGCCTAGTGGACGATGTCATAAACAAACCACCTAAGTAGACTTGACATTAAGAACCAGCTCCGCCACAATAGTACTATTGAAGTAGTGGATAGCGCACGCCTGTAGAATTATTAAACGAGTTAATGGCCGTCAACAAAGACGTAAATATGTGTACGCTATCAGTGGTGACTTCGGAACCAACATACGAAAACGCACAAAAATGAAAGAATAACCTTAATAGTGTCTAACAAGGGAGCGTTACATATACATGTCCAAAGTTACCAAGTCTACAGCAGCAAAACGAACATACTTTACTAAATCCGAAAACATCGTCGATATGCCAAATTTGATCGATCACCAGAATCGATCTTTTCAGTGGCTCATAGAAGAAGGCCTCGGTGAGCTATTCGCCGAAGTGGGCTCAATTGAAGACTACACAGGCACAAAATTATCAATTAAGTTCAAAGACTATCACTTCGAGGATCCAAAAATCACTGAAGCAGAAGCTCGCGAAAATAACGTCAGCTTCGAAGCGCCACTTAAGGCAACCGTTGAGCTCACCAACAAGGTAACTGGTGAGATCAAAGATCAAGAAATCTACCTCGGTGATTATCCATGGATGACCGACAGAGGCACTTTTGTAATAAATGGTGCCGAGCGTGTTGTTGTATCTCAGCTTATTCGTTCTGCTGGTGTATTCTTTACAGCTGATAACTCAAGCGGTACCGGACTATATGGTGCCAAGGTAATTCCAGGTCGTGGTGCTTGGTTAGAGTTTGAGACTGCCAGCAACGGCGCTCTCTACGTAAAGATTGACCGAAAGCGTAAAATCCCTGTCACTACACTCCTTCGTGCGTTGGGCATGAATGATGCACTCATGAAGAGTACGTTTAAGCACGTTGATCAAGGGAAGTCTTCTTACCTCGAAGCGACCCTCGAAAAAGACCCTACGAAGACAACAAATGAGGCATTAATTGAAGTGTATCGTCGATTACGCCCTGGTGACTTAGCTACGGTAGATAACGCACGAAGCCTTATTGAAAATATGTTTTATAACTTCAAGCGATTTGATTTCAGTCGAGTTGGACGTTACAAGCTCAATAAGCGCTTAGACCTTGACGTACCGAACACATCAGAAAATAGAATTATGCGCCTCGAGGATCTTACGGCAATAATTTCAGAAATAATTCGCCTAAACATTACACAAGATCCGGCTGACGATATTGACTCACTTGCAAACCGACGCATTAAGCTCGTTGGCGAACTTGTTCAAAGACAGTTCCGAATCGGTTTATTGCGAATGGAACGAAACACCAAGGACCGCATGAGTATGTCGGAGATCGAGACAGTTACTCCAGCGCAGCTGATTAACGCACGACCAATTGTTGCTGCGGTACGTGAGTTTTTCGCGAGCTCGCAGCTTTCACAGTTTATGGATCAGGTGAACCCATTGTCAGAGCTCGCGCACAAAAGGCGTTTGAGCTCAATGGGTCCTGGTGGACTGTCGCGCGAACGAGCAGGTTTTGAGGTTCGAGATGCGCATGCGACTCACTACGGCCGAATCTGTACCGTCGAAACGCCAGAAGGCGCGAACATTGGACTCGTTCTTAACCTTGCGACTTACGCACGTATTAATGAGTACGGTCTTATAGAGACTCCTTACCGCAAAGTCATAAGCAGCGTTACTGCAAAAGATGCTCCTGGTCATATTGCTTCTGTTAACCTCGAAGACGCCGAAGGCAAAGTAATCGTAAAAGCTGGCAAAGAAATCAGCAAAGACGATGCTAAAAAACTTGCAAAAATCACTGCTCAGAAAACCTGGCCAGTCAAGGCAAAGATTACAGATGAAGTAGTATTTCTTGATGCATTCGAGGAGACGGCAGCTGTAATTGCCAGTACTGGTCAAGAAATTGATGACCAAGGACACTTCGTAGACGAAAGAATTCCAGCTCGGAACAGACTGATATCAGGTGAGGTTGATGCTGATGAAGTTACACACATGGATGCTTCACCAAAACAGATTATTGGTTCTAGCGCTGGGTTAATTCCATTTATTGAGAAAAACTACGTATATCGAAGTCTGATGGGCAGTAACCAGCAGCGACAATCAGTCCCATTGATAGCACCAAAAGCTCCAATTGTTGGTACAGGTGTCGAAGAAGTTGTTGCCCAAAATTCCGGTCAACTAATAACAGCCCACGACGATGGTGAGGTTATTCAAGCGACAGCTGACAAAGTTGTTGTTGCCTACAAAGATGGCAAGGTCGTCTATACGCCTCGTCATTTCGAGCGGAGCAATGACAGCACTGCCATTAATCAGAAAGTAGTCGTAAACTCTGGCGACAAAGTTAAAAAAGGCGATGCACTTATTGAGGGTATGTCAATTGAGGATGGGGAACTAGCTCTTGGTCGTGATATCTTAACCGCATTTATGTCATGGGATGGATATAACTTTGAAGACTCAGTTATTATTTCCCGTCGATTGGTTGAAAACGACGATTTAACTTCGGTTCAGATTAGCGACTACATGGTAGAAGTTCGTGAGACGAAACTAGGACCAGAGGTGGTCACTCGCGATATTCCAAATGTGTCCGAGGAAGCACTCCGCCACCTTGATGAGGACGGTATTGTCCGCATCGGTGCAGAAGTGCACCCAGGTGATATCCTGGTTGGTAAAATTACGCCAAAGGGCGAGCAAGAACTATCAAGCGAAGAACGCCTTCTGCGAGCAATATTTGGCGAAAAGGCCAAAGAAGTGCGCGACACATCACAACGTATGGGCAATGGTAAGCATGGCAAGGTTGTTGGTGTGAAGGTCTTTAATCGAGACGAACACGAGCTAAAAGCCGGTGTCATTATGCAGATACAAGTGTATGTTGCTCAAATGCGAAAAATTGCTGTTGGAGATAAGCTCGGTGGACGCCACGGTAACAAAGGTGTTATTGCTCGAATACTTCCAGAGGAAGATATGCCTCACACTGAAGACGGTACTCCTATCGACATGATTTTGAGTCCACTTGGCGTTCCGAGTCGTATGAATATCGGACAACTATATGAAACTGCACTTGGTGCCGCTGTACAAAAACTCGGCATGAAAGTAGCCACACCATCATTTGACGGTGTTCCGATACCAAAGATTAAAGAGCTATTAAAACAAGCTGGCCTACCAGAAGACGGAAAACAACAGCTGTATGACGGTAGAACTGGTGAACCATTCGACGAGACAACTGCGGTAGGCATCATGTACACCATTAAGCTAAACCACATGATAGCTGACAAGATACACGCACGTGCTACCGGACCATATACTATGGTGACGCAGCAGCCACTGGGTGGAAAAGCGCAAAATGGTGGACAGCGCTTTGGAGAAATGGAGGTGTGGGCGCTAGAAGCATACGGTGCAGCTGATACACTCCAAGAAATGCTGACGATCAAATCTGACGATGTCTACGGTCGTTCAAAGGCTTACGAGTCTATAATCAAGCAGACCGAAATTGTTGGGCCAAAGGTTCCAGAGAGCTTCAACGTGCTTGTCAAAGAGCTACAGGGCCTCGGTCTAAAAGTTGACCTCGTAACATCAGAATCTGTCATCGACGCTGAAACCGTCTTAACTGAAAACGTGAAAAATGAAGGCGATGACCCAGCTGAAGTGGAGGTTCCGCAACCATCTGCTTCTGATGTAGATGTAACTGATGACGCAGCCAATGACGAGTTCGATGTATTAGAACTTGATGGTAATGCTACCCCTACAACAGTAAAGAATGAAGATAATGATAAGGCTGCAGGCGAGTCGGGTGAGGATGATTCTTCCGACACCTCTGCGACAGGTGAAGAAAAGGAGGTAGCATAACTATGAAACGCTACACACCAGATAACGATATAGCAGAATTTGATGCAGTTCGTCTCGCGGTCGCTAGTCCACAGGACATTCAAGACTGGAGCCATGGAGAAGTACTCAAGCCAGAAACGATTAACTACCGCACCCAGAAACCTGAACGTGATGGTTTGTTCTGTGAGCGAATTTTCGGACCTGTTAAAGATATAAATCCACACGATGCTAAATACAAAGGTGTTCGTTCTCGTGAAGCCGCCGTTGACAAAAAAGGTGATATCGTCACCAAGTCAATTGTGCGACGAGAGCGTATGGGGCACATTACGTTGGCTGCACCAGTTGCTCATATTTGGTTCTTGCGAGGTACACCGAGCGCTATTGGACTATTGCTCGGTCTCACCGTTAAGAATCTCGAACGTGTCGTTTACTTCGCTAGCTATGTGATTACTGAAGTAGATACTGAAAAACGAGACCAGATTCTTGCCGATAAAGAAGCAGAATTTAATGCAGCGAAAGAAGCAGTTAAGCAACGCTATGAAAAGCAAGCAGAATCCGAAGATGCAGACGTCAAGGTTCTTGCTGCTATGCAGTCTAAAGAGCTTGATGAGCTGAGCGAGTCGTATGATGAGTTCAAGACACAGGCGAAATCACTTGAGAAGCGAAACCTTATATCCGAGACCGATTACCGTGCACTCCCTGATGCACTCAGAGAGCTTGCCAAGGTCGGCATGGGTGGTGGTGCTATTAGAAAGCTTCTTGAGGAAGTTGATCTTGATGAACTCATAGAGTCTTTGACTGCTGAGTCTGAAGAAGCAAAAGGTCAACGTAAAAAGAAGATAATGAAGCGTCTACGTTTACTGGAGAGCATGAATAAGGCTGGTATTAAACCTAGCAGTACTATGTTGACTGTACTCCCTGTCATCCCACCAGACCTTCGACCGATGGTACAACTAACTGGTGGCCGCTTTGCAACTAGTGACTTGAACGATCTTTACCGCCGAGTTATTAACCGAAATAACCGACTCAAGAAACTGATTGATTTGAATGCGCCAGAAGTTATATGTCGTAATGAACAACGTATGTTACAAGAAGCCGTTGATGCTTTGATTGACAACAATAGTGCTCGTTCCGGTCGCGCAGTAGCTGCTACTGGTCAACGACGTCGCCTGAAAAGTCTTTCTGACCAATTGAAGGGAAAGCAGGGTCGTTTCCGACAGAACTTGCTCGGTAAACGAGTTGACTATTCTGGTCGTTCAGTAATCGTAGCTGGTCCAGAATTAACAATTGACGAGTGTGGTCTGCCGAAGATGATGGCACTCGAGCTATTTAAGCCATTTGTCATCGGACAACTAATTCATAAAGAACTCGCTCATAATATTCGTTCTGCAACACGGATGATCGATGCTGGTGAGATCGAAGTCTGGGATGCACTTGATGAGGTTATTAAAGACAAGTTTGTACTTTTGAACCGAGCTCCAAGTCTACACCGACTATCTATCCAGGCATTTCGTCCTCGGCTTATAGAAGGTAAGGCAATTCAGCTTCACCCACTAGTATGTAAAGGATTTAACGCAGACTTTGACGGTGACCAGATGGCTGTTCACCTACCACTATCAAAAGGTGCACAAGCTGAAGCGCGAGACATAATGGCTAGCAACAAGAACCTTCTAAAACCTGCTGATGGTTCACCTATTTTGCATATTGAACAAGACATCGTGCTGGGCTGTTACTTCTTAACCTACGATCGTCCTGGAATAGCAGAAAAGAAAAACGCAGCATATAGTAGCTTAGGCGAAGCCTTGATGGCACTTGATGCCGGCTCGATTAAGCTACAGACAAACATTAGGATACGTTATCGAGGTCAGTCATTGAAGACAACCATCGGTCGTGTGTTGTTCAACGAAATATTTCCTGAAGACTTTCCGTTTCAAGATGAAGCTATGACAAAGAAGAAGCTTTCTTCAGTTATGGCACTTTGCTATGAAATGTATGGTCAAGAGAAGACAGCTGAGGTTGCTGACTCACTCAAAGACGTTGGCTTTAAGTACGCAACTAAATCTGGCCTATCAATTGGTATCGACGATTTCCGAGATATCAAGGGTATCGACAAGCTTATCGATGGAGGTGAAGAAAAAGTCGCAAAGATCAGTGATCAATTTGAAGAGGGTTTCATCACTAACGATGAGCGATACCGTTTAATCTTGGATACATGGAAGAAGGTTGACAAGGAAGTATTAGCGAAGCTCTCAGAACAATTCCTTGATGAGGATAGCTCTATGGCTGTGTCAGTTGTGTCAGGTGCTCGAGGTAATATTGGCCAGGTGAATACGGCTGTTGGAATGTTCGGCCTCGTACCAGATGCTTCCGGTCGTACAATTGAGCTGCCTATCAAGTCCAATTACAAAAAAGGTTTCACACCGCTTGAATCATTTACCGCTACTCGTGGTGCACGTAAAGGTATGATTGACACTGCGCTGAAGACAGCCGACTCAGGTTATCTTACGCGCCGACTGGTTGACGTAAGTCAAGATGCATTCATCATAGATGAAGAAACAGAAGATCCAGGTTTCCCGATTTACCGATCAGATGCAGAAGAAATCGGCGTAGCGTATGCTTATCGTCTTGAAGGCCGCTATGCAGCAGAAAACATTGGCAAGCATGTGAAAAAAGGTGAACGTATCACCAAAGAAATTGCTGAAGCAATCCAAGATGACAATACACTTGATGCCGTCAAGATAATGAGTGCATTAAGTTGTACATCTGTTAAGGGTATATCACAAAAATCTTACGGCATTGACCCAGCGACAGGACAGCTGGTTAAGATAGCTCACCCGGTTGGAGTCATCGCTGCCCAGAGTATCGGTGAACCTGGTACGCAGCTAACACTGAAGACTTTCCACTCAGGTGGTGTTGCCGGTGAGGACATAACGACTGGTCTACCACGTGTCGAGGAGCTTTTCGAAGCCCGCACGCCAAAGGGACAAGCGTTTCTCAGTGAAATCAGTGGTGTTGTTCGAACGTGGGAAGAGGGTAACCAATATATCGTCCAAGTGACAGCTGGTGATGATGAAGTGGTTGAGCTCGAACTCGGTTCACGCAAACCGACTGTCGCCTCTGGTACAGAAGTCGTGAAGGGCGATGTCGTAGCGAGCGCAAAGGGTGGCAAGAATCCTTTGACTGCATCCGCTGCTGGTATCGTAAACTTTACCAAAAAACAGGTGTTAATCACTCCTGCTGGAAAGGGCTCAGCACGCTACGAAATCCCTGGCTTCAAACAACTTACTGTTCAGGACGGAGATGAAGTGATTGCTGGCCAACGGTTCACCAATGGATCGATTCAGCTACAACAGCTGATGAAATTGCAAGGAGTTGAATCTACGCAACGCTACATCATGAAGGAAATCCTTCGCATCTTCGCAGCACAAGGACAAAACATATCTGATAAACACCTTGAGGTGATTGTCCGACAAATGTTCTCTCGAGTACAAATCGAAGACCCAGGCGGAAGTGAGTTTGTAACGGGTGATGTTGTCAGTAAACAAGCTGTTGTTGAGGCAAACGATAAACTTGCTGCAGCAAAGAAAGAACTGATTCAGTACAACCAGCTATTGCTTGGTATAACCAAAGCAAGTTTGGCAACAGATTCGTTCTTGAGTGCAGCGAGCTTCCAGGACACAACACGTGTACTGATAGCAGCTGCAACCAGCGGAAAAGTCGATAATCTTTACGGTCTCAAAGAAAACGTCATACTTGGGCGGAAGATTCCTGTCGGTACTGGCTACCGTTACCGTGAAAGGCAAGCTGAGGCAAAGGCTGAAGCTGATGCGCTCGCACTTGATAGTTAAGCAAAAAACTGATACTATCATCCAGTCATAAGAGAAATTGCAGTATCCGAGCTGGAGGAAGTATGATGCATAGTCGGCATCTATGTATCATGCCTCTACCGCAGTAGATATTGTGTAATAACAAGGAGATATACCCTTTCATGCCAACAATTAATCAACTTATTAGAAAGCCGCGCAGTAAGTCGACGCCGAAAAGCAAGTCGCCAGCGCTGCACCGTGTCGTCAATTCATTGGACACGACTAATTATGAAAAACCAGCACCCTTTAAACGTGGTGTTTGTGTTAAGGTAACGACCAAAACCCCAAAGAAACCAAACTCAGCTTTGCGTAAAGTTGCTCGAGTACGACTCGGTAATGGTTACGAAGTATGGGCATACATTGGCGGCGAAGGTCACAATTTGCAGGAACACGCAGTCGTTCTTATTCGTGGCGGACGTGTAAAGGACCTTCCAGGTGTTCGTTACCACATCGTACGAGGATCACTTGACCTTCAGGGTGTCCAAGATCGCAAACAAGGTCGATCAAAGTACGGTACGAAGAAGGGAGATAGCTAATATGCCACGTAGAGTAACAAAATCTCTGATTCGTCCTATTCAGCCAGACCGCACCTATAACGATGTTATGGTGCAAAAGCTTATCAACCGAGTCATGCTCAATGGTAAGAAGCAAATCGCCGAACGGCTAGTCTATGACGGTATGCAAAAATCTGCCGACAAATTGAAGGTCAAAAACCCTCTCGAGGTGTTTGAACAAGCCTTTGCTAATATTCGACCAAAAGTTGAAACCCGATCTCGACGTGTCGGAGGCGCTAACTACCAGATACCATTTGAGGTTTCCGGACAACGCCAAAACCATCTAACACTTATGTGGTTCGTCGCTGCTGCTCGTTCACGAAAAGGAATGAGTATGGCAGATCGGATCGCACTGGAGTTAGTTGATGCTTACAATAATGCAGGTACAGCGGTCAAGAAAAAAGAAGATACACACAAAATGGCCGAAGCCAACCGCGCTTTTGCCCACTTCGCTCGGTACTAGCAACTATGGTGTGTCGTGAGTGCCCATTTGAAAAGCTGACAACGATAGAACGAAAGGTTGTCGATGACAATCACGGGCTATTTTTAACAAACAGCGAACGATGCACTGCGATGCAAAGATTAGACCTACGGCTTGCAGTCATTGGGGCATTCACCGCAGATTGTTCGCGTGAGCCAGAAGATACAGATTGTCCAAATACTACTGATATCAGAACCGCTGAGGATGACATCCTCTTAGCCACGGAACCATTAGCGAAGCACGATAACGTAATTGATAAAATATAAGGTAGAAGTAAGGAAAGTATAAGCTATGGCAAAGAAAAAATTCGAGCAAGGCAAGATTAGAAATATTGGCATTATTGCACACATTGATGCTGGAAAAACTACCACGACAGAAGGTATTCTGTACCGTACTGGTATCAAACACAAAATAGGTGCGGTCCACGATGGTGAGACCACAACTGACTGGATGGCGCAAGAGCGTGAACGTGGCATAACTATTGTCTCAGCAGCAGTCACTTGCTATTGGAAGGATCATCAAATAAACATTATTGATACTCCTGGCCATATCGACTTCACGGTTGAAGTTGAGCGGTCCTTGCGTGTATTGGATGGTGCTGTTGTTGTGTTTGATGGCAAGATGGGCGTTGAGTCACAGTCTGAGACTGTTTGGCGACAGGCTGACAAGTACAACGTTCCTCGTATCTGTTTGATCAATAAGATTAACCAAACAGGTGGAGACTTCTACATGTCATTGGACTCAATCCATAAACGTTTGAACAGGCGTGCTTTCCCGATCCACCTACCTATCGGTTTTGAGCAAGGCGTTCGTGGCGTGGTTGATCTTCTTCGTATGAAAGCCTATACCTACAAGGATTTCACTGATAAAGAGCTAAACGAGGAAGAGATTCCTGAAGATATGCTTGAGGATGCCAAGAAATACCGTAGTTTACTCATAGAGAACGCTGTCGCAGAAGACGAAAAGCTACTCGAAAAATACTTCGAAGTTGGTGAAGATGGTTTGAGCGAAGATGATATAAAGCACGCAATACGTGCCGCTACGTTATCTGGTAATTTCTTTATCGTGTCAGGTGGTGATGCACGTGGTGTCATCGTAGAAATGCTTCTCGATATGGTGAATAACTTCTTACCAAGTCCAACCGAGCGCGGTTCTGCTTGGGGTGTTCACCCAAAGACTGGTGATGAGCTAGAGCGGAAGCCAACAGAAGAAGAATCTTTTTCTGGTCTTGCTTTCAAGATTGCGACTGATCCGTTCGTTGGTAAGCTTGCTTACTTCCGTGTTTACTCTGGTTCGATAAAATCGGGCTCTTACACCTTCAACTCGTCGACAAATACCAAAGAGCGAGTTGGACGTATCGTGCGTATGCAAGCTGATAAGCGAGAAGACGTCGACGAGGTATTTGCAGGTGACATCGCTGCAATCGTTGGGCTGAAGGGCACCACAACTGGCGACACACTATGTGATCAAGCAAATCCAATTGAGCTAGAGAACATCAGTTTCCCTGAGCCACCAGTTTCTATTGCAATTGAACCAAAAACCAAATCTGACCAAGAGAAAATGTCAATCGCCTTACAGCGATTAGCAGAAGAAGATCCAACATTCCGCGTAAGCGTTGATGATGAAACGGGACAGACTATCATTAGCGGTATGGGTGAGTTGCACCTAGAGATCTTGGTTGATCGCATGAAGCGCGAGTTTAATGTTGAGGCAAATATTGGCGCACCACAAGTCGCGTACCGAGAGACCATCCGTAAAGATGGTGTTGAAGCTCAGGGTAAATTCATCCGACAGTCCGGTGGTCGTGGTCAATATGGAGATGTATGGTTGCGGCTCTCACAAAACGAAGCTGGTGCTGGTTTCGAGTTCGTTAACTCCATTAAGGGTGCATCTGTGCCAAACGAGTACATAAAACCAGTCGAAGAAGGTATTAAAGAGGCTATGAATAATGGTATCGTAGCTGGTTACCCAGTCGTCGATATTAAAGTTGAGCTATATGACGGTAGCTACCACGATGTTGACTCCTCAGAAATGGCCTTTAAAGCAGCTGGTTCAATCGGCTTTAAGGAAGGCATGAAGAAAGCTTCACCAACTTTGCTAGAGCCAGTCATGAAGACAGTGATTGTTGTGCCAGAAGAGTTCATGGGCGATGTCATCGGTGACTTGAATAGTAAAAGGGGCAGCATCGAATCGATGGAAGACCTGCAAGCTGGCATCAAAGAAATTACTGGATTTGTACCACTTGGTGAAATGTTCGGTTACACAACAAATTTGCGTAGTATGACGCAAGGTCGTGCCAGCTCAAGCATGGAGTTGCATCACTACGCAGACGTACCTCGTAACGTAGCTGAAGCTATTGTTGCTCAAATAGACAAATAGACAGCTTTCTAATATTCCACAAAAATACAAAAAAATCTTTACAATAGTCAATATATTCGGTATGATTTCTTGGTAACTCGTGTGAGCGAATAATTGCTCATGCATAGTAATAGGTAACAAGAGGAGTTCAATAACACTATGGCAGATTTTGATAGAAGTAAGCCGCACATTAACGTCGGTACTATGGGTCACGTTGACCACGGTAAGACAACACTAACCGCTGCAATCACAACTGTGCTCGCAGAAAAACTACCAAGCGATGTCAACCAAGCAGTAGATTACGCAAAGATTGACAAAGCCCCAGAGGAAATAGCTCGTGGTATCACCATCGCTACATCCCACCAAGAATATGAGTCAGAGAATCGTCACTATGCGCACGTCGATATGCCTGGTCACGCTGACTACGTAAAGAACATGATTACTGGTGCTGCTCAGATTGACGGTGCAGTATTAGTTGTATCCGCTGCTGATGGCCCAATGCCACAAACTCGTGAGCACGTGCTACTCGCACGACAGGTCGGCGTACCAAAGATTCTTGTTTACATGAATAAGATGGATTTGGCTGACCCAGAACTCGTAGAGTTAGTCGAGATGGACATTCGTGAGCTTCTTGCTAAGTATGAGTATGATGAAGATTGCCCAATCGTAAAGGGCTCCGCCCTAAAAGCAATTGAAGGTGATAGCGCTAACCAAGATTCAATTATGGAACTGGTTAAGGCAATGGATGACTACATCCCAGAGCCAAAGCGTGATCTAGATAAAGATTTCTTGATGCCAATTGAGGACGTATTCTCAATTAAGGGTCGTGGAACAGTTGCAACAGGACGTGTTGAATCTGGTGTCGTCAAGGTAAACGAAGAAGTTGAAATCGTTGGAATCCGTGACACTAAGAAGACAGTCGTAACTGGTGTAGAAATGTTCAAGAAGAACTTAGACCAGGGACAAGCTGGCGACAACGTTGGTATCTTGCTCCGTGGCATCGAGCGTGATGACATTGAACGCGGACAAGTGCTATGTAAGCCTGGTTCGATTACGCCTCACACAGAATTCGATGCTGAAGTTTATATCCTTAAAAAAGAAGAAGGTGGACGACACACGCCATTCTTCAAAGGTTACAAGCCTCAGTTCTACTTCCGTACAACTGACGTAACTGGTGAAGTGGAGTTACCTGCAGATAAAGAAATGGTGATGCCTGGCGACACCATTACGTTCAAGGTGAAGCTACTTGCTCCTATTGCTATGGACCAAGGTCTTCGCTTTGCTATCCGCGAAGGTGGCCGAACAGTCGGTGCTGGTGTTGTGACTAAGATTACCAAATAGTAATCATTCAACCAGTAGCTAATTAATACCTCTGTCGACTTGGCAGGGGTATTTTTTATATTTTGATTTACTTATAACTGTAGTATATAATAGTTCCTGAATATCATCGTGGTGACTAAAAGTCAGTGCACGTTCGACTATTACTCAGTTTGCAAGCTGAGATTCACGTGCAGGGATGTTACACCACACCTAAATTGAGGAGTTTCTATAATGGCAGACGCCAAAAAAGCAGCAACGAAAAAAGAAGAATCTATCAACCCGAGTGGTAAGCAGCGAATCCGTATTCGCCTTAAAGCGTACGATCACAAAGTTATCGACCAATCTACGAAGCAAATTGTCGATACTGCAATCAGAACCGGTGCAAAGATAGCCGGACCAATACCGCTTCCAACCCGAAAAACAACCTACACTGTGGTTAAGAGTCCCTTTGTCTACAAAAAAAGCCGCGAACAGTTCGAGATGCGCATCCACAAACGATTAATCGATGTGCTCGACCCCTCCGCTAAGACGATTGATAGTTTGATGAATTTGTCACTTCCTGCTGGCTGTGACGCCGAAATAAAGATGTAACCACCTGGTTCTGGCTAAGTTTTACTTAGCTGCCATGGGCGCTAGATCGGATTGCCTCTCGGGCTAGTGTTGTAAGGCCGACAGAAAATCTTCGTATCTTTCGGAAGTTTTCACCTAGCTCATCTGGCTCAGCTTGCTCTAAGGGGTAGATAGTGGCGTTATAAACTGCATCGTCTACTGATAGGTCATTTTGGAATAATGTCGCACGACCAGCTTCCTTCGTAAAAGAATAGTATAGACTCGACTGCCGTAGTGGTACGTCCAGATTATCTAGATGCCTTACATTATAGTGCCAATGTGTCATCGTATCTGATTTCTTTTCTACAGAAAAACTGGTTATAAATTCTTGTTTTCTGACAGGAATAATTCGACCATCGAATTGATGAAGCTTTTGTAAGTTGTCAAGCGTTGTTAGCGCTTCGAGCAAACGCAGTCGTTGGACATTTATAAAAGCTTTTCGTCCAGCACCTGAAAGCTCGGACAGCATATAACGTAAAGATGGGTCTTGTTCTGGCATAATCAAGATGTATTTTATAGCAACCTTTAGGATTAAGCACGAGTGGCTTTGTGCTCCAGTGATGGTGCGTAGTGAACAAGTGCAAAATGCTGTTATGCATGAATGCGCACGCAGCTCTCTATCAGTGTAAGAATATATATAGACAAGGCATGATAAATATAAAACGCATGTAATGCGTAATTTATCAGTATCTTTATGTTTATAGGCAGAAATAACTTCTCTGATAAAGTGTACATTAATCATTCATAAACCCGACAGACTATTGTGTGTCGGGTTTATACTGAGCCTGATATACATGTAGAATTTGCAACATCTTGACAGAAGTAGTGTTTGTCTGCTAATGTGTCTTGGTATAGCAATAACTTTGGTACTTGGTATGTTCAACAGGTCTAATCGGTAACTACTGATGGAAACCAGTGAGCAACCAAGCATTTTTATGCTCAGGGAGTTGAGTATTAAACCAGGGAATAAACAGGGAATATAGAGTTAACTATGAAAGCACTTATTACAAGAAAGGTCGGCATGACAAGTATCATCACAGACGATGGTACAGTTTCTGCTGTGACGTTGCTTTCCGCTAGTCCGAGCGTTATTACGCAAATAAAAACTAATGAAACAGACGGTTATACCGCTCTGCAGATTGGCGCGGAAGAATCAAAGCAACAAACGAAGCCTCAGGCTGGTCACCTAAAGCCATCAAACGCTAACGCAAAAATTATGCGTGAAGTTCGCGTTGATCAAATTCCAGAAGACCTCAAGGTTGGTTCACAGATAACCTCAGAGGTCTTTTCAGTTGGCGATACTGTTTCTGTAACTGCTACCAGTAAAGGTAAGGGTTGGGCAGGCACTATCAAGCGACATAATTTTAGTAGACAACGCAAGACACACGGTGCTAAAGGTGCTACACGTCGAGTCGGTTCAATCGGATCTATGTACCCACAGAAAATCTTCAAGGGTAAAAAAATGGCCGGTCAAATGGGCGGTGAGCAAGTAACGGTGAAAAATCTTACTGTCGCTATTGTCGATAAAGAACTTGGCATCATTGGCCTCGTTGGTGCCGTACCTGGGCCAAAAAAAGGCATTGTTATGATAAAGGGGGAGGCTTAGCATGAAAACTCCAACTACATATACAAAATCTGGCGCAAAAGCGACCACTCAGGTAAAGCTCAATAAGACAGTTTTTGATAATATCCCTGAAAAGCACGATCTTATGCAGCAAGCATACACGACATACTTGGCAAACGGGCGTTCAGCTTTAGCAAAAACTAAGCTCCGTGGCGATGTACGAGGTGGAGGCCGAAAGCCTTGGAAGCAAAAAGGAACTGGACGTGCTCGCGCAGGTTCTATCCGTAGCCCAATTTGGCGCGGTGGTGGTATCACATTTGGACCAACTGGTGCCGAAAATCATAGCAAGCGTATGCACGCCGGTGCAAAACGGGCCGCTTTACGGCAATCTCTTAGTCTTGCACTCGACAGTGGCATCGTTCATGTTATTGAAGAGATCAAGCTTAAAGAAGCTAAGACCAAGCTATTCCAGCAATTGTTGGATAAAATGAATTTAGCTGGATCAACTCTCGTTGTTGTGAAAGATAAGAACGATGATTTAATCCGAGCGACTAAAAACATATCAAATGTTATTTATGTACAGGCACAGTACCTAAACGTATACGATGTCTTAAACGCTGATGCAATATTGCTTGAAAAAGAGGCACTTGAAACGATTGACACTTGGCTAGGAGAGAAGCGATGAGTATGATTTTACAACCAAGAGTTAGCGAAAAAGCTTATGACCTAAGTAATGCAAAGAACGTCTATGTATTTGATGTTCCTACAGACGTCAACAAGCAGCAAATTGCGGCAGCAGTAGAAGACCGTTTCGATGTAAATGTCATTGCAGTAAATGTTAGTGTCTCGAAAGGTAAGCGCAAACGAATGATCCAGAAGCGAGGCCGTGCAACTATCGGTAAACGACGTGATGTCAAGCGAGCGTACGTAACTATCAAGGCTGGTGACAATATTCCTGTATTTGCGGCAATCGATGAGGCAAGCGAAAAAGCCAACAAGCGCAAGGAGAAGAAGTAATGGCTATAAAACAGTACAAAGCAACCACACCTGGCGCCCGAGGAATGACATCACAAGATATGTCAGCAATTACGGCTAAAAAGCCAATTAAATCTTTGCTCTCAAAAAAGCGAAAAACAAGCGGGCGCAATAATCAGGGACGTATCACAACCCGACACAAAGGTGGAGGTGTTCGTCAATTTTATCGAAACGTTAACTTTGCATTACCTGCAGGTACGATAGCTACTGTTGAGGCAATCGAATATGACCCAAACAGAAGTGCTCGTATCGCTCGTATCAAAGACCAAGAAGGCGCATACCATTACGTACTTGCAGGCATTCGCATGAAAGTTGGCATGGAGATACGCAGTGGCGAAGACGCCGATATCGAGCATGGCAATCGTTTGCCATTGGCGAATATACCAGTCGGTAGCGTTATACACGCAATTGAACTACAAGCTGGAAGAGGCGCTCAAATTGTCCGTTCTGCCGGTGCTCGTGCACAACTAGTAGCAAAAGAAGGCGAGCTAGTTCAAATTAAACTCCCGAGTGGGGAAGTCCGCACCGTACATAACAGCTGTCAGGCTTCACTTGGTGCAGTTGGCAATGAACAACATCAGAATATCAAGATTGGTAAAGCTGGTCGTAACCGCAAGAAAGGTATCCGTCCATCCGTTCGTGGTATCGCAATGAATGCAGCGGATCACCCGCATGGTGGTGGTGACGGTGGCTCACATGGCGTTGGTCGAGACCCAGTTACACCTTGGGGGCAAAAGACACTCGGTTATCGCACACGTCGTCGCAAGCGTACCAGTAAACAAATTATTCGTAGCCGTCATGAAAGAAAGAGAAAGTAGGGAGTATATATGAGTCGTTCACTAAAAAAAGGACCATTCGTCGACCCGAAGCTTGCTAAGAAAGTGGCAGCACTCGGATCAGAAGATCGTACCATCATTAAGACATGGGCACGTTCTAGTACTATTCCACCAGAATTTGTCGGTAAGACAATTGCTGTTCACAACGGCAAAGTGCACGTACCTGTTTTCATCACAGAGAATATGGTTGGGCACAAACTCGGTGAATTTGCGCCAACTCGTAAGTTCCGTTCGCACGGTGGCAAACTCGCGAAAGGGGCTAAGTAATGTCTGTTAAAGCTTTGGCAAAGAATGTACGCATTGCACCGCGGAAGGTCGGTGAAGTCGTGAGCTTAGTTCGTGGTCGCAGCGTGGCAGATGCTTTGACAATTCTTGACCATACCCCGCGTCGCTCAGCGATTGCAGTCAAGAAAGCTATTCAAAGTGCAGCTGCTAACGCCGACTACAACCATAATTTCAAGCCCGACACACTGTACATCAAAGAAATAACCGTGACTCCTGGTCCTCGTTATAAACGCTTTCGTCCAGCAGCTCGAGGTATGGCTCTTCCCTACGAGCTAAAGACTTCACACATCCGAGTTATCGTTGATGGAGCACAGCGACAGCCAAAAGCGAAGAAATCCGCCAGTAAACAACCAGCCACAAAGAAGGAGGCAAAGTAATGGGACAAAAAGTAAATCCAATCAGCATGCGCCTCCAGCTCAATAAGAACTGGCGCAGCAAATGGTTCGCTGATAAGCGTGACTATTCAAATTTCTTAACGCAAGATTTAAAGGTTCGTAAACTCATCGGTACTAAGCTTGGTTCACGAGCGTCTATTAATAAGGTAGATATCGAACGTTCACCAAACCTCGTATCTGTGACTATCCAGACAGCAAAAGCTGGTGTCGTTATTGGGCGCGGTGGAGCCGGTGTACAGGAACTAAAAGATGCAATTGAAAAAATTTATGATGTACCAACACGCGTAAACATCGAAGAAATCAAAAAGCCAGAACTCTATGCAAAACTTGTAGCAGAAAATATTGCCTATCAACTTGAGAAGCGTATAGCTTTTCGTCGTGCGACAAAATCAGCAGCAGCCGCCACAATGCGTGCTGGCGCAAAGGGTATTCGTATCGAGGTGGCAGGCCGACTTGGCGGTGCCGAGATGAGCCGGATGGAACGTACAGTTGAAGGTAGTGTTCCTCTACACACTATGCGTGCGGATGTTGAATACCATGCAGCTCGAGCAAAATACCCAGGTTCTGGCATCATTGGTGTTAAGGTCTGGATCTACAAAGGGGAGACACGATAATGTTAATGCCCAAACGAAGTAAATACCGAAAAACATTCAAGGGCCGTGTACGTGGTCCTGCCACAGCTGGTCACTTCATAGCTTTCGGCGACTATGCATTACAGGCCCAAAGTCATGATCGTATTACCAGTCGTCAAATTGAGTCAGCTCGTCAAGCGATGACTCGCTATATTAAACGCGGTGGTAAAATCTGGATTCGTATATTTCCACATATTTCTGTATCCACTAAAGCTCTCGGAACGAAGATGGGCAGTGGTAAGGGAAATCCTGAATACTACGTTGCAAAGGTTAAGCCAGGAACAATTTTGTTCGAGATGCAAGGTGTCACCGAAGAGGTAGCACGCGAAGCGATGCGATTGGCTTCTCACAAGTTGCCCGTTAAGACACGCTTTCTGATAAAGGAGGATCTCTAGTATGAAAATTGCTGAAATCCGTAAACTACCAACCAAAGACCTGACAGTTGAAAGCACTAAGCTCCGTGATGAGATTGCTGAGTTAAAGCAACGAGTACGGACTGGTGAAGTACAAAATGTTCGCGCAATCCGCACCAAGCGAAAAGATCTTGCACGGATGTTGACTGTCCTAGGCGAACAATTAGCAAAGGAGAACCTCAATGGGTAAATCACTAATCGGTGTCGTCTCGTCTGATAAAGCAGATAAAACCATTGTTGTTTCTGTTGAAAGACGCAAGACACACCCAATATATAGAAAGCAATATTCAATTACACGTCGCTTTAAAGCGCATGACGAGAAGAACGAAGCCGCGGTTGGCGATACCGTTGAAGTTACAGAGACAACGCCAATAAGTCGACACAAGCACTTCACACTCAAGCAAATCATCACTCGTGCGCCAATCGAACACAAAGAGGCGACAAACCAAGAGGACGCATCATGATACAACAAGAATCTAGAGTAGCAGTTTGTGACAACTCGGGAGCAAGAGAGTTGCTCTGCATTCGTGTACTTGGTGGGTCAGGTAAGCGTTATGCTCGAGTTGGTGACCAAATTGTTGCTTCAGTAAAATCAGCAAGTCCAACTGGCGGTGTAAAGAAAAAGACGGTTGTCCGGGCAGTCATTGTTCGATCAAGGCAGGCTATACAGCGTAAGGACGGCTCAACCATTGCATTTGATGATAATTCAGCAGTTATAATTGGTGAAGATAAGCTACCAAAGGGTACACGTATTTTTGGTCCAGTGCCTCGTGAACTTCGTGATATGGGCTACACCAAGATAATTAGCTTAGCGCCGGAGGTTCTCTAATGAAACAGCAACAGAATACGCCAATTTATAAAATTCGCCTGAAAAAAGGTGATAAGGTCATCGTTCGATCCGGCAAGTACAAAGGTCAGACTGGTACTGTGCAACAAACGCACCCGAAAGACAACACGGTGACTGTAGAAGGTATTAACATCATCAAGAAACACTTGAAGCCTAATCGCGAGCACCCACAAGGTGGCATCATAGAGTTCACAAAACCTATAGCAGTAAGCAAGGTTGGCTACTATGACGCTACTGCGAAGCGATCTGCTCGTATTGGCTATAAGCTTAACGATAAAGGCGAAAAAGTTCGCGTTCTTCGTCCATCAGGAAAGGAGATAGCATAATGGCTACAGCAAAAACTACTACAAAAGCTGCTTCTAAGCAGGCATACATACCTCGCCTGAAGCAAGATTACAATCAAACCATCAGAAAGCAATTACAGGAAGAACTTGGCTTGGCAAATATACACGAAGCTCCACGTTTGGAGAAGATCGTTATTAATGTCGGACTCGGCCGAGCCAAAGACGACAAGAAGCTTCTCGAAGTTGCAGCGAATACAGTCCGGAAAATTACTGGTCAGCAGCCAATCGAGCTTGCTGCCAAGCAATCTGTCGCTGGGTTTAAGCTTCGTGAGGGAAACAAGATTGGCATGAAAGTAACTTTACGTGGCGATCGTATGTATGAATTTGCAGATAGACTGATATCGCTAATCCTTCCTCGTCTACGTGACTTCCGCGGAGTTAGCAATAAGTCATTTGATAAGTCTGGCAACTACAGTATTGGGCTTACCGATCAATCAGTTTTTCCTGAATTATCTTATGAGGAAACAACGACAGTCCACGGGCTGCAGGCTGTGTTTGTTATTAAGGCACAACAAGCAAGCCATTCTAAACTACTACTAGAGAAATTTGGTATGCCATTTGAAAAGAGTAAGGAGTAACCACTATGGCGAAGAAATCATTGATAGTAAAAGACGAAAAGCGCATGAAGATGATAGCAAAGTACGAAAAGAAACGTGCTGAGCTGAAAGAACTTGGTGACTTTGATGCATTGCATCAGTTACCACGTAATTCATCGCCGACTCGTCGAACCAATCGTTGTAGCCAAACCGGCCGAGCACGAAGTTATATGAGACAGTTCGGATTATCAAGAATTGCATTTCGAGAACATGCCAGCAAAGGTGAGATACCTGGCGTAACAAAGTCGAGCTGGTAAGGAGAATATTATATGTCAAACCCAACAGTACTCAATGACCCAATATCAGACATGCTGACAAGAATCAGGAACGCTATACTTGTGCGCAAGCATCAAGTCTCAGTTCCTCATTCCAACGTTAAAGAAGCCATAGCTAAGCAATTGGCAAAAAATAAATTTATTGATTCGGTTACTATCGAAAAGGCAACCGTTGGTAAAACAATGAATATTATTATTAATGCACCAGAATCTAATGCACGAATCACCGAGATACGTCGCATGAGTAAACCCGGTCGTCGTTACTACTCAAGTTCTGACGCTATCCCAACTGTAAAACGCGGACGAGGCATTGTGATCGTCTCTACCAGTAAGGGTGTCATTACCGGAACTGAAGCGAAAAAGCTTGGCGTTGGCGGTGAATTAATTTGTAAGGTCTACTAAGTAAGGAACTATATTATGAGTCGAATAGGAAAACTACCGATCGAAATACCAAACGGTGTGACAATCACTGTCGACCCAGATGTTATCACAGTGAAGGGGCCCAAAGGCACACTTCAACAGGCAACATTCGAGGGTATAACCGTATCTGTTGACGGCGCAACGTGTGTCGTTGAGAGGAAGAATGATGAAGCAGAGTATCGTTCAAAGCATGGCTTGATGCGAACACTTATATTTAATATGGTAACTGGTCTAACTGAGGGCTTCGAGAAAAAACTCGAGCTAACTGGAGTTGGATTCCGTGTATCGCTTGCCGGGCCCGAACTAAAATTCAGTATCGGCTACTCGCACGAAGTGACCTACCGTCTGCCTGAAGGAATCACAGCCTCTGTAGAGAAGAACACAATCACAGTAAGCGGATATGATAAACAGCAAGTTGGTCAAGCCGCTGCCGAAATTCGCGCTCTTCGCAAACCAGAGCCGTATAAGGGTAAGGGCATTGCCTATGTAGGCGAAAGAATTATACGTAAAAGCGGTAAATCTGGGACAGGGAAGGAATAAAGGATAACACTATGAATAGATTATTTAAAAAACAACAAAATCTGTTGCAACGAAAGCGAAAAATTCGACGTAGTATTCGTGGTACCGCAGAGCGGCCTCGATTGTGCGTATATGTCAGCAATAAACATATCAGTGCTCAAATTATTGATGACGATAAGCAACACACGATTTTAAGTATCAGCACGGTCGGACGTGACAAGAAACTAACCGGAACCATGACCGATAAGTCAGCTGCTATTGGTGAAGAAATTGCAAAACAAGCTACCAAGAAAAAGGTAAAGCAGGTTGTGTTTGATAGAAACGGGCGGCTGTATCATGGTCGAATACAAGCGCTTGCAGATGCCGCGCGTAAAAACGGATTGGAGTTTTAATTATGGCTACACAAAGAGGTAATTCACCACAACACAATGCAGCATTAAGGGAAGAAAAGCAGTACGATGAACGCGTTGTCAACATTGATCGTGTTGCTCGTGTCGTAAAGGGTGGACGTCGCTTCCGATTTCGTGCCCTTGTAGTTGTAGGAGACCACAAAGGAAAAGTTGGTGTCGGCTCTGCAAAAGGTGCTGATGTAACAACAGCGATATCGAAAGCTGTCGATGTTGCAAAGAAAAACATCAAACAAATAAGCTTATATAAGACGACTATACCGCATGAAGCTGAAACCAAAGTATCGGGTGCGCAGATACTCATCAAGCCGGCTTCACCAGGAACAGGAATTATTGCCGGTGGCGCTATACGTACCATACTTGAGGTAGCTGGTGTACAGGATGTACTGTCAAAGTCTATCGGCTCATCGAATAAGTTGAATATTTCGTACGCAGTATTAAAAGCGCTCGAAAGCTTAAAGCCAAAGAGTGAATGGATTACGACTACGTCTTCTACAAAAGATAAAAAAGCCAAGGTTAGCAAAGAGAGTAAATCATGAAATTCAACGAACTAAAGCTACAATCACACAAAAACGCCTCTCGATCAGGTCGAGGTATTAGTGCTGGTCGTGGTAAAACTGCTGGTCGTGGAACCAAAGGTCAACGTGCGCGAGCTGGTAATGGTAAGCGTCCTGGTTTCGAAGGTGGTCAAAACCCACTTATTCAACGTATTCCAAAAATACCTGGCTTTCGTTCACATCGTGCAAAAGCAGAAAATGTCCACATTGACCAGCTAGAGTCTGTTGGTTCAAAGACGATTGACAATGTTGTGCTAGCTGAAGCAAAGCTTATCTCCAGCCAATACGCTCGAGTGAAGCTACTCTCACGCGGTGAGGCAGCGGCAGCTTATGATGTTAAACTACAGGCGGCCAGCCAGTCCGCGATTGATGCTATTCAAAAAGCTGGAGGATCATTCACGATTGTCAACGTTTTACAACGAGAAAAGACTAGTGAGAAGAAAACAAAATAGGTGTATCTGCTTGCTCGCCAAAAACGCAGATTTGGCGAGTGTGCGTTATACTATCTGCTGAGATATGTCAGCGTTAACAATGTGAGGATTATACGTATATGAACTGGAAGATAATTTGGAAATCACTTCGAAACTCGGATATGAGTAGTCGACTTTTGGCAGTGCTAGGTATTATACTCG
The DNA here is from genome assembly GCA_024635455.1 of Candidatus Saccharimonadota bacterium. Lineage (GTDB taxonomy): Bacteria > Patescibacteriota > Saccharimonadia > Saccharimonadales > SLHW01 > SLHW01. Next base: position 236,350 of record JAGXIU010000003.1, on the reverse strand, counting down.
TATTTCGTCTTATGGCGGTTATACCAATTCCGGTCAGTGACCCACAGTCGTTACGTGAGATTCTTGACACGGTTCTGACTGCTGGAGGCGGATCACAATTTCTTGGCCTACTTAACTTAGCTTCTGGCGGAGCCTTAGCAAACTTCTCAATAATGATTGTCGGACTTATCCCATATATTAACGCGTCCATTATTATGCAGTTATTAACGCGTGCAATTCCGAAGCTTGAAGCGCTTAACAAAGAGGGCGAGTTCGGTAGAAAAAAGATAAATCAATACACTCGTATTCTGACATTTCCACTTGCTATCATTCAGTCAATCGGTGCGATTTTCCTAGTACGTCAAGCCGTTGCTTCAATTGAAGGTGGCTCAGTAACCGAAATATCAGCTGGCGTGAGTATTTGGCAGTGGGTGCTTATGGTAAGTGCTTTGACGGCTGGCGCCATGATCCTGATGTGGCTCGGTGAGCTGATTACAGAACAAGGGGTTGGTAACGGTATTTCACTACTCATCACAGCTAGTATTGTGAGTGAGCTTCCAACTACTATTAGTTCTCTAGGTGGTTCAATTATTGATGACACAAGCTCGCTAAATCTATTTGGTTTTTCTTTGCCGATTAATCAAACACAACTTATTGTGGCTTCTATACTACTCTTCTCGGTCATTCTATTAACTGTACTTGTTGTGAAGCTAAACGAAGCTTCACGTCAGCTTACAATTAATTATGCCAAGCGGGTGCAAGGTAACCGTGCATATGGCGGTGTCACAACGACGCTACCGGTCAAAATGATTACAGCCGGAGTTATACCGATTATATTTGCTGTGGCTTTCTTGAGCATTCCTAGTTTTGCCGGTCAGCTGCTAACGAGTTCTGCAAACGCAGATTGGCAGCGACTCGGTACCAATCTATCAGAGTGGTTTGCACCGCCAACTGCGCAAGGATTTATTGAAGGAGGCCTGACTTTCTATATCTATCCTGTCGTGTATTTCATATTAGTATTTGCTTTCACATTCTTCTATACAAATATTACGTTTAACGCCAAAGAGATTGCTGAAAACCTTCAGAAACAAGGTGGCTTCATAGCAGATATTCGGCCCGGGAAAGAGACTGAAAAGTATCTTAGTCTTGTCGTGAATCGATTGACCTTATTTGGTGCGACTGCACTTGGTCTTATTGCTACCATACCAATAATTGGCGAAGTATTTATTGGTAATAACCTAGCTATTTCTGGTACTAGTATTTTGATTCTTGTAGCCGTCGCACTTGAGTCCCTAAGAAAGATAGAGTCTCGTGCACTCATGATTACATACGATCAATATGAACAACCTGATTTCTTTGGCGAAATTGGGGACGAAAAAAGTACTGATGGGCCAAAGGCAAAGCGTCGTTTCCTCTCTAAGTTTTCAAAAAAATCAGATAAAGATAAAGAGTAAAGGTTTTATAGATATGCAAATAATAAAAAAACACTTTACATTATCTGTTACTTACTGGTATAATCAAGACTTGTTATATTTTTATGGCCAAAAATAAGGAAGTAATCGAGTTGGACGGTGTAATCACCGAGGCATTACCTGGAACACAGTTTCGGGTTGAGCTTGAGAATGGCCATGAAATCATAGCTCATGTTGCCGGTAAGATGCGGAAGTACTACATCCGTCTTGTACCCGGAGACACGGTCAAGGTTGAGTTGACGCCTTACGATCTTACGAAGGGTCGGATAACCTACCGTAACAAGTAACTTTATTAAATTAAGCAGTGTGTCATCGCTGAGTTAAAAGGAGATGATCCGCATGAAAGTGCGTGCAAGTGTTAAGAAAATTAGTCCAGATGACAAGATCGTCCGCCGCAAAGGTAGGCTCTATGTTATCAATAAGTATAAACCGAAGCACAAACAGAGGCAGGGGTAACGTATGGCACGTATATCAGGAGTTGTCATTCCAGATAACAAGCAAGTACAAATATCTCTCACCTATGTTCATGGTATTGGACGAGCGTATAGTGCACAGATTTTAGAAAAGACGAAGATCGATCCGATTGTTCGTGTTAAAGATCTTACTGACGCTGAACTGTCAAAAATCCAAGAATGTATCAACGAAGATTATACCGTTGAGGGTGAGTTACAGCGTTCAGTATCAACAAACATCAAACGTCTAAAAGATATCAATGCTTATCGTGGTACACGACATAAATCAAATCTGCCTAGCAGAGGCCAGCGCACCAAGACAAATGCTCGTACAAGACGTGGTAAACGTGTTGCAGTTGGTGGTACACAAAAGAAAGCTGCTACCAAGACGTAGGAAGGAACTGAGTATATATAATTATGAGTGAACAAACTACTAAACCAACAACTGATGCCCCAGCGAAGGCTCGACGAAAAAAAGCCAAGCGTTCGGTTCCGTATGCACAACTGCATGTACTGGCTACATTTAATAACACCATCGTAACCTTTACAGATCAAAGCGGTGGCGCACTAGTTAGCTCTAGCGCTGGCGCATGCGGTTTCCGTGGGAGCAAAAAATCTACTGCTTATGCTGCTCAAGTTGCCGCAGATAAAGCAGCTGAATCATTAAAGCAACTACATGGCACCTCCAAGGTGGACGCCTACATTAGAGGCGTTGGGCTCGGACGTGAAGCAGTTGTCCGTGCGATGCAGAATCACGATATTGTAGTGGAATCTATTATTGATGTAACTGGAGTTGCGCATGGTGGATGCCGTCCAAGAAAGGCACGAAGGGTATAGCATAATGGCACGAGATAGACAGTCAATTGTAAAAATGAGTCGTCGTGAAGGCTATGCACTTCACCCGAAAGCACACAAGGCTCTTGTTAAGCGATCTACCGTTCCTGGTGAACAGGGTCGTAACCAACGCGGCAAGCCGAGCCAATACGCTATTCAGTTACGAGAGAAGCAGAAAGTAAAACGACTGTATGGTCTTCTCGAACGACAATTTAGTAATTTGATGAAAGAAGCATCGAAAGCTAAAGGCAAATCAGGAGCAACACTACTTGAGTTCCTAGAGAGTCGTATGGATAACGCTGTATACCGAGCTGGATTTGCTCCATCACGCCGAGCTGCTCGACAGCTTGTAACGCATGGTCATTTCGAACTAAATGGACGTCGTGTAGATATCCCATCGATTCGCCTGAAGGCAGATGACAAGATTGTTTTGCGCAAGAAAAGCCAGCAGAACGAATATTTTAAGAAGATTGACGACACCAGTCCAGCACCATCAGAGTCACCAGCGTGGCTCAAAGTCAATCGTAAAAAGTTTGAAATTGTTGTATCTGGATCACCGTCGCGCGATGACGCTGAGCCAGACATTAATGAGCAATTAATTGTAGAGTATTATTCACGGTAGGGAGGCCGAACACATATTATGTCAAATCTTATTCACACACCGGGGCTAGTTAGTGTTAACGAACACGACACCAACAGCGCAACGTTCACTATCGAACCATTACACACAGGTTATGGCATGACTCTTGGTAACTCTATCCGTAGAGTACTACTCTCTAGTATTGCCGGAGCCGCTATCACTGGCTTTAAGGTAGAAGGCGCAACTCACGAGTTTACGACGCTGCCTGGAGTAAAAGAAGATATTGTTGATATCATGCTAAACCTGAAGTCCATTCGCTTTAAGTTATATGGTGATGAAGTTCAGACGCTGCGTATAACCAAAAAAGGTAAAGGCGACGTAACTGCGAAAGATATTGAACTAAATGCAGATGTTGAGGTTGTGAACCCGGATCAAGTTATCGCTACGATTGATGATGCGAAAGCATCTTTCAGCATGGATATTGTAGTTGAAACAGGTCGCGGTTACCGCACTATCGAGGAAGTTTCTGAGCGAAAACGATCAGATCTCATTGCTCTAGACGCCGCTTTTAGTCCAATCCTGCGTGTACGTTACAAAGTTGAAGACACTCGTGTCGGGCAGATAACTGACCTTGATAAGGTTCTTATCACTGTTGACACTGATGGCACAATTACACCTCGTGACGCCTTTGAAGAAGCTGCAGCAATATTAGTTAATCAATACACTGCACTAGCTGGTCAAACTGAAGTAGAAGCCGGCGCTCCATTAACGGCTCAGACAATCGAAGTAGAGCCAGAATCCGATGAGCCAGCTGAACTACTAACATCTATTGAAGACCTGAATCTATCAGCTCGTACCACAAATGCGCTAATCAATAACGAAGTGCATACCTTGAAAGATTTGTTTTCTCTAAGTGATATTGAGCTTCGTGAGTTGAAAGGCTTTGGCAACAAGGCTCTTGATGAAGTTAAAGATAAAATGGCTGAGTTGGAGCTGTAATTATGCATCGACACGGGTATAAAGGACGAAAATTCCACAGAGAAGCTGATCAGCGTCGCTCGATGATGAAGAGCCTGGCTGATTCTCTTGTAGAACATGGCGCAGTAGAGACAACACTTCCGAAGGCGAAGGAACTACGACCATACATGGAGAAGCTCATTACGAAAGCTAAGAAGGCAGATGTACATAATCGTCGTCTTATTATCGCGCGGCTACATACACTTACGAGTGCTCATAAGCTCGTTGACGAGATAGCTCCACTCTTGAAAGATCGAACGAGTGGTTACTTACGTATCGAACGAACACGTGTGCGGCGCGGAGACAATGCTCAACTGGCTCGTATATCATTCGTTGATGATATTTCGGGTGTAAACGACAGCGCAGAGGCAGTTGTTGAAGAAGCGGCTCCAAAGCAGGCTGTCAAGAAAGCGAAGGCGTAATCATGAAGACATATAGTGCAAAACCAACAGAAGTAACTCGACAGTGGCACCATTTTGATGCTTCTGAAGTAACTTTAGGACGTTTAGCCACAGTCGTAGCAGGGCTCCTGATGGGTAAGGGCAAGCCTCAATACACTGCTCACATTGATTGTGGGGATTTTGTGGTTATCACAAACGCTGATCAACTTCAGGTGACAGGTAATAAAAGATTAGATAAAACATATTATCGACACAGCGGTCACCCGGGTGGTATATACAGTAAATCTCTTGAACAAGTTATAGAAAAAGATGCTTCTCAGGCAATTACACAAGCTGTTCGCGGCATGCTGCCGGCTAATAAACTGCGTGATGAGCGTTTAAAACGGCTCAAGGTATTTAACGGTACTGAGCACACACACGAAGCACAAAAACCGGTAACGGTATCATTGAAGAAAGGCAAGAAATAATGGCTGAACCACACTACCACTACGCTCTTGGAAGACGTAAGAGTTCGACTGCACGTGTACGTCTCCAGAATGGAAAAGGCGGATTTGTCATTAACGGCAAAGACGTAAAAGACTTTTTCAATAACAGCAAGCCACTTCTACATAAGCTCGGTCAACCATTCGTAGTTGTTGATTTAGACCCTATGAAGTACGACCTCAGTGTTGTAGTAAAGGGCGGCGGTTTGACTGGACAAGTTGAGGCGATACGCTTAGCGATTGCAAAATCACTTATCGTCATGAATCCTGATTTAAAGAGCACGTTGAAACGTGCTGACTTACTCGGTCGCGATCCACGCGAGAAAGAACGCAAGAAGCCTGGTCTACGCAGTGCTCGTAAGCAACGACAATTCACCAAGCGTTAATTGCTGTTCCGTACTTTTTTGACAAAACATTATGCGTTTTGTACTATCTGAAGCAGTGAAAAGATATATACGTACAAATTTCAATATTTGGTTTACCGACTCAGCTCGAGGCGGTCTAACTACGTAGTTTTCTAACAAAATATTAAAAATAATTCGTAGACCGTCTCTGCAGAGAGGCGGTTTTTTTATGCATGGAGATCTATCAATGAGAATTAATAATATAGAATCAGATAATCATTCACCCGAAGCGAACTCACCTATACAGCGCGTGTATTCTACGGATAGTCCAATGCACACAATTCAATCACTTGCTCTCCAGTATGCCGAGGTATCCTTAGAACAGGGGGAATGTAGCAGAATAGGTGATGTGTTGCCTGAGTGTTTTGAGCGCGCGCGACATGAATTAGGGGAAGAATACACAAATACAGTCTCAGCTACAGGGCAAGTACGTTATAATGAAGGCAATACGTTATGAGTAGCAAAACAACAATTCTTACCGGCCTCCGCGTCAATAACGACCTACATATCGGCAATTATCTAGGTGCTCTGTTGCCGATGATAGATCTAGCAAAAGAACACGCTGATGATTATCAGATTAATTTGTTCGTACCTGACTTACATAGTTTTACTACCCCGATAGACCATAGCAGGTTACAAGACGCTATTTTTGATACTGTATCGAACTACATTGCTCTCGGGTTACCGATTGATCATGAGAATGTCCACGTGTACCGTCAGAGCTTTATACCAGCTCACAGCGAACTCGCATTAATCTTGAGTAACTTTACCGGATTCGGTGAGATGTTTCGTATGACACAGTTCAAAGAAAAAGGGCGCTCGATAGTAGCTCAGCACCAAAACACAAACATTGAACCATCGGATACGCATGAAGTCGAAGATCAGAGCGATACTACTATCCGAAAAACTGAAGAGAATGGGAGTGTTGGTTTGTTTAATTATCCAATATTAATGGCCGCTGATATTTTATTGTACAACGCTCGCTATGTACCAGTTGGCGACGATCAAACTCAACATCTGGAGTTCACTCGAGACATTGCAGAGCGCATTAATAATAAGTTTGAACAAGAACTATTTGTCTTACCAGAATCAGTCAAACACCAACATGAGTTTTTTGGAAAAGATCAGGGTCTGCGGGTTCGGGATCTTGCCGACCCAACCAAAAAGATGAGTAAGAGTGACGACACCGGTAAGGGTGTCATATTCCTGAGCGATAACCCGGAGGTTGCTCGCAAAAAAATCATGTCTGCAACGACTGATAGTTATGAGGACGTTCAATATGATTTCGACAAACGCCCAGGTGTGAGCAACTTGCTTGATTTATATACATTATTTGGCGGGAGCCAGCATGAATTTCTTGGTCAGGTACAATACGGGCCACTCAAATCAGCGGTGGCTGATAAGATTGCAGCCTTTCTGGGTGAGCACCAGCAGATGCGCTCGACGGTCAAACAAGCAACCGTGGAATCCCACTTGCAACACTCAGAACAACTCATGAATCAGATAGCAAATAGACACTTGTACGATGTTCAGCGAGCCATTGGCTTACGGCGGTAGGAACGCATATGTTATTTACCGTTGAGCCACGTGAGGATAAAAAACGAGTTGACCATGTTCTGGCTGCTCATTTCCCTCAGATTAGTCGTAGTTTTTTACAAAGTTTATGTAAGGACAACCAAGTACTAGTTAACAAAAATCCACAAAAATCGGGCTATAAGTTGAGCCGCGGAGATACGGTTGAAATCCTATATGACATGGAGTCAATCGGAGAAATACCAGAAATCAATATCCCGATTGTTTATGAGGACGAAGATATACTAGTCGTGAATAAGCCTGCTGGTGTGTTGAGTCATGCCTTAAGTAAGTTTAAACAAGAACCTAGTGTTGCTAGCTTTTTGCGGCAACACGCACAAGCAATGGCTGGAAACGATAATATACGATATGGCATTGTTCATCGGCTGGATCGAGCTACAAGCGGCCTCATGATTTGCGCGAAAACACCAGAGGCAACAGTACACCTACAAAAACAGTTTGCAGATCGTATCGTTCGTAAAGAATACATTGCTGTTGTGGCTGGTGTGCCGAAGCATACAGAAGCAAATATAGACGTTCCTATAGAACGAAACCCAAAAAAACCAGCTACGTTCCGTGCTGGCAGGCGTGGCAAAGAAGCGCATACCACATATTTAGTGCAACAAGCTAATTCTTCGTACAGTCTCATTGCCCTGCAGCCAAAGACTGGCCGAACTCACCAACTTCGCGTACACATGGCCTACATTCAGTGTCCGATTGTTGGTGATTTTCTCTACGGTGGTGAAGAGGCGGAGAGACTGTATCTTCATGCGCATCAACTAACGCTATATGTTCGCCCAAACCAGCGTGAGACCTTTACAGCGCCTGTGCCAGATATTTTTGAACAAAAGGTCGCACAGTAAGATGGCCGTCTTAACGCTGTACAATCCCTATACTGAGCAAGCAATGAAATCTTTGCTTGACCATCCACCGCACGCGTTATTGTTGTACGGGGATGAAGGCGCTGGCAAATTTCATCTAGCAAAACACATTGCATCAGAGGCTATCGGTCATACTGGGGCAGGCGCTAGTTCTGCTAATACGCATACTATTCAGCCAGAAAACCAATCAATCAGCATTGACCAGGTCCGTCGCATTAAGGAACTCGTAAAGCTGAAAGTTCCGGGCAATCAACAGATTAGACGAATCATTATTATTCAAGATGCTCATATGATGCGTGAAGAAGCGCAAAACGCACTACTCAAGACGCTAGAAGAGCCACCAGCCGATACTATGCTTATACTTACGGCTCTATCAAAGGCGAGCCTGGCTGACACGGTTACATCACGGCTTACGTCAATCCCGGTACGGCCGGTAACACTACAAGCAGCTCGTGAGGCCTTCGTGGATGTCTCAGACCAAGAAATTACTCGTTCATATCATTTAAGTGGCGGGAACATTGGCCTGTTTACTGCATTAATATCAGGCGTCGATCATCCACTACTTGCACATATGGATACGGCGAAAAAGATTCTGTCGAGTAGTATTTATATGAGACTTTGCATGATCGATAGCTTAAAGAACGATTCGCTAGAAGTCGGTCGTATACTATATTGCATGAAACGTATTTTAGACTTCATGCTAAGGCAAGAAATTTCAGAAAAAAACGTCCAGCGTCTCAAACAAGTAGTAAGTGCTGAGTCAGATCTGTACCGCAATATCCAGCCTCGTTTGATACTTACTGATTTATTCCTGAATGTATAGTAGAATGTTACGTGGATGTTAGAGTTAGCACTAGTATTTGGATTTGGTTTATTGACGTTACAGAACGCAAAACCAAAAGATAGCGACAATATCATTATCCCTAAGATAATTGGTGATCGTTTAGGTAAGCTTTGGGATATTGCTCATCAAGGTATGCGTGAAAACCGTCTTGCACGCGCCGAAAAGGCGTTATTAACGATATTAAAAATAGATAAACGCAACGCTGCCGCCTATAACCGACTCGGTATACTATATGCAAAACAAAAAGAGTATAAAGATGCGATTGATTGTTTTGAAATTGCCAGTAGTATCGAGCCTACCGCCTCTAGTTTACATAATCTTGGCCTTATCTATTATGAAACAGAAAATTATGAGCGTGCGGCAGTTGCATTCGAGCAAGCTCTTCGTCTTGAAGATACGCTTGCAGCCCGGCATATCGCTTACGCAAAAGTACAAGAAAAACTAGGCAATATGAAGCTAACCGTGAAAGAGCTCGAGACAGCTGTGGAGATAGAGACCAGCCGAGAGAGCTTACAACTGCTTATGAAGGCCTACATTAGCATAGGTAAGCAGGCAGAGGCGGATCAAATTGACGATAGACTACACAAAATGCGGCAATCAAAAAAACAGCCGTCTCGGCAAAAAGTTAAACGGCCAAGAAGGGTTGTGTAGTATAGCCATATTTTGATACACTTCTGTGGTATCAATTACCGCTCAACGGCGAACTAAATGATAAATAGTGTATTTCGTAATATACCAACGAGCGCCATATACGTTATACTGGCTTCGGGTTTAAGCCTTATGTATGCGCCTAGATAGCTCAGTTGGTAGAGCGCATCCATGGTAAGGATGAGGTCACGGGTTCAAATCCCGTTCTAGGCTCCATAACTACTAGATAAAGCAGGTAGTTCGTACATTTCAAATAAGCAGGGATAGTGAAGCGGTCAAACACGGCTGACTGTAAATCAGCTGGCTCAGCCTTCGGGGGTTCGAATCCCTCTCCCTGCACCAAATGCCACCTTAGCTCAGCTGGTTAGAGCGGCTGTTTTGTAAACAGTAGGTCATCGGTTCGAATCCGATAGGTGGCTCCAACCCCTATGGCTCAATTTGGACCATAGGGGTTTTTTATGAGGCGACACTCTATTGATAATATACCCATACTCTGGTATTATCGAACGGTTGCATTATGGATTAATCCATATCTATATATAGAATAAAGGGAAGACGAATATGGCTAAAAAAGGCGATAAACGAAAAATTATTGGTCTCGTATCTGAAGATAGTGGCCATCGTCACTATTACACGACGAAGAATACTATGAATACTCCAGACAAAATCAGTATTCGTAAGTATGACCCTGTATTGAAACGGCATGCGCTTTACACGGAGACTAAAAAAAGTCTCGGTCGGAACGAAGTTAAGCCAAAAAAATAGTTTTACGGAAGTTTTCGGTTTTGCTCTGAGCGAGTAAAGTCTAATACAGTGTTCACGAATTCAGCGTGGCTCCATACGAGGGGCGCAACTGACATTGGTTCACTCGTGGCTGGATGTATTTGCTCAGAAAAAACACCACTAGGTAAGGCTTTTGTCAATGACCAGTCTAGAAGACTCTTTGCCTTATCAGGGTTTTTGTTTCTTATATAGTACTGCGCTAGCCAGAACGTTGTTACAAGCCAAGGATTACCCATATATGGTGGGTCTGTCATGAAGTATTGGTCGTGCTCGTAACGTGGCGACCCCCCTGAGGGTGATTTATCAAGCAGATAACGTTCTACTGCAGCTACACTATCGTGCAGCATTTGCGGATCTTTATAGTAATCAAACATCATAGCACCGTATATGCTAGAAATATCTAATGTGTCATCAAATTGTATAAATTTATCAGGACTAGTACTTAATAGGTAACCTTTTCGGTAATACTTCCGTTCTTGATGGAAGAAAATATCATTTGCATCTAGAAATGATGCAGCTGTCTGTTTCCAGCGAGCATGATCATCAGGGTAGGCGAATAGCTCAGCAAAATCACTAGCGACTAGCAATGACTGGTATATAACAGCTACTGAATACGTGTTAGTTAAGAATTTTTCCTCCCATAGGTCATAGCTAGCATGTGGTAGACCTGTCTCTGGGTCAATAAATTCACACATAAAGTTTGCCATTGGGCGAATCATCGTTTCGTATAGGCTTTGAACAAAGTCGCTATCACCGCTGTAGTGATAATATTCGCCCAGCATATAAATAATAATTGCGGTCTCATCTTCTTGAATAGCGAGCTCTTTATGATTGTGCAATAAAAGAGGGTGCCAGGTACTACCAATTGCTTTATCTGGTTGATATTTATGCATCAAGTACCCGTCATCGGATATTATGTCTCGGCAGAAACTGAAAAAAGCTTTAGCTTCATCACGGTAACCGAGTCTTATAAGTGGCCATATAGCGTAAGCTCCGTCACGTGGCCACACGTAGCTGTAATAATCTCTCCCGTAATTGTAAATTGATGAATCGCACGATGCGATAACACCTCCACGTTTATCTATATGCGCTTTTATAAGCAGTAATGATTTCTTCGTCAGGGGAGCGTATTCGGGCCTAATGGTATGAAGTGCATTCGCAGATACGCCAAGCCAGTCTGACCAGTAGCTGCGGTTAGCTTTAAACAGTTCTGGCAGGCCTTGATTTTGAACTGACTGGTGTATTTTTTGAGCACTGTACTGTGCATCTGCCGCAACTATCCAATACTCGAAGTCGAAGGTAGCGTCAGCATCAACTCGGTTTGTAAATCGTATAACTGAATCTACGCCACCATGTTCGACAGCACTGCCAGATAACTCACCGTCCTCAGCGTCACGGTATGTACCCTCCTTGCCCTCGATACCGAAATTGCCAACTGCGTATTGGTCAAATGATGCATCACTCTGGGCATGTTTCCCGCCAATAAGTAAGCTACAGCGTCCTTTATAATCTAGTATATAGTTGTCATCCGGCACATAGAGAGCCGTATCGCCACGCCCGCTACGAGAAATTTGAAATACTTGGTGCATGAACATTCGTATTTCTCGATTATGGTCTGCTTGATTATGGACGCTTATTGCGCGAGCAAATACGTTCCTTTTATGGTCTACGACGTCGTTTATTTGAAGACTAATCTGGAGTTGAGTATTCTGCATGGATACGATACTTATTAAGGCATTTTCATCGATATCGACTGATATTTCCCAGGATGATCGATCAACCCAAGAGAACTGACCATCCACCCAGAGACCAATTTTGTGGCAACCGAGTCTAGCATTGGTTAGGTTATCAAGGCCGACGTAGGGATAGTAGAAGTCTTGTACGAGACCGTCCTCGTTAAGCCCAACCGACATACTCCCATTGCTCAGTATGACTGGTCGACTCATAAAATAACTCCGTGAGTAGCAAGTCGATATCTGATATCGTGGTAGGCATTCATAAAGTTCATAAATGCATCATAAGGAGAGGCATATGGGCTGAAGTAGGCGTGAATATCTCCGTCATTAAACCACTTCGTACACATGTAATAAAAGTGGTCTGATGTTTGTAATTTTCGCCAATCTTCAATTAATCTCAGATCGCTAGTACCAATGACCTTACTCTGCAACTCGTATAATCCGTGAATCGCTTGTTGTTGCATCGGGTTCCCAAGCCAGGCAGATAAGTCACGTTCAGTGTCTGCCCATGTCGTTGTGTGTTCAACGTTTATTTCTCCGACTGGCTGGTTACTTTGTGCCGCTTCTGTCACGGTCATGAAGGTATGATCATTACCCTGTAGCCACTTGCCAGGGAGATGTTCAAGAAAGTCAAATATACCTGTTTCGCCCCATTGGTGCTCGCCAAACGTTTCGTAGTCCATGAATAGATTGAAATTTGTCGCATCTGGTGATGCACCCAACCAATGTGCAAATGTATCTGCAGTCAGCGGCCATTCTGACCAATTTTTATCACCAAAGCGGAACGCGATATCATCACTAAGTTTGTAGTTTTTCATAAGTAAGCGAATCTGCTCTGTGTGGGCTGGCGTGTATACGTAGTTCGGGCTACGCCATCCTAAGATTGGGTCCCAACCCTCAGCCAAAATTGTTTTATAGCCAGCCCTATCGGCCCAAACAGCCAAATCATTGTTATAGGCGAGTTCAGTGTTACGAAATGCTGTCGGAGTTTGTAAAAATAAATCCTCGATTTTCTCTCTGTGCATCCTGACTTGCGCCTCAAATTCTTGTTGCGAATAAAAGAAAGCTAAGCTGTGATGATATGTTTCGCCGACTATTTCAACGCGACCAGTACTAACCAAATCCTGAAATGACGCTAGCGTAGCAGGTGACCAGCGCTCTAATTGTTCAAGTAGGGTGCCAGTTATAGAGAGGCTCAGCTTAAATTCTGGGTGTGTATCAAGCAGTTTTTTTAATACGCGATTGGTTGGTATATAGGATTTTTCAGCAACCTTATGAATGATGCGTTCATTATTGGTTCGATCATCATAGTGCGTATCAAAATAGTTATGATTATTGCCAGCATCGAAAATAGTATAGTGTCGAATACGATACGGTTGGTGGACGTGTAGGTATAGAACGATTGATTTACTCATATAGCAACCTTGCCCACGTGGTTTGCGTACGTTCCCATTAGTTTGTTAGCTGCCTCAGACCAGCTCAGTCGTTGATACTCTTGGTATACATTCGCATGCAGCTCATCACGTAGAGCGTCATTCTGAACCACCGCTGTTATCTGGTTTGCCATTTCATCGACGTCCCAGTAGTCAACCTTTAGGCAGTTTTGCAGAACTTCTGAAACTCCTGATTGCTTACTTATCAACGATGGGGTGCCGTACCCGGCTGCTTCAAGTGGAGTAAGCCCAAATGGTTCCGATACTGATGGCATTACAAATATATCCCCAATAGCGTAAGCGTCACGCCATCTTTTACCACGCTGAAAACCGGTAAATATAACGTTCCGGCTTATTCCTAGCTGTGCAGCTAGTTCTATTAGTTCACGTTCTTGATCACCGCTGCCTACTAGTAGGAATATAGTCTTGGGATTATTATCAATCACTGCTTTGGCCGCATACAAGAGATTGGTGAGACCTTTTTGAATAGTGATTCTTCCGATGTTGACAACAACCCTGTAGCCTTGTTTTTTCATCTCATCGATGTAGGTATAGGCGGTATCTCCGGATAGCGGCTCGACACTTTGTATATCCATACTGTTGTGTACGACGTCAATTTTATCAGCAGGGATATTGTAGTCGTTGATAATGGCTTTTTTGGTGTGATTGCTAACAGCAATGACTTTATCGGCTAATAGCATCGATAAGCCTTCGATTTCTCGTACAATAGGGTTGCCATCATTACCGCCAGCCCGGTCACGTTCGACTGAATGTACATGAAGTATCAGTGGCTTACCAGAGACTTGTTTAGCACGTATGCCGGCGCGGAATGTTAGCCAGTCATGAGCATGAATAACATCAAAGTTCGATTTTTTTGCAATACGACCGACGTTTGATTCGTATAAAGACTGTTGATCATAAATAGAAATTGTCTCAATAGTGCCGTCAGTTTTACGGTAAGAGTAGCTATCATAGGCATTTGTTGGTGGTATTACCTCGACAACGTCTTCAGGGTGGGCCGCTGAAATGTTCATAAAATCAGCTGTGTGGCCGGCTACGTAGGGTAGTATGAAGTCAATGTCTATTTCGTTATTTTTTGCGAGCTCTTTGCATAATTGGTAGCAAGCAACACCGAGTCCGCCACTATTGTGAGGTGGGAGCTCCCACCCGAGCATTAATACTTTCATAAATTAGGTTATTTACTTCTTTTATTTTACGGTTTCAGTATAGTCTTTATGATCTGAAAGCACAACCATTTTCATCAAGAAATTTTCGTACCTCGACTTGTATATTCAGCAATACATGGGGCAACTATTATTTTACCCTTTGGTTCATCGAGCCATGAATTTCCTGGCAATTTATCGAAAAATTTATATAATTGAAATATGGAGCAGGAGATTGCAGCAAGACAGGCTAAAATCTGTAGAGCAACCAACTTGCATGACGTTCAATCTACGACAGAGCTACTTCTACCAGCTCAATCGAGCACCGAAAATAAATATCAGCAAAATAGTACGATATATCGTTATCAACGAATTCTAACCGCACTATCAAACAAGGGTATCATTGAAAAAATTATCAGAAGAGAGCCGATACAATTTTATGAGGTTCAGGTGGGTGATTCTGCAGTGGGGATAGGTTCACTGGTTCTTGGACAGACGATAGAGCATCCAGCCACTGGCCAGATATCAGGCAACGAAGTGGACTACTACCTTCCTCCGGAATATACAGAAGAACATGAACTACACAAGGCGGTTGCCCGTCAACTTACAGAACAAGCCAGATACGCCAAGTGTGCCACGTTAGATAGCGTAGAGTGGACATTCACTATAAACGAAAACGGCCATCGTGTTCACAGTAGGGGCAACCCAGTGTTCTCTACTAGACGAGTCGATGATCTAAATCCTGCACTTGGGTTTGAGCTATTAGAAAATATGAGCAGTGTTGGTTGTATAGCTAACATTGATCTTGTGCCGTCTAGCACGGTCGCTAATCAAAACGATATACTAGAAGTCACAAGACATAATAAACCCATAGAACTTTTCCTCACAAAATAAAAAATACCGCAAAATGCTGGCAGAATCAGGCAAAGTTTTTTTCCTTTTCCTCCGGCTGACTACTTTTTTGTGTACGACCACCTCGGTGGTTTACGCCGTGACGTTCCACTTTTGGTGTATCGGCTTGCGAGAAAGTGTTTCTTTTGCTCGTTTTCGTAGCCATCCATAAACGCTTCCCCACGCCTTAGTTCCTAGGAGCTCTTCCAGGTTCCTTGTACGCTTCGGTTACGCAATTCTGCCAACATTTCAAAGTACTTACTAATCGTTATACACCATACAAAATAAAATGCAAGTGCTTATAACATAACTGTAACAAGCCATACATTAGGAGATTATATTTGATGCTTAAAAATGAGTTGTCGCGCCGCTAGCAAATATTGCTAAGCGGTATTTATTTTCGGCAGCTGTTTATGCAAAAAAATCAGTATCGGCTATATCGCTAGGTAAGAAGCCTTTATCGTGTTTGAAATTAGCCTGCCACTGGTAGCCTTTACCGTACCCGAGGTCCTTCATGAGGTCAGTTGGCGCATTTCGGACATGTAGTGGTACGGCGAGATTATCTTTCTGTCGCGCCAGCGATTGAGCTTCATGCATAGCATCAGTAACTAACCGTGATTTTTTGCATTTCGCAAGGACTAGGGCGCAGTGGAATAAATTATACTGACACTCTGGCATGCCAATTCGCTCAACCGCTTCAAATGTAGACAAAGCTAAATTAAGCGCACTTGAGGCTGCTACACCGACGTCCTCGCTAGCGAATATGACCATGCGCCGAGCAATGAACTTTGGGTCCTCTCCAGCCTGGAGCATACGGGCAAGGTAGTAATAGGTCGCATTTGCATCGCTGCCTCGCATTGATTTTATAAATGCGCTGATGACGTTATAGTGATTATCACCTTTTTTATCGTAGGACGGCAGTTGTTTTTGAATAGCGCTCATGACTTGCTCAGGCGTAATTTTATTACGACCAGAGAGCGACAATACCAGCTCAAGGTTGCCAAGTGCAACACGAGCGTCTCCGCCTGATAATTCGGCAAGAACATTAATAGCTTTCGGAGTAATGCGATTAGTTGCATCCTCTGTTTTAAGCGCTGATTTAATAATGCGTATAACAGCTTTTTTCTCAAGCGGCTCAAGTACTAACACACGGCTCCTACTCAGAAGCGGATTAATGACCTCAAAACTTGGGTTTTCGGTAGTGGCTCCGATCAGAATTATCGTCCCATTCTCAACATGCGGCAAGAAAGCATCTTGTTGGGCTTTATTAAAACGATGAATCTCATCAATAAACAAGACAGTGTTTTGTGCTAGTCGTTTATTGCCTTTGGCGTGCTCTATAACTTTGATTACATCAGCTTTACCAGATGTGACAGCGCTCAGTTCAATAAACTCTGCTCCAGTTTTATTCGCGATTATGCGAGCTAATGTCGTCTTGCCACTACCAGGAGGCCCCCAAAAAATCAGACTAGTTAGTTCTTTTTTATCGAGTAGTTCGCGTAGAACCATACCTTTGCTAAGTAAATGTTCTTGACCTACAACATCCCGCAAAGATTGTGGGCGCATACGTTCTGCGAGTGGTTTATTGCTCATATTTGAAGACATGATTTTACCTCATGACGCTTCTGTGATTTTTCGCAGTTGTCCAACATATGTATCGAGCGTATCGTGAAGGCTGAGCTCAGGTCGTCGTTGCTTGGCAATCTCTAGGACCGAACTGTACCACCAAAGCTGGGCGTGCTTATCTGCTTTGAACTTTTTCCAGACGTCATCACCATATGTCTCGTAGTCTGTAAGTGTCGAGAGTAAGTTATGAGTTTTATCAGCTAGGCTGACGAGGATGGCTTCGTCTCGTGCGTTGTGTTGTAGATGGTCTAGATAGGCCTCTGAACGTTCATGCCAATCTTTGATTGAGTCATCTTTACTCACGTCAAGTACAGTCTGGGTTACAGCATCACCGAACTCCGCACGCATTTGTTGCTCTGAATATTCATCAGGCACATCTTCAAGGATGTCATGAAATAAACAAGCAATCAGCGTGTTTTCATCATCAGTATCTTCGGTTGCAAGCAACATCACTGAAAATGGATGGATGATATACGGGATATTGCTAGCTTTTCTAAATTGTTTTTGATGCGCCGTGGCAGCAACACGTACAGCATGCTCCAGTCGGGGAGTTAAGGAAGTCATTATTTACGAATTACCTTGAATATAATTAGTAAGATTGAGGCGCCGACAGTTGCAACGATAATATTTCCTAAAAAGGTAGCCTCAGCTTGTATATCAAGCAGGTTAAACACATAATCACCAACGTACGCGCCAATGACACCGAGTACAATATTCAGAATAAGACCTTGCTTTTTGTTGGATGCGACGATTAGTGATGCAATCCAGCCCGCCAATCCGCCAACGAACAATGTCATGATTAGGTTATAGTCTCCCATGCTTGTGCCTCCATATTTATAACTACGGTTTCATTATAGCAACCTAGCACATATAACCGAGGATAATGTAGCCATGTCATAAACTGTTCGTTTGCTTGTCTAGTTGTTATTTCTAATTTTCCGGCGTATATTTAACATAACAAGTAAGTGAATGAGCCATGGATAAAACAACAAGCGAAGATAAACCAGACAAAACTACGCAGTTAGACGTAGAAACAAACAAAACTGCGAAATCACTACGAGCAAAGAGTGAATATAGCGCACAAGACAAGCGTAATATTACAATAGGCCTGATTACTATGACATTACTATTCTTTAGCGCTTTAATAGTTCTAATTGCCCATATTGACAATAACCCCGTACAAACTACAGATGAAAGTGTGATTGAACAGAGTGCTCATCAACTTGATAAGATTGAGCTTCGTGAGGTGACAATTGACTACTATGCAATGCAAGATAGCTTTATTGTTCGTTTCTCAGAAGATATCGATCACTTTGTGCCAGTCAGGGTGAGCGAAGACCGAATATACGCTGCTAATTTTGTACCGAAAGAGACAGCAGAATCGGTCGATTACGAAGAATTGCGGGAAGAACTCCGTGTTGAATTACTCGGCCCCGAATACATTTCTTATCAGCCAGAAAAAACAGAGATATCTCAAACGGATGCGACTAATGGTGTGAGCCGATATTATTCTGGGGATGATTACTGTACGTTACAGATTTCTACTGAAAACTCATTGTATGACTCGTCTACGCTTGAGCGCTCAAGCTCTATGGACAGTGACACCCAAGCAGCTGGTTATGTTGTTAAGGTTTGCGCAGACCGCCAAGAGCTTCAGATACAGGCGTCAGAAATCGAGCCTTTTTACACTATTATTGACGCTGACCAACAGGGTTCTAGTGACGAATACAGTACGTCTATACTCTATCTGGATAGTGGAGTTCAGCTTTCTCCGGTTGATGGTTATGAATACAAACATGGAACCTTGGCGACTGTTGGAACGACTGAGTCTACCAGGATATATTTTGCAAGATTCGAGCAAGATGACTGGGTAAAGTTTAGCCACGACAGCTCAGGAATAATCAACTGCGATGATTTTAACACGCCTGTTATTCGTAACGCACTAGCGGGCGAGGTATGTCTCGATGTACCTAATGAACAAGAGTTATTAGTAGGTGAATATTATAATTTACTGTGATGACCTAGATTCAATTCGGCTCACTACTCATAATCGTTAATGTATAACGAAACGGGCAAGGTGCGCTGTATCTGCAGTGGGTGATGTTATATGGTATTTTTCTGGAAGTAGACTATCTTGCCGTAGCTTCTTAGCATCATACACGCTGATTACTGGAAGGCCTCCATCCGTTAGCGACGAGTCAATGGCATGTTGAAGCGGGCTAGTCGGTCCATACTCATGCCCGTAGCGAAACTCATCAAGTGTATTCGCAAATATAGTCTCTTTATCTACTTCGGCTGTTGGGTGGGGGATACTATAACCGCTAAACAGCAGTCTCTCTCGTGGTAGGTGCTGGTCATCAAGCGTGTCTACTATCAAATCAATTATTTCTTCATCATATTCGAAATGAATACCAGTGTATAGATCGATTATTTGTAGGGTATGTATCCTGATGTATTGTTCGAAACCGTTTTCCATTCGTATATTATATAATGACATGTATAATAAGTAAAATACCAGATAAACTATAAAGTCTGAGTATTACATTCATCTCTATAAAGTAACAATGAAACATGTGAGTATGCTCCAGGAGGTTAATTACGGATGATACTGGAAAGTACTGAAACCGCCAACAATACTACGTCAGAGCGTCTCGAATTGCGCGCAGATGATAAGTCGACAAGGTTCATATCAAATCTCTACCTTGGTGAGTGGGTATTGCAAGCTGCGTGTAAAGGCGTAGATGTTGACATATTTTTTCCAAAAAACACGGGCAATAAGCTCATTGACGACGCGAACGAGGCTGAAGCTAAACAAATTTGCGCTAGCTGCGATGTGCGCGAAGATTGTCTCGAATACGCTATAGGCAACCGAGAAGATTTGTCAGGTGGTATATTCGGAGGCTTAACCTATAAAGAAATCGGTCAGCTTATTAAATCGTATCGTTCTTGATTGCTTTTTATAATCATATGTAGATTGCTCATAATAACCTCCATGAGGTGTCCTAGATGCAGTGATATAAACCCGACACACTATAGATTGTCGGGTTTATCAGTGATCACAGGGACGAAATAAAGTTTTATAAACTGTTGCTGTAGAAGCAGTTTTTTTAAGACCTTGTTTTGAGCAGGCGAAGTAAACAGTGTTGGACAGTAACCTAGTTTTTTTATTGGAACCCTTACTGGCTTACGTCTATCCTGTACAAACAGGGGTGAGTATGCTAGACTTATATGAGCGAATAGTTGAAAATATCTCTTCGTCTATAAAGTTGCATAAAAAAACACGGTGAATCTGGGCATATTTTTGCTTTTGTAGATACACTAACTCTTCATTGTAACGAAATATAACTACATAATAGTAGGTGAAACATGCCTACAGACGGGCTAGTATGGTGAAAAAAATACCCTTAAATATCGAGATAGTTAGTTCCTCTAACACGTATCTCAGCTCTATGAGTCGGCCTTCGCGTGAGTCTATTCGTAGAGTACTAGCAGAGCGCTACGAAAAGGTCGCTATTACGTTGGTTGATAACATGAGTGATTTATTGCAACTAGTAAAACGCAAGCCCGATCTTGTTTTCTTGGGTATGAAATTTATTAACGCACCAAATACAAACAACCCAAACAGTGCTACGAGGCTATGGATAAGTGATTATCTCGATAGCCACGGCATTGCTTATACTGGTTCTAGTGGGGCTGCTGTAGAAATGGAGTGCATAAAAAGCTATGGAAAACAGCAGGTTATTGAGGCTGGCCTAACAACGTCACCATATCTCGTCATATCTAAAAATGACGTAGAATTAGCAAATACTGCTACAATTCCGTTTCCGCTTTTTGTTAAACCAACTGATCTTGGTGGTGGCACAGGTATAGATAGTAGTTCGATAGTACATAACAAGCAGCAGCTTGCCACGAAGTTAGCTAATATTACCCAAAAACATGACTCCGATGCACTGATAGAAAAGTACCTATCAGGAAGAGAGTTTAGTGTGTCTGTCCTGAAGAAAGAGGATGAGGCTGGCTATGACGTGATGCCGATAGAACTCATAGCTAATGCTGATGAGAATGGAGCACGTATACTGACGAACGCTATTAAAGAACAAGATAGCGAATACTCAACAGTGAGTATAGACGCTGTGACTCGTCAAAAGGTATGTGATTTAGCAATCGATGTTTTTCAGGCACTACAAGCTCGTGATTATGGCCGTATTGACGTGCGTTTAGACGGCGAAGGCACACCACAATTCCTAGAGGCAAACTTGGTTCCTAGTTTAAAAAATAGCCCGGGAAATTACTTTCCGAAGGCTTGCGCTGGACATATCGGACTTGATTATCAAGCAATGATACTTCAGTTAGCTCGTCTCGGCTTGCAACGAGTCAAGGCTGAGGACGCAATAGGAGTAGAAGCATCTTATAGTGGGCCAGTTCAGTTTGCGCTCAATCATAACTAACGAAATAAACTTTTGTTTGTTTTTATGAAAAGACTATTTACAATTAGGTACAAGCATGGAGTCAAGGCGTAAAGAAAGTATATCGTGGGTTGGGCATCATGATTTTGCGAGTGATGGACATATTCGTAGTCTGTCTGCTGATAACCGAGAATCGCTACAGCTCAAATACTGTACGGATTTAGACCGGTTTCGTTCTGATGCATGTTCTTTTTTAGAAACCTTCGGCGCCAATGGGGACACAGAACGCATAGCAGTATTTGAACAAGATGTATTCCGAGCTGCTCAACCCTCGAGTCTATTGCGCACCCTTATCGTAATAAGTAAACACCAGGATCATCCAGGTTATATTGAAGACTTTGGAGATGTACGTATTGTGAGTAATGAAAAAATTAACTCATCAAGCAATAATAACTGGCTTGGAGTGGACTTCCAGGCAACTTGGGATTATCGGTCTCAATATTTTATGCAGATGTTCAGCCTAGATGTTCCTCAATTTCCGAGTATAGAGATGAATCAGCAAACAATAGGGACAGAAAAGAATGAGCCAGTATGCCCGCCTCTATTTGTTCCAATCTTTGGCGTCAAAGAAAATAGTTTGTTCATCTCAAAAAATTACGCTATACCACCGAAAATCCCAACTGTAACTATGACAAAAGACGATGGACGAAAATATAGCGTAGAACCACTTGGAAATTCAGATAATTTGGAGGATTGTGAGCAAGCGCTCCGAGTT
Source organism: Candidatus Saccharimonadota bacterium (assembly GCA_024635455.1). GTDB lineage: Bacteria > Patescibacteriota > Saccharimonadia > Saccharimonadales > SLHW01 > SLHW01. The sequence continues at coordinate 213,971 of JAGXIU010000003.1, read as the reverse complement.
GGCGTGGGATTGCTTGAACAGGTTTTAGGTGTTGAGCCAGTTCTTGTTCAATCAAATCTTTAATTATCATTCGTAGCCGAAAACTTCAATACATGACACAATGAGGGGTCTATGGTTATATCAGTTGAAATTACAGAAAAGTCATTTGGCAGTAAACTGCTGTATAGTGATGTCCGTCTTGAAATTCAAGAAGGCGAGAAGGTCGGCCTTATCGGTCGGAATGGCACCGGTAAAACGACGCTGTTTCATGTCTTGACTGGAGAGGATACTGATTATCAAGGACAGTTACATGTGCGCAACGGGGCAACAGTAGTAAGTAGTCGACAAGAACATCATGGCTTCGAACATAAAACAGTCATGGAGTATATCCTTGGTGAATTGCCAGAGTATGAAGAGCTTGTTCATATAATCGACACATATCCGCAAACTATGGGTTCAAATCAAGCAAAAATGCAGAAATTTAGCGATGCACTGCAACGGTTCAATGATTTGGCGTACTACGAGATAGAAAGCGAGATAGAACAGGCATTTGATAGATACCAGATAGATAAGGCGCACATGCATCATAAGCTTGGTCAGCTTAGTGGTGGGCAAAAACGGATGGTCGAATTGATAAAAATGCAACGTAGTCGCGGAGACGTAACCCTGATTGATGAGCCAACCAATCACATGGACTATGTTGCAAAACAAACTTTCATAAATTGGCTACGAGGCGCCAAAGAGGCTGCCCTCGTGATTACTCATGACCGGGATGTGCTTAATAATGTCGATCGTATCATAGAAATTAGAGATGGCTTGAGCTATAGCTACACAGGCAACTACACAGCTTACTTGCGTACAAATAAGTCAAAAGTAACATCTGAGGTGAGCGCGTACGATCAGATACAGAAGCGTATATTGACCCTACAAGACGATGTTCGGCGCTTTCAGCGTATGAAGGAAAAAGCACGCGATCCTGGTACGATTCGTCGGTTCAAGGGTCAGGAACAGCAAGCAAGGGTAGAGTTAGCCGGGTTACAAGACGTAGAAAAACCTTCTTTTTGGATTGATCAGGACACCGCTCGCGATATGAGCCAAAAAATGACAAGTCAGTACAGTAAATATAAGGCCACAAATATAAAGGTTCGTACCCGCAAAACGAATAATGACTCGAGCGGTCGTACCCTTATTAAGGCAGATGGATTGTCATTGGGCTACGATAATACAGCTTTGTTTGATAATATTTCATTCATTCTCGGTGAAGGGGAACGTCTACGTATACACGGTAGAAACGGGGCTGGAAAAACGACTATTGTGCAGGCAGTCATGGCGGCTGCCCAGCAAACAAAATATCAATCAGAAGTACTTGCTGGAGAGCTAGAGGTTGAGAAAGAATTAAACATTGGTTTGTACGAACAGTCGATTGATCCGACATACCTAGATATGAATTTGGAGGACGCTATCGAAAGCATATATCGCCAGCGTAATCTTCCGATTAACCCACAAAATATCAAACGTCTACTGAGCGATTACTTGTTTGAGCCTAATTCTGATGGCAAAACACCGGTTGAGTTACTGAGCGGTGGTCAAAAAGCTCGGCTGCAAATAATATCAATGTTGGCGGGTGATCCACATATTTTGATTCTAGACGAACCTACCAACCATCTTGATCTTCCGAGTATAGAAGAGCTGGAAAACGCGTTATTGCAATACCACGGTGCTGTAATCTACGTCTCTCATGATAGTTTTTTTGCTGATAAGCTTGCTGGTGAGACGATTAGCCTAAGCGCATAAACCAGATTGGTATTGACAAAAAGCTCAAGGGGTACTATAATATATGTTATAGCGATATTGTGCATGAAATTTAGTTACAGTTTTATAAACTCATATGTATGATTCGCAGGGAGTATTACTATGGCTGACTTTGTCCATATTTATAAGCGGATCTTCGTGTTTGTCAGTATAATTATTATCAATATAATCGGGCTAACGCTCATCGTTGACACGCCTGTGAATGCACAGACCTATGTTATACAAGTACCATCTACTAGAACTATACGTGGTGTACAAACTCCGTATTTGATTGGTCGTGCCAATATACCGAGCAAGCATATTGGGGTAAGTTGTGAAGTGTCTACAGTTGCAACCAATGACACATCAATCCATCCAGAAAGTCATATACGTGTACAAACTGGTTTAAATTCATATGATTTACAAGACGTTGAACGCTCAAGCGGAGCTGTTACGAGCAAAAGTCGCCTAATGACTCTTGCTGAAGTAATATCGGTACACATTGTATCTATAGATAAACTTGGCTATTCTGCCGATGTTAAGATGGAGATTACTTGTACAGATGAAGCGTCGCCTGAACCGACTGCACCTACGCCAACAACATCTACAACGAAACCTAAATTCGTACAACCTACTGGAGCTTCACAAGATACGCGCTTACCGGATACTACTGGGCCGCTACCTCGAACAGGTCCCGCGCCGATTATGGGACTATTCCTCAGCAGTTCGCTGATTGGAGCGTGGGCACATCGACGTTACAGCAAATAGTGTTATAAAATCTGCCTTCGACGCTAAGCCTATAATCTAGTCACCCTGATTTTGCGATAGGTAGGATAGATTAATCGTATGTAACGGTTAAATGTATAAACGACCCTGTTATAGAAGTACCCGATTCGTTAAGCTCGAGAGATAAACGTTTTGTAGCCGATGAGACGTTCAGTAACCATAGGCCAAAGCACGACACAAATTGCCAATATAGAAGGTAGTTGAAAGGTAGCTTGGACCGTAATAAAGTCAAACGCAAAAACGAACGCTACAATAGACGTGCTTATTACAATAAATTTATAAGATTTACGCTTCTTCATTGCAAGCAAAATCGCCGCAATGAGCATCATTGCTGGGAGCGACCACCAATACGTTAAAGGGAAGATACTTGCTCGCGCGTCACTTGCGCTAGCGATGAGTATAGTAGTAAGTACAAACTGTACTTTTGTCGCTATCATGAGAAACATCCAATTGTATAAACGTTGGTGAGGGCTAACTCGTTCAAGTCCGATACCACTCAGTAGAATAAATGTCCGAATAGTAGCGTCGATGTTGGCGATATCTAAGCCATTATGTAGTAGTAACGAGACCAGCGATAATATTCCGATAGCAAGAAGTATTTTTCCGGCGTGGGCAGAAAACTTACCGTAACCCATTACTGTCGTTGCAGCAAATACAATTCCGGTTATAACGGCCGCAATTGTAGTAGTAAACTCTGGGCTATACGGAACTTGCAAAAACAATGAAGCACCGATTGTCAGCCAGGCTAAAGAGATGATGCCGGTAATTATTGTTCGGATGTAATTACTGTGTTTCATTATAGGTACTAGTATTGCATAAAGTTCAGTGGCAGTAGAAAATTTCTGAATATGTACTGCATTCTTGTTATTGCTTTTGATATGAATCTGCTCATACAAAGCAACAAAAACGTATAAATTTGTAGCTAAAAACTGATAAATGATACACCAGAAACAAATTCGTTTAGCTACATTTAGTGTCTCAAACAACAGTGGTAACACTACCAGCCTGTGGATAAGTGCTTGACTTAGTTATGAAACACGCTAAGATTACCTTTGTGTCTTTTTCCATGTGAGGTGGATGAGGATATACGACCTGAGCGATATGGTTATGCTCAACAATACTATGAATAGATAACGAACAACATGAAAGTCAAGCTAACCGCGCAAATATGCGTTGGGTAGCCAGGTTCGTGCCTATACAAGTAATTCGAGCAAGTATCGACAGGACAAATTTAAGGAGGAATAGAAATATATGCGGGTTATAACACTCGGGGTGGGTGTACTTATTTTGAGTGCGCTCATAACTTTTAACGGTTCTACGGCTTATGCCGATAACGGACAAGATCAAGGAAGTAGTTCTCAAGAAGTCTCAGGTGTTATTGCATCTGATATTCTGAGCATAGAGAAACAAAGTAAACTAAACTTTGAGCAATGGCTCGAAATTCAGGAAAATGAGGAAGCGGACAAGGAAGACCAAGAAGCGAACGTTCCTGAGCCTGTTGAATACAAGATTTCATCAGGTGATACGCTTATAAAAATTGCAAAGAAGTATGACACAGAATGGACACGTATCTGGGATAAGAACGAAGATCTTGAACACCCAGATGAACTGGCTATTGACGATGTTCTAGTGATTCCGTTTGTAGAAGAAGAGCTAGAGGAGCGGCCACTGCCTGAGCCTGTAATCGAAGAGACTCCGCAGGCTCCAGTGCAAACCGTACCGCAGAATCGTTCGACAGATCCTGCGTCTACGACGAGCGTGCAAGCTGTTGCCCCACGTGGTTCTAGTGGTGGAAACCTATATGCGGCGGGATACTGTACTTGGTACGTGAAGAACCGAAGGCCTGATTTACCAAATAACCTCGGGAATGCAGATACATGGACAATTCGAGCTCGTGCTCAGGGTATCCCTACCGGAAGTCAACCTCGGGTAGGTGCAGTTGGGCAGCGTGGAATGCATGTTGTATACATAGAAGCTGTTCACGGTGATGGAACTGTAACGGTTAGTGAAATGAACTGGCGAGGTTTGTACATAAAAAGTACACGTAGAGTGGCTGCTAATAGCTTCAACTATATTTACTAATTACGTATACACAGTTTAATAATATAAAAATACCTCGCCTTGATTACCAAAGCGAGGTATTTTAATTGAATATATAATCCGATAGTTATTGGCAGGGGTACCAGGATTTGAACCCGGCCCTCAGGTTTTGGAGACCTACGTGCTAACCGCTGACACTATACCCCTATATTTGTTCATACTAACAATTATGTAAAATTATTAGTGAACGGACTACATAGTACGACAAATACTATACTTTGTCACCTGAAGAAACTTTTATTTTAGAAGTAAATCTGTTATACAATACAGTGATGATGAAGCCTGTCCAGACTAAGCCTATATTTGTGCTCCTCTATGGATTTCCCGGTTCTGGAAAATCTTTTTTTGCTCGTCAATTAGCAGATGAGCTGGGTATGGCACACATACATAGTGACCGGATTCGGCACGAACTTTTTGAGAAGCCACGCTTTGACAACAAAGAAAATGAGGTCGTCAACCAGATTATGGATTATATGACTGAAGAGTTCATGCGTGCAGGTATTAGCGTTATTTATGATGCCAATACTCCAAAATTAGCTGAACGACGCATGCTACGCGATTACGCACGAAAGCAAAAATTCGCACCGTTGCTTGTCTGGATACAGATTGACTCTGAGAGCGCTTTCAATAGGGTCATGAATCGTGATAGAAGAAAGACAGATGACAAGTATTCTTCACCGATTGATCGTACAACTTTTGAACAATTAGCCGGCTCTATGCAAAATCCAAATATGAACGAGGATTACGTGGTTATTAGTGGCAAGCATACTTTCTCGACCCAAAAACACAATGTCTACAAGACATTGTTTAACAAAGGTTTACTACAGAGCCCAACTGGCGGGAGTAATAAGCAAGTAATTCGACCTGGAATGGTTAACCTCGTACCTAACCCGAGGGCTGGTAGAGTAGATAATACTCGTCGCAATATCTCGATTCGCTAACGTTACACCTCTATAGCTTTATGGCAAACAAACAAATTCATGTAGACGGCATAGGACCGGTACAAGCATATAAACGTCGCGGAACGAGATCGATTCGGTTGCGTATAACGCCATCTGGGCAAATCAGAGTTACAATACCATATTGGTTACCGTACCGTTCTGCTCACGATTTTGTTCGTAAAAAACGTGACTGGATTTCTAGCAGAATCCCCATAGCCAGCCCTATACATCACGGTGATACGATTGGTAGGAGTCATGTGGTCCGCATAGAATATGTGCCGAAAACCAGCGCTTCTACGGTTCGTGTATCGAATGAAGTCATACATGTAAAAATACCGTTTGGTGCAGACCATAAGAGTACAGACATACAAAAGAAGTTAGTGGCTGGCTGCGAACGAGCCCTTCGGAAAGAAGCTGAGGCATATTTACCGAAGCGATTAGCAGAATTAGCCCGACAGCAACGCTTCTCATATAATCAAGTGTCGGTTAAAAAAATGCAGAGTCGGTGGGGGAGTTGCTCTCAACAAAAAAACATATCCTTGAATGTGTATTTAATGCAACTGGATGATTCCTTGATAGATTATGTAATACTCCACGAGCTGACACACACCAAGGTCCTATCACACAGTAAAGCGTTTTGGAACGAACTAGCCAACCATACCCAAGACTTACACGGACTACGCAAACGAATCAAGCAAGAAGAACCAGTTATCCGCAGTAGTTTATACTCGCAAAAATACTGACAACCTAATCGATGTGTGACACAATATAAGCATATGGTTAAAAAAGCCAAATCAAGTAAAACCCACGCAAAAACTAAGAAGAAGCCGCTGAATAACTCCAGAAAAGGAACGAACCAGGAGTCTAGCGATAATACAGCTGAACTCGAGCACGAACGGCTGATTAGTCTTATTAATAGTATGGCTGATGGAGTTATAGCTACCGATGAGGCAGGAAGAATTGTTATAACAAACGGTGCCGCTCTTAGTATTCTTGATAGTAATGCCTCGCTCTCTGGCAAGTCAGTATTCAGCATACTCAATCTAATTGATGCACGAAATCAAGAACTTGACCTAAAGGACATTGTGTTCTCAACAAAAGTATCAACAACATCGCGTGATTGGCGAATCCGATATGCCGATGGAAGTATTGTGCGAGTATATATCAGCATCGCTCCGGTACGTCTTGGCTATGGTAAGGGTGGTATGCAGGGTTATGTGATTCTCATTCGAGATATTACGCGCGAAAAGTCACTTGAGGAAGAGCGTGATGAGTTTATAAGCGTTGTCAGCCACGAGTTACGTACACCAATCGCAATATCAGAGGGTAATATCGGTAACGCGGTATTTTTATTTGAGAAATCAGGTGTTGATAATCCTATGGTCGAGAAAACTTTGAAGCAAGCACATGAGCAAATTACTTTTTTGGCAGGCATGGTTAACGATTTAGCTACGCTATCACGCGCTGAACGAGGTAAGCTTACGCTTGAAATAGAAAAAATAAATGCGCATGAACTAGTAGAAGAAATTATTGAGTCCTACGCCAAAGATGCTGAAGCCAAAAGTTTAGCGTTAACCTCTGAACTTGATCCACATCTAGAGCTACTAGAATCTAGTAAATTGTATACAAAAGAGGTTTTACAAAATTTCGTCACCAACGCAATTAAATATACTGAAGATGGTTCCGTTACGATTGGTGCGCATCAAGGTCAAGATGGAATAGAGTTCTTTGTCCGTGATACCGGTATCGGCATTAGTAAATCAGATAGAGAAAAGGTATTTGACAAATTCTTCCGAAGTGAAGATTACCGAACAAGAGCCAATAGCGGTACTGGTCTTGGTCTGTATGTCACTATGAAGTTGTCGCGGCTACTGCACGCCGATATAGAACTTGAGAGTAAATTAGACGTCGGCTCTACTTTCAAAATATATATACCAAATATAAAATCTTAGCAGGTATAAAATTTCTAAGCTACGTTATGAGCTCGATCTACTAATCTTTACTGTTTTGTGAGCGAATATGATCTGGTGAATTCAATATCGGCATACATACATTCCTGCCTTTCCAGATAACACGTCCAAATTCATAGCGAAGCATTGAGTACAGTGTAAGCGCAATATCCGAGATAACCACTAACGGAAAGTTAACTAATCCAGCGATACTATATGCAGGGTTTGTTATAACCAGTATCATAACGTGCGAAAGCGTTAAGGCAACAACACTTAAACCACTCAAAATATGAATCAGTGATTGACCTGGCCCAACAAAAGCAAAAAAGAAGAAAGGGGCTAGTAAAAAGAACTGCAGGCCAAGGACAAACAGTAGGATGTTTTCGGGACGATTTCGCAGCTGCGGGTAACGAACTCTGGCGGTAGTTCGAATCTGTTCTATAGGATCTTTTGTCGTACGTAAATCTAGTGTCGCGTTCGCTCGAATAAAACTATAGCTATCGTGGACTACGCACTCACGAGCAAAATATCGTTCTGGCAAGATACTCCGCTTAACGGCAGAGAAGCCGCCGAGACTTTCTAATACTTTTCTATCAATTGCCCAACACGTACTCAAAACAGCAGGTCTATTCATGAGTTTTCTTGGTAGTGCAAGCTCCCACCAATATCGCATTGGCTGAATAAAGCTGCTACGGAAGCTCCCGCCGAGACGAACCGGCAGAACGCTGATCATGCGTTTTTTCTTTTGTTTGATATGAGTCAGTAAATTACGGAGAAAGTTTGGTGACATACGTACATCTACACCACAGAAAACGATATATGACCCACTAGCTTCTTGTGCGAGCTGAGCATATGCATGATTTTTTGCTAGCCACGTATCTGGTGGGGCGGTACCTTGGATGAATCGAACGCCAGCGTGAGCATACTGCTTAATAATATCTGGAGTTTTATCTTGCGAACAGTCATCAAGCACTAATATTTCAAGTTTTGGGTAGTTGCTTGCAACGATGCTGTCGATGCATGCTTCTAAATCATGAGTTTCATTACGGGCTGGAATAGCTATCGTGACACTAGGCAGTTCTTTGTCTGTATATGAGATTGAGTCGTCATTATGATACGTCGTTTGTAATAATGAATTTACAATCCAGCCTAGTACGCTTAAAGATACGCTAAACTGCAGAAAAGATAGAGTTGTAACGACAGTGCTGTAGTCGCTATATTGGGGTATAAGTGTTCCTGCCCAGGCAAATAGTTGTAAACATGCAAGGAATAAGACACTGCGGACAGTAACATTTCTTAAGTGATGCGTTTGTTTGCGGTTAGCAAGCACTCTTCCAGCTACAATTATTCGAAATAAGATTATTAGTAAACCAAGTAACCACCAAGGGTTGAGAGGCTGCAGTAGAATTAAGAAAATTGTGTAAAAGCTCAATCCTGCACTGATTGCAACGAAAGTGTAGCGGTATTTCCAGAACTCTTTAATGGCAAGCAGTAGCTCAAAGCCAATTGTGATGAGTAGTAACGATTCAATCATAAGCATATAGTTTCAGTATAGTATATAAGGCACCTAATGCGAGATAAAAATATTACTAGTTGACTGCTGTTATGCGCCTGTAGTATAGTTGACATGTCCAAGAAGCCTACATACGTAGGTTTTTTTAATGTAAGGAGACGTTCTGCGCGATCGTATGTATCGTGTGAACGATGGAGATAACAGCAATGGCCGAAGGCAAAAAGAAGCGCCGAGTTATAAAAAAGTCCGAGACGATTCGTGACAAGACAAATAAGCGTGTTGAGGACCAAAAAAAGCCTCGCCAAATAAAGAAGGTCACACACAAAGTCGGACAAGCAAAAAAGAAGACGTCCGCCAAAGCGAAAAAAGAGTACTATCTTCCACTACCTAATACACGATTAGGTAACTGGCTCAATAAACGACGTACCTTTATTCCACAAATCTTACGAAACGCCTGGAATGAGTTACGTCAAGTTACATGGCCAAACCGATCCGAGACAATCAAACTAACCGTATCGGTGTTACTGTTTGCACTTTTCTTCGGATCCTTAATTGCCGGAGTGGATTATGTACTAGATAATGTATTTAGAAGGGTTATATTAAATCTATGAGTAAGCGTTACGACTCGAATAAACAATGGTATGTCATACATACGTATAGCGGTTACGAAGAAAAGGTGGCTGAAAGTATTCGGCAACGCGCCGACAGCCTAGATATGAAAGACAAGATTTTTCAGATTCTCGTGCCAAAAGAAAAGATGATAGAAGTCAAAAATGGTAAAAGAAAAGTAGTTGAGAAGAAGATTTTTCAAGGCTATGTCATCGTTGAGATGAAAATGAGTGAAGATGCTTGGTACATCGTTCGCAACACACCGAATGTCACCGGATTTGTTGGCTCCGGAAGCGACCCTACACCTATAGAAACTGATGAAGTTGATAAAATTCTCAAACGAATGGGCCGCGAAGAACCAAAATATAAGATGAACTTTAAGGTTGGTGAAGTGGTAAACATAATAGACGGACCATTTAAAGATACAGATGGGACAATCAACGAAGTTGACGAGACAAAAGGCAAACTCAAAGTCCTTGTAAATATGTTTGGTCGAGAAACACCGGTAGAACTTGACTCTTTACAGGTAAAGAAGGTATAATACCGAAGTTACGCACATTGTGAGCGCATCACAAATTCTTTAAGTGGTATATAACAAGTACAACCTTGATATACGAGAATATTTAGTTTAGTTAAGCATTGATGGAGATAGTATAAATAGTTATGGCAAAGAAGATAACAGCAAACTTGAAGATGAAATTACGCGGCGGACAGGCTAGTGCTGCTCCTCCGGTTGGTTCAACCCTTGGACAGTACGGTGTCAATATGATGGATTTTATAAATCCATTCAATGAAGAGACAAAGGATCGCATGGGCCAAGATGTCACGGCGCATATTAGTATTTACGATGATCGCTCAATGTCTTGGCGTATCGTAGGCACACCAACTGATGTTTTAATTCTAGCTGCAATTGGCGAGAAAAAAGGCTCAGGTGTACCGAACAAAGAAAAAGTAAGCAAAAAGCTTTCACAGGCTAAGCTACAAGAAATTGCAGAAACCAAAGTGATTGACATGAACGCTGATGACATTGAGTCAGTTAAAAAAATGGTTGCGGGCACAGCTCGTTCCATGGGTGTTGAAGTAGAAGCTTAGGTTTATTTTTCGATATATCATTAATTGTGGGAGTGTTTAACACACGATTGCACCACGAAGGGAGTCATTCCATGGCTAAGAAAAAAGCAGAATTATTACAAGAGGCAAAAGATTTAAAACTTGAACTTACAGAAAAGAACACAGTTGCAGAAATTGTTGCAGAGCTAGAAACTGCCCAAAAAGCAGCCCCTGCTACCGATACTGAAGACAAGCCAGTTGTTGCAAAAGCCGGGAAGCGAAGCGCAAAAGCTATACGAGAACAAACTGATGAAGAAGAAAAAGAAGCTCGTAAACAATCATCAGAGTTAGAAGAGCCGTCCAAGCCGAAACAAAAGCAAAATCCAACTCGAAGCAAGCTCGAACGACGCGGTAAAGGATATCGAAAAGCCGCAGAGTTAATCCAGAAAGACAAACAGTACCAGCTCAATGAAGCATTAGAATTAGCAACGAAGACCAGTCCTGTCTCTTTTGACGCGACTGTTGAGTTGCACGTTCGCTTGAATGTAAACCCAAAACAAGCAGACCAAAACATTCGAGATTCCGTTGTACTACCAGCTGGTACCGGAAAGACTATCCGCGTAGCCGTATTCGCAGATACAGATGATGTTGCTGCAGCGAAGAAAGCTGGAGCTGATATAGCTCAATCAGATGATTTCCTGCAACAACTCGATAAAGGGGTCATTGATTTTGACGTTTTGATTGCGACACCTGACATGATGCCAAAACTAGGTAAGTACGCTCGTGTGCTTGGACCAAAAGGATTAATGCCAAACCCAAAGAGCGGCACCGTAACCAAGCAAGTCGCAAAAGCTGTAGAAGAAGCTCGTGCTGGTAAGCTCGAATATAGAGTTGATGAAACTGGTATTGTACATACACCGATTGGTAAGGTGAGTTTCGGTACAAAAAAGCTATCGAGCAATGCCAATGTATTACTTGAAAGCATTAAAGCCAATAAACCAGCAAGCATAAAAGCCTCTTACGTACGATCTATCTACATCACAACAAGCATGGGTCCGAGTATTCAGGTCTTGCTGTCCGAACTATAAAATCCGTTCAAAACTCTGCTAAATTCATAGCTATTCAGTGCATATCTTGCTAGAATACGCTTATGATTATTGTCGGCATGACAGGACCAATTAGTCATGGCAAGACGACATTTGCAAATGCAATAATGGAGCTCGAGCCTCATACAATCCATCTAGAGTCTAGTTTGGTGATTGCTCGAGTCGCCAACGCTTTGCACGCCTCACTTCGACAGTTGCCAGACCCCTACGACGTTGAATCACTGAATTCATGGCTCCACGCACTACCTGCTATCTTGCAAGAGACTGTTCACGCTACTTGTACATTCGATCAGGTTCGACTCGACCAGAATTCAATTGAGCAACACCCAGTTGAATACCAGAAGCTCATCATGCACGTCGAAAACCTACACCGTCAACCTGAGTTGGCTGAACAGGCTATTACCATAGATAACAAAGAGACATATCGACCATTCTTGCAATGGCTCGGTGGCTATTTGGTCAAGAAAGTAGACCCGAATCTTTGGTTCCGTGAAATTGTTCGTATGATTTATGATGCCCAAACAACAGGATGCAGAATCTGTATTATCGGTGGATTACGTTTTCCAAATGATGCGGCGGCAATACGACATGCTGGCGGTATCATCATCAAAGTTTACAGACCGGGCCACCTACAAAACGACATGCTCGATCCGACAGAACGTGAGCGTGACAACATTACTACAGACTGTACAATAATGAGCAACGGATCGGTTGACGACGTAAAACGTTGCGCTAAACAAGTCTTTGATGACATTTCACATAATCGATTGCAAGTTTTATACCAGACATCACAAGCACCAAAATCTTAGTAACATCGTGCTTATGCTTGCTTGTCAATTTCTTCCAGACTACACTTAATTCAACGAATCGGAGCAGTCGTGAAAGAAAATGAAATAACTGGGGTATATAGCAATAGGCAAATCCGTGATGCAATATCACGGGGGCATATAGTATTTCATCCATATATCGATGAACATATAGCCGGTAGCAGTATCGACGTGACACTTGGTTATTGGTATTACCGAACAGAGCGCAACAGCAATGTTGGTGTATATAACCCGTTTGATGAAACCGATGTGCAGCGATATTTCGATGGTCCACATCATGCTGAGACGCACGAAATATGGGCCGAGGAGCATGGTCGGACACTATTTACAGGCATCCCGCCAGACCATCCTATTTTAGTATTGCAGCCAGGTGAACGAATCTTAGCTCATACTCATGAGTTTATCGGTATCAAAGCACCCGGAACCAGTACTATGCAAGCTCGTAGTACCTGGGGGCGCAATGGCGTTGCGGTATGTCTAGACGCCGGTTGGGGAGATCCAGGTTACATCAATCGATGGACCATGGAGATTTATAATATGAATCAACACGAGAGCGTTGTATTGCCGGCTGGTGAACGTATTGCGCAATTGGTTTTTTATCATACTGGGCCTGTTGATGGAGAATATAAAAGTATCAGTGGCAAGTACCAATCCGATTCTAGTCAAGATATAAGGCAGATTGTCCAAGACTGGCGACCACAGCAAATGTTGCCGCGAGCTTTTAAGGATAGTAGGCGAAAACCACGTAACGTAAAGGAACTTTAGTCTATGTCCAGGCAACGAGTCGGATCATTTTTTGTCATCGAGGGTACTGATGGTTCAGGCAAAGGCACCCAATGTTCTCTTCTAGCTGAACGATTAAAACGCGAAGGCTATGACGTTGCTGTGTTCGACTTTCCACAATATGACAACCCTTCAAGTTATTTTATTCAGAAATATTTGAATGGAGAATATGGGGATGCTGATGCAGTTGGACCATACGCAAGCTCGATTTTTTTTGCTCTAGACCGGTTTGAATCTGCCAAACACATTGAACAAGCGTTGACCGAGGGAAAGATTGTGCTGGCTAACCGCTATACTGGGTCGAATATGGCGCACCAAGGCACAAAGTTCGCCAACAGTGCTGAACGAAAAGGATTTTTTATATGGCTTGATAATCTCGAGTTTGAAATATTATCGATCCCACGACCAGACAGCTACATTGTCCTTCGCGTTCCTGCAGCTATCGCACAATCGATGGTCGATAAAAAGGCTGATCGTACGTATACAGATAAAAAACGCGATATCCACGAAGCTGATTTATCGCACATGGAGCGATCAGTCCAAGTGTATGATGACTTGTGTGACCTGTTCCCGAAGGACTTCCAGCGCATCGATTGCGTTCGTGGCGGCAAACTGATGGATATAGATACAGTTCATGAGTATCTCTGGCGAACCCTTGAACCACGGCTACCGAAGAACATCCAACCTTCACCCAATAGTAAAGGAGCAACCATGCCAAGCAATGAAAAGAAATCAGACTACGTAAAAAAGACCGACCAGGGCTGGTCAATCACAAAAAAAGGTAAAGACTTTCTGCAAGATGCAGTAACCAATACAACCGGCAATGTCTACGCATTTACCGATAAACTTAGCTCACTGACGGTCGCAGCAGCAATGGCGCGATTAAGCCGTCGCGGCGATGATATGCGAGTGACACTGCTTGATGAGTTCGCTGAAACAGTCGGGAAAGACGAGAATCTTTTGCGGCGAGTGATAACTGCCTATGGTGATGATTCGGTACAGCAACTAGTTGGCAATCATTTCGTTGTCGAGGGCGCAAGTAACTTATTAACCAAACAATTAGAGTGGGGTAGACTCGCCGCCTACTTGGAGCAGTCTACGCGTTATATATATTTCGATCAAAAAGACGACACCGGGAAATACAAATACTACACACCTGAAGAGTTCGACGCCAAGACAAAAGATCAATACGAGGTCGTCATGGATAAGATTTTCGAATTATACTCTGCTATGGTGCGAAAATTGACTGATTACGTGCGAGATAACTCTGATACGCCAAAGAGCGAACAAGATGGTGCTTGGAAGAGCGCGACCAGAGCTCAGGCCTGTGATGCGGTTCGCCCGGTACTACCAGTTGCCACCAAGTCGACTGTAGGCGTCTTCGCGAGTGGGCAAGCGATAGAATCAATGATTATGCGATTACGAGCAAGTAAGAGCGCTGAGGCGAGGAAAACTGCTGATGCGATACTACAAGAAGCTCGAAAGGTTATCCCAACATTCTTAGAGCGAGCTGATAAGCCAGAACGAGGTGGCGCTACTACGGCTTATATGGCGAACACACGCGAATCAATGAGCCAGTTTGCCCAGCAGAATTTACAAGAAACTCACGGTAAGCCATCTCCTGAGGTACAGCTTGTAAAAAGCTGGCCTCGCAATGAGCTTGATCTCGTACCACACATGCTATATGAACACAGCAACATGTCGCTTCAGGATATTACCAAAGTTGTTGATACGTGGCCTATTGCAAAAAAGCAGGAAGCCTTCGCGACTTATGTAGGCGAGCGTCTCAACCGAAGGCATCGTCCTGGTCGGGCCCTTGAACAGGCTCACTATACATGGGACATCACCTGTGACTATGGTATATTCCGTGACTTGCAACGACATCGTATGGTTGATGATCTCGAATGGCAGGCGTTAACACCTCGGTATGGCTACGAAGTCCCGCAGTTAGTTGAAGATGCAGGCTTGGTCGAGCAGTTTGAAGCTTGCTTTGATCTATCAATGAAGCTTTACAGCCAACTCGTTTCAGCAAATTATGAGTACGAGGCACAATACGCAACATTACTTGGTCATAAGATGCGCTGGACAATCACATACAACGCACGTGAGGCGTTTCATATCCACGAATTGAGGACTGCACCACAGGGTCACCCAGGCTATCGGAAGTTAGTCAAACAGATGCATGATCAACTTGCTGAACGTCATCCATTGCTTGGAGAGGCGATGCGTTTCGTAAATCAGGACGAAGACCAAGCCTTAACTCGTCTCGCAGCTGAGCGCTATACGCAGTTTAAGCTTCAGCGATTGAGTGAGTAACAGCCGCCGAACCGATTAAAGTTTGGTGTTGTAGCGAGAGTTTCACCGCTTTCCTAGCAGCATGTTCATATGTGTCGTAATCAGATATCCTCATAGCACTATATTGAACTGCAAATACGTCACCGTCACAAACAACTTCATGTGCATTATCATGTCGTTGTGGCTGGGCAGTTAGTAAAAAATCACCAGAACGCGCAACAGCGTGAGTATCTGTTATGGTTTTGGGTAATGTATGAATCTCATTCGGGCCAATCAGGAGCTGCTCGGTCTCCACATCACTGTCTTGGAATGTCCGCAAGAACAGTTCATGACCTGAACGAGTACGAATATTGCCAGCAAGGTTATTCATGTCGGAAACATCCCAGTCAAAAAACTCAGGACAAAGCATAAAGTAACGCAGGAAAGACTGTCGTTCGCCTACGGTAAATTCATCAAAAGCAGCACGTATATCCTTACTCATACTGTACGCCTCAACGGAAACAGAGGAAAGAATCTTGTTATAGGCAACTGTATCTTGTTGCCTTGGTAGATCACTGTATAAGCGGTTAACTTCGGATGAGTCCGGACCGGTTTCCACTAAGCGTGGTGGGTTGATCCGTTCGACACCCAAAAAACTGCTTCTTTTACTCATTTCTTGCATAAATACTATAAATTCTCCGGATTATACACTACACTAATTATGTTATAAAGTCAATGGTAACAACTCCTGACATAAGGGGTGAATTAATACTACCATTGTTTTTTAAGGTATATAACACCGGTAATTATTTCTATGTAACTGTGTACATTTTTTCTTAAGGATATGTAGTTGCCGCCAATCATTCTACCAAGGGTATGTCGTGTGTTCGCGACCTTCTTGATTGCAGGTTGTCCGACATAAAATACTGTGCTAAATTATTGTTTAGTAATGAAATATTCAGGCAACAACAACACATTTATGATTCTAGTGGCGCTAGGACTATGTTTTGTGTGGGTTGAAGCTTAAAATAGAAACAACATAGTCCAACAACCGCTAAAGAAGCTTCAGCCTGAAGCCTCTTTTTTTATGAGCATAAGCAATAGCAATCACTAAAGGTTTGGAATAAAATGAATGAAACAATAAATAATGTCTGGTATGGAAATTCTGAAATGTTAGAACAAGAACCATTTTTTGAAGGAATGATGGTAGAAGAAAAATACAACGGAAAAGGGTATCTACAATACGAACCCCTTAACCCAGTAACTGTGGACGAGTTTCGAGATGAACTTGACAATTGCGTAAGCCCTCGTTTCATCGAGTTTCGTGACGTTCTAAATACAGGAATTGATGAAGGTTCTGTGTTGCTTGAAGGTGCTCCAGGCGCAGGCAAAAGTAATATTTGCCAAGACCTTGAGCGCTGCAGCCGCTTTATCGGGTTGCCAATCCTAAAGATAAGTATGCACATAAATGCAGGCACGACTCGACACACCGAAGAAACGATTAACTTGGTAGATTCATATCGTCGTCTTTCGAATGCTGCCGGACGACGTATTTTTATTCTAGATAACGTTGATTACGGAGGCTACAAAGGTTCTAGCAGAACTCGCAAAAACGCAATAGAATATGCAGAAGCTGTACTTCCGCATCTAGTTGAAGCGGTTGACGATGTTAATCTGATTGCGATCGGCGCAGCACATGATGAAGACTGGCGGACTGCCAAATGGACATGGCGCGACCCTGCTATTGATCGTCCGGCGCGTGAGCTGATTGAGGCATACCGTAGCCGCTATGACTTCCAGGGCTATATGAGTGAAGAATCAGTTCAGGAGTTATTATTGCATCGAGAAGCTCACCCTGATCAAGCTATGTCTATTGCGCGCTCGCTAGGTAAAGCAGGCTTGTTACAATTTTTTTACGCTAACCACATTAACCCTGAGGTTTACGCAAAGGATCCAAGCGAGGCTATTGCGCGTGTTCAAACTGGGCGCCAGAAACGGTACACAAACGCTAAGCAAGCTCGAAATACCGATGAGGCTGAACAAACCAAAGCTTGACCAATTCGGTGTTTTCTCTTACAATCAATTTGTTACCAAAGACAGCGACTGTGTCTAATACACGCTTAATTTGTCGCCGAGGTGCTTGTAAGATTAGTTTTTGAGCACAATAAACTCCTTGGTAATGCGCTGAGGAGTTTTTTTATACGGTAACATGTTCGTTGTAAGGTCGGTCACGAACAAGTTAAAATCACGAAAGAAAGAATGCAAATGGCTTTAAGTAAAGACAAGAAGCAACAAATTATAGACGACGTTCAACAGAAGTTAAGTTCATCAAAACTTACTGTTGTTACTGCATACCAAGGAACACCCGTGAAGGCAATGCAAGAGTTGCGGAAACTCGGAGCTGAAGACGGTACAACCCTAAAGGTATTTAAGAATCGCCTGGTAAAACAAGCTATCACCCAGACTGAAGGCTTCAAGGACGCTGATACGTCAGCGTTAGAGGGAATGCTTCTCTATGCATTTAATAGCGAAGATGAAGTAGCTCCAGCGCAAGTCATCGCCAAGTTCGCTAAGAAACAGCCAAACCTGCAATTTGTGGGAGCTTACACAGCGGACGGCCAGTTTCTCGGTGTTGATGATGTCAAAGCACTAGCAGACTTACCAAGCAAACAACAACTTCGAGGCATGTTGGCCGGCACTATTGCTGCGCCACTAACTGGCTTCATGAACGTAATGACCGGAAACGTACGCGGGGTGCTTAACGTACTCCAAGCACGTGCCGACGCAATAGCAGAATAAGAAAGGAATAATCATGGCAGATAAAGAAGAAAAGGTCACAGTACCGAAAGAGTTCGAAAAAATTGTAAAAGAGCTTGACGCTATGTCAGCACTCGAGATCAGTAAATTCGTAAAGTTCCTTGAAGAATACTGGGACGTAAGTGCAGCAGCACCTGCAGCAGCAGTTGCAGCAGCGCCTGCAGATAGCGATGCACCAGCAGAAGACGAAAAGAGTGAATACGACGTCGTACTAAAAGACGCCGGATCACAAAAAGTAGCTGTCATTAAGGCAGTTAAAGACCTAACAGGACTTGGACTTGGTGAAGCGAAAGCAATCGTTGACGAAGCTCCAAAGCCAGTTCTAGAAAAGGCAAACAAAGAAGACGCCGAGAAAGCTAAAAAAGCACTCGAAGAAGCTGGCGCTACAGTAGAGCTAGCCTAGTTGTAATCGTTCATTCATTTCGAATGAATGTATACAGACACAGTACGAGCCGAAGTAGTAAATTTTGGCTCGTACTGCTCTATTTATCCACAGGGTTGTAGTTATTTTTGACATAATCACACTACCATGGTAAATTCTAGATAAGTGTACGTTGAGATAAACACGAGGAAACAAGAGAGAGACAAATCATGGCAGATGTACCTGATAAACAAATAAAACGATTAAAATCTTTGATTACCGAAGCAGAGACTAATCTAGCTGCAGCAAAAGAATTGCTTGTAAGCTTAGTTGGTGACGAGGATGCAGGAACCACTCCTAGCAGTTCAGATAGCGAACAATTAGGGAAGATTATCGAAGGTGTTTTCGATGGACAAAACATGGTAGGCTCTGACGGCAAAACATACCCGGTTCCTGCTAACTACGCCAGCAAATCAAAGCTAGTTCAGGGCGATATCCTCAAATTAACTATCGCTGATGACGGCGCATTTCTTTATAAGCAAATAGGCCCAATTCCACGAAAGCAAATCGTCGGTGTACTTAAGCTAGAAAATGGCCACTACTTCGTCGAAGTTGGTGAAAAGATGTACCGCGTACTTCTTGCAAGCGTTACCTACTTTAAGGCGAAACCAGGTGATCAGGTGAGTGTAAACGTACCAGAAGACGACACGAATGCTGAGTGGGCTGCACTCGAAGCCGCGCTCTAAAGTACTACTGTCTAAGACCTTGTACTATCGAAACCAATCCTCATAACAGGCTTGGTTTCGTTTTATATTTTACCTAGCCTTTCACACAAACTTATTGCTACAATAAGAGCATTATGGGAAACGTCCTCTACCGAAAATATCGGTCTAAAACATTGGCGGAAATTGTTGGTCAGCCACACATCACAGTGACGTTGAGCAATGCTATCAAACAAGGTAATGTCGCCCACGCTTATCTGTTTACCGGGCCACGGGGTGTCGGTAAAACCAGTATTGCACGGATTTTAGCCCGGGAAGTTAACGGACTTAGCTACGAAGAAGCTGATAATCATCTCGATATTATTGAGATAGATGCAGCAAGCAATCGGCGCATAGATGAAATCCGTGAGTTGCGTGACAAGGTGCATAATGCACCAGCCCAAGCTAAATACAAGGTATATATTATTGACGAAGTCCACATGCTCACGAAAGAAGCGTTTAACGCGCTCCTTAAGACATTAGAAGAGCCACCTGAGCACGCTATATTTATACTTGCCACAACCGAAGCCCATAAGCTTCCTGATACAATTATTAGCCGTACACAAAAGTTTACGTTCAGGCCAGTTCAAGAAGATGAGGTTAGAGAGCATTTAGCAAGTATTGCAAAACAAGAAGACATCGCTATATCCAAAGACGCCTTACAGTTGATTGCACGCCATGGTCAGGGTTCGTTTCGCGATAGCATAAGCCTACTCGATCAGATGCGCTACATTGCAAGTGAAAATGACGAAATTAGCGTTGATGATATCCGTGTAGCTATTGGTTCAGTACCAGAGGACACTATTACTGAGTTATTAGAGCTGGTTTATCGGGGGGCTGTATCAGACGTTCTTAAGACGATTGACACAATTCACCAGTCGGGCTTTAGCGCATCGCAAGTAGCGTCAGAAGTAGCCACCAAGCTCCGTGGAGATATACTACAAGAAAACACTGTTAGCCTCGATAAGACGGCCTTACTAAAAAAGCTTTCCGAGGTTTCATCAATGAGCGACACAAGAGTATCACTCGAGGTCGCATTATTAGAGTACGGATTGCAGCAACCACCCACTTTTGTAGAAAATAAACAGAAAACCCCAGAACCTAAAGAGGAAAAAACTGATAAATCGCAGAAAGATATTCGGGAGAGTAAAGAAACGAAAAAACCACAAGAGCAAAGTATGCAGAACGCGTCTCCTACAGAAGCAACAGTGGCTAAAAAAGCTACCGACCCACCAAAGCAAGCAAAACAAACAAAACAGACATATCAGAAAGCCGATGATATTTGGTCAGAGGTATTAAATACTCTGAAGGGAAAACACAATACGTTATACGGTATGGCGCGTATGGCAATACCCCGGATCGATAACGACACTTTTGTCTTGGAGTGCAAATACGCATTTCATGAAAAGCGCCTAAGTGATAATCATCATAAAAAGATACTCTCAGATGCGGTCGAGGCAGCTAGTGGTCAAGCATTTCAGATTCAGTGCATACTTGCCAATAAAAAAGATGTTAAGGCGAGTCCTGAGCGCCCTGAAATAAGTAAGAAACCAGAGTCTGTAGAAACCATAAACAATATATTTGGTAGTTCAGAAGTGATAGACTCGTAGTAAAGATTTATGGACAACAACGTATCAAAAATACCACCGCACAATAGCGAAGCCGAAGCATCATTGCTCGGCGCAGTACTAATTGATAGCGATGCAATCGTAAAAATAGCTGATAACGTTACGCCAGCAGACTTTTATGAAGAAAAACACCAAAGGATTTTTGAAGCAGTACAGCAGCTGTACGAGAAACACAGCCCTATTGATGTATTAACCTTGGCTGATCAGTTGCGATCAAGTGGCTTCATCGAAGTGGCTGGTGGCCCAAAATATCTAAGCGAGCTCACGAACTTTGTTCCAACCGCAGCACATGTCGAGCAGTACGCTGATATTGTCGCTCAAAAGGCACTCCGCCGACGTCTTATAAAGGCATCCCAGGATATTACGAGCCTCGGTTACAACGAAGAAAGCGGTTTACAACAGTTAATTGAAGATGCTGAAACTCGTTTATTTAATGTTAGTCAACAACATATCAAACAAGACATTACCAGCCTTGAAGATATACTTAGTGATAGCTTTGAGCGGCTCGATGATCTACATAAAGACAAAGGGAAGATACGTGGAGTTCCGACGGGCTTCAAAGATCTTGATAATATACTAGCTGGTCTGCAACGATCGGACTTATTCGTATTGGCCGCTCGTCCGTCTATGGGGAAGACTGCGCTATCGTTGAATATTGCCCACAACGTTGCGGTGCAATCAGATATGCCAGTATTGCTGTTTAGCCTCGAGATGAGTAAAGAGCAATTGGTGGATAGAATGCTTGCTGTAGAATCCGGTGTCGATGCATGGGCATTGCGTACTGGCAACTTAAGTGACCAAGATTTTGAAAAAATTGGTCATGCTATGGGTAGCCTAAGTGAGGCTCAAATCTTTATTGATGATTCACCTGGCATAACGGTAAGCGACCTTCGTACAAAGGCTCGGCGCGAAGCTCACCAACGCCCACTTGGTTTAATTATCGTAGACTACCTACAGTTAATGAGCGGCGGCAGTCGTTTTAACTCCGAGGGAAATCGCGTACAGGAGATATCTGAAATTTCTCGAGGCTTGAAACAGATCGCTCGTGAGCTAAACGTTCCGCTGGTGGCGTTATCGCAACTAAGTAGATCAGTTGAGAGTCGTAGCCCACAGATTCCTCAACTAGCTGACTTACGGGAATCAGGTTCTATCGAGCAAGACGCTGATGTTGTTGCTTTCATATATCGTGAAGATTATTACAATCCAGAAACAGATCGTAAGCATATAACAGACATACTTATTAAGAAGCATCGGAATGGCCCAACTGGTACAGTCGAGCTATATTTTGATGATCGTAAACAACGATTTCGTAGCCTAGAAAAACGACAAGCTGATGAGCCATTTGGGTCATAGCGTATACTTTAAATAAGCATGAAACAAAGAACATTACTACAAAAAATACCTGCGTCGTTGGTCAGTGCTTGGCCAGTTATTTTATATTCATTATTAGGAATAGCTGTAGTGGCTGCAGTATTATGGTTTCGACTCGACAGCCTTGCGCCCGGAATAAGTTCGACAGAAGCGGATTATTTACAAAAGATTTCTGCTAATGAATTCAGCTTGCGGGAAATGATCACACAGCGGCCGGTGTTCTTACCATTCTTTATTAGCCTATATATACTGCAAGTTTTTAACCTAGATAACGTTTTTGCACTACGAAGCGTTGGGTCGCTCATAGGTTTGCTCAGTGTCGGTGCTGTATTTTTGATAGTGCGTCACTGGCACACTTTACGTGTATCGGTTATTACGACATCTCTCTACGCAACTAGCGCGGGATTATTGCATCTATCTCGACTCACAAATCAGTCAGTCATTTACTTATTATTGCCAGTCGCTATTGCTGCTGGTCTTTACGTACGGAAACTCGATAATACGTGGACGAAACTCGCCTTATATGGATTAATCCTTGTTTCGCTGCTCTATATACCTGGTGGGGTCTGGCTAATATTGTTTTTGATTTTATGGCAGAGAAAACGTTTGATGCAATACGTCAGCGGCATCAGCGTATTGCCATTAGCAGTGATTGCTAGTTTCGCATTGCTCATAACAGGATTATTGGTGTTCGCGTTCTTGATAAATACCGATCATATACTTCCGTGGCTCGGACTGTCTAATCAGCTTCCGACACCAGGGACATATCTACAGAATATCGCTGATACAATTAGCCACTTATTTGTTCGTGGACCAGATAATCCGAAAATGTGGGTAGGCGTCGCTCCAGTACTAGATATATTTATTACAGTGTTATTTTTGCTCGGTAGCTATGTTGCGTTCACTCAACGAAAACTAGAACGTAACAAAGTACTCTTTTCATCCTTACTTGTTTTTGTGCTCTTGTCTGGATTTTCAGCCGATATAACAAGCTTTGTATTGTTGCCGCTCATATATATAGTAGCTGCCAGCGGCTTGGCACTGTTGTTACAGCAATGGTTTACTGTGTTCCCGATTAATCCGTTTGCACGCTTCATCGGTCTTGCAATGATTATCTCGGTATCTAGCTTTAGCGTGCTATATAATATGCATCGTTACTTTGAAGTCTGGCCAAAGACTCCAGCCGTGCAAGCAGAGTTCCAGCAACGAGAAGAGTAATCTGCTACAATAGTTCTACTCGTTAAGATAATGAATAATAGATAAGTGAGGGATATATGAGTCGTTTTGATCAAGCTAAAATGATGATGCAAGTTAAGAAAGTTCAAAAAGAACTAAAAAAGATGATTATCACCATAGAAAAAGGTGATGGTGCAGTAAATGTAGAAATAACTGGTGAACAAAAAATCAAAAAAATCAGCCTAGATCCTGAACTGATAGACTTCGATGACGTAACAGAACTTGAGCGATGGCTCGAAGATGCAGTCCGAGACGCTATAAGTGAAAGTCAAAAAGTTGCATCTGAGAAAATGCAGCCTATGATGGGTAGCCTTGGGAACCTTGGGTTATAGAAAATACCATGCAGCTGGTGCCCAAATCACTTCAATCTTTAATCGAGGCGCTTAGCGTATTGCCTGGTGTTGGCCCAAAAAGTGCAGAAAGGTACGCATATTATTTACTAAGAAGCGATCCATCAAATGCCGATAAGCTTTCAGCTGCACTGAGTGGCTTACACGACGGGGTTGGGTATTGCTCCAAGACATATGCACTCGTAGAAAAAGGTACAGACATTAGTCCATTGTATAGTGATGAATCCCGAGATAAATCGTTGGTTGCAGTTGTAGCTGATCCTTTCGATATAATAGCTCTGGAAAAGACCGGCCAATATACTGGCACGTATCATGTGCTTGGTGGGCTACTATCGCCGATCGATGGGCTCGGCCCAGACGACCTGCACATCCCAGAATTGCTAACTCGAATTGACGAAGATAACGTTGCTGAGGTCATTCTTGCTACTAACGCCAGTGTTGAAGGTGAGTCGACTGCACTATATATCCAAAAACATCTCGACGCTGATACAGTCAAAATAACTAGATTAGCTCAAGGTTTACCAGTTGGCACAGACATCGACTATGCTGATCAAATTACTTTGGGGCGTGCATTAGCCGGAAGAACAAACTTATGAACGAAGAACTACAAAAAATTGAATCTATTATTCGTGATGCGCAAAGTATCGTTATCGTTCAAGCAGATAATCCAGACGGTGATAGTATTGGCAGCGCATTAGCGCTCGAAGAACTACTCCACCAAATGGGAAAAACGCCACACCTCTATTGTGGTGTCACTATACCGACATACTTACGATATCTAAAAGGCTGGGATCGGGTAGAGAGCCAACTTCCAGATAAATTTGATGCAAGTATTTTTGTTGACGTATCGACACTCACCCTGCTTGAAAAGATTAATACTGATCAACGCTATAAAAAACTACAAAAATCTCCATGCATTGTCATAGACCATCACGGTGAAGTAGAGCAGGAAATAGACTTTGCAGAAGTAATTATCAACGATGCAACGAAGTCCTCAGCTGGTGAAGTGATATACGGTATTGCTAAGGCACTGAATTGGAAAATAACGCCAGACGCAGCTGAGCCTATTATGACCGCAATACTTGGCGATACACAGGGCCTCAGCAACGAGTTAGCTGGACCTGATACCTATAGAGTTATGGCAGAATTGATTGAAGTTGGCGTTGATCGTCCTCAGCTCGAAAATAGACGCAGAGAATACAGTAAAATGCCAGAAATCATCTACACCTACAAAGCAGACCTTATCAAGCGGACGAAATTTTTCCTTGAAAATAAATTAGCAATTGTCGTGATTCCACAAAATGAGATAGAAGACTACAGTCCACTGTATAATCCAGGCCCACTTATCCAAGCAGATATATTGCAGGTAGAAAACGTTGCAGTAGCGATAGTACTAAAGCGATATGATGACGGTAAAACTACCGCAGCAATTCGATCAAACGCTGGCTACAAGGTTGCTGGTGAGCTGGCGACGTACTTTGGCGGTGGCGGTCACCCTTTCGCAGCTGGCTTTAAACTCCAGGATAGCATTCCGCTGGATAAGCTACTCAGTGATATCGCTAGTAAGACCGACGCACTACTCGAGGTCATTGATGATTAAGCTATATAACACTATGAGTAAGCAAAAAGAGACACTGAAGCCAATCAAGGCGGATGTAGTTAGTTTTTACTCTTGCGGGCCAACCGTATATGATTATCCACACATTGGTAATTGGCTCGCATTTATACGTTGGGATGTGCTGTACCGTACGCTTCGTACTTCTGGGTTCAAAACGAGATGGGTCATGAATATTACTGACGTTGGCCATTTAGTTAGTGATGCCGATGATGGCGAAGACAAACTAGAAAAAGGCGCGAAGCGAGAAGGCAAGTCAGCTTGGGAAATAGCTGATTATTATACGCAAGACTTCATGGAAGGGCTTGACGCGCTCGATATACAAATAAATCGTACAAATTTGCCAAAAGCTACTGAAGCTATCAATGAGCAGATCGACTTAATCAAAACACTCGAGAAAAAAGGTCATACCTACACGATTGATGACGGCGTTTACTTCGATACAGCTACATATGAAGACTATGGAAAGCTTGGCAATATTGATATTGAAAATCTCCAGGCTGGCGCACGGGTTGCTTATAATGACCAGAAAAGAAATGTTACTGATTTCGCGCTATGGAAATTCAGCCCAGTAGATGTTAAACGTGATATGGAATGGGACAGTCCATGGGGAGTCGGCTTCCCCGGCTGGCACATTGAGTGTAGCGCTTTGGCTATGAAACATCTTGGTGAAACTATTGATGTGCACGCCGGTGGGATTGACCATATTCCAATCCACCACACCAATGAAATAGCACAGAGTGAATCTGCAACCGATAAACAGTTTTCTCAAATATGGTTACACAGTAATTTCTTAACAGTCGACGGAACAAAGCTCAGTAAATCCCTCGGAAACAGCTTCACATTACATGACGTCGAGAAGCGCGGTTTTAGCCCCTTCGATTTCCGCCTATTCGCGTTGCAAAGTCATTATAGAACCCAAGCTAACTTTACGTGGGAGGCACTCGAAGCAGCACGTGCGCGCCGAAAGACACTTCAGGCTATGGCAGACTTACGATTTCAGCCTATTGCACGGTACATAGATTCTTCAGTACTAGAAGGTATAAGCCATAATGTAAGCCTTCGTTTACAAGACGACCTAAACACTCCCGAGGCTCTTGCCGAATTAAGCAAACTAGATACGGTTGTTGATGACGTCACAGAAACACATAGTAGCGAAGAGAATGCATTCAAAGCGTTCATTGAAGCAATTGACGGAATGCTAGGACTTGGCCTACTCAGAAGCGTAGATATAAGCAAAGCACAAAAAGAACGGGTAGAGCAAAGAAAACAGGCCCGAGCTGATAAAGATTGGGCGAAGTCCGATACTATACGCGATGAATTAGTAGAGCAGGGTATCGGCCTAAAAGATACTGCAGCTGGCCAGGTTTGGTATCGAGTCTAGTAATATTATCTCTTTGCATACAGCTGCAACAGCCTTTTGCCGACAACTTCCACATCATACTGCTTAATAATGTTTAGCTGCCATGCGATACGATCTTGACGTTTCTTTGGGCCATCAATATAACGCTTGAGTAATGCAGTTAGCGACTCAATATTTTTTGGGTTAAAGATATTATGCTCGCTCCCCTCCATAACCTTATTATATCCAGGGTTATCTCCTGCTAACACTACTGATTGACCTGTCGCCATTGCTTCCACTAATATAATCCCAAAACTTTCTCCACCTAGACTTGGGAACACCGCAATGTCAGCACTAGCTAAGAATGAAGGCTTTTCATTCTCAGGGACGAAACCTACAAATTCAACAATATTAGCTAAGTCATTTTGCATCACATAGTCCTGTAGTTGTGCTGCTTGTGCACCAGAGCCACCTATTTTGACCTTTATACTACCCGTAAAACGCCTGTCCTGCTCGATAAGTTCGTTAATTGCCCTGAGCAGCCATATACAGCCCTTTCTCTCAACCAGGCGCCCTAGAAAGGCGATAGTAACAGTTTCTTCGTGATGGCTATACGCCCGTATTGGCTGCTTGAAATGATTCAGCGTAACCGCATTCGGGATTATTTGTGATGTAAGCCCAAACGTATCGCGAGCGAATGTTTGTGCCGCTTTTGATACGCTACAGATACTATCGAATTTTTTTAGAGTTTTCCTGATTGTTAGCTTATGGAGTGTAGCTAGTATTTGGGTCATCTTACCGTATGGAGCTATGTGAAAAGTCCCGACAATTTTTGTAGTTGAGGGTGCATATGCAATAACACGGCTAACGAACAGTGGGCTATACGGCATTTGAACGTGTAGTACATCAAAGGTATGCTTCCTAAATAATTTTTTAATCTGTCTCTTCCGTGCAATTAATGGTGTCCGTAGATGATTCCCGTTAAAGGATACGCCGACATTTCGGACTAAGTTATGAACATTTTCTAAATCAGTTCGTTTGGTTGTACTGACAATATAATGAACTTCATGACCTTCCTTCTTATACCACCGTCCTAGCGTCAACATATACTGCTGTACGCCATCTGGATAATCTAGACTGTCATCGAATACAAAGGCTATCTTCATAGTGCCATCTAGTCTGATATCGATTTACGGTAGCTATATTCGCTAAATGAGCGTTTATACAAATCTTCGTAGGAATCAACGACATGTTTATAAGAAAATTGCTCGACGTATTTATCCGCCCACTGTATCCACGCAGTACGAATCGCTTCATCTTCTAAAAATAGTTGTAAACGTCGAATGAAAGATGCAGTATCTTTCGGATTAACGATAGACAAACTCCCGCGTTGCTGCATAACTGAACGGTAACCTGGGTTATCTCCAGCTACTATAGGGACCCCTAGGGCCATAGCTTCCAATAATACGATGCCAAAGCTCTCTCCATATAATGCCGGAGAGCAGAGTACGGTCGCATTGCGCATCAAACTAATTTTCTTCTCTTCGCTTACATAGCCATAGAAAGTGACTCGCTCAATAGCCATTTCGTCAATGTATGAGCGGAGTCGCTTTTCATCAGGGCCTGCACCCGCAATATGCAACTCGACAGCATGATCTATCTTAGATAGCTCTTCAAAAGCTCGGATAAGATACATGACGCCTTTTCTTCTCTCAAGCCTACCAATAAATACAATTGTTTTTGCCTTTGACGTTTTCTTTGGTTTTTTTGCAACGGATTTATATTTCTGTAAGTCTATGCCGTTGGGGATAATTGCTATATCTCTGTCTGTCAGGCTAGCGATATAATCACTCGCAGCTGAGGAGACAGCTGTCAACTGGTGAAGGTACTTGATTATTGACTTTGTATACGGCGTGATGACTTTTTCTATCGTTCTATTCATGCGATTCTCGGGAAGTTTTGCGTGGAAGGTTGCGATATTACAGGTGTCAGAGCGTGAAAGAATTTGTCGACTTACGAACGGCACCCATGGTTCGTGGAAATGCAGTATATCGAAATTATGCTCTTGTAGCACGGTATCGATAACCTCGCTATCGGCACTCGCTGATATTTGCGAAGTCGTATGAAAAGACTTAACTTTGGTAGCGCCACCAACAAAAAGAACTCCGTCTGGTGATTGCTTGCTACTGCTACCTCTGGGTTTAGGTGTGATTATATGTACAATATGTCCACGACGAACCAGCTCCTGCTGAATCGCAAACACGCATTCCTGGACGCCACCACCAGCAAATACATTATATGGGCATACTAGTCCAATCTTCATTTACTACATTATACCAGCAATAATCATCAGCCGAGCAGGTTTAGCCAGTCTTCAGAATAGTCCGTAGCTGCTTTGGGATGTAGGGGGCTGCCTCTTTTGCGGTTGCAATAACGGTAGGCGCATGGCCTATCAGCAAAGTATCGATGCAGCGAACATTTCTAAATATGACGCCTAGATGCTGCTCAACCACGTGATTATCAAAATAACGATCTTCTGCCACTCTTATATGTGTCACGTCTGCGTCGGTTGTGCCTTTGTGTTGGAATAAGTTTACTTTAAGCATCGTACTTCCAGTTGCGCAATATGTACGGACATCGTTGCATTGCCAGAGTTTTACCTCAAATCGTACTCGTTTCCTACGTTCTTTAATACTGGAGTTTCTCATTTTGACGTTGTTATCTCCTGCCGCCCAGTACGCAAGCTGAATCATCGGCCGATTCAGTAAGGCATATCGAGCGAAAAGAGCTGTTGATTTATACGTAAAAAACTTTGCGATAGCCTTAAAGAAAAACTTTTGCCCGAATCCCATTTTAAAGTCCTCATGATGAACAAATCCAGCAATGCTGACTACGTTATTAGTCTTTTTTGCAATATCCGGATAACGTTGAAGCATGCGTGCAATAACTAAGAATCCAAATGACATACCGATAATCGTAATCCGTCTGTTTTTGTAACGCATTTTTACAAAAGTTGCTAAATAATCAGCTAAGCGATCGAGTGTCGGCTCATCATTAATACGGTAAAAGCTGTCCATACCACCAAAACCAGGTAGATCTGGAAGAGTTACTGCTCCGTAACGATTTAACTCCTCAGCGAGACCAAACATACGTTCAATACTAGCGTGGTGTCCATATACCAGAAGAATTTGTTGCTTTGATTTTTTTGTTGCAGGCAGGTCCAAGACACGACCATTTAGACCGTTCATATTCAGAGGCCTGATGTAATCGGCTGTGTTTTTTTGCTGCTTTTTCGCCATGATGCCCTTTAAACTTACTATACGTAGTATTACACTTATTTACAATAATCAATTATTGTATGTTTTTCTAGCTGCTATCGGCGTTTTTTGACCGTATAGTATCCCAAAGTAACGTGGCTAGAACGAAAAATAAGGCACTGTAGAACCCAACTTCACCGTACAGCTCTATGCGATAGCCTTCACTGGGATTTGCTACGTAATACCACACAGCCGTCAAAGAATATGCGGCGGCCGCCAACGTAGCACTCATGTATATAGCAGCCCTACTTAGGAGTAGGGAAGATATTATTATGGGCACCGCGTATAAGAAAACTGCCCGTGAAGCCATACCTCGTTGTGTATATACGTTAAAACTGGCGAAGACGATATCAAGAAGGATGAAGCTCCATACAAGACTTACATAAAATCTGCTATGGCTACTACGGTTACGCGCTAGGTACCATAGTACCGCGCTAACTGTCAGCGTTGCGCTCGCCATTATCCAGCGCTGCAGTAAGATATCATCAGTAATTAAACCAAATGCATCGTAGAGAATAATGGCTGCTACGTATATCATTACCAATACAAAATGAACTCGACCGACTCGAATAACACTATTCTGCAACCAATCTTTATATGATTGTGCTTTTTTATCGATGGTTGTTTTTTTCGATTTACTCATAGCTGTATGTTATATATTAAAGCACAACCGCTCTGTTTTTTCACGCTAGTAAGAGTCGAAAGTACTCCGTTCCGCCAAATGGTATCTTTTGTTTCACATGTCCATGCCCAGTAAAAGCCTCAGCTGAAGCCAGCGTAAACATACCATACCGATTATTTATCTCGTCAATGGCTTGCGTCAGCCAGGCTGCTTTATTAACGGTGTCGAGCAAGCTTATTTGATTACGTGAAGAATGAGCCAGCTGGTAGCATGTAATACCCATAACGGCGACTGGTGAGTGCTGAGGTCGCTGGTTAAACAAATACAATGCCCGCTGGTATAGGTCGCTATTGGTATAGAATGATGTCTTGTACATTTTACGGGTATACCAACTTTCACCAGACTGTAACTGTACCCATACCAATACGCCACGTGCGTCAACTCCGCGGTAGCGAAGCTTTTGAGCCGTCGTTTCGCACAGATAATGAAACCGTGGTACTACAACCTCTGGGTCGTGACTGCGGACATCGAGCACGAACTGTCTACCAACACTACCAAGCTTGGTTGGCTGATTGTCGACTTCATACCCACGTAGGCGCTGGTGCCAATCTTCACCAACCACACTCTTAAAGACCTGCCGGCGCAGCACATCATCCGAAGCATCTAAGAATTGCAATGGTGTAAAGATACCGGCCGCCTGCAGGCGGGCTTGATAGTGTGAGGCAATTCCAGATATATCTAGTAGATCAATCTGGGAATAATAATCTCGTAAGTTTTTATAATCGAGCACATCCAGCCCGTCGGGTTTATGCCAGCTAGCTGCCTGTTTCGCTAAAAATCGATTTGGCGCAATACCAATATTTACTCGCATCCAGCAGCCCATCTTCTGCTGTATACGCTGCTTTATCTCTAAACCGATGTCAGCTAGCTTGCGATTATTGTTGTGCTCGTCAGTACCAGTAAAATCAATGATGCCCTCGTCAATACTTTTCATTTCTACGTTTGGAGAGTAGGACTTCATTATCTCTGCCAAAGCTTGGTATATATAGTGGTACTTTGGCGGATCAGTTTCCAATATCACGAAGTTAGGCGCCAACAATCGGGCTTCATCTAGTCGCATACCAACCTTTATGCCAAGTGCTTTTGCCTCGTAAGAAGCCGCGATGACACAACAATGTTTTGAGATACGATTAGTTACACCCATTGGTTTACCGCGCAGGGAAGGGCGGGCCTGTTGCTCAGCAGTAGCAAAGGCACTGTTTAGGTCAATGTGCATGATACGAGGTTTATCTTGGCGTAACTTTCTCGGTAACATATCAGGAGGTGCCCTCCAAGATAGATATGAGTGTCCAGGTGAGCATCTCTGCGTCAAACTCTAAACGATAGTCATTGCTGCCGTCTGACATATCAAACACATGCACCATACGCCTGCCCTTAACGCTTGGATGACGAAGGCCAAGCTCGGTAAAAGTAATCTCTTTATTCTTGAATCGCATCTTAACTGGATAGCAGATTGATATATCGTCACGTACGCGGTACGTCACCGCTACAGCAACTCGCTCACCAATATAGGTGTTTGGATCCATACAATAACCCCTTAAATAGTACTGAACGTATATAAAAGTTAAAAGAGTATAAGCAAACCACAGACACGTTCAAATCATGTAGTATTTGCTTGTGATCGAGAGTTATTGTAGGCGCCCAGTGACCGAAGTGTGGTTGCCAAAAAAAAATGGATAATAAGCTTATGGACGATGACGAAGTTGCTCGTTCATGAACCATACAACTAGCTTTATTATACGCCAGGCACACAAGCCATGAAAGCCTTTTCAGGCTATCTAATCCTGGAATAGGGTAGGGTTTATCCGGATAATTTTATCGTCGCCAGTACGCTCGCTGCCTCGGCCATCTGTGTTGGAGGTAGAGACGTAAATAAAGCCATCCAAGCCAATGGTAACTGCACGGAGCCGACCAAAGTCTTCCCGTAGATGCGCCGTGATAGACAATGTATTGTCATTGTTTATTCGTGCTTGGTAGAGTGACTCTCCACGAAGGCCAGCGAAAAATAAGTGCCCGTCTAGGTAGGCAATACCAGCTGGCGCCCAGGTTTCATCCGCACCAGAGTGGGCAATCGGCGACTGCATAGTAGCGTTCGTCTCATCACCTTCGATTAATGGCCAACCATAATTATTACTGCGCTCAATGCGATTGACCTCGTCCATACCAGAAAGTCGGCCAGATCGTCCGTGCTCAGTTTGCCACATGTTGCCGGCATCGTCCCATGTGATCCCCTGAGCATTACGATGTCCATACGAATAAACAGCTGAACTGAACGGGTTATCGTCCGGTATAGAACCATCATCGGCCACGCGGAGTGTTTTACCTGCCAGGGAAGTGGTGTCTTGCGCAAGCGATTCTATGCCTGCATCACCAGTTGTGATATAGAGGTACCCATCAGGGCCGAAAGCAATCCGACCTCCATCGTGATAGCTCGCCCCTGGTATGCCAGTAATTATGGTTGTTTTTTTAGATAAGCTATCGTCCATATAACTGTATCTTTCTACGCGGTTAACTAAACCTTGGTCAGTACGAGTTGTGAGATATAAATAAAGCCAAGAATTATCCTGAAAATCCGGGTGTAAGGCAAGACCGAGCAAGCCACCTTCGCCACTATGCTCTACGCCTTCTATAGTATGTTTTTGATCATTATCGCCAATACGCAACAGAGAGCCGCTTCGCTCGGTTACTAACATGTCTCCGCTCGGCAAGAAGGCAATCTCCCATGGAATATCTAGATTTTCGGCAACTATTGATAAGTCTTCGGTGCTCTGACCAACATCAGATAACTCTACACCCGTATCAAGGTTTGTCTCTGTCGCTCGGAAAAAGTGAGGAATTATAACATCGCGGAATACATAGAGACTGGCAGCAACTAGCAGTATCCCTGCTACGCTAAGCAATACAATCTTTTTGGTTAATCGTGGCATTACAACCCCTTTTCGATGGATGACTCTATAACTACCTTTATGTTACCAAATATCTCTCGTATAGTTTGGTGCACGTCGTTCCAGTTTGAATCGATGCCATCAGCTTTATACCCGTAAGCCTGTATACCGAAATGGTGACAAGTGTAGAGCGCCCTGTTCATATGGCTCGTCTGCGTAATGAGTACTGCCGTATCAAGATTGAATTCTTCCTTAGCGTTCCGACAAGTCATAAATGTACTATCTCCAAAAAAATCCACCGATATATGATCACGATCAACGCCATGTTCCAGCAAATATTCCAACATGGCTTGTGGTTCGTTGTAGTCATTATTGATCGTATCGTTATAGCCTGAGACAAGGACACGGTCAATAAGGCCAGCTTGATATAGCTCATGAGCAGTCTCGAGACGCTCACGTAGTACCGATCGCGGTTCTCCCTCTGGAGTTATCGCTGCGCCAAAAACTAATCCTACAGAGCTGTCATTATCTAATTCTTGATTAATCTCCTGCAGTTCTGAGACTTGATATTTTTCATAGTCTTGAATCTCGACGTATGAGTAAATAGCAAGCGCAATAAAGCCCAGTAGGGCAAGCAAGCATATTACAATGTATCTTCGGAAGATTTGACCCTTAATCTCACTCATAGCACCTCTATAGTACTACGTAAGGCGCATCTGTAGCGATATGAAAGCGCAAGTTCGCTATATTAGCGGAACTCAGGATCAATCTTCTTGATGAAGAGCTTATGAAATTCACCAGCTAGAATTATCGGTATGAAAGCTACAATCGAGGTGACAACAAAGTGCTCGACACTAATCTCGGTAATCGATAGCATCTCCTGGAACGGTCCATACAATGTCAACAGGTGTATGGTAACGGCTATAGATAGACCAATATAAAATGCTACGTTCATCGTCTTAATACGGATAAATATAGATTGCCATAGGCTTCTACCGTTAAACGCGTCTGCCCACTGCATAACAATCAAGGCGCTGAAGGCAATCGTTCGTGCATACTCTTCACTCATGAACTGATTGAAGTAAGCAAACAGGCTGAGTGTTACTGTTGCCATGACCATAGCGATTAATATCATTCGAGTTATGATAACTTTACCAAGAATTGGCTTTGTCGGTCGACGAGGTTTTCGCTGCATGATGTCACTTTCGCCCGGCTCAAGTCCAAGTGGTATAACCATAGCTGTGTCAGTAACCAAGTTAATCCACAGAATCTGAACAGCCAACACAGGCGGCGGTAAGCCGATAACTAACGCCATAAGAAAAGTAAGAGCCTCACCACTGTTTGTCGTATGTAACAAAAATAACATACGTCGAATGTTATCGTATATTTTACGGCCTTCTTTTAAAGCTACTGTTATTGTCTTGAAATTATTATCAAGTAGCGTAATGTCTCCGGCGTCTTGAGCGATCTGTGCGCCACTACCCATCGCTAACCCGATATGAGCATTTGAAAGTGCAGGGACATCGTTTACCCCATCTCCTGTCATTGCTGTGATATCGTGCTGTTTGAGCACTTGCAGAATCTTATGTTTATTCTCCGGAATGACACGGGCAAATACACGAGAATTAGCGACAGATTCAGATAATTCTTCGTCT
Source organism: Candidatus Saccharimonadota bacterium (assembly GCA_024635455.1). GTDB lineage: Bacteria > Patescibacteriota > Saccharimonadia > Saccharimonadales > SLHW01 > SLHW01. Next base: position 178,243 of record JAGXIU010000003.1, on the reverse strand, counting down.
GACATTTCGCTCATTTTTCGGCTATCGAATACTTGCTCTCTCGTTTCACAAAGACCTAGTTGCTTACCAATACTAAAAGCCGTCTCGAAGTGGTCACCGGTAATCATCCTCACTGTGACTCCAGCAGCTTGCACTTCCTCAATTGAAGATTTTGCTTCGGGGCGTAGCTCGTCAGCGACGGCGAGCAATGAAAGAAACTCAATTTCTTGATCTTTCAGCTCTTCAAGCTTAGTTATATTTTTATTTTTAACTCTTCCAAGTGCGATGACACGTAGACCGAGCGAAGTATACGCATGGAGTTGTTCTTCAGTCTTTTTCTTGTCAGCCGCTGATAAATCGGTATGCTCGAGGATTCTTTCCGGGGAGCCCTTCAAGTAGATATCGTGTGATGAATGCGTTTTCCAAACATTGCCACTCATTGCAAGCACGGGGTCGAATGGTAGTGCTTTCTCAATAGTAAAGTCGTTTGCTTGAATCTTATGCTTCTTCGCGAATAACGTGAAGGCTGTGTCAAGTGGGTCATGAGATATGCCTTCTTTTTGGTTGGTGCTCAGAACCAGTTGCGAAGCTGTTTCGTCTAGACTATCTTTCGGATCAACGTGCCAGACTTCGCTGACCTCTAAAATATTCTTTGTTAGCGTGCCGGTTTTATCAGTAGCGATGGTGGTGACGAGGCCAATGTTCTCGATGGCAGCCATATTTCTCACGAGGGCTTTTCTGCGAGCCATCCGACGCATACCAAGGACTAGAATCACAGAAATGGCTACCGGGAGACCTTCAGGGATCGTAGAAACGGATACAGCAACAATGAAGTGAAAGGCTTCTTGCGCTTCGAGACCGCGCCAAAGTGAAAAGATCAATAGAATGGATGAAAAGACACCGACAACTGCAACAGTAAGCTGCATATGCTTATCGATTTTTTTCTGGACCGGGGAACTAGTATCCTTATCTGTAGCTAGCAGAGCGATCTTACCAAATTCTGTATTGTTCGCGGTACCAATGACAAGTGCAGTTGCTTCTCCTTCGACAACAAACGTTCCAGAAAACAGAATATTTCTCTGTTCATATACTTCCTTCTTGCCGGCAAGGGCATCGATACGCTTAGTAACCGGTGCTGATTCACCAGTTAATATTGATTCATCACAACGTAACGTGTCCGCATCTAGTAAACGAGCATCGGCTGGAATCTTTTGGCCTTCATATAGACGGATCACGTCGCCTGGCACCAGTTCCTCGTCTAAGATATTATCTGAGACACCATCACGTCTAACCTCGATTTTCGCTACATCGTATTTTTTTAATGAGCGTAGCACTCTTTCAGTGGAATAACTCTGCACATAATAAATGATGGCGCTGATAGCAATGATGACAAGAATAATCATCGCATCTAGAGCCTCACCAGTGCCGTAACTAATACCTGCCGCAATGAATAATATGAGCATGAATACACTTCGAAACGGCTCGACAATCTTTTTCCAGAGTGGCTCACCCTTTATATGTATGGTATTTGGGCCGTATTGTTTAAGCCGTTGTTTTGCTTCTTCGTTTGATAGACCTTTTTGAGTCGACTGCAGACCTTGAAGCGCTTCCTCAGCGGTGTCGTTATAATACGTGTGCATATAATGTCTCTTTTGTTAATAATACTTAAGCTTAGTGTAGCATAAAATTATTAGCTACTGTCACAGTAGTCCCAGCGTATAAGCAAACCTGTTACGTCTAGAATTTGTCTCTGACGTGGGCCATAGTGTACTCCCAGTCAGCATCGGTCTTCTTGTGTGGGTTAAAGACATTGGTTGGGTCGAATATGTTCTTAACATCCTTAAATATCTCGTAAACTTCTTTGCCGTACATTGTCTCTAGCCATGGGCCACGAATCATACCGTCGTTATGCTCACCTGATAGCGAACCACCGTATTTTAGTACGAGTGTGTTTACTTCTCGCATGGCAGGCTCTAATTTAGCTTTTTCTTCAGGCTTTTCTATGTTCATTAAAGGAATTATATGAAAGTTACCATCGCCCATATGGCCAGCAATAGTAGCGAGCAGTTTATATTTCTTTAAAATCTCACGTACTTCGGGTAAGAACTTTGGTAGATGCTCAGGTGGTACAACTAAATCATCGATAAATGGTGCGGTGTGCTTATCTTTTACCTTTTTCCGGAGTAAGTTAAAGCTTTCGCGTCTCATAATCCAGAACTTTTTCGCCTTTAACTCCGTTTCATCTTCTTCGAAAAGTGCATCATGCTTATACTCCTGCAAGCCTTGTCGCATCTGATGTACTTTTTGAGCGACTTCATCAGGCGTTGCTCCATTAAATTCAATCAATAACACCATCTTCGGTATGCCCCGAAATAGCTTCAAGGCGTCTGGAATCAATTGGATACCAAGCTTCATCATGCCAGCCCACCCCAATGTCTTATGGAAGTAGAAAAATAGCTTGAAGCTCAGCATTAGTGTGTAGTTATCAAACCCTTCAAACGTTGCCGGATTGTGCTTAAGCACAGTGTTTATGATGTCGCCGAGATCTTCTGTCTCACGTAAAAATACTACTAATGTACCGGAATGTTTTGGCGCCGGAACCAAACGAAACTTTATATCGGTTACAAACCCAAGTGTGCCTTGTCCACCAACGATAATTTGCGTTAGGTCAAATACACCCGTCTCTCTATCCCATACATTCCACAAGTGATAACCGGTTGAGTCTTTACTGACATTTGGCTTAGCTTGTTTGATGGTATCGTAGTTCGCCTCTATTAATTCATACACTTTTTTATAAAGATTACCTTCAAAATCATCCTGTGCGATTTTTTTATCAAGCTCTTCTTTATTCAGAGGAGTAACGGTATATTCATTGCCGTCGGCGAACACAACCTTTAACTCTTGTACGAACTTCTCTGTTTTACCATATTGCAGTGATTTTTCTCCACCAGCATTGTTGTTCACCATGCCACCGATGGTACATAGGTCTCGCGAAGCAGGGTAGCTCGGCATGATAGCGCCGTGCTTGAGCGTCTCAGGCTCAAAGTCTCTATAAAACACGCCTGGTTGAGCATGGCCAACTTCACTTGTTACTTCTCGTATATCCGTAAAGTATTTAGAAAAGTCCATGACGATAGATTCACCGATTGAGCCACCAGACATACACGTACCACCGCTTCTAGCGACCAACGATAGGCCAGGGTATTTGTGCTTATTCTCAACAGCAAACTTAACTAACGCTTGGACGTCTTCGCTATCTTTCGGCGCAGTTATGACTTCTGGTTTTACCTCCATCATACTAGCGTCGTGGCTATAGAACTCTAGTACTCCATCATCTGTTGATACTTCACCTTTTATAATACTCTCAAGTTTTGTTTTTAAATCTTCCATACCATAAGCGTATTATTACCGCCTCTTTTTTGCAAGTGTTCTTGCTCGGTAGGTAAATTAAATGTATTTCATATACTGACGTATCCAGTCATTGTTGTAATACGAGCCGCTCAATAGCTGTCTGGTTACATATCATTAAGCTCGCGTCTGTTATCAATGTGGTTATTCGTGGATAGAGCCAATTGCTTGCTGGATACCGTTATAGTTCTGTAGCCCAGCTTGTGGTATCAACACTGCTGCTCCTCCCGCCGTCCTATAGCTAGAGAGTAGATTTTGGTCGTTCATATCTCGCAAGGTGTAGGTGTCGATTTTGTCAATCGGTACCCTAGAGACACCTCTATACAGTGAGTAAGCCTGATTCATCGGCACATCGAGCTTGATGTGTTCCGCTACTGCTGAGAGTATTGCACCGTTCGTGCGTGGATTAAGTAGCGTAGACAAATTTAACTCTTGGATAATACCCTTAATGATAGTTTGCTGATTTTGCGTACGATTAAAGTCTGACTGTGGCAACCCATACCCACGGCTAGTCGAGTCACGTGCACGGCTCAGACGAAGTGCAGTCGAGCCATAAATCGTTTGTTCGCCATTACTAAGCCGTAACGGTCCACCCTCGAACTCCTGAAAGTTCGGATCGTAAATTCCTCGCTCATCTGGGCTATCAATTTCTACGCGTATACCACCAAGCGCATCCACGATAGCTTCAACAGCAGTGAAGTTAACTTCAATCGCATAGTGCGTAGTCAGTCCGGTTACATCATGTATAACTCGCTCAAGCAGACCGATACCGCCAGAGCTAAAACCAGCTTCCTGGAACTGCGTAGCTTCACCAGCACTGAATGCTTCATTGATACGACCATACCCATACTCAGGTATTTGTACGTAGAAATCTCTTGGCATGCTCAGCATATATGCGTCACGTTCGCCAAGACTAAGGATTAAAATAGTATCTGTAAGGTTTGAGCCACCGTGATTCTCTCTATCACTTGCGTTACCAATGATCAAAATGTTCGTGCGGTTAGATTCATCTGCATCTAAAGCGTCCGTAGGTACGAATTGAAGCAGGTTACCGCTATCGAATAATTCCTGACTAGCAGTCGATACATTTCGAGCGCTCCAGCTAACTATGACGAGGCTTACAACAAAGACAATTATCGCAAACCATAGTAATACACGGCCCAATATTCGGAGCCAGGTATTTTTCGGCTTTGGCGCCGGTGTTGTAGCGCTTACGGGTTGGTAGCTCGTATGCTTCAAGCGGTTATAATCTTGGTTGCTATTATTATTCATAGATAGTTAATAGTATAGGCTCTGCCACAAAACTGCACGTCAATCACTGAGAACTGGCAGTCGATTCACGATATCGTCGGACTCTAGTAACTGCAGTAAACAGTCAGCAACGTTCAATCTAGACACACTCATCGTAAACTCCTCGACATACGGCGTTAGTTTGTAAGTAGTAATGTGCCGCGCATTTCTATGTTTTGGTGTGCGCAATACCGCCCAATCAAGACCACTGTCTTTTAGCACTTCAACCTGTTTTATGCCATCTTGTATACGCTTTGGTTGCAAAAAAAGTAATAAAGCTGTCGTCAAACGATTAAGCAGTGGAATTCTGTCTCCTGTAGTCAGTACGCCGTCGCCCGTCAAGCTGACGATTCGTGTGACGTTGTACCTTTTCATAGCTGAAGTTATGACCCGCATTGCATCAGATTGCATCTCAAGCGGTGTTCGTCTACTGTGGCCCAGCGTACTAAGTACCGCATCATGACCCCGCATCACCTTGTTAACGGCAGTACTGTCAGTAGCATCCCCACGAAAGTAGGTTAGTTTATCGTTCGCAGTACTACCCGCATCAGCTTGTTCGTACACAAAAGCCGTTACCTCATGCCCACGCTCAAGCGCTTGCCGCACAACAAGTTTTCCTATGCTGCCGTTGGCCCCAAATACCAGTATCTTCATGTTTATTACTATAGCATTCTGATATTAAACCGGTATTACGCTCAGGCGGATAGTGATATCATATTATTTATATGGATGTATTATTTTACAGTGCACTATTATGTGTAGGCATATACCTACTTGTGCGATCAAGCTATTACGTTATCCGCTCACTGTCTGCGATATCTCGTTATATTGGTGTTTCTGAGTTTGTTTTATCTTTTTTGCTCTTATCGCTTGCTACTTCATTATCCGAACTTACTGTTGGTGTAAACGCTGCGATTACTGGTGTACCACAGCTTTCACTCGGTGATGTACTGGGGACAAACCTGGTGAATATTACTCTTGTCCTAGGCCTGATTACAATAATAGGCAAGAGTGTGAAACTACGTGAATACAAGCAATTTGAGGGAACCCGACTCGCAAATCTACTACTGGTCTCTGCGCCGTTTGTTTTATTAATTGATGGGCAATTATCCAGAATTGATGGTGCTTTTTTGCTCGTATTATTCTTGGTTCGTATCGCGGTAATTATCAGAAACAAGGATGCATTCCCTGATAAAAAAACCTTCAAACATACTATGGAGCAGCACGTTAAACATACCGCATCATCAAGAAAACAGTTCATTACGCGGATACTCATCTTCTTCGCATCAAGCCTCGTTTTAATTGCTTCCGCCTATACAATTGTTTATTCAGTTACACATATATCAGAGGTTATTGGCATATCTGAATTTATTATTGGCTTATTTGTGGTAGCTATCGGCACCAGCTTGCCTGAATTAACCGTCGGTTTGCGGGCTGTCCGGAGCGGAAAATCCGCAGTGTCTGTCGGCAATCTGTTTGGCGCAGTTACAATTAACTCAACCCTAGTCCTTGGCGTCGTATCAGTAATACAGCCAATTCATATACAAGACGTACAACAATACGGGGTAACCTTTGTCCTCACCATTAGTGCAATACTGTTGGTGTATTACTTCCTGCGCAATAAACATGTCATGCATGCAAGGGAAGGCTACATACTCCTCGCTGTCTATATTATCTTTCTGTTAGCTGAGTCAGCTTCTATCTAGTGTATTTCAGCTATATCAGCAGACACAATCTTTTTATCATCACCATTAACTATCAGTGCTTGTGCATCAGTGAGCTCAATAATATCTTCTGCAGGAAATAACAGTCTTGTTTGTTGATTAGCTTCCTGGAAAAATTCGTTATCTGCGTGAGGGATGACTACTTTTGGTATAAGCGCCATACCGTCGTAGATAACTTCTTCGGCAAAAGCTGGTATGTCTGCAGACTCTATCCCTGCAAGAGAAGTGCCAGCAACGACTGCACCTGCGCTGTCACCGGCATAGACAATACCGTTATCAACTAACTCAAGAATGATGGCATCAAATCCACTACGCTTCATTGCTTGGCGCAGGCAAAACGTATTACCGCCAACCGCCCAGACTAGATTAAACTGCTTTAGTTTTTTCTTCAGCTCTGAACTGTTCGTAAAGCTCCGCAAGTCAACTACTTCTGAGTGAACAAAACCTTTGCTTTGCTGGTAGGATATTATCTCTTGGATTTTATAATCTTGTGCGCGCTGAGCATAATAATCTTTTGCGTTAGGTATGATCGCAATCTTCATTTCTTCGGCTGGTAGGCCAACCAAGGACACGAGCGCTTCTGGTACTGGAATACGGTAGGAGGATAGGTATAACTTCATAGCAATATAATAACAGGGTACTTATAAACCCGACACACTGTAGTCTGTCGGGTTTATTTAGGGCTAATTAGCACGTATTATTCTACAATTATCAGCCCGGTAACAAACGAACGTAAGTGATCATGGTATCCCCACTCTCCAGACTGCTCAAACGTATATGTATACGATTCACCAGGGGAGTAGCCACGTCCAGCGTCGAAATCGGGCAAATCTGTATGCGAAGGATGCGTGTCGGACGCTATCCATGCATTACGAGAGCTAGCATTTTCAAAAGTTACCGTCGTTCCAGAGCTTATGCGAATTGTTTCTGGTTGAAAGCCGTCATCAGTTATACGTACCGTTGAAGCTTCAGCCGGCTCTATGGCTTCTTCTGAATTATCTGTATCGTCTATTTCACCAAGAGCAGGCGCAGTTGTTTGGTCAGTCTGTGCGTCATCAAAAGTACCACTTGAGCTATTAGTGTCCGATTTGTTTATATAAACAGCACTTGCGATTCCGATGGCTAGTGCGGTCACTACGATAATAAGTATTTTCATATGTTTCATTGCATACACCTTCTGTTTGTTACGTATTATCTTCTACTGAAGTCGACTTATTCAGCCCAGTTACAATTTTATCAATTTCTACAAAATCGTCATATGCGTGAGTCTCCCCAGGCAGCTGCACGAATATTATACGTTTATTGAATTGGTTGATCCAACTGCTCGTTTCGTCGTATGAACCCAATGGATCGTCAACGTTTTGCGCGATAATTATCGGGATATTCTCAGCGTGCTTGAGCCATTTCTCTATCGGTATATCGCTGTGCGTAATTGGCTTGAGCGGAAAACCGAGACATACAAGGTATTCTGGCTGTAAAATGCCTTCATACATACCTCGCAGTGCTAGTACAGCACCGACCGACTTTGCGATAAGCCCATATGATTCTACATCAGCAATCTGCTCGGTAAGCGCTTCCAGCTCCAAATCTAAATCAATCTGTTGATCATCGTCTTGCCAATGCTGATAACGATGTGCGTACGAATAGTGGTATTTATCTGTTAGAGCGGCTGCTATTTCCTCTACCCAATCGCGGTTCGAGCTTGCGCTAGCTCCGGGTAAATATACGACGTTTTTATCCTGCATGCACCGCAGTATAACAATCTATTGCAACCAAGGATACCGTTTGACGATCGACTGCTTTGACCATTGCTCAGCAAAGCCGTATCGCTGTTCGCCGTTTTGTGCTAACAGGCCTAATAGTACGAGTGCGTACACAATGTGGTCGTCGATTATTGGGTTATTTGAAGTAGGTAAAGCGGCCGTGTACATAAGTATCATCATCAATGCGCCAGAATAGGCTGCTATACGCATGCCAATTCCAAGGATTAGGGCTAAGCCTATGCCGAGCAAGCCAATCATGAATGCCCAATCGACAAGTGTATTACCAGCTAATGACTGATAAAAGTCTGCGAACGGACCGCTTGTGCCAAAGCTCAAAAAACCATTTGTTGGTGACCCTCCTGCAACCCATGCTTTATCACACATGACATTAACTGCGTCTGTTGCAGCGTCACGGCAGGTCGCAAAGCCAAGACCGAATAATTTATCAACGAAAGCCCACAAAAACACAAAACCGAGTGATATGCGCGTCAGGCCCCATATCTTCATGGCTTTTGCCTGTTGTTGTTTTTTGTTCACTTTAGCCATTTATTTATCTCCTGATTATGATTATGGTCGCATTATACTACAAAGCACAAGCGATATAAATGTATTTACTTTTATTGGGTTTTATTGTATCGTTTACTTATGCACGAACGGGACTTAAATGACGAAACTATAGATATATTTGCTGGCACAGAACAGACTCGCGAGGTTGACGTAGAATATGTACGCGCAGCCAACAAGCTGATCGAGCAAACTGTCGAAATTATCCCGTTGTTAAATAGTGAGAGGGAACCGGAGATTGCAAAATATGAGTTCTTTTTTCACAGCGACAGACTCCATGACCTCCAGTTGCCGCAACTTATAGCTGACTCACTACTTACCAGAGAGGTCACAGGAGTGTCAGTGCTTACCGCATCCTCAATTCATCACCCTATATCTCCGGTGCTTACTATGAACGTATACACGCGAGAAAACGATAGCGACACTACCCAAACTCCAACTGTAACAGTATCTATAAACCCTAACTCAGGCGAAGATGGCAACGGATACTTTTACGATGAAACTACTGATCGAGAGACTGCAATATCCATCCCGCAAACGCAACTACGACAAAGCATTGCAAGCCTAATATTCCCTATATACGACGGCAATTATGGAGATTTTGCAGAACTTGATCTGCTCGACGAAGAAGTTTTTCCCAATCTTAATAATGCGCTACGTAAACACGCTAATGAATCTAACACAGAAGCTAGATATGAGTTTTCGCATAATGAAGGACTGGATGGATGGATATTTTATACGCAAGATGACGCTAAACTGACAAGCGTTGAGCTTTATGACATACGAAAGCGCCAACAAGGTGTTACTCAAAAGCAAACTCTGATAGATGATGAAGCAGGCATGCAGGTACAAATGTTATTCGACGAACAAAGCCTAGGTATGGCCTTCTACGAATGTCGTGGGCCAGTTGGCGCAGAGAACATACCAACACCATATGCTCCAGAAATACAAGATATCAAAGATATGCATGAATATGTTGCAGCATTAGCCGCTAAAATTAAGGCCAAGCAGCTGACGCAAACTATACCTTTTGAAGAGCATCACAGCACAAGTGCAGATAGCTATTCAGAATAGATACATCACCAGTGGTGGTTTGCGCTATCTGGTCACTACAGTTATACTATAGCTAGTACATCAATTATGTAAGGAGGAAAGATGGACGATTTATCCGATCTATTATCGGTATCAGCAAACGAATTTTGGGAAGCTGTCGGCAGCTTTTTGCCGAGTCTTTTCGGTGCGATTCTACTCGTACTACTTGGCGCATTGGTTGCTAAGTTAGCCGAAAAGCTGGTCCGCAAAGTATTTGAAATCGTAAATGTAGATAAGTTACAGAAAAACAAAGCTGTCAAGAAAACTCTTGACGATAACGAGCTAAATATAGATGTAACGAATCTAGCTGGTCGTATCACTTTCTGGGTTGTCATAATAATATTTGCACTTGCAGCAACAGAAGTGCTTGGTTTGAACGCTATGAGCGATACAATTCGCGATCTATTAGCATACCTACCAAGTGTGTTGGCTGCAGCGGTAGTCTTAACTGTAACCATTGCTGGTGCACGATTACTACGTGATGCAATCTTAGCCGGTCTTCGCCGAATGAGCGTAGATTACGCAAACCCTATTGCGAACATAAGCTACTACGTGCTACTTGTGTTTGGAGTTTTGATGGCACTTAGCCAACTTGGCTTTGATACAACTATCATTGCGAACAACGTTACTATCATCGTAGCTGGAATTGTACTCGCATTAGCCTTAGCCTTTGGGCTTGGTGGTCGCGAGGTAGCTGGACGTATCGTCGAGCAGATGTACGAAAACACAGCGGACACCAAAAAGCACAAGAAGTAGACCAACTACGACTTGAGCGAAGAAAGAGCCCTTCACGAGAGGGCTCTTTTCTATAGTCTACTCAGTATCGAATATACGCGCAGGCTCAGCCTCAAACTGTTGTCGCTTACTTACGCGGGTGGCAGACTGGTATCAATACTACGAACGGATTTATCAATACTTTTTCCCTCGTCATCCAATACGTAGATGAGCGCGGTACCAAATATCATCTCAATCGTGCCGATATCCTCGTCAGAAACAGATTCAATATACTTTATCAGAGCTCTAATCGAGTTTCCGTGCGCGACAACGAGTACATTTTGGCCACCTTTGAGGCGCGGCAGAATATCCTCACGAAAGGCCCGCATCGCTCTTTGATAAACAGTCTTTAGTGTTTCGCCACCGGGGATTGGCTCATCCCAGCCACGCCGAATTGCGTTAAATCGCTCTTCTCCTACTTCTTCCTTCATCTCCCACTTGTTTTTACCAGTGTACTCACCATAGCTTCGTTCGTTTATGCCAGCATGCACTTCATAGGGCACGTCGTACTGACCACTCGCATCAAGCACGCCCTCCAGAGTTTCTTTGGTACGCATTTGTTGTGATATAAAGGCATAGTCGATTTTGATATCGCGTAAACACTCTCCCATCATGGCAGCTTCGCGGAAGCCTTTTGTGGTTAAGTGAACGTCGGTATGACCAGTCCATTTTCCTAGGGCGTTCCACTCGGATTCGCCGTGCCGGATAATAATGAGCTTTCCTGGTAGTTCACTCATGACACGATATTACTTGGAGTTTGTAGAAAAAAATTGTGAATATTTTCGGCAGTCTGATGATTAATGCGGGCTATCGCTTCACGTGTATTGAACGCATTATGGTTGGTCACGGCAACGTTGGGCAGTTTCTTCAGTACCGAAACCTCCAGGCTATGCTTCAGCTTTTCTGGGTCGGCCGCCTCTGAGCGGATCATCAGCAACTCTTCACGTGTGTTAATGAGCTGTTCGCCCTCCAGTACGTCAAAGCCAGCACCGTAGAGATGACCTGATTCTATAGCGTCTATCAAGGCTCGGTTATCAACCAGCTCACCGCGGGCCGTATTTATCAATACAGCGCCTCGCTTCATCATAGACAATCGCTCAGCGTTCAATAAGTGATGGTTTTCTCTGGTGTACGGGGCATGCAGGCTCACGACGTCAGATTGTGCCAATAGCTGCTCGATGCTGGTGTATTCAAAGTTATTCTCTTGTGCAAGGTGTTCAGCCGGGAAGGGGTCATACGCCAGCACACGCATGCTAAAGCCGTTTGCAATACGTGCCAAGGTACAACCAATGCGTCCCGCCCCAATTATTCCTATGGTTTTGCCGTACAGGTCAAATCCTTGCAGGTCTTGACGTACCGTGACCCCTTTGTGAGCTGACTCAATCGCCTGATCCAGCTTACGGGACAACAGTAACAGCAGCGACATAGCGTATTCCGCTACTGTATGCGAACCATAAGCAGGAACATTAGAAACACTAATGCCACGTTCACGTGCAGCTTCAATAGCAATATGGTCATAGCCAGTGGATCGACATGCGATGTGCTGCAGATTGTCTGCTTTTTCGATAATCTCTGCCGGCACTGGGCTACTCACAAATACCGATATAACTTCGGCCAGAGTGTCTAGCGTATCCAGTGTGAGTCCACCGGTCACCATAATGACTTCGTGGTCACTGCCCACAAAAGCCTGTTCGAGCTGCTGCTTATCATGCTCGTTCACGTCGTAGAAAACGATTCTTGCCATAAGCATAATTGTTCCATACCAACAAAAGATTTACAACAGGATAACGGTGTGTGAATATACAGGCATGAAGATTACACAAATACACGCGCGACAAATATTAGACTCACGGGGTTTCCCCACCGTAGAAGCAGATATTACGCTAGAAGATGGCACGCGCGGAAGAGCCGCCGTGCCTTCCGGTGCTTCAACCGGTGCACGGGAGGCACTCGAGTTACGCGACAACGACCTGAACGTGTTCGCAGGCAAAAGCGTTTATCAGGCAGTCGATGCAGTCAACTCAGTCATTGCCACCGAACTTATTGGTATGGATGTTACTGATCAATCAGCGCTGGATGGGGCTATGCGATCGCTTGATGGTACGGAGGATAAGTCACGCCTCGGCGCCAACGCCATACTGTCGGTTTCACTCGCTGCCGCTCACGCCGCCGCAGGCTCACTAGGTCTGCCGTTGTACGAATACATTGGAAAACTAGCTGGCTCGAGTGAATTTACGCTACCGCGGCCAATGGTAAACATCATTAACGGCGGTAAGCATGCCGCCGGATCAACCGACATTCAAGAATTTATGATTATGCCAACAGCACACGAGAAGATGGTGGACCGTGTGCGCGTTGCAGCAGATATATTTCATCAACTCGGTAAAGTCCTCTCAGCCAAGGGTTACGCAACTACCGTTGGTGATGAAGGCGGTTATGCACCAGCTTTTACCGGGGGCAACAAAGAAGCGCTGGAAGTTATCGCCGAAGCTGTCGAAGCAGCAAACTATCGCTTTGGTGAAGAGATAGAAATTGCCCTCGACGTAGCCGCCTCTGAGCTATACACCAATGGCGCCTACCATTTATCGACCGAAGACAAGCAGGTCAATGCTGATGACCTCGTAAATTGGTATAAACAGTTGCAAACAGATTTTCCCATCCGTTCAATTGAAGATGGGCTTGATGAAAACGACTGGTCCGGTTGGTCAGCTATGACCAAAGAACTCGGCGAGACCATGCAAATAGTTGGCGACGACCTGCTGGTCACCAATACGTCACTACTCGAGAAAGCCATTAACACCAAGGCCGCCAACGCCATACTGATAAAACCAAACCAAATCGGCAGCCTGAGCGAGACCATCCAAGCCGTTCAATTGGCACAAAGCCACGGTTGGGGCACTATTATGAGCCACCGTTCTGGCGAGACCGAAGACACGACTATCGCGCATCTGGCTGTTGGACTGAATACGGGCCAAATTAAAACAGGTTCAATGTCTCGAAGTGAGCGCTTAGCGAAATACAACGAACTTCTCCGCATCGAAGAACAGCTCGAATCTCTCCGTAACTAAATACGCGCGGCAAAGCTAGCCTCAGCCCGAGCTCACGCATCAGCGCCTAGGCATGCAGTAAGGCAACCTACGAAGCAAGCAGGTAATACAGTCCGAGAAGCAACAGGATGACGGCTCCAACAAAAGTCGTCCAGGTGATAAGCCTGGATCCAGCAAACCATATCTCCTTGGTCAGCACTGCTCCCGTGAAGACTATCAACTCGATCAACATGTAGAAAAACAGATAGAGCAGGATGTAGAGTGTGTACATCCCCAGCGATGTTCCGCTTTGTACTAATATGCCGGTAAAGGCAATTGGTACACCGATAGAGCAGGGGAGTTCAACGATAGTTATTGCTATAGCGAACAGCACGATCGCGCTGCCTAACATCATCGTTCCCTTACCGGGATCCTCGAACGCACTTTTTAATTTTTGTGAGCTAAGCTGAGCGAGCTTTGAGTTCGATGACTCACAAGTCGGGCCATATTTGTAGAAGCGCCAGAACTCGCGAAAGAACCATACCGAGCCACCAAGTGAGGCGATTCCTACAATAAATCGAAGCATACTTAACTGGCCTATGAACGTATTGATGAGCTGACCCCAAACGAAAACCAAGGCTCCGTAGGCAATGACCGTCGTGACGATAAATAATCCGCCAAACAAGAATATTTTCTTTCGCGAGTCAAAGGCTAGCACTATGGTCAAAATCAAAATAAGCGCACCTAGAGAACACACATTAAAACCATCGAGAGTACCAAGCACGATGGCCAGAACGGGTAACGACCAAGTACTCGTGTCTATCCTCGTTCCAATAAGAGGTAGGCGGAGGGTCGTATCGGCTGACTGTTCTCGGCCCTCAATTGCAGCAAGCAGAGCTTCTTCCTCCACTTCGCCAAAACTCGAAAACTGCAGAAATTCATCACCAATGAATGTCGTCGGCGCCATTATTTGGTAATCCTCCAGGCTCTGCTCAGTAGCCAGCTCGTGGAACCTATCAGTTTCCGAGATATCGTAGCGAACAACGGTCAAGTTTGGGTAGTCATCCTCGATTGCCTCGAGAAACTCTGTCTGCTGCGAGCAGACAGAGCAGAGTTTGTCCTCGAAGTAATAGGCGGTGACCTCATCGTATTTTTCTTGATCACGGCTGTCTTCTCTGCCGACAGACGCCTCAGATAGATCAGTCGACATATCCTGCGCTGCTGCGACGCCCGTAAATAATTGAAAGCTAATCAGTATGAAGGCTAGTGAGCCGTAGAGGAGCTTCATTGCTCAACCGATGCCAACTTACAGCCAGTTGCAGCAGATAAGTCTTCGGGGGTAGGTGGTGTCTCGAGCACCTGGCCGTCTATGTGTACTTCTGGTACATAGCCAGTTTGCATATTCTGCTGACACTCATCGGGGTTTTCGCTACACTCCACATTTATTGGCTCGATGAACTCGTAGCCACCAAATTGTTGGGCAAAGCGAAAGCAAGCTGGACAGGTTTCTGATGTATAGGCCACTACCTCATTCTCGGCCAAGCATGAGACAAACTGGTTCATGTTACTATCAGCAACTGTAGAATCAACCTCATCTTCTGAGCGCGATTGATTGTTGTATATCGCAAACCCAAGCACACCAAAAGTAAGGACAATTATGCTGATAACCAGCGTGTTCCCTATCATAAAAATACTCCTTTAACCTTGCGGCAAAGATACCCTTAACTGATATGTACGTCCGGCACACAAAGCGTCATACACGATGCATTTTCGCTTATGCCATAAGTATAGCAACCACGGGGTGCTTTTCAATCATATTGTATACCAATCACCGCACCGTTGCTTCAGGTATATCTTTCAGCGAGCCAGCCCATCATATTGCGCTCCGAACAGTCTGGCGCTACACTAAAATAAATGAACAAAATTACCATCTATACCACGCCGACCTGCGTGTTTTGTCCAGCGATAAAAAAGCTGCTAGACAAGGCTGAGGTTGCCTATACCGAGATAGATGTTAGCCAGGATGCTGACGCCCTGGAAGAGATGAAAAAAGTGTCTGGTCAAATGGGTGTCCCGGTTACCGTTATTGATGACACAGTCGTTGTTGGCTACGACAAGAAGAAACTCCAAAGAGCGCTATAAACGTCATGTATGAGCTGATAATTATCGGTGGTGGTCCTGCGGGGATTACAGCCGGAATTTACGCCGCCCGGAAGAAAATCAAAACCCGACTACTCACGTCAGACTTTATCGGTCAGGTCGGGCTTTCCGGAAAAATTGAAAACTGGCCAGGGAAAACGTCCATCAAGGGAGCCGCGCTAATCGGACAATTTGAAGACCACTTACGCCAACACGATATCTGCATCAGTGAAGACGATGCGCTTGCAATCGAGCAAGGCCAGCAACAGTTTACTGTACGAACCGGCGCTGCGGAGACGTTATTAACGCGTACCGTGCTCCTCGCAACTGGTAGAACACCGAAACGCCTCGGCGTACCCGGTGAAGAGCACTATGCTGGCAAGGGAGTCGTCTATTGCACGACTTGCGACGCACCGGTCTATCAGAATAAAAACGTCGTGGTTATTGGCGGGGGCAACACCGGTTTTAGTTCTGCAATCGAGCTGACCGACTATGCCCGCGAAGTCACATTGCTGGAGGCAACCGACACCATACAAGCAGACGAAGTCCTGCAGGAGCGCGCCGCAAAAAAAGGCGTGCACGTCTTGACCAAACAAACCGTACAGGAGATCCAAGGTGATGAATACGTCAACGCACTCGTGCTGAACGATGGCCAAAAGCGAGAAACAGACGGTGTTTTTATCGAGATTGGACACACAGCAAATTCAGCCATTGCTCCACAGGCAGTCCAGCGTAATTCCCAAAACGAAATCATCATCGACCCTTACAATTGCGCGACAAACGTAGAAGGTTTTTTTGCTGCAGGTGACGTCACCGATATCAAAGACAAACAAATCGTCACTGCCGCAGCCGAAGGCACCAAGGCCGCTCTTTCGCTTTACAGCTACTTACGAAATATCTAGGCGACCAGGCAGAATACCCCGTTAATTATCAGTCAAAATAACCTCGCTCGGCCACCGGTTTTTGTAATGCCGTAAATTATGTCTTGTATTATTAATGTAAATGGTTTACATTAGTCGCCATGGCCCTTGTACGAAATACCAAATATACCGAGGCAGTAATCTCTTATATGGATCTGGTTCGACACGCAACGAATACCGACATAGAAAAGTACCTTCGTCGCGCATATCCGACAATTACCGCCACTACTGTTCATCGCATTACCGCCCGACTCGTCGAGCAGGGTAGGCTTCGTATGGCGCCAGCCTATCTTGATGGATCCATGCGTTTTGACGCCAACACATCGGACCACGACCACTTCATGTGCAACACGTGCGGTGATCTCCGTGATGTTTCGATACGTGATGAAGTTATCCCACTCCTAAAAAAGGGCATCGAGGGCTGCTCAGTCAACGGGAGTCTGGTGATAAGTGGAACCTGTAAAAAGTGTAATGATGAAAGGACTTCAATAATGAATATTACTGTTTACTCAACGCAAACCTGCCCGTATTGTCAAATGGTCAAAAAGTGGTTTGACGATAGAGACATAAAGTATACCGAACATCTCGTCGACAAAAATCCTGTAGCGGCGCAGTATATGGTCACGCTCAGCGGTCAACGCGGCGTACCGTTTACTACTATCGAGATGGAAGATGGCATAGTCGAAAAGGTCCTCGGTTTCGATCAGCCAACCCTTGAACGCCTAACCCAGCAAGGAGCAAAGAGCTAACCATGAAGATTCTTCTTGCCGCAGCCGCTGTTGTTCTGTTGCTCGGCTTGGCAACGTCTAGCCAATCTAGCACAGACACCACGTCGACAAACAAAACACAATCTACTCAAGCAACTGACGCTGTAACCTTCGCCGACGTCTCTACCGCCGCCGCCGAAAACCCAGGCGCCTTTCTGGACGTGCGAACGCCAGCGGAATATAACGAGAGCCACTTTGAGGACGCTGAATTGCTTCCCCTACAAGACATCCAATCAGGCGCCCTGCCGAACGTCGACACCGATACCACCGTCTATGTCTATTGCCGAAGTGGCAATCGATCGGCTCAGGCAACGCAAATTCTGGAAAACGCCGGTTACAGCGTGGTTGACCTCGGTGGGCTCGACGATGTTACTGCTATGGGTGGCGAGCTAACGACTGGCCAGAGGGTGACGCAGTAGCGTGCCTATCGCCAGCCTCGAGGAAATCCTCCAGCAGGTCCAGAGCGACACAGCTATCGTCGTGGACGTTCGCGAAGACTACGAGTACCAGCTCGAGCATGCCGAGGGCGCCGTACTGTTTTCTTTGCAACGCATTTTAGCTGGGCAGCTACCAACGACAGACACCAACAAGATCATCTATCTCTACTGTGCCTCTGGTAGCAGATCCTCAGTTGCCGCGAACATTCTTCACACCAAGGGCTACAACGCAGTTAATCTCGGTGGTCTCTACAGCTGGAAACGACTCGGCGGCAGAACCATCTCGTGATAACCGCGCTCCACCCCTAACGGGTTATAAGCAAACCAATCAAGCCAACTGCTGTTACCAGCAACAGTACGGGGTACATATTTATCTTCAGTATCTTATAGGTCTGCGCCTCGCTAATACCAGCAATTGTCAAAGCAGCCACAATATTGTGCAGGGCAATCATATTACCCGCCGACGCGCCAATTGTCTGGATAGACAGCAGCGTAGACGGTGGCATCGACAACGAGACAGCAACATCATATTGCAGCCCGGCAAACACCAGGTTTGATACGGTAGCGCTACCCGCCAGGAATGAGCCGAGCGCACCGATAAATGGCGCAAAAAACGGCCATAGAGAACCTGTTAGTTGACTGATACTCTGGGCAATGATTGCCGGCATTGACAGACCACTATCTATATCAACTGAGTAGATAAAAATTTGTACGAACATCAGTACCAACAACAGCGCCAGATACGGACGGGTGACTTTTTGCACAACTGTACCAAGCAGTCGCGTCGGTTTACCGATGTGCTTGCGGGCAATAGCCAGTGTTATCACGGCCGTAATAAGCAGAATTGTCGAGGCAGAATAGAACGGCTGAAAGACATACGCCACACCAGCCCCCAGCAGTCCGCTACTCTCAATTGAGATTGACCGCAGTGCCTCACCCAGCGGCAAATACGGCAGCCGCGTCAGCAGCAAGAGCATAATTAGTAGAACATATGGGTACAGTGCCCGAATAAGCACGTGTTCACTCTTAGGTGGCCTCTCGGTTGACTCCACGGGGCTTTCCGTAGCTTCGAGTGCGATAACCCGTTTTGGTAGCAGCCAGCGTCGTTTCGCAATATAGGCAATGATGAAAACTCCGAGCAGACCGCCGAGGATTGACGGCAGCTCCGGCCCCACCACCAGCGCCGTTACGTAGGCAATGCCCGAGACAATCAGACCACTCAGCACCGCAAACGGCACGTAGGCGAGAAACTCCTGCTTGTTACCTTTCTTTATATACACCGACGTGCCGACCAGCAGCAGTGCCAGCAAAACCGAGGCGATGACATTCAAGGCAGCCACCTGATGAATCACGGCATTGGTGATTTCCGCCCCATCTTCAGCTAACACCTCGACCACGGATCCAACACCGTATGTAACAGGTAGACCAACCGCACCAAAGCTCACCGGTATCGTATCTCCAATCAGCGATAGAACCACGGCATGTAGCGGCTTAAAGCCTAGCGCCATCAGTATCGGCACCGCAACAATCGCCGGAGTGCCAAACCCAGCAACGCCCTCAATGAAATAGACCAGCGCAAAACCGACCAGTATGGTGTGTACTCGGTAGTCGTTACTTATCGAGAGAATCATCTCCCTAAGCGGCTCAAATAAGTGCTGCCGCTTGATAATCTCAACAATCAGCAGAGCGCTAAAGACAATGACAATTATCTCAGTGGCCACAAATATTCCGCGCAGTCCTGCACTCGCTACGGTCGTCAAGGGATTACCCCAGAGCAGTGCAATAAAAACTATGGTGCTAAGCGCTAGTCCGGCAGAAAACACCACACTTTTGCGAAAGCCAGCAATACTCGTTATGAGAACGAGAATTGGCGCCAGAGCAATAAAAAAGTCCATAGGTGCGCTTCTTTTCTATTTACGGGTTTATCATAACAAATATAACGTTTGCATCGCGAGGGTAGAAATATCAGACTACAGCAACTGACGTATCAGCCCGTATGCCAATACGCCCAACACGATAGCACCAAGAGTTCGCCGAAACGGGCTATCGCCGTGCACAAGCTCAAGCGTTGCCCAGTAGCCGCCACTAGCAAATGCCAAAAACGTCAAAGCGCTGGACAACCCTGAGTTGCTGACAAATCGGTTGAGCAGGGCAGCACCAACCCAAATAATCAGCGGCGCGTTCGGCCATTGACCAACTACCAATTTATCATCGCCATCAGTGAAAAAATCTCGAATCTTCTGTTTCATTATTATTAATTCTAACACTTAACTGCCCTAGTAGGTCATTGCAATCAAACCTCTTAAGGCCTAAAAAGTAATTGCATAGCTCGGTCGACTACTTTTGGCTACAGTTGCGAGTTTTAATAAAGAGCTTTGTGCCGACTGCTAGTCATGAGAACAAATGGCTTGCTCACGGCAAATAAAAAATAGCGAGTACCATAAAAATGTCCGGCCGGACATTTTTTGTATCCTCTTTTTGTAGCTTATATAGGTAGCGGGAAGGGCTGTTGCCTACGTAAGAACCGTGAACACGCAAGTCGACTTGCGTGTTCAGACATCTGTTGATCTTGGGTCTAAATCTATTTAGAAAATTATTGGCGGAGTTGGGATGGGTTTTCGAGGATTATTTGTGGGCGACCTTCGTAGGTTCTAATCTCACCAAAAATGGTAATAACGCTCCCCTCGTACTGAGCCATAGCAGGGAAGTCGGCTTTATCATCGCTAAATAGCACAACCGAAAACGGGCAGCTGCGATAGTCGCTGCAGTAGTTCACGAACGTGGTGTCAGTGGCGGAGACAAATACGTGGTCGACTGGCCCAGTTACGCAGGTTTGCTGACCAATGTGGCGCTCAGCGTCCACATAGCTAACGCAGCCATCGGGTATGCTGCTCTGCCAGTTTCCAGAGTCTTGTGCGTTCAATTGATCATCATCTACCTGGCTTGGTTCAGGCGCGAAGTCACTGCAAGCGCCGTCTGCCCAGAGGCCATTTTGTTGCTGCTGGGCTTGTTGTTCAGCAGCTCGGAACATAGCCTGATTACTATATTCATCGCGGTAGGTGTACTCGTGAGCGTAACCTTCCAGCACCAACTGGTAGTTAATGTTAGTGTCGTCAAGATAGACGTAGCGCAGCAGGCGGTCGTAATCATCACGATTGTCCTGACTCTCATCAGCCTCTAACCGAACTACTTTGTCAGCTAGCAGGGAACGGGCGTACTCACGCGATTCGTTGCCAAAACACTCCGCCTCGCTATAAGGACTTTGAATTTCTGCTGCATCAATACCAATTAGCCGAATTGTCTCTGTCTGACCATCTACATCAACAGCAATGGTGTCGCCGTCATAAACCCTCGTTACTGCGTATGTTCCCTCAATCCGCTGCTCAGTCTGGCTATTGCTAGTATCTATATCGTCACTAACCAACCAAAAACCAATCATCAACAAAAATATAACAAAAACAACCAGCGACGCATTCCGCAACAAAAACTGTTTCATCTACCCCAGATTATACCACCTACAAATCATGCTTCATCAGTAGCATATTGATAAGCAGGAGCAGGATACTCAACACCTAAGAAGTGGCTGCAGCCTGAAGATCGTGCTCCTTTTTGCGGTGCAGCTAGATTAGCTACTGGCTAGCATCTTTCACTTTGTCAAACAACGACACTAACCACCTCCTTATTACCTTCTAATTATATCGCAGGACTAAGCTCATCTACACGCACCCCAGAGACCAAGACCGCTCTCTTCTGCATTTGATTGTAGCTCTTTGTAGTTTTCGGTTTGCGCCACCGGATAACGAAGATATGCTACTGCGTAACCCTGCTTCACTAATTCTGCATTTACTTCTGTACCGTCTTGCAAATAAACGTATCTCAACAGCCTATCGTAGCGATCTCTATCACCCTGGGATTTATCAATTTCTAGCCTGACATATTTTTTATCAACTAAAGACTTGGTATAATTGCTAGCCTCTACACCAAAGCATTGTACTGGCTTTCGTGGGTCTTTTGTTTCGGGAGTATCTATTCCGAGTAGCCGTACTCTTTCAATCCGTCCGTCAACGACTACTTTAATCGTGTCGCCGTCTGTTACTGAACTAACGTAGTAGAATTTTTGATTATTTTCGACTTTATGCGCTTGGGTTGCACCAGTAATTCTACTTGTTGCGACTTTTACGGAATTTATTGTCTTGTACTCAGTCGGCGTGCTAGTTCTAGCCGTTTCTTTTAAGATCAAATCTACCCAAAGAATATTAGACGGCTTATCAGCTAATAGACCATTGATTGTTTCGATTGCTTTTTTTGGCTCTGGTACTGGGGTAGGTGTCGGCTGCGGTGCAGGTGCTGGACGAGGAGCAGGGGCAGGTGCCGGAGCGGGAGAAGGAGAAGGTGACGGTGATGGACTTGTAGTGGTGCTCGAGCTTCCACCATTATGGTCGTGATATCCGTACTCATAGCCCCAACTTTCACAGTTTGTCCGACAGTTATGGCCGCCGCTCGAATCGGTTCGACCAGGATGTGCAGCAGTCTGCTGAATTGGAATTACAACAAAAGCAAGCAGTAGAAATACATACAATAACGGTTTTCTCATAGAACCTCCAATGCTAGCTTTTCACCATCTGTTCCGTCAGGAAACCAGAATAATTGTTTGTGCGTGTCTCGCTTCTCAAAGTTTGCGCGAACGTATTTCAGTAATTCAGCGGGCTCACTCTCTTCGAGCACCGCCTCAACTTCACTTTTATCCTTTTTGCTGAATATAAGCGTAGAGATGTTTTGTATGTCCCAATTATTATCATCAAGGTCTTTTGCTACGTTAGATAGTTGGTAGTCCTGCATATCGCCCTCAACGTAGACTATTGCCGAGAACCCATTTTCTATATCAGATTTGCGTACTACCTCGTATTGTGGAACTTCTGCTAACTTCCTTTGTAGCTCTTCTTCAGCTTGTTTGTCCTTCTCTAGCTCTAGAGAGTAAAGCATCCCCTCGTAATCGAAATAGATATTATGTGACTGATTGTATACTTCTACCTCATTACCTTCTACGTCTCTTCCGGTCAGCAATACCTTTATTTCGTTATCACCGGGTTGCAAGTCTAGGGTCTTAGCAAAAGTTTTATCGTCTAGATTGATATCCTCATCATTTATCATGAGTTTTACGTTATTGCCAGTAATTTCACCCTCAACAGTGTATTGTTCTGTAATCACTTCTTGATCAGCTTCTAAATTAAGATTCTTTAGCTCGGCTTCAATTGGAGGCGCTACGAATGCTATCAAGATAAAAAAGCCAATAAAAAGGGCGAGAAAAAGTTTCGACAAGCCCGACCGACCGTTAAATCGTGGTTTAAGTTTATTGAATAGTTTGTGCTTGGGTTTAATTAATGCAACTACCCATAGGAATAATACTGCTAGCCAGCATACGAGTAATGTTCCAAATATTATTCCATTCACCTGAGTGCGCTCATTATCATAAGATTATAATACAATTCTAAGATTTCTTACAAACGAAATAATTTTTCTAAAAATAAGTCAAGCTAGTTTTGATTAATCTTGCTGGTCTAGCCAAGTTTTGCCTCGACTGATTGTTGGTTGGGCGACGAGCCAGTTACGTGGGCGCTTTTTGGTCCTATCCGCAAGTAGACGGATATTGCTACGTAGTTAGTTTCTGCCCTCAAAGTCATGAAGAATTTTGAGGTATCTTTCTTGAACTTCAAAAGGTATTTGTGGGTGGTTTAACGGACTTATTCTCCCGTTGCTTTCGATAACCTTGGTTATTTCATCAAAATAAAATCCATCTAATGTGGCGATGAATAGGTATGATGGGTTCCAAGACACATGCATTCTCTTAGCATCCTCGAGCGCATATTCTCTTGAAAGTCTTTTTTGATATTTTACCTCTATAAGGTGGACAGATCTTTTTTGAGTGTTAATTACGGCGAAATCAGGCGCATGCCGAATAATATCTCGAATAGCCTTAACATCTTTGTTTTCTAGGTTTCTATTAAATAGTTCAGGTATAACTTTTTCGTAGCCAAACTCTAATACGGTGAATCCGCCAACTTCACGAAGCATTTGCGCAAATACTGTTTCAGCAATTTTGCCTTTTACTAGGTTTCGTGCAAACGTTTCATTTTTTGTACTCATGCTTAGAATTCTAGCATAGCAGAACTGTATTGTTTCTTGCTGTCGCTGGACAAAAAGAAAGGCAAGAGAATATTTAGTTTCGGATTCTAATTACTAACTACTATCGACACAGTACATATCGCCACTTGGCAGTTGAGTACTAAGTGAGATTCGTCGAGTTGTTTCGACTGACTGGATAAAGCTATCATCGCCACACTCACCAAAGCCATATGAAACATATTCATGTGTTTCAGATTTTTCTGGATTTATGGAGTAGGGGAAATTAGAAAATGTAAACACAATATCGACTTGCGTGTTCATTTTTTGGTTCAATCAGGCTCAGCAAAACTGATGCCCCTCATCAGCTGTCTGGCGAATCAAGACGAAACCCTTCGTCTTTTTTAATCCTTAGGAGACATGAAAAAAGACCGACCGCAGGGAGTTGTTTCGGCGCGACAGACTGGTGGTATGAGGGGCAATCACTGTTTTGATGCTTGCCTGCGGCTTTTTTGCATACTTTTGTAGCTGGAGACAAAAGTATGTTGTGCTTTTGCAGAGCAAAAGAACAAACCCGGGTTCCTGGTTTCTAATTCCCAAGCCCTAACCCTAATCCTCGTACCTTCCGGCCGAGTCAGCCTCGCCAATAGGACTATCGTCATCTGAAAGGTGCTCACGAACAAGCTCAACCACGTGCTCGAGCCGCTTATTACCCCAGCGCAAGTATTTGCCAATCTTCCAGACGAGCTCTGCCCCGACAAACTCATGATCAACGTAGTTGCTGTAGCCATGTTTGTTAACGGTGCGCACGTACGGTTTGCCGACATCATGAAGCAGGGCAGCCCAGCGAGATTCGATGGTGGCAGGTGATAAATCGAGTGTCTTAAGACTGTGCTCCCATAAGTCTAGCTCGTGATACGGACTGTCTTGGTCAAAACCAATTTGGATGGCCAGCTCGGGCATCATGTAGTGCAATAATCGGGTATCAGCAGTGTAGCGCATACCTATCGCTGGTGACGGGCTCATCAGGATAAGATCGAGTTCACGCACCCAACGCTCCTTCGATATACGTAATATCTCGAGGGCATTTTTAGATACGGCCGATTGCGTCTCGGGATCAATAGCAAAGCCGAGTTGAGCAGAGAACCGTCCGGCTCGGAGCATACGTAGTGGGTCTTCGTGAAAACGCTCGTGCGGCTTATTGACCGCTCGAATCAGACGCTTCTGTATATCTTCCTGTCCACCGAACGGATCAATAATATGGTTGCCGTCACGTATCGCCATCGCGTTAATAGTGAAGTCACGCCGAGCCAGATCGGCAGTAATGTCACGCACAAACTCAACCTGAGGCTTTCGGCTGCGGCCATCGTACTCTTCGGTGCGGAAAGTCGTGACTTCTATGTGATAGCCGTTTAGGCGAAAGCCAATTGTACCAAAGCGCTTGCCCGAGGTGTGCGCCTTTAACCCAGCATCCCGGACCGCTTGCTCGATATCGTTGGGCAGCAGTGTGGTGGTAAAATCATAGTCCGACGGCTGCTTACCCAGCAAGACGTCGCGTACGCTGCCGCCAACCAAATAGACTTGCTCATTGAACATAGCCTGGACTTGCTCGAGCATGTCGATATGTGCATCTGCCACGCCGACTACTCTAGATCCACTAGATACTTACCGATTGATTGTGCCCATTCTACGATGCTATTTTTATCACGATAGTCGCCGGATGGCGCCTTCACCATTCGGACAATTATTTTTTCTGACAGCTTCAAATCAGCCGGGTCAAGCTTGCCGCTAAATACCTTATGCTCGATAGGCGTCAGCTCGGCAACTCGTTTATTGATTAACGGCCCCATGTCATCCTCTGTCTGCTGGTCTGGACCAAGTGGCCCACTAGAAAAAATCCAAAAGGGCATAGCTCGTAGTTCTTGTCCATGTCTGTTTACAAACTTTCGTGCAGAAGCGCGCCAATTTCCAGCATACACAGCGCTTCCGAGCACAACAGCATCGTACGGTGATAAGTCTGTAACCTCACTAGCTTCGCGGAGGTGCGGTTGGTAGCCATCTGCCGCGATTACTCTTTGGATAATTTCCCCAATCTCAGCAGTTGCTCCATGCTTGCTAGCTATTGCGATGAGCACATTCATAGCTGACCTCCTTGTTCTACTCTTTTAGTATATCACTGTGTTTTGGCGATGCGTGGGTGATTGCTACCATGACTGTATGGAATACATACTCATATCTATCGCAGTAGCAATTATCGTGCTGTACGTCGTACACACCCCAACTAGAGAAAAGACCAAGAAGACTGCCCAAGACGTTGTTGGCGTCTGTGCCGTAGCGCTAGAGCGTCGCAGCCAGAAAGATATGCGCAAGGGCAGGGTACTTGCACTGTTGGCCGAGCACGGTGACATGGGCAACGAAGAACTACGCCAACACCTAGGCGTATCAGCCCGATCCGTCGTTAATTACATGAATGAACTAGAGCGTGAGGGAAAAATAAAACAAGTCGGAAAAACCGGTCACGCAGTTGTCTATACATTGAAAAACTGAACACGCACATCTCTGTGCATGTTTAATGTCTGGCTACTTGCTGCGAAAGATCTCTGTGAGCTTTACGCGGGAGTTGAACTTGAGATTGCCCAGCCGGAATAGCTTACCAGCTAGCCAGACGGCGACAACTATTGAAACAACCAGGATACCCACACCAATAAGCGATTCGATAAGACTTATATTGCCAGCAGCATTTCTGAGTAGCAACGTTGGCGCCGCTGTCAACGGGAAATAAGTGGCGACCTGCGTCAGAAAAGCGTCTGGCATACTGATAATCGGCTCGAAAGCGATGTAGGGCATAAATACCAGCAGATAGAATATCGTAGTGAAGCCACCGGCCTCTTTCGCTGACGGGAAGGCCGCGCCAGTGGCCAGCATCAAGGTGATGTAGAGAACAAAGCCGAGCACAAAGTACAGCAGACCGAATAGTATTGGCTGGAACTCAAATACCAGCTCACTCAGGTTGATAGGCAAGCTCACGCCATTACCGATATTATTCATCACTAGATACGCCACCAGACCAAATAGAGCATAGAATACCAGCTGCGTCAGAGCGACCAAGGTAACACCGAGCAGCTTACCCGTAATCAAAGTGCGCGGCTTGATGTAACTCAGTACCATTTCTATAGCCCGGTTTTCTTTCTCCTCTGATACTGATGTCATGGCATAGCTGACCGATAGGAAGAATACAACATAGAACATTAGGATAAAAGCCCCCGGAACAATCACGGCAGCGATGCCAGCCGACTGTTCGCCATCTTCAAAACTGGTCACTTCAGCCTGAGAGCTATTAACAGAAAGAGCGGTGTTTATGACGTCTGATGATCCGACAGGTTCTAACAAACTCTGCACCATTAGATAACTGCCAATACTAGACGTTGTGTCCTCGATATCTTCTTCCAAATCCTCATCGTCAAGGTTGACGTATACCTGGTAGGACGCTGACTCAAGATAATCCTGTGGGTAGACAATCAAACCATCGAGCTCTCCGCGCCGAACAGCGTCTTGGGCGTCAGTCTCACTGCGACCATCTGCGATATCGACACCAACGTCTTGGGCAACGTTTGCCGATATAAGAGTACTGTTGTCAATGACCGATATGTCCAGGCCTTCTGTGACCTCTGTCGTATCAATGTCGTCTTCCAGGCTCGATATATAACCCACACCGAAGCTGAAAAGAAAGAAGGCCGGTATGATCAGCATACTCAGCCAGAAAGACCGTTGCTGCACAACCGTCATGTATTCATGCCTAATGACAGCAAAGAGTTTTTTATGCCTGCTCATGATTGACCGCCATAGATTTCAATAAATATATCTTCAATGGTTTTCTTGTTGTATTGCTTCTTGAGTTTTGGAACGCTGCCGTAGGCTTGTCTTTGACCATTTTTTATAATTAAAGCTTTATCGGCCAAGCGCTCAACCTCCTCCATCAAGTGTGTAATGTAGATAATGGCAGTGCCTTGCTTTCGAGATTCCTCTACGACCTGCATGAGCAGGCGTCTATTGACCGGGTCAAAGCCTTTGGTTGGCTCGTCTAACACGAGTAGTGTCGGCTGATTCATCACGGCTACGCCGAGTTGAACTTTTTGTTGCTCGCCACCTGAAAGACTGGATATTTTTTGATCCGCCTTGTCAGCAATGCCAACTTTGTCTAAGTATTCAAGTGAGTAACTCTTCGCATCCGCCCGATCCATGCCCTTTAGCTCGCCAAAATAGATCATGGTATCCAAGGCTTTGCTACGCGTATATAATCCGCGCTCTTCTGGCAAGTAGCCGACAGTATTGGCCATGTCAGGAGTGTAGGGCTTGCCATTTATGTGCAATGTACCTTTAGTTGGGGTGTATATATTCAGCAGGGAACGTATGGTTGATGTTTTGCCAGATCCATTGGCGCCAAGAAAGGCAAAGACTTCGCCCTCTGCGACATCAAAGCTCAAATCCTTGACGATTGACTTTCCGCTGATATCGAGGCTGAAATTCTTGACAAAAACAACGTTGCTCATTCAGCTCAGATTAACAGAATTTTTTGCGCGATAAAATACATCAAATTCGCAACAAAAGACCAGGAGACGGAAAAAAGGCTCTGAAAAACTGAACACGCAACTCGAGTTGCGTGTTCAGCCATCTGTTGATTTCGTCTATTTTTCATATATTTGGACGTGAAAATGGTTCGACAATAACTTCTTAAAGTGTGATGTCGGGCACAGAGGTCACAAAAATTACAAATACGGAAAAAATAGGAGTTTAATGAATACTTTAAGGGAGATTTATATGGAGAGTAGTATTTAACCGCAGCCAAATTAGGCTGTTTTTTTGTTAAATAATAAGAAAGGATTGAATATGAAATATATTCAAGGATATGGGACGGTGAAGGAGCAAAATAAATTGCTGATAATCACATTAGCAGTAGGGTTAGCATTGGCGCTGATGGTAGGGATGTTTTCGTTTGCAAGTGCAGCGAAACCTGAAGCGAAACCTGACAAGCCGACGACTATTCAAAGCGGTGTGTTAGAAGATTCTGAAGGAGATGTCATAGAAGTTGGTTTTGATGACTGGGGCTACAATTATCAAGCCCACATGTTTAATGGATACTACTGCGACTCATATCGTGATGCACCGTCGTGCCAACCCTACAAGGACGTAAAGCTAACCATGAAGTGGAACGACGCATGGATAGCTAATACTGATGCAGATGAAGACGGGTTTCTCGATAGACACTATGACCATGCCAGCTATAGAGGTTCGGGTGCATGGTTAACAAACCATCAGTCTGGAGAGTATGTAAACGATAACGGTGAAACAGTTAAGTGGAACTATTTCAATAAAATTGTTGCTGCGCCAACAGATGCAAGTCTTAAGGGCGGCATTTGGTACGATGCTGATGGAACTAAAATTGGACCAGTGATATGGGGCGATTTTGCCATCATTCAAGAAGTTTCAAATGACGCAGGAGCAGACCAGCACGGCGTCCAGTATGTTAGTCCGCTACGAGCAGGATTAGGTAACTGGTAGAAACACATAAACAGTAGATTAACTAAAAAAAGCCCAGGTCGAGGGCTTTTTTTTAATGGGAATCTATAGCCATAAATTCTGCCTGGGTTAATTTACATTTATCCATTGCCAATATAATAAATCTTAGCTGCAGCTAATTGGCGTAGTGAAGTGTGCGCCATATAAAACCACAATTGTATGCCGCGTAAAAATAAACTACTGAGGTATCGTGACGCTAAAGGTTGTTCCTTGGTTAACTTTGCTTTTAACGTCAATCTTACCTTTATGTAAGTCGACTATTGACTTAACTATAGAGAGACCGATACCAAACCCTGAGCTTGCCGACTTGCTTCTTGACACGTCACCCTGATAAAACCTATCAAATATATAAGGCAGTTGCGATTGCTTGATGCCAAAGCCCTCATCAACTATCGTAATATTCAAGTTGCTATTGTGAACGTCAGCTGTGAGGTGAATATTCGTTGAGTCTTTGCTATATTTCACTGCATTCTCGAATAGTATTTTGATTGCGTCGCTCATCAGGTCAACGTCAACAACGACTGGCTGCATACTGTCCTTAACGTCAGTGTGCACTGTTATCTTTTTGACGCCTGCTTCTCGCTGTGCGTAATCGGTGCTTACGTGGATCAGCTCGCCGAGCGCAATTTTTGAAGGATTTAAGTTTTCTTTTGATGACCTGGCAAGCCTCAACAAGCCATCAGTCAGTGCTGTTAATTTATCTAGCTCTTCGATGTTGCTGTGCATGATAGCTTTGGCTTCAGAAATCTTCGGCCGCGGAGTCATAAGGAATGCTTCTGTTTCGCTACGAATAGCTGTAATTGGTGTGCGTAGCTCATGGCTTGCATCTGATGTAAATCTATTCTGTGCTTCATGTGCAGCCTCAATTGGCTCAAGTGTTTTCCGGGCTAAGTAGTAGCTCACGACCCCACCAACGACTAAGATTAGAACATTTATGAGAATTAGCCTATTCATCAAGGCTTGCCTAGAAAGCTCTAGTTGATCTTCACGAAATTCCATAAATTGCTCCGGGTTCATTGACCGATTAAGGCCTGTGCCAATCCTCCCGTAGCCTCGTCCGATTTCCTGAACCGAAGCTGTATACATATTGATGCTGAAAAACCCGCTAATGAGCATAATGATAACGAGATACTTAGCAGCCAGGACAAGTGACGTCTTATGTAGTTTCATTTGATTGACCCTTAAACATATAGCCGAAGCCTTTTTTAGTTTGTATATAGCTCACCTGAAAAGGAATTTCAATTTTTCGGCGTAGAGCTGCGACATGTGCCTCGACTGTGTTTTCTAATATCGTATTATCGCTATCCCACACCTGATCAATCAACTGAGACTTGGATATAACCCGATCAACATTCCGCATAAAATATTCCAACAGAGCGAACTCTTTTCTGCTTAATTGAATTTCATCCGAATTGTATAGAGCAACTTGCTTGTCAAAGTCGATTGATAGCGCACCAACCCTGTGCTGGTTGAGTTTACTATCTTTCTGGCGGCGCAAAAGTGCCCGCACGCGAGCAATAAGTTCCAAAAAAGCAAACGGCTTAACCAAGTAATCGTCTGCGCCAGCATTCAGGCCATAGGCTCTATCAACAACAGTGTCTTTTGCGGTCAGTAGAAGAATTGGTGTCGCGACATTTTCACTGCGCAGTGTTTTTACGATATCTATGCCGGAGTGTGACCCAGGAAGCATAATATCGAGAATATATAGATCGTATGAGCCAGTTTTAGCCATATCAAGGCCAGTATCACCGTCGAAAGCAACGTCCGACACGTAGGAGTGTTGTCGTAAGCCTCGCTGAATTGCCCGGGCAATTTTTTTGTCGTCTTCTACAATCAATATTTTCATACGTCAGTTATTAGTATACTTTGGATACATAATAAGTGGGCCTAACTTAATTGCATAAGCTAGGCCCAAAAACGCAATCCCTCACAAAGAGATTCGCCTTTTCTTATCTTTCTTGGTGCCGCCTCATGCCACCGCCATTACCAAAACCATGTTCTGCGCGGTCTCTTTGACCTTGGGCGGTGAACTCACTCGGGATATCGTTTTGCTCAGCCCATGTGCGCATTTCTTCTCTGTGCTGCTCAGCCGCGGCTCGTCTTTCGTCCGGGCTTATAGTAGCTTTTTCCTCATGCCACTGCACGCGATCTGCTTGCATGGATTCGTGCTTCTCTAGCAAAAGATTCTTTTGCTCTTCAGTCAACGTTCCCTCATCAACCGCGTCGTTGAGGCGGTCTGGCAACTCCGCCTGTCGTTCAGTCCTCGCGCTTTCGCGCTGTGCGCTATATTGACCAACTCGTTCATGGGACGGATCAGCCGAAACCCCCTGAATGGCAGTAAAACCGACGAGGCCAGCTACCGCAATAAAGCCTGCTAATATATATTTTGTTGACATATAAACTCCTGATTATTGCTTGTATAACTTGCTGCTACTTTTTGCAGCATCTTCATACTAGCGAGCACAGCTGAAAGAATGCTGAATATACAATATTCTTCTCTACGGGAGATCAGGCTGGCAACAAAGATGGCGTCACAAACACGCCAGGTGATTCAGTAGATACTATTACGGTTACCGTAAACAACGATCCAGATAACAAAAACGTATGTAAAAAAGATGGATGGGAAGCATTTGGTTTCCGCAACCAAGGACAATGTATCCAGTTCGTAAACACTGGACGCGATAGCCGATAATAAAAACCTTTTACACACTAAGACCGCTCCAAAATAGAGCGGTCTTTTTTAATGGGAATCTATAGCCATAAATTCTGCCTGTGCATACGGGCCTGGAAACTTCCAGGTTATAATAAAAACATGAAAACTAACATTTATCTAGACGTCGACGGAGTGCTTGTCACGAAGGGTGGCAGTATCACTAATCATGCACCATCGTTCATTGAATATGTGCTGACGAATTATCCTGATACGACCTATTGGCTGACGACACATTGCAATGGAGACGCCAGCAAGCCTATCAAAAACATCGGGCATTTGTTTGACGAAAAGACCGTAGAGTACATGAAGCAGATTAAACCGACGTCTTGGGACACGGCCAAAACACGAGCAATAGATATATCACTCCCATTTTTGTGGTTTGACGATAATCTATTCTTCGAAGAAAAGCAGACCCTACTTGAGCAAAATTTGCTTGATAACTGGATAGAGGTTGATCTTGGTAAAAATCCCAATCAACTAGCCGACTTCATAAGTAGCTTCCCGATACCGGTAAACTACCCGACTGACCGCCACTGATCATATCACTCAGCGCCTGGGCGAATCGATGCCGAAGATGATGCCCCTTTCGGTTCAAAAATATAGAAAGGGGATGCTTGCCACTTAGAAGAACCGGGGGCAGGAAATTTCTTTTTCTAGTACTGGGCGTCGAAGTAAAATACCGAGTTTTCAGGCATTGGAATGCTAGACAAATCTATAATATTTTCGGGTAAACGCATTTTTCGTTTTTTATCCGTGTGCTCCGCTTCCATCAGTGTGGTTGGTATTTTTGTAGATGCTTCGTTTGCTTGCTTAGCGGCGTTAAGGGCAAAATGAAGCAGCTCTTGCTCTGATTCTATATCAGGAATCCATATATCTTTCTTTTTATCTAACGGGGAACTGCCGCGAGTAAGCCTTTGGTCATGTGGTGGATAAAGACCTGTCGAAGGCTTAAATGTCCACTCTGGTGTATAGACATAGACTGTGGCGTAGTGAGGCTTACCGTTTACAATAAAACCTTGCTTACCAGTTGCATAAGTAAGTTGGCTAATTTTATATGCAGCTAGGTTGTCTGCATTTCCATTTTTGACTTCGATAAACGCATCTGCCTCTGAGAGGTAGAAGTCTGGCGTATATATTTGTCCATCAGGCAACCGATAAGTTTCGGGCTCGTGCATAAACACAACTTCGTGACTTCTTAAATATGAGGCCCATGCTGCTTCTGTCTGAGAGTCGTAATATTCGCCATCAAAATCAGCGCTGGATCCAGGATATAGTTCAGCAATGCTCATGAGTATTATTATACAATATTGTAGCGTATCTATAAAGTACTGAATAGGCTGTTCGAGTGGCTTAGCCGATGAATAATATAGTGGATTTTAGTTCATGCTCGATACGCCCACCTGCGTGAGCGTTCGCTTGCATTCACTAGCGCGGTTCTCGGTCGCCTACGTCCCAACAATATGAAGACACCTACGATTGCCGATGTTTTTATATACTAATCGCAACTTCGTATAGCGTCGCCAACATATTCAGGAACAGGACGGCTGGAGGCTTCTTCTTGCGTAGTAGCAGGACCATTTTGATTTATATCGTTTACGAGCCACTGCATCTCATCAATTTCTTTCTTTTGCGCTTCAATGATGTCTTTTGCAAGATTGCAAACTCGTACATCTTCAATCTCGGCGTTCTCACTCGTAAGTATTGCGATTGAGTGATGTGGAATCATACCACGCATCCACGATTGGTCATCGACAGTTGTTTGGCTTCGTACCAGAAAAGTCGCCAGTCCGAACAAGACGATACTGCCAAGGACTATACCTACATTGATCTTGGTATTCTTGTACATTCCGATCATAAATGCCAGCATTACAACTGCCATAGTAGCGCCCATAAGAAGCGTCATAAAGAACCTTGTTTCACTCCACTCAACATGAGACATCTGATAGGTATTAACATACATAACGATATACATTAAGACCATTGAACTGCTAATCATAGCTCCAAATCGTAGATATTGCTTCTGCTCTGCGGAGAGTCGAGAAACTTGCGAAGTACTAGCTTTATCATCCTCTTTGGTATGTATAACTTGTTTCATAAACTTCCCCTTAACTTACGTTTATACTTACAGGAGACTCCTGAAGTTTCTGCTATTCTGTTGTTTCTCCGTCAAATTCTTCTTCACTAGCATCAGCAGTTTCTTTTTCCTCGAACTCGACACCATCTTTGTGGTGGGCGGGTGAGTATATTGTGTAGAGCTTCAGCGATTTTGTGTCTGATTGGTTAATGATGTTGTGTTCAGCGCCAGCCGGCACAACAACAGCAGAACCATCACGTAGTTCATATTCATTACCATCTATAACAGCTTTGCCGTTACCGGACTCTATCCTAAAAAATTGGTCATTCTTATGGTGCGTTTCTAGGCCAATTTCTTGATTTGGTTTTAAGCTCATTAATACAAGTTGGGAATATTTGCTGGTATAAAGTACTTTTCTGTATTTATTGTTTGCCTCTGTTTGTTTTTCAATGTTTTGTGAAAAACCTTTCATCGTACTCCCTCCTATTTACGTCTATACTATACGCTCTATTTGCAAGCTTGATGGAAAACTGGACCCTTCTGCGAGCCGGTCTAGTACTTTTGCTGGAAACGTTTCGCACGAGTAACTTAACCGAAAATTGCATGTAATATAATGAACCGTAGAATAACTAAAAGTGGGGAAGGTGTTTATGCCACATAAAACGACCAACGAATTGTCTGAGAGTGTAGTGAATAGCTTGCCAGAACACCCCCAGGAGATTTTAAAGATGATTTTGTTTGAGACCATTTTGGCCTACCATCTCAGGAAGTTTGGATTCTGCTTGGTGACAAATCCCTAGATGATACGAGGATAATACTCTGCAATTGTACCGGATAACGGGAGTATTCTACCTTAACTCGCAGCTTCTAGCGTAAAATTATCTAAAGCTGGACTGCGTCATTACAAAACATCGATCCAACTGAGTACTTGAATCGTAATGACTCCAATATTAGTCAAGAAACCGACCACTGGGATGTAATATTTGAGCGTTGCAAGTTTGTTTTGTCGCTTTAATTTTAATGCCGCAATTTGAACAATCGTAAACACGATAAGCAGTATAAAGCTAGTTATTTGGGCAAGCGTACCAAGGGGGAGCGATACTGCAGCTATGGCAATTATTGCTACAACTAGGTAGGTTGCACGCGTAGGTGTTTTACTTTTAGTTGACACCTGGGCAAGACTTTTAGTTATCCAACCCTCTCCGGCTAATCCATATATGATTCTAGAAGCAGTTATTATTCCGATGAGAGCACCGTTAGTAATGGCAATGATTCCTATAATAGTGATGACTGGAAAATTACTGCTAGTAACTGTTTGCCATACTAAAGCCAGCGGAGCTTCACTTTGAGCTAGTTCACTACTTGTAAGTACGGCGAGTGCAGCTATGACAGTAAAAACGTATAGCAGGATTGCAATGGCCAGCGCCGTGAGCACCCCCTTTTTCATTTGTTTTTTTGGCTCTTTGACTTCTTCCGCAATATTGACCATATCTTCAAAACCAATGAACGCATAAAACGCTACGAAAGCACCCAACACTATTGCAAGCGGACTAACGCTAGCGATGCTAGTAAAAGTTGTTATGACAGCGCCTCCTGGGTTTCCGTATAAAAATGCGAAACTGATTATCAAAAGTAGGCCACCTGACTCTATTATTGTCAGCAATGCAGCTAGTTTGGTAGAGTCACCGATACCTTTTAATGCAAAAAGGCTTAATAAGCCAAGTAAAGAAAGGATCACTACTGCGGAAGGAACAGCAAAATTTACTCCTAGTGCTTCTAATAGAGACTGAAAATAGTTATCAAAGCCGTTCAAAAGTGCACTGGCTGAAACAATCGCAGTCAAAGCCACGGCCAGTCCTATGAAGGTACTCCATTTTTTGGCTTTGAAGGCTCTATCGGTATATATTGCCGCACCGGCACTTACTGGATATTCACTGGCCATTGCACCGTAAGTTAAAGCGGTAAAACTAGCTACTACGCCAGCCCCAACGAACGACCACAATATTGCATCACCGGACTCTTGTGCGACCTCACCAATCAGCACATAAATGCCAGCACCAAGAATATTCCCTAACCCGTAGAGGGCAAGCGTTTTCCATGAAATCGTTCGCTTGAGCTTTGTCATATCAATCTTACTTATGTCTATCTACAAAATAGCTTACTACAGATATAAAAAAGAACTATACCTAGTTTGAAAAAACAAAGGACTCCCTCGGAGTTTATTGGCTGGGGATGCATGGTATCGGCAAGCATCTTCCTCTCAGCCATGCTCAAAATACATTCCTGCGCGTGGCTTCGCTCCAACGAACCCTCGTTCGACTACATACCAACAATATACAAACAGCGACGATTGCCGATGTTTTTATATACTAATCGCAACTTTATGTAGCGTCGCCAACATATTCAGGGACAGGACGGCTGGATGCTTCTTCTTGGGAGACGACTTGATCAATGAGATGCCGCGCGACCCGCTTTGTCACAAAGAGGGAATTGGTCGTATTATTGCGCAACTTTTCAGAAAGAAGGCCATACTTTAGCCGCTCCGATGAAAGCTCATCATCTAGATGACTGCTACTACCTTGATTGTAGAATAGTATGGTGTCTGAAGAGTGTAGTTCAATGCCGATTCTTTGCGTAGAGTCGCATAGCACCACTAGGCCACGACAGTGCGCTACGGTATCGCCACTAAATGGCTTTGACTCCTCAGTTAATAGCTGGCCGTTAGGTACATAATCATCGATTTGCTCACTGTAGCGGACGATTGTTCTTTGGCGATTTCTTGGATTAAACGCGAATTCGGCCGGACTCGTGAACACCAAGGCCGACTGGCTATAGCTGACCATGTAGTCAGAGATTGCACTTATATCCTCAAAATACCGAGGGCCCTCGAATCGCTGTGGGTCAAAAAAGTGCACGCGTGATGCAACCTCTTGCGCCTGCAGTTGCTGGCGTGCCTCAACTATTTCTTTGAGTATATGCGTATCAAAAAAGTCTATTCCAGGCTGCGAATCGCGCGTCTCGCGAGCTTGGCTAAAATCTGAAACATCACGTAAATACTCTGACATATTTATTCCTTTTTGTTTTTTAAAGCATAAGTTTAATATACTACGACACTACACCGATGAGTGTGTGTTATATCACACTAACGATATTGCCCGTGGTGGCTCGTTTGAGTGGCAGAGAAAACTATGCATCAGGCAATTTTTCTGTTGCAAAATAGGTGACCGAAGCCATGCTTTGTCCTATACTAGTGGTGTATAAAAAGAAGTGAAGTATTGTGATACGCACAGAAAATCTAACAAAGCAGTTCGGGAGTACGATAGCCGTCAAAGACGTATCCTTTGAGGTTGAAGAGAATAAAGTGACTGGCTTTTTAGGACCGAATGGCTCAGGAAAATCGACCACGATGCGCTTGATGCTGGGCCTCGATAAAGGAAGGGGAGTCACCTACTTCGACGACAAACTGTTATCTGACTACCCAAACCCAACTGATGTGGTTGGGATATTGCTTGATATGAAGGCGTTCCATCCAACACGGACTGCACGCAGCCATCTCAGAGTGTTGGCTGCAGCCTCTGGCCTTTCAAGCAATGCCGTTGACGAGGCTCTCGATCTGGTGGGCATTCGCGAAGTCGCCAACAAGCAACCGAGAACTTTTTCGCTCGGTATGTCCCAGCGACTTGGCTTAGCTGCCGCAATATTAGCCAAACCAAAGTATTTATTGCTTGATGAACCGGCCAACGGCCTCGACCCGGAAGGGATGGCCTGGCTCAGAAATTTTGTGAAGAATTATGCAACCGAAGATAGGGCAGTGCTTGTTTCGAGTCATTTGCTCGATGAAATATCAAAAATGGCTGAAAACATAGTCGTAATCGGTAGAGGAAAACTTATTGCCGCAACGACAATGAAGTCTCTCATTGACGACCAAATATCTCAAACATTTATCCGGGTTAAACAACCAAAAAAGCTAGAAGCCGCACTCAATAAGTCTGGTGTATCGTTTATCGAGGAAGGTGATGGCTACATTATCCATGAATTACCGTCTAGGCAGATCGGCGAACTTGCGCACAAGCACAGTTTGACCATTTACGAGTTGACGCCAAGAAC
Organism: Candidatus Saccharimonadota bacterium; assembly: GCA_024635455.1. GTDB lineage: Bacteria > Patescibacteriota > Saccharimonadia > Saccharimonadales > SLHW01 > SLHW01. Next base: position 139,769 of record JAGXIU010000003.1, on the reverse strand, counting down.
AATGTCGCTTGAAAATGTCTTCTTGAATATGACGTCTGGCGCTCAACAGTTTCGAGCTGGCAGCAAAGAGGAGTCTCAATGAACACGCTGAAGTCAGAGTTTATAAAGTTATTCACGATTCGCTCAGTCTATGTAATGACACTCATCGTCATTGCGCTTGTCATCACTGTTTCAGTCGCAAGCCTGCTGCAGCAAGACCTAACCGGAGGGGAGATACTACCAACAACAATCGAAAACTCGCTATTCGGTGGCGTATCGATAGCTGCTCAGCTTGCAGCAGTATTTGCTGTGATACTGATAGGCCATGAATATCGCTACAATCTCATTCACCACACTCTTACGGTTAACCGTTCTCGCTCCGTTATACTTATCGCAAAAATTATAACGACCGTTTGCTATGCTCTAGCCATCACAATCCTGGCGGCAGCTATCGGCTACCTCAGCTCAATCATTGCGTTCAACTTCGTTGAAGAGTCCGCTCCAGCCCAGATTATAGATGTCAGTAAGCTAATATTTCACAGCTTTATCTATGTAACAAGCTTTACGCTTATTGGGCTTTTGCTCGGGTTTTTGTTTCGTACCATCGTGGCCCCAATCGTCATACTCATACTTGCACCCGGGACCATCGAGCCTCTGCTTGGCTTGCTCCTTGATGATAAGCAGAAATACCTGCCGTTCACATCAATCCAATCATTAGTATTACCGGGTATGGAGACGGATGTCGTACAGAGCATAGCGACAATATCTGTATACCTGGTAATTGGATGGGCAATTGTGTGGTACAGGTTTCACTATAGAGACGCTTCCTAAATAGAGCTAGAACTACGTGCCGGCTATATACACCGATTGCGGAGTCCGCCTCTTAGCCAAATGCCGGGTCTACCTGATAGAGCTTGACTGAAAAACTCAATTTAAAACCAGGACACCTTTGTTGCTACTGGGTACAGAAGATAAGGTTTCTGTAGTTAAAAATGCGCTAGAGTACGACAAAATCGTTGAAGATGAATCGAACCATGGCCTCGAAAAACCGATTAGCCTAATAACCAGCATCAGTACAGATGAGAGGGCTTGGTTGCAGCCAAGCCGAGCAGACTCCGTAAGTCAGTGAAATGCATCCTATTTAAAATGGCTGTAGTGGCTTTTCGCTTTGGCCGATAATTAACTCTGCGGTATCACAGAACTTATGGATAACAGTTGCGCCTCGCTCGCCTTCGAGTTCTTCGTGCTCATATGCGTCTTTGTAGCCGGGCTTGGCCAACTGAGCTGAAACTTTTTGAATTTCTGCATCAGCTAAGTACCAAACGGTGACATCAAAAGGCGTACCGGCTGCAGCGTCGCTCAACCCATCAAGATAACCGCCTTTTTGCCTAAACTCGATCCTGTAGTAGTAGCATCTTGGTTCAAATTCTTCATAGCCGAGATATACAGATACCGTCTCAGGGCTAATCGGTGACGTACCGGAGATTTCTGAAGATGTCGCCTGATCAATCTCTAGCGATAAACCACCTGATGACAATCCGGCAGGATTAATATCCGGCTCATACGAGCTTAGCGTGTTTTGCACTAGTTCAATAAGCCTAACTGAAGCATCGTCCAGCTGTTCATGAGATTCGGGTGTTGAGAAGGTTTCTTTTTCAATCATTCAAAAGTTCCATTTGATAAGTTGCATATTATGTGTGTTTATCTACTGTTTGTCAACTGGTTTATGGGCAGGGAAGGTGAGGGCACTAACCTAACGAGCTGCATGTGCTAAAAATCTGGCTGGGCGGAGGGATGACATAGTGCATGCTGCACTCGAGCCAAAGAAAAACCCGGCTTTGATGCCGGGACTTTCTTTGGCAGGGCATATAGGTCTAAAACACCCTTGACAGTAGTGAGCGACTAAAATAAGGCGTTTGAGACAGTTTAAAAAAAGCTATAGCAAATATTGTAGAGTCGCTTAATTCAACCAAGTAACATGGGTTACAATAACTGTGCCGTTATTCAGTACCTTCTCGTAAACTGAGTTGTTCCCAAGCGCATCTTTCTTTACCGCTTGACCCCATGATGATGGATCATCTAAGTCGATATTGGCACCTGCCTCAGCTGGCTTACCTCGGCCGTTACCGTTACCATTACCGCCTCCATTGCTTCCGCCATTGTCCGAATCTGTTGAATTGAGGTGTCCATAGATACTTTCCAGCATTGCGAAGTCATGTTCATTAGGCTGCTCATTGTTTAGTTGTCCAGGAGTCGAACCGTCTGGGTCGTTGGTATAGTCCATGCAGGTGCCTAGATTTGTGTTATTAAAGTCTTCATCCTGGTGCCCGAGACCGAAAGTATGACCCACTTCCTGGCAAGTAACTAAATTTCTCCAAGCAGAAGTATTGTACTCAGGCATTTCGAAGTAGGTGTCATTCAGAAGAACAGTACCTTGTGTGATGTGACTGCTACGACCCCTTGTTGCCCATATCTGAGCTATACCGAGCCATCCGTTGAGTCCATACTCACTGTTACATACTTCGACTCGCCCTGCAGTTGGGCTACATGCTGCATCAGAGTCACCGGCAACAACCTTATTCTTTAATACTGATCCATTCCAGTCGGTTGATGCTCCTTTGAGACTGCTCTCCCATTCCGGTGTCGTTAGATTGTTCCCGAGTTTGAGAGGACTAGCTTCAGTGTCAACTTGTGAGAGGTCCCAGTGGTACTTGCCCCAGGCATGATCAGCGCCGACCAGTGGTGTGCTAACCATAGAGAATGCTACTGCAGCAATTAATGCAGTCCCTAGGAGTAAGATTTTATGCTTTTGTAATGTTTTTATCATAGTTTGTTACCTTCTTAAGTAGTAGTATTTAACCATAAACGGTACAATAGTTACAGTACTCAGCAATTTGCAAGAAGTAAAGAGATATGCCAATGATAAAAACATACAATCAGAATGGATTTGCTCACATCGTAATTGTTGTAGCCGTAGTACTGATCGCAGCTGTTAGCTTTACTGGGTACAGAATATTCGGAGCTCAAGATAATAAAGATAGTGATGTCAGTAATACCGAATTAATAGAATCTGCGGGTGATGGCACAAAAAGCGATAACTCTTTGACCGATAATAAAGAATCAGCAAGCGACGAAATGTCTATCTCAAATCCTACCAACAGTGAATCATCAGAAGACTCAAGCTCAAACACAACAACCACAGCTCCAAGTACTGTTAGCGACGGAGGCTCCTCAGACGGATCAAGTGGCGGGAATTCTTCTGGAGGCTCAGGTGGTGGGTCGTCAGGTGGAGGCGAGACGCCAGCAACTCAAACGAAATCATTCACTATAGACTCATTTAGCTTCGGCTATTCATTGAGCACGTTGAATGTTAGCCCAGGAGACGTCGTTACGATAAACCTAACTAATAGTGGCGGCAAACACGATTGGACTGTAGACGAAATTAGTGGTGCAAGAACTACAATTATTAACGGCGGTCAGTCTGACTCAATAACCTTTACTGTGCCCCAAAGTGCAGCTGGAAAGACTTATATGTTTTACTGCAGTGTCGGGAATCACCGTGCACTAGGTATGGAAGGCAACTTCGTAGTCTCCTCTTAAGTTTGGTCATGAATACCTATAGTGCGACGCTAAAAAGTCCAGAAGCGTGAATGCTTACTGGACTTTAAATCAACTATCTTGGCTGGGGCGGCAGGATGACATCGTGCATACCACACTCGTGCTCAGAGTGAACTCTTGCGCGCGAGCTTGATGCCCGAACCTGCGATATGTGTTTTGCTAAAGCAATCCACTCGCAGGTTCGAATCACTCGAGCCATGAAAAAACACCACACATGGTGGTGTCATTTCATGGCTGGGGCGGCAGGATTCGAACCTGCGAATGCCAGTACCAAAAACTGGTGCCTTACCACTTGGCCACGCCCCATTAGGTAGCTGAAAAGCCACGCAACGATTGTACCAGATTATAACAGGGGAGGCGAGCCTTATTCTTGCTGACCCATAGCTTGGTGGTCGTACGATTTTTTAATAATGCGTCGTAGTACCTCTATATCGACATCAGCGAGCCGCTTAATATAGAGGCAGGCTTTCGCTGCTTTGTACGGCCCTAGCTTCTCCAGTTCCGCTGTGTGTTGAACTATACCATCCATTAAGTACAAACTGATTTTACCTTTGCGTGGTGAGAATCCGATCTTCATCCAATCTCCCTCGCGACCTGAAGCGTATAGATAGTGGTATGTGCCGTAGCCGATGATACTATCGCCCCACATATTGGGCTTTTCGCCAGTTATTTCTGTCATTAACGTGTTTATTGCACGAGCATCTTCACGCTGCTGCTCATCAGTTACTGACGACAGAAAGCTCTCGACACTTTTATCATTCAATACCGTTTTTGGTTCATTGTTCTTCATATATATATTTTATCAGCATGTGCCCAAGCTTATGTATTTTGAGACATTTGACAAAGTGGTGGTTAGTTTACATAAATAGATGATTTTGCTAAAATAACTGTATGGAACGAGCAAAAATCGCTATTATTGAAGACGACGAGCGCATACGAACAATCGCGAAGACAATCCTAGAGCGAGAGGACCACACAGTGGTGGCCGAAGCTGCTACGCTTGATCAAGCGTTCGAAGTGGTCGACAGTGTTGCAACAGGTGATCTAGCAGTCGATGTCGTTTTTCTGGACGGAAAAATCCGTAAAGAGGCAGCCTTGGGCGAAGATGCCGGTATTATCAGCCGCTACATGCGAGATAAGCAGCTATCTGCTCATGTTATTGGCTTTTCAATGTCAGAGTTGCCAGAAGATGTTTATGATACTTACGTAAAAAACAAAGACGTTATTCAGGCGTTAGATATAATCAAACAACTGCCAGAATAGAACTACAAAGCACCTGAGCGTTAAACCTGCTCACCCATGGCTGCATTTGTGAATGATTGGCGAATTATTGATTCGAGAACTTTCATATCAATGTCCGATAGACGCTTAATATAGAGACATGATATAGCAGTTTTGTGTGGACCGAGCTGTTCCAGCTCCTTGCGGTATCTGTCTACTCCATCCATGAGATACCCGGTTAGGTTAGCCTTACGCGGTGAGAAGCCGACACGGAAATAAGATCCCTTTCTACCACTGGCGTAGGTATAGTGATAGCGACCAAAACCGACCATACTCCCACACCACATGACTGGTTGTTGTTTTGTGACGGACTTTATCATTTCCTTCTAGGCATGAGAGTCGGTACGTTTTTGCTCGTCGCCAATACTATCGATACATGAGTCGACTTCTTTCTGTGAAGGGATTGTCTTGTTAGAATCCTCGCTCATATGTACTCCTATAGATTGCTACATGCTGTGATATATATTGCGTTGCATTGACATATTATGTTTTTTCTAGTATAGTATGTACCTAATACCCGTGAACGAGTGTTAAGGATCAAGATTTATGGAACGCGCAAAAATTGCACTATTTGAAGACGATAACGATGTCAAGCTACTCGCTCGGTTAGCTATTAGTTGCAGTTCGCATGAACTTGTCGTGGAGGCCAGTTCACAGCGCGAGGCCTTGGAGATAGTCGAACAAGTCAGCGCAGGAGAGCTTGATATAGACGTTTACATGATTGATGGCCGACTAAGTACATTATCCGGTGCTGGTGAAGACGCACTTATCATACACGACTACATATCGGCGCTTGAGCTTGGCGGGACAATTCTCGGATTTTCGGCTGAAATGATGGATTCTGATCATTGTGACGTTTCGGTACCGAACAAAGACATCTTCAAGGCTATTGATATTATCGACGCATTACCGACACCGTCTTAATCCAAACCACCTTAGCTAATACTAGTATGTGACCTAATTTAACCCCGCAGGGGAACCACGTCCGTTTGTTGCGAAGACTCCTCGGTGCGTGAGGTTTGGGCACCGCTGCCAGCATTGAGGATATATAGACCCACAATTGAGCCAATAAATAACAGCACAAACGCAATGATAAACATCTTTTCTTTATTCATAATCTTCTAATTGTAGCGCATACCGCTCTCGCGTGTCTGCTACAATCAGTATTACTATGCATGTATCAGACGAAGAATTTAATGAGTTAATATCTCAGTCAATGGATGAGTTGCCAGAGGAATACATAACTGGTCTTGATAATGTTGTAATCACGTATGATGATGAGCCAGACCAAGCGCAACGAAAAAAACTGAAACTTCGTTGCCACCAAAGCTTATACGGACTATTTGAGGGTATACCCAAGACCCAGCGAGGTGCAGGCTATGCAATGGTGCTTCCAGATAAAATAACATTATTTAAAAAACCGATGGAGCAATCCTGTCGAAATATGACAGAGCTCAAAGCCCAGGTTAAGAACACCTTGTGGCACGAAATTGCCCATCATTATGGCCTCAACCATGCCCGTATTCACGAGCTTGAAGCTAAGATGCGCAAGCATTCATAAAAACTATCGGATTGGCCACTACTTGTGTAGCCACGTATAATTAATAGTGTAGAACATGAGATAGGAGGATGATTCATGAACAAAACAGTATTAACTATTGCACTTGTAATAATTATTTTATCTGGCGGTGCCTTTGCGTACCTTGCTATGAACAATGACGATGCTGAACAGCCGTCGCAGGCCAGCAACACGGAACAAACAACGACTGATGAGAGTAACGCGCCAACGTTTGACCCTCGTAACCCAGAGGAAACATCCTATATTGCGACGATTTCTGGCACAGATGAAGGTGTTGCAATAGATGGAAGCATTGAAGCTGATGGTGAAGGCAATTTTCGATATAACTTCACGACTGACGGTGAGACCAATGAAATTATCATGACTGATGAGGGTACATTCTCCTGCACAGATTCCGATGGTTGTTTTCGCCTACCAAGCAATAGTGCTGATGGAGAAGCTGACTTTCAGTCTCCGTTTGATCCAGGCCAGTTCACATACGACGATGCCGACTTCCAGGAATTTCAGGACCTTGCTTCATACCAAGGGCAACAAACCTGTAGCGTTGGTAGATGTGATGTATGGGTATACAGTGACGAGAATAACGACGCCACGATATTCATCGACGCTGATGGTGACCGAGTCGTTCGTGTTGAAAGCACAGATGGCACATCTGACATTGTCTTAGAATACGAGTACCAAGACGTTACCATTACAGCTCCTGAGGACTACCAGGAGATACCAAGCGTTGACGGAAGCCTCCAGTAACTAAGCGCGGCGACCGAAGAAGCTAGCCTATACATATCCTCAGTAGTATATACTGAAGATATAAACAGGCACGAGGCACATGCACACAAAAGACCATCCATTCGTCGGCATAATAGTTGTGACACTGGTGGTAGTGATTGGGCTCTTGACCTACGCCTATACAGAACATCGTGAATCAGTCACCGAATCTGAAAACCTTAGCCAGCCAGAGCAAGAACAGCAAGAAGATATAACCCCGCTCAACCCATCGCCCATAAACGATGTATCATTCCGCACGACAATTATAGGGACGAGTGGTGACGATACAATAAATGCAGTCTTAGCATACGACGGGCAGGGAAGTATACAGATTGAGTTCCTGGAAGGCGAAGACAACAATACATACATAATTACACCTACATTCACCTACATCTGTGTGGATGATGGATGCGTCCGAGAAGCTTCTGATGCGACCACGCTACCACAGCTTGAACCCCGCGAGTTTGTATATTCTGAGGCTGACTACAGCATCTTCAGAAACAACAGCCCACTCTACTTGGGTCAGCGACCCTGTCCTGCAGGAACCTGCCACACATGGGATGTTAGCAGGGAAGAAGGAGAATCAATGTTGCTATTTATCGATACTGATACAACAACGGTTAGTCAGGTCATCGTTGACAAGCCAGGCACCAGCTTAACTGCTGTATACGATTACAGACCAGTGACTATATCTCCACCAGAAGATAGCCAGGCTCTGCCAAGCTTTGACGAGTAAGGTTAAAGTTGAATTAGTCTTCAGTACGAGAGAACGGATTGACTTGGCCGTTTCTGTAAAAGAACCAGTAGTAAGCTATGAGCAAAACGGCTAAGATCGCTAACACTATGCGAACTGTATTGCTCATGCCAGCTGCTGCTGCATCTTCAGCAGTGTCTTCTACGCCAAGCACGTCTCCTTCATCGGTTGATGTCGTTGCTGCTTCGTCAGAGATCTCACCGTCTTGGTTGGTACCATCAGCAGCACCGCCGCCATCAGTAGCACCCGCAACATCACCGCCACCGCCACCAGCGGCACCATCTACGCCAGCCGCTATTAAGCCAGCTTCTTGTTCTGGGGTTAGATCTGTTTCAACAATGATTATTGATTCGTCTTGACCTTCAGGCGTCTCTACAGTGACAGCTCGTGCTTCAGAAACCTTAGTTGTGCTATCTAAACTGCTGGTCGCTCGCAATTGGTAGACAAAGGTACCGTCTTCTTCTACTGTGACCTCAAATGCCCCTGAACCACCGCCACCAGGCGTTGTGTCGGTATCTATCTGCGTGCCATTCTCAAGCAAATCAACAGTTGTCTGATCAGTCGGATCAACTGATAGGGCAGTGTACTCAACGTTAAAAGTTCGTAACTGGTTTGTGGTAGTTGGGTCTGATATTTCAATCTTCCAGTAGTGGCTGGATGCACTTACTACACCGGCAAATATTAGTGGCAAGGTAAGTACTAGTGAGAGTTGTCGTAGTGCGCGTTTCATTAGAGCGCTCCTTTCGTTTCGCGTCGAACAAGTGCGGCGGCAAGTCCGATCAACAGTATTGGTATAGCTGCATGTTGCCATAGTAATGGCGCCCCAGTTCTTGCAAGCGTCTGTACGCCGAGAACTTCTCCTGTTACTTGTGCGACTGTTACTTCAGTGCCGACAAATGGATCGCTTACAGCAGCCAAGTGGACGTTAGAATAGACTGTCTCGTTTTCTTCCAGAATTGGGACTGTTCCGCCACGGGCATAGGCAATATCAGGATAGGTACCCGGACTGACATTCTCTAATATCTCTGTTTCGTACGTAAGCTCAACGACGTCACCTGGATAGAGCGTTCCGAGCTGCCATGTTCCTGGAGAAGCATATGTAGCGTTAATGCCAGCGAACACCTCACCTGATGGTCGATTTGGACTTGAGACGAGGGTTGATACCGTAGTTGCGTTATCAACTATGAAGTTCTCTGGGGATAGGTCAACCACAGTGGTGTTATAGGAGACTCCGCTGTCTTCTGGTACAGAGACCGTCAATGTATAGGTAACGATATCGCCGACAACCGTTGTCTCTGGCGTGTCGTTCGTCTTATCAAGGTTCAGTACAAGGTCTTGTGCATTGCCGATGAAGCACTCTTGTGTCTGCCCAGCTAAGACAAATAGTTGATTGCCAGTGAATTCTTGGTTATCAGACTCACAGTAGATGCCAGTTTGTTGCCAGCCGTCTTGCTGAACTTCGCCAAAGGTGTATGGCCCTGTCAACAGGTTCGTAAACGTAGCTACACCCTCGTCATCGGTAAATTCGTTATCGATTGGCTGCAGCAGCTCAAACTCTGATTCTGTGTCGTCCAAACAGGATCGTGTAGGAAAGAACGGTATCTCTTCACTGAAGTCAGTAAAAGTTGGACTTACCCCATTGCCGTTTTCTGGCACTAGTTCACACGCTAAGGTCATTTCCCAATCTGAGAGTGTTGGCTCAATCTCGCTATCCCACTCGCCATTGCCGTTAAAGTCGTTAAACTTGGTTACGTTCACAGTTGCTAACTCTTGGTTCACAAAAGTACAGGTAACATTGCCTCCAGCTAGCACAGTAAAGTCTTCGGCAGACTCTTCAGTGCTACAAAAAGAGCCTAGAAGTATCCAACCCTCTGGTACGTTTTCTGTAAACTCATACGAACCAGCTGCAACTGTAATCGATTCAGCTGATTCTGTGCCTTGTCCGATGACGGAGATTGAGTCGATACTATACTCGTCATCGTAATCAAGGCTGTCAACCTCAAAGGCAAATGTTGTTGCTTCTTCGGATGTAGTGAAGGCGGTTTTCTGAACAGTAATTGTACCGAAGCCACGGTTACCAAAGTTGAAGTCTTCGGCAACGCCAGAGTTTCCTATAAATCCTTCGCCAGATTCGATAATGGTAAATTCATGACAGTCGCTCTCGACTGGGTACGTCTGTTCCCAGGTAGGCGAGCGGTCTTCTTCACAGACTCGGTACATTGGAGCTGTAAATACGCCAGCTTCTTCCTCTAGCAATTGCAAACCATCGAAATCGTACTGACCTTCATCGCTAGTCTGGGTGGTGTTATTAGTAGTGTCAGGGTAGGGTACCCAGCTATCACCTTCTTGTCTCTCTAGTGTGATGGTCCAGTCCTTAATTGCATCCTCGTTGCCGTCCCACACACCATCTCCGTCGGCATCGTTCCATTTGTAGCCGGATACGCTCGCGTGCTCGAAGTTTTCGAGATTAGCGTCGACGACTATATCACCAGCTTCTAGCGTTATGTCAGCAGGTATGATTGTTTGCGTCCAGCCTACTAACTCAGAAGTTAGCTCACGTAACTGATAGATTCCTGGCAACAAGTCAGTGAAGCTATAGCTTCCATCACTCTCATCAGTGGTGGTTTCATCGATCTTCTCGAATTCAGTGTCACCCTGGAGCCATAGCTCAACCGTCCATGGGGTTGTAGCGGTAGGGCGGGATAGGCCGCTTTCTGTCCAGAGGTATTTAATACCACCGATTGAGAGTAGTTGAGTGTTCGTGAAAGTGCAGGTTACGTCATCGCCAGCAGTAAGCGCAACGTTTATTTTTTCAGCAATTTCTTGGTCGGCCTCATCAAGAATGGTGTTTTGAGTAAACCCATAAGTTTCATTGTTCATCGTGCAGGCTACGTCAGTCAGCCTCCACCCGTCTGTAAACGTCTCTGTAACGTCGTAGTCACCTGGCATTAATTCGTCAAATACTTCTGTATTCGCACCTTCTTCGCCGTCTTCTTGGTCGATCAATGTGAACTCTCGGTCTTCTTCGCCCTCTTCAACGCCAATTCGAGTTAAGAACGAAAACGGGGTAGAGGATTGGGGTAACGCTTGTTTAACAATCGTCAATGTTGCGAGCTTTGTATTTGTAAATGTACAAGTAATGTCATCTCCGGCGGCTACGGTTATTTCTGCCGTTCGGTTTGCAATATTGTTCGCGGACTGCTCCGTGCCATCACAGACAATGTTCGTGAGTCGCCAATCATCATTTTCTACTTCAGTAAAGCTATAAGTTCCTGGGCGCATGGTGAACTCTGCGTCTTTTTCTGTGCTGAATGTATCGTCACTTGTAAATATTTCGGAGCCTTCGCTATCGACTTTAGAAGTTAAGCCAAAGGCTGTTATATCACCGTCCGGGTCAGTAATCTTTTCAAGCATCACTTGAGCTCGCTCGACATTTTTGAATGTACAGGTGACGTTTTGGCCGGGCGCCAAGTCAACAGTTGCAGTAGCAGTAGTTAAATCGAAGTAATCCCCACTCAACTCATTGTTATCCTCGTCTTCGCAATATATATCAGTTAAATCCCAACCGGCAACGTCTGCCTCAGTGAATGTGTACGTACCAGCAGATAGTCCAGGGAAAGTTTTCTCGTTATCGTATATATTATCCGAGCCTGTCACACCGTAGTCATCATCAAGCGTGAAAGCATCGACACCATCGCCAGTGGCGGTAAAGTCAAAGTCAGTAAGGTTGTTCGACACGGCATCCTTCGTGATTGATATAGACCCAGGGGATACACCGTTATTAAAGGTACATATAGCGTCTGCGGCTGTCGTTCCTGCCGCTACATTTGCCGTGGCAACACCGTCAATATCAAATTCACAACTATCTCCTTCGCCTGAAATAAAACTCTGTCCAGACGGACCATTGTGCTCTGTTATAGTATGCTCACCGTCAGGAATTACGTTGCTGAACACAACTTTTCCGTTTTCATCCGTCGATACTGGATCTCCGCCGTCCAATGAAAAAGACCATTCACCCTCTAGCGCACGCCGATCAACCTCGCCGTCACCGTCTACGTCGACCCATTTTTCTATAAATATTTCGGGCAGTTCGATAATCGCACGGGAAGGAATCGGGATGTTCTGGTCACCAATATTTGAAAAATCACCAGGTTCAGGCCCATTCGCGAGTCGTGAGTGCTGCGGCGAACCGTTGCTACACTCTCCAGCTTCGTCACTAAAAGTCAGATAGTAGTTTACGGTTGCTGAACCAGAACCTTCGAAATCTACATACAATACCTGAACCCAATCGTTTCCATTATCGTCGGGTACGTCGACTGTACTGATACTTGGTGCACTACCTGTTACATTCGTTAGTGTAGGGGCAGAAGCATCGTGGGTACCTAAACCAAAACTACCATCAAAGAACAAACAACCTGTATCGTTTGACGTGAATTCGATCTGCATTTGACCTGCGAGCGCCCCATTAGCTTCTATATCAAACCGGATATTAAGCGAATCAAGCTCGGAATAGGTTGTAATATTGCTGCTGCCTGTAGTGTATCCGAGTAAGTTGCCATTCGCTCCATCCTTCAGCTGGGCTTGATGGGTAGAGACATCTATAGTTCCAGGTCCGGCTGCTTGGACTGATTCGGTTAGCACACTTAATGGCACGATTAGTTGCGTGGAAGCAAAAACGAGCGCCAACAAAATATTGCGCGCTCGTCCAAAAATATCTAGAATCGATTGTTTATTACCTATTGATAAAGCCGTACTCATGTTGAATCTCCCTTGTGTAAGATTCAGCATGGCTCGGTTTCGCTATTGGCTCATCATTCTCTAAGCGACCAGATTACTGAGAATGGTTCAACGCCTCCCATGTTGATACTCGAATTAGTTGTAAAGCACCACCCTGTTTATTCTATGCTTAATTATGCGACGTTTTTACCAACAACGCAAGTACATTTTATTTATGTGTGATATTTATCAAGCTATTATGTGACCAAGGTCACTGCAAAGATACATATATATAGATACTATGATAATGCAAACTTAGTGAGGGCAGGGGAGGTCACCATGAAGTACGAAACAAAACGATGGGCCAAACCAATACAAACTTCAGAAATAAAAAATGACAGCCTAATGATCGATTTGCTCGAAGAGCCACTCGACAACAGCTGGAAGCTAAAAGCCAAGCGCTTACAAGCCAGACGCTGGAGAAAACTTCGACACAACTCGACCTAGTATCTCAAGCAAAAAACAATCTAAGATAAGGCCGCCACCATAGGCGGTCTTATTATTTATTCGGGAAGCGTATTTAAAATAACGCTGTCGAGTGTACGCCAGGCAATTGGGTTTGAGCCGAGATTAGCGTAAACAGAAGACATCTGTTGGGTAGCGGCAGACGTCAACACATAATTATCATCGCTATCTCGTTCGATCCATTTACATAGCTCTTCGTCATCGTCTACATATTTGCCAATCGGAGCAGTTGGATCGTCAGTATCAGCATCTAGAATAAGACCTTGTTGCTTGGCGACTTGTTTCAAATCATCTGGTAATGGACTGTACAATTGGTCGTCCGACTCAACATATGCCTGAATCGCAACAGATATGAGCAAACCTGTGCGAAAATCTGCCTCAGTTATTAGCTGATCATGTTCTGGTGTGGGCTCAACTTCTGGCTTTATCATGGTGGGATAATAGCGCACTGAAATACATGCCGACAAGCATAGGCATTAATTTTTTCACAAAATTTTCTACTATCCACGCTACACTAGGAGGTAACAATGAGTAAATTTTCTGAAATATATAATCAGCTGAACCCAGAGCAACGTAAAGCAGTTGATACTATTGATGGCCCACTATTAGTCATTGCCGGCCCCGGCACCGGGAAAACGCAACTCTTAAGCGCCCGTGTCGCTAATATCTTGAAGCAAACTGACACAGATGCCTCGACTATACTGTGTCTAACATTTACAAATAAGGCTGCAACTAATATGCGGGATAGGCTAACGGAGCTTATCGGAGTCGATGCACATAAAGTTGTCGTCAAAACATTCCATAGTTTTGCGGCCGAGATAATGAATATATACCCTGAGTATTTCTGGAATGGGGCACGACTATCAACTGCACCCGATGCTGTACAAATTGAGATTATCCAAGATATCCTCACCAAATTACCACTCGATAATCCACTTGCCATGAAGTTTGCCGGACAGTTCACTGCAATTAGTGACGTACAAAAAGGACTAAAACTCGCAAAAGAAGCTGGCCTAACACCAGAAAAACTAGCAGCAACAATCCAACTCAATCAAACCTACATAGACGTGATAGAGCCTGAGTTGGTTGAGATACTATCTGCAAAGCTAAGCGCTAATAAACTTGGTGAGCTACAAGATAAAATTGACACCTTACCGCCACAGGGACTGAGCGAAGAAGCAAAGCCGTTGCTGCCGCTAGACATAAGCATCAAAGAGAGCTTGAGTGAGGCGATAGCGCTTGATGAAGGTACCAACAAATCCGAAAACACCGGAAAGTGGAAACGGCGATGGATACAAACCGTAGCAGGAGAGAAGGGGATGTTTGATGAGCGCAAGCGTAACAGTTGGTGGCGCTCATTGGCAGATGTCTACCAATCTTATCGCTCAGAACTACATAACAGAGGCTACTATGATTACGCCGACATGCTAGTAGAGGTTATCAGTCAGATTGAACAAAGAGATGACTTGCGGGCAGACGTTCAAGAGCGATTCCTCTATGTACTTATCGATGAGTTTCAGGATACAAATGACGCGCAGATGCGACTTGCTCATTTAGTTTCTGATCATCACAGTGCCAATAACAAACCAAATATTATGACGGTTGGCGATGATGACCAGTCCATATTTCGATTTAACGGAGCGGAGCTCAATAATATGCTCGGGTTTACCAGGAGCTATCCATCGGCAGAACTCATCGTACTAACCGAGAACTACCGATCCAGCCAAGCTGTTCTCGATACTGCTGCCAAGGTCATTGACCATGCAGAGGACCGCATCGTCAAGCGCCGCTCTGACATATCGAAAGATCTAATCGCCAAAAATCCGCCGCAACGAAAAGGCACCATCATCCATCGCAGCTATAATTCCCGTGAGGAACAACTTAGCGCTATTGTTGCTAGCATTGCGAAGCAAAAATCATATGGAGACACTGCTGTAATCGCCCGAAGCCACAGCAGTCTACGCATGATAGCTGACCTGTTACTACGGAAAAATGTGCCAGTTCGCTACGAACAACAGAGAAATATTCTTGACCACGAGATTGTTCAACAACTAGAACTGATGTCCAGCGCAGTGTTAGCAATAGAAGAAGGGGATGTAGAATCCGTCAACTATAGCCTCAGCCACTTGTTCCGCTATCCAGCCTGGGGCATAGATGCAAAAGATCTATGGCAAATCGCAGTCGATAACTACCGACAACCGAACTGGCTCGATACCATGACAAAAAGTCCGATCAGTAAGCTGAATGCTATTGCTGAGTGGCTACACTGGTTGAGTAGCGAGAATGCACGGCAGCCGTTACCGATTTTGATTGAACATTTACTTGGCCTTCGAGAATCGGAAGTCTTTATCAGCCCGATGAGACAGTTTTATTTTGAGGACAGGCAAGACACCGATACGTACCTTTACGGACTTTCTGCAGTTCAGCTCCTGCGCTCAGCATTACAGGACTTCCTGAAAGAAGATCAGCAGCCAAACCTTAATGATTTTTTGCGTTTTCTACAGATACACCGTGAAAATCAGCAATTTATTACTGACGAGTCACCATTTGTTCAAGCCGAAGATTCAGTTGAGCTACTGACAGTACATAAGGCGAAAGGTCTCGAGTTTGATACGGTCTACATTATTGATGCAGTCGAAGAAAACTGGCAGCCACGCGCTGGTGGGAGAAAGCCGCCAGCCAATCTGCCGCTACAGCCCCATGGTGACGACAATGATGACTATGCTCGCATGATGTACGTTGCGGTCACTCGTGCAAAATGTGATGTCATCGCAACCAGCTATCGCTATGATCATGCTGGCAAAGAAGTGTTGCCAACACCGCTCATTCGAAATAGCTTCTCGCAATCCGAAGATATTAAAGCCCAGGATAGTTTAGCGATAATCGAAACCCTTGAGGAGCATTTGCGTTGGCCAACTATCGAGACAGGCCAGATGAACGCCTACCTGCAGGGTAGACTAGAAAGCTATCAATTAAGCGTGACTCACCTCTTAAATTTCCTAGACGTCACTTCTGGTGGGCCACAATATTTTATGGAGCGCAATCTATTACGCTTACCGTCAGCAAAAACCACTAGTATGGCGTTCGGTACTGCTATGCATGCCGTGCTTCAAGAAGCTCAACTTCAGCAAAACCGAGGAAATATTTCAACCAGTAAGCTAGAAGAGGTTTACACAGAAGCACTTGCCCAAGAACGGCTCGATAATGACGAGCACGCTCGATACGAACAGCACGGTATTGATACTATACGTCGCTTGTTTGATGAGCTTGGCCTCGAACTACCGAAGGGCAGTAAACCGGAGCAGGCATTTCGAGACATACTTGTTGGGAAAGCACGCCTCAATGGAAAGATTGACCGACTTGACTACATAAGCAAAAACCAGGCACGAGTAATCGACTATAAAACAGGTAAACCACTACGAGGATTCACGACAAAGGACAAATCCTTACAAGAAAAAGCTTGGCGACAAAAAACACAGCTTATTTTCTATGCTATCTTACTCAAGCATAGTCCACGATTTAACGACACTATTGATGTAGAAGGCGAGATGGTCTATCTAGAAGCAGAGCATAAAAAAGATTTTTCTCGTAGCTATCATCCAAGTCAGGAAGATATTTCAAGAATGGAGTCACTTATCGCAGCTGTATGGCAAAAGATAACCAATCTAGACTTCATTGATACATCACACTACGAGGCAAACTTTGATGGCATCATGGAGTTTGAGAACGACTTGATAAATGGCTAACTCTCGAACGTTACTCTGAGCCTTCCATGCTCACAGGAGCATTGATTTCTCGTGTTCTTTTACCGATATCTATTGGGTATTCACCAGTAAAGCAAGACAGATTAAACTTATCTTGCTTTACCCCTGTTGCCTCTATCATTCCTCTGAGTGATAAGTAGCCTAAGTAGTCAGCACTGGAACGCTCACGAATTTGTTCTATAGTCAGCTGAGCAGCAGCTAGTTCAGTCTGCTCTGGGGTATCAATACCATAGTAATCCGGGAACCGAACTGGCGGTGAGGCGACTAAAACTTGGACTGTTTTTGCGCCGGCTTCTCTCGCAAGAGCAACGAGACGAGGCATGGTATTTAATCGAACAATCGAGTCATCGATTAGAATAATATCTTTACCTTTGACCGATTCAGGGATAATGTTGTGTTTCCTGCGTAGCTGCGTACGTCGCTCGTGGTCGGTCGGCTGCATGAACGAGCGGCCAATAAAACGATTCTTAATAATTGCTTGGCGGTGTCGTAAACCAAGAGCGTCAGCATACCCTTCTGCAGCTGGAACAGAAGTGTCTGGAACTGGAACTACTAATGTATCGCCATTTATTCCAGATGTCGGTGGGTGCTCGTCAGCAAGTTTTTCGCCGAAACGATACCGTACCTCGTTTACACTCTGTCCATATAGGTAACTATCGTGACGCGAAAAGTAAACAAGTTCAAACATATCAAGCTTTGGGTTAGCTGGCTTCAACTGTTGTCGATCGATCGTATCGCCCCGCATGATAATCATTTCGCCAGGCTCAACATCAAATAAATAACGCGCGTCAATTATATCGAGTGCGCAGGTCTCGGATACTGCTACTTTACTCTCCATAGTTTGTCCAACGGCGAGAGGACGAATACCGCACTCGTCACGAAATGCAACTGCAGTACCGTCATGCATCGCGACGCAAGAGTAAGCGCCATGAAATAAGTCGTATGATCTTGTTATTGCATCGGGAAGATCATAGCCGTCACGGATGAGCTGAGAAATAGTCGATGACATCATCTCAGAATCGTTCATGCGTTGTGTACGAAAGTTATGGTTTTGCAGGTGAGACTCGAGAGAATCGGTGTCTGGTAAGTTTCCGTTATGAGCAAAGGCAAAGTCAATGGATGAATCTACAATTGGTTGATTGTGCACTACATCACGGCTACTCGTAGTGTAGCGGTTATGTCCAATAGCAACGTTGCCAGCGAGCGCAGATATAGTAGATTCGTCATATATATCACGTACCATGCCAGGGCCAGAATGGAGTGACACACCTGCTTGATTATAGCTAGCTATGCCACTACCTTCGACCCCACGATGTTGCATTGCAAACAATAGCTCATACATCTCTGGTGCTGCGTCCCGACTAAGGGAAGAGGTCATGGCAGCAACGGCACATTTCTCACGCATAAATTCACTCATACTATATAGCTATAGTAGTCTAAATAAATTAAAAGACAAAAGCGGAAAATACTAGATCAACAGTTAATAGAAGTACTACACAAAGTTTTATTATTATAATATTTTTATAATTATATTATAATTCTAGGCATATACTGCTTCTCGCGACTCCTGCATACGATAGACGGGTAAATCGCCAGCAGTTAAGGTTGCTGCTGTGGCTAATGTATATATCATCTCACCAAGTACTGCTTTTTGACCGAGCTCTTTATCTTCACTTTCATATAATCGATTGGCAATTTCTTTTATACGCCACGTATCAACAGCAAATACTTGGACTTTTTCTTCTGTTGCATCACGTATGGCATGCTGGTTAACTGTATAGCCCGCTACGTCATTAAGTGCAATATACATCTCATGATGATTAGATGTTAGTTTCTTCACCACCTTTTCTTCTTTTTTGATGCCATCAAGGACTTCTTTGCCGCTATATTCAGCCCCTAGGTGCGTATCAGCATAGCTTGCAAAGCTATCCAGTACTTCGTCTAACATCTGTGCATCGATTTCATCATCTAGACTCAGTATAGTTGAATAGATGCTATCGCGGTATTTGACTGCATTTTGAAGAATCTTTGGCGCATTATCGATTGCACCACAACCGGATTTATCACCGCCTGCGTGCTCGTCACTGTGTGCACCATAATCTATCTCAGCATCATCCATTACTTTCATGGCTTGGCTAAACATATCTTGTAGTGGTTTTTCTGCTTGATTAGTTGCTATTAACGTTGAAAGCGCCATCGTTGCACCACCACCAAAAACCTTTGCACGGTTTAATGACTTTTTTAGGATTTTGTCACCTTGCATGACCTCAACGATTTCTCCTTGTTCGTTCGTGATACCGCGACCATCGCCACAACCATCATCATCAAGTGCTTCACCAGTGAGCTTATCAGTATCTATAGAGACAAGGACATCACCGCTCAACAATAATGAAGCGACTTTTTCTAACTCCTGCTCTGGCACATCGGTCTTTGCCCGATTTTCATAAGATATTGCGCCCTCACCATAGCCCAGTCCATGTGGGGCTACTAATAACGCTTCTGTTGTTGGCTTGGCCTTTAACTCTGTAGGGTTGTTTCCTTCAAATTGATTCTCGTATGTCATACGTCCTGGTTCCTATTTGTATTAGTTCACACAAGTTCAAATCTTACGCTGATAAATACTGAAATGCAAGTACAATTGTGCTGTTTATTGACCAGAGAAAATGACGTTATGTTACTTAGATTGCCGGCGTCGGCGCTTAAGGCCTGCTACCTTGAGTTGTGTAGCGCTCCGGTTGACCATTTGCTGAGCGTGCTCCAGGGAAACCTGATCCTTGGCTTCATTCCGTAGTTGCTTAGCGCGCTCAAGTGCTTTGTGTGCCTCAGCTTCATCAAGTTCGTCGCTACCAGCAGCCTCGTCTACTAACATGCGTACAGCTGAATCAGTAATCTCAACGACGCCTCCGGTCGTAGCGAAGTACTCAACCATATCATCTGGGTGATTTTCTCTTTGTCGAACACCTATCATGCCTTCTGCTACGAGACTCACCAGTGGTGCATGGTTTTTGAATATTGCAATTTGTCCATCAGGAGTAGGCAAGAGTACCTCATGTACTTCCGCATCGTACTTTTTACCCTCAAGGCTAACGAGCTCTAGATGTATCATGCAGCAGAACCCTCCAGAGGTATACGTATTACTTCATCAGCGAGCGGCACAGCTACCTGATACTCTGAACGCTCAAGTGTTTCCATAAGCTGTTGAGGTGTCCCGTGGTCGTGTACACGGACTAGCCTATCAGAGCAGACATTCTGGTATCCGACCAGCTCCACATTGCCGCATGTAATCTGTTCCATAAGCTGGTCAAACGTGTTGATTTCTTTCATTACGCATCACTCTCCTGGGTAGCCTGAGCTACTTCCTCAAGTACTTCTGCAACCTGTACTAAATATGTCGTTGGTACTTTTGGGATGCTCTCGTGATGCGACTTCTCAAAAGACGTCGTAAATATCACGCTCCCAACTTGATGCGAAGAACTCATATCTCCTGTAGTTTCAAGAGGCAATTCGCGAGCAGCAAGCTCAAACTCTTCGTGTGACATTGGTTGGCTGTGCATGGATTACTTGACCTCTTTTATGGCACCCTTCATGTAGAATGCCTGCTCACTTTTATCATCGTGTTTGCCGTCGAGTATTTCTCTAAATCCTGCAATGGTGTCCTTGAGTGATACGTATGTACCTGGATTGCCGGTAAATTTCTCAGCTACATAGAAAGGTTGACTCAAGAATCTCTGGATACGGCGGGCACGAGATACCGTCTGCTTGTCCTCATCTGATAGCTCTTCCATACCGAGAATGGCAATGATGTCTTGTAAGTCCTTGTACCGTTGAAGTATCTGCTGAACGCCACGGGCGACGTCGTAATGCTCTTGACCGACAATCTCTGGGTCAAGGATTGTTGAATTACTGTCTAGTGGGTCAACAGCTGGATAGATACCGATTTCTGTTAAGGCGCGGTTCAAAACTATCGTGGAGTCAAGGTGTGCGAATGTCGTTGCTGGAGCTGGGTCTGTTAAGTCGTCGGCTGGTACGTAGACGGCCTGGATTGACGTAACTGAGCCTTTTTTAGTACTAGTGATTCGCTCCTGTAGCTCACCCATCTCCTGAGCTAAGTTCGGCTGGTAACCAACTGCACTTGGTAAGCGACCAAGCAGGGCAGACACTTCAGAACCAGCTTGTGTAAAGCGGTAAATGTTATCAATAAACAGCAATACATCCTTGCCTTCGTCTCGGAAGCTTTCCGCCATAGTAAGACCGCTTAAAGCTACACGCAAACGAGCGCCTGGTGGCTCGTTCATCTGACCAAAGACGAGGGAAGTCTTATCAAGTACGCCGGCTTCTTTCATCTCATAATACAAGTCGTTACCCTCACGCGTACGCTCACCAACACCCGCGAAAACTGAGTTACCGCTGTGGAACTTAGCGATGTTGTTAATAAGCTCTTGTATAAGTACGGTTTTACCGACACCAGCACCACCGAATAGACCGACTTTTCCACCTTTTGTGATTGGAGCGATGAGGTCGATTACTTTAATACCTGTCTCGAGGACCTCTGTTTCACCAGACTGTTCTGACAATTCTGGTGGGTGACGATGGATTGGAGCGTGTCGTTTAAATGACGTTCCCTGACCGTCAATTGGTTCGCCAGTAACGTTGAACATACGACCTTGTGTCTCGTCCCCAATTGGCACTGAAATCGGTGCGCCTGTGTCCTGGACGTCCAGCCCGCGCTCGAGCCCATCGGTTCCGCTTAGAGCAATAGCTCGTACGCTAGATTCACTTAAGTGTTGCGCGACTTCCAGAACGATCTCTCGCTTATTATGGGTCACAGTAAGAGCGTTGTGAATTGCAGGCAATTTTCCTTCAGGAAAAGAGACGTCAATCACTACGCCAACAATTTGGCTAATAGTTCCTTTTGTTGTTTGCTTGGTTGCTGTTGGCATGATTAATTTTCTCCTACGTTATGAAATTCTACTCTGGTGTATCTTGCTTCACTATCATTCGGCTTCTCGACTGATTCAACTATAGCGACCGAGCCGGCACCTTTGAATAATGCCGTTCGTGACGAAGGCTCACGAAGCTTTTTTGCATCGCCGACAAGTTCTAGTTCGGCACCTTGCTCGTCTGCATCGGCCATAAACGAATGAACGTCATCGATTTCCGACAATCGAGTAAGCGATACGGTTTGACCTATCGACCCTTGTTCTCTCGCATCAACAGCCATTAGTGCGTTCTGCCTTTGAGCTTCTAGTACAAGCAGGTCGTTGTCGGACAGTTGACTATCCTGGATAGCTTCGGTTAGGTCAATGATTAACTCAGGACTGGTTTCAACGTCCTCGACAGTCAGGTCAATAACATCCCGAAATTGCAGGTTGCCTCCATGCTGCCGCTGGATAGTCCGAAAACCTTTCAAGGCCATATACGCCTGCGTGTTTTTTTCATAAAATTCTTGGTGCTCTGGGTTAATCTGTTCCATGCTGACTCCCTTAATTTATTGCTTCTGCGCCGCCGGTTATTTCAGCTAATTCTTGTGTAATAGATGCTTGGCGGGCGGTGTTAAACTCAAGCGTCAAATCATCAATCAAATCCCCGGCATTATCAGTCGCACTTTTCATAGCCATCATACGAGCTGAGTGCTCACTAGCTTGTGACTCGCGAAAAGCCTGAGACAGTTGAACTTCTACTAAGCGCTCACTTATTTGCTCTAGTACTTCTTCTGGACTTGGCTCTACCATAGCGCGGTCAAACTCCTCAGCTGGTTCTGAATCTTTAAAGACCGCTGGTAATAACTGCTCGGTTACAACTACCTGAGATATGCTTGAGCGAAAGTCTGTATACGTCACGTCAACCCTATCGGCTTTTTCTAGCTTGAACGAATCAATAATACTGCGCAGTATCGGTTGTATATCGGCGGCAGTTGGGTGCTCAGGGAAGCCGTCATAGACTGCGACCGTCTCAACACCATCGAGTTTGCTCATAAAGTGAGCGCCTTTTCGGCCAATCACGATAACCTTACTACTTACACTATGCTCACTGTCATCTTGAAGTTCACGCATAAACGAACGGAACAAATTACTATAAAACGCACCTGCTAAACCGCGATCACTCGTGATAAAAACGTGCCACCGCGTTTTGACTGATCGCTGAACGTAGAGTGGGTGCTTGCTTACATCAGTAACCTCGCTCAGCCGAGCTAAAATCCGACGAGCTAATCGACGAAACTCTCGTGACTGCAGGGCATGATCCTGCGCCCGACGCATCTTACTGGCGGCTACCATTTCCATAGCCTTAGTAATCTGCTTCGTGTTCTTCACGCTTCCGATTCGTCGTTTTAGCTGTTGTGTACTTGCCATGCGTATTTCTCCCTACAATTAAGAAGTTGTAGTGGTCTTCTCCTCAGCTTGTTCTTCTGAATGATAACTCTTCATGACATCATTTGCAGTCTTAATGATAGTTGACTTCATCTTATCCGTTGGCTTATCACCCTCATTCAGTGTGTTCATCATACTCTTGTGATGCTTTTGCAGATCACTCAAAAGCGCATCTTTGGCGTGTTTTACATCAGCTAGCCCAACACTATCAAAGCAACCTTCATTGGCAGCCAATAGAAGAGCAGTTTGTTCCCAGACACTCAATGGGCTGTACTGTGGCTGTTTGAGAAGTTCGGTCAACCTTTGACCGCGCTCAATACGCTGCTTGGTCTCTGCGTCTAGATCGGTTGAAAACTGAGCGAAGGCTGCTAATTCACGGAACTGTGCAAGGCCTAGACGTAAGTTGCCAGCCACACTCTTAACGGCTTTGGTCTGTGCAGCACCACCAACACGAGATACCGACAAACCGACTGATATAGCCGGCCGAACGCCCTGGTAGAACAGATTCGTCTCCATGAATATTTGTCCATCAGTGATAGATATAACGTTGGTCGGTATATAGGCGCTAATATCGCCAGCTTGTGTCTCAATAATTGGCAGAGCAGTTAAGCTACCTGCGCCGAGCTCATCGTTAAGCTTGGCAGCTCGCTCCAGGAGGCGAGAGTGTAGATAGAATACATCGCCCGGGTAGGCTTCACGGCCAGGAGGGCGGCGTAAGAGTAGAGACATTTGCCGGTAGGCTGCAGCGTGTTTGGTTAAATCATCATAGATGATGAGTGCGTGCTGAGCATTATCACGGAAATATTCACCCATACTACAACCTGCATATGGCGCTAGGTACTGTAAGCTAGCTGGATCGGCCGCTGAGGTTGCCACGATAATGGACTGCTCCATAACACCTTCTCGCTTAAGGCGCTCCACGAGAGCAGCAACCTTACTAAGTTTTTGCCCAATCGCAACGTAGATATTTATAACACCAGTCTCTTGCTTGTGTTGATTAATCATAGTATCAACCGCGATAGCAGTTTTACCAGTTTGACGGTCACCAATAATTAGCTCTCGCTGGCCCCGGCCAATTGGCACCATGGCATCGATAGAAAGCAGGCCAGTCATCATTGGCTCGTCGACACTTTTTCTATCAAGCACGCTTGGGGCTGGTTGCTCAACTGGGCTAAATTGTTTGGTCTTAATAGGACCCTTATCATCAAGTGGTTGACCGAGTGGATTAACCACACGACCAACTAGTTCTGGGCCAGTTGGTACTTGCAGTATAGAGCCGGTTAGGCGAGCAGTTGCTCCTGCGCCAACACCTGTCTCATCTCCGAGGAGCACTGCACCGATTTCATCAGTACCTAAGTTCAGCGCAAACGCTGTCAGTGTACCACCGTCATTGGTCTCGATTTCTATCATTTCGTTATAGCCACATGATCGTAGCCCATAAATCCAGGCAATGCCGTCACCAATACGTGTGACAATACCAACTTCTTCTATCTCAGGTTTAGTTTTGAGCTCTTCAATTGCAGCCCGGATGTCCTGACTGAGTTCTTTGATTGATACTGTGTTCGATGTTGTTGCCATAATATTTCCCTGATTATCTCCTCTATACCTTAACGCTGTGCTTTAATCGGTTTAACTGTGTTCGTATGCTCAGATCCATAACCGTATCTTTTGAGCGGACACGGACGCCACCAACTAACTGATCGTCTATGGATTCATGTAGACGTACATGCTCGGCATCGAATAAGGATTCGATGGCGCGCTTTACGTCTGCGGATAATGTTTGAGCACTGGTGGTTTGTACTTCTTGTAGGCCGTTCTTCGCAAGCTGGATATCCTCCATGTCCCTAAGTAGTGCATCAAGTTCTGCTGCGCGTCCTTCGGTAACGAGATAGGCGGCAATCTGATCAATAACTTTAGGTGCGTCACTAGACGAAGCTACGATATCAAGCAAAGCCTGGGCGAGCTCTTTACGTGGTAGAGAAGTGCTCACTGGGATACCTCTGATATTGCACGCTCAATCAGCTTCATGTCTTTGTCCGGATCGAGCTTTTCGCGTAGCACAACTTCTGTCGCGTCAGCAACTAAATTAACGACGTCTTGCTGTAACTCCTTGCGAGCACGCTCCATGTCTGTCCCTATCTTTGCTTCAGCGTCAATTATCATCTGCTCAACTTTATGGCTGGCCTTTTCTTCTGCGGCTTTAACAATTTCAGATGATTCCTGGTGAGCTTCATCTAGTATCTTGTCAGCATCAAGTCGTGCTTTGTGCAGCTCTGCTTCTACTTTTTCCTGTAGATTCGAGAATTCTTTCTCCATTTTATACCCGAGTCGCACGCCACTATCGATCTTCTTGTGACGCTCTTGCAGCATAGTAACGATCTTGTCTAATGCAAACCTCTTAACAACGTAGAACAACGTCAGAAGGGTAACCGTCTGCGCCAAAATGGCCCAGGGATCAATACCAAGCGCTGCAATACCTTCTAGGTCTTCAGTCGCTGCAAATATGTGAATCATGTATGGTTACCTTTCTTCCGTTGCCTTATGTAGCTGTATTTAGAACAAGAATGCGCCGAGGAGGAATGCCAAAAGGGCAGTTACCTCAATCATAGCAGCGATAATAATAATCGCGTTTGCTGTCTTGCCAGCTTCTGGGTTACGACCCAAAGCCTTCATGTAGTTTGCGCCGAGCAGTGCAAGTCCAAGTGCAGCTGCACCGAGTGATATACCAAGCATAATCCCCTTCGAGATTGCAATGCTGGATTCTGCTTGCGCCAATAAATCAACCATATTTATGTTACTCCTTCTTTTTCCCTTAATTTATCCTTAGCCATCCGAGCCTACCAACCGGTTATTTAGTGTAGCAGGGGAGAGATGGTCATGGAAATTGTTCGTACTGGCAGAACTCACGCTGGAGGCGGAAGACATTGAGGAGTCCGGAATTGTGCTAGCGGTTTGCTCGTTTGGCTGATCAGCTTCTGTTTGCTCATCGTCATGGTGATCATCAGCGTGTGCTATGGCAATGCCCAAATAGTTCGCCGTCAGTACGGTGAATACGTACGCCTGAATGTAGGCAACCAGAACCTCAAATAAAAGAATTGGTATGACGGCAATTGGCGTACGCCCATTTACGAGTATCATGCTGGTAAACACTGCGATAAGAATCTCACCTACGGCAGTATTCAGGAAGAGACGCAAGCTAAGGCTAACGATACGTGTGAACTCGCTAAATACCTCAAGCACACCTATAAAGAAGTTGATCGGGTTGAGGGGCTTGTCACTAAAGTAATGTTGGGCGTGTTTCTTAACACCTTGCTCTTTTATACTAAGTACTTGGACAACAATAATAGCAATAACACTCAGTGCGATCGTACCATTCAAATCTGCAGTTAGTGGCCGGAAGAGGTGAGCCTCGCCAAGCGTAAAACCTGGACTAACAAAGGGAGTGATGCCGAGTAAGTTACTAAAGATAATAAAAATAAAGAAAAATGCAAAGACTGGGGCAAACTTCACACCTTTTTCTCGTGAACCGAATGCACCGCTCAGTACGCCGATTACATATTCGACCATCATCTCTATAACTGCTACGGCAGCTTTTTTGGTTGGCTTAATTGATACATGCTTGGCGGCCCAGCGCATAAAAACAAAGATAAAAACAGCGGAAATTACACCATATAGCATGGCATTGGTGAACACGAATGAACCGAACTCAAACAGACCCTCGGGACTGAGGCTGATGTGGATTCCTTCACTCGCAGAAAATAACCGCAACACGTTTGTGTATTAACTCCTTGGCTTCTTCACATTTACTTGTAGGTGTGTTTGATAATTACTGCGCATAGGCAGTAGACCGGCTTTACAACTACTGTCGGTACCTCTGTACATACAAACTGGAGTATAGCAACCGCGAGACACTACTGCAATACAAATAACCGAGTTTTATTGAATACCAATCGCTTGTGGCGCTCTTTCAGCAGTAGAAAGCTGGCCCGAGCCCGAACAGCTACCAGGGTCTTGCGTTTCATTATTTATATCAGCAGAGTATGTCGGTGAATATTTCATATGTAGTGTTAAATATCACAGCTAGAACACAACATATAGTGTATATTCGTACGTACAATAGAGGTGACGAGTATGCACGAACAAGAGCCGAGCCAGCGCAAAGTATTCCTTGAGCCAGACGATTTTCTGGACATAATTAGCATGGATCAAGTGCAAGAAGTGCTTGACCATCAACAAGCGCAATTTGAATGTGGTACTATTCTCGATAATCCGCTGCCAAATACTACAGATAATCAGCTCCAAGCAACGTATGAAGCGTTCGCTAACAATATTGAGTCGTATGATGACAACCCAGTCATAGACAAGACTATCACTGAGGACCCCATCCTAGAATCAATTAGACCAAACGATCCAGCGCGAACCACGCTCGAACAGTCTCGTGCTATCAGGTCACGCATAAGTGCACTGGTTGCGAAGTGCGTAGTAGATAATGCTCACGTTGAATTGGTATTAGTAAATGCGGATCAAGACGACGATAACGTAACAAGAGTTGCCTAATGTACACTAGGTGTGTATGGCATTTGAAGATTTCAACACAAAAGATTCAGTCACAGTAGTTTATACCGGTGACAGCAAGGGCAAAACCAGTGCAAGCCTCGGTTTGATGGTACGCGCGCTTGGCAACCGATGGTCAGTTGCTTATATCCAATTTATTAAATATTGGGGAGTTGGTGAGCACGTTTTTATTCGTGACATTCAAGACGTCTATGAGGATGATCTATTCTTCTACAAGGGTGGAAAAGGTTTTTACGATGCGGGTGAGCTTAGCGAACAGGGCATTACTGAAGAGCAACACAAGCAAGCTGCCAAAGAAACGTATGAAGTCGCACTGGAATGCGCTACATCTGGTGCTTATGACCTGGTGATTTGCGACGAAATAAACAACGCGGTGCACGATGGATTATTAACAGAGGCGCAGCTAAAGCGTTTACTAACAAAAAAACGAGACAAGACCAGTCTCTGCCTAACTGGTCGGAATTTCCCTGAAGCACTACTGGAGCATGTCGACATAGCCACAGAAATGCACAAGATAAAACACCATTTTGACGATAAATTCCTCGCCAACAAAGGCATCGACTACTAGCTAGAGATCGTGTGCTCCTGGATCAATATTTGCTTCGCTATTGGCTAGTAGTATTTCTGCCTCTGCATGTCGCTCCATAACAAGTGAGCCAATAGGTTTGCCGTAGTGTGTTCGAGCTAGCGAGTCATATAGCTCAGAAACCAACTCTAGTTGACGCCGCATATTTGGTTGTATGCCTTGAAGTTGGTCGGTATTTACGTTGTTCAAGATGTGCAGGGCTTTGTTGTGGTGACGGAGGGCACGGTTGGCTCCGTTCAGTATTTCGCGTTGCATGGCCAATATCTTCTTTTCTTGCACGCGAACAAAATCCGCTGCTTGATCTTCTAGTAATTGCTCAAAGAATCCTGGCTGATCAAAATCAAGATCACTAATCCAGCCTGGCATGGCTGCTTCGAGCTGTGCCATCGTCCAGCCTTCGGCCACAACCCGAGCCACACGCGATACCATCATATTTTCCATGAGGGAGTCTCGTGTGTCAGATGGAATATCTTGCTGAGATAGCTTTGCCTGATATGCTCGGTGAAAGTCTACTAACAAAACGGCATGCCCATAGCCGAGCTCATTTTTCTCTACAGTGCTCCGAATATATTCAGGTAACGTATAGAAGGCCAAAGCTTTTTTGGTTGATTCTCGACCAGCAGGTGAGTGCTCACGTATAAACTCGTCCTCTGTCTCATATAAACCACCGGCGAGACCAAGCCTATACAGTTCATGGATAATAGTTGCGTGCTGATAAGGACGCGGTGAACTATACACGTTTTCGGCGGCTTGTGATTGCATCATGTCTAACGGTGATTCACAGCGTCGCACTTGGCAGGATACTAAGACATCTTCCGGGCTAAACTCTTCTTCGGCGATAATACTATTAATTGAGCGATAGCGCCGCTCTCCTGCGACAAGCACCAGATATGTGCCATCAGGAGTCTGAGTATAGTCAGAGGCATCAGCTGCCCCAGACCAGGTTTCATTACATAAATCAACATACCACTCGGTAAGTTCTGGGCTCATTTCGAACACGATCAATGGGTTTTGTAGGCCTGTAGTTCGTATTGAACTGGTTAAGTCAGACTGCTCTTGCTCGTCAAACTGGTTACGCATTTGTGGAGCAACGTTTACCCAGTCATAGCGCACTGGCTTAATTTGCTCCGACTCCGGGCCGAACAAGACAGCCTCAGAATCAACCCTCTTGAACGTCTCGAGGTGACCCCTATACGGTGGATGGCGCAAATCACTAGATTCCTCAAGCAAAAATTCTAAACCCACGTTGCCTCACTTTGTTTTGACTGAATATTTTTTATAGTACTACGAGGCAATGCGTCCGATAAGTACCTAAAACCTTGTAACTTTAGTAAGTGCGATGTCAATTCTACAAACGTAGTTATAAACATAGGCCGGTTGATGAGAGTGCCAATTTCGCTACAATAAAGAAGGTGGAGCTTGGGAGGTTCACCTAGATAAGTATCTAAAAATAAGTTTTATCATGTTCTATGAACGGAATGAAGGCCAATAACTATTTGGTTCGTGTTGGTCTATACAATCTTTATACAAACTTTCGAGTTTTTTAATCTGCTCTGCTTCAGTAAAATTACTAGCTTGCCGAGCCGCCTCACGGCCAAGCTTTTGCCTAAGAACGCTGTCATTGCCTAGTTTCTGCATCTGCTCAGCGAAATGATGTGCTGTGTTTTCAGCCAGCAGCCCAGTTTTGTTTGGTATAAATACCTCTGATACATCTTTATCACAAAGTATTAATGGTAGGTTGGCGCCAGCAGCCTCATGAACAACTAAGCCCTGCGTATCTGTTAAAGAAGGGAAGAGAAATACATCAGCTGCTGCGTAAATAACGTTTGCCTTGTCTCGGATATATTTGCCGCTAAAGATAATGTCATTGCTACGTTTGCTGGCTCTTGCTTTGGCTACGAGCTTCTGGCTATGCATACTACCTGCTAGAACTAGTTTTGCCGACATAGTCTTCGGCAACAGATTAAACGCATCAATCAGTAAATCGAGATTCTTTTCTCTGCTAACGCGACCAGCATACAAAAAGACAATGGAATCTTTAGCAATATTATGGCTGTTTTTGAACGCTGTAGCTCGACTCGCTGTCGTGGTCGGAAGTGGATCAACACCACTAGGAAGTAAGGTAGTTGTGGTCGAGCTACCCCAAGTGTCGAGTTGTTTCTTCATTTTTGGTGAGAGCGCTATAACAGCATCACACCTGTTGTGAACTATCGTATGTAACCGAACCACTAGATCTTTGTGCCATTTTGTTAAACCTCGTTTGGGCTTAAAGGCGCTAAACACCTTTATTGTCTCGCGTGGTGTTAGGCGTAAGACAAATGGCAAAATAAACGGTAGGCTCAACGTCGCTGGTAATACCTTGGGGTAACGCTCAACATAGCGATATAGGTCTGTCGAATACTGAGAAATAAGCGGAATATCGTCCTTCATAGCGCAATACACACCCTGTAGCCCAATTTGACCAGGTGTAAAAAAGTGGACGACATCAAGGCGTAACTTATGTATCTTCTGGTAGGCGACTGGTGGAAAAAATACACTGGTCAATTGTTCGTCAAAAAACACTCCCTCAACTGCTGGGAATCGGTAAACATATGGTGGATCATCGGCTTCCTTGCCGCGTAGATTAGACGCAGGAGCAAAGATATATACCTCATGACCAAGCGCAGTTAACTGGCGATGGGTTATTTGCAACACAAAACTAATACCGTTGACGCTCGGCAAATACATATCAGAAAAAAGCCCTATACGCATAATCAGACCATAGTATAACAGGAGCGATTATCAGGCTTTATTGCAAAGCTTTTTTGATGAGGTACCCGACTGCAGGAATACAGTTAACTATTGCGTGATACTCTTGAGCTAACTTGGCCCGAGATACATTATTTGGCGCAACATCTACGAGCATCTTGGCGGCACGTTCGTTATGTTCAACTCTGCTAATCGGATCCTTCTCGCCGTGAATTACTCTCCACAACACATCACTGTGGCGACGACCCTCTTCTGTTAAAAGATATTTCGGCAGGCGCTCATGGTCCTCGGCGTGAGCTAAGCCCCTAACAGCTAGTAAATGGCCGATAGCGCGCTTTCCAACCTGTGGGATAAGCCGAGTGATTGGATCTTCGCTTACCCATTCAGGGTTTTGCGCCTTGTAAGTAGCGTCACCAGCGCCTGTCTGCATAAAATCGCGCATCAATCCCGCGGGCGATCGCTCGCTCCGATAGGTTAAAGATGGGCTACTCCAGAGTATGGCAGTCCCAATATTGGCATTTTCGGGAGCAGTTGTTAAAGCAGAGACGGCAAGACTGGCACCTTGTGACGATCCCGCCAATGTAACTTCAGTGTCAGAAAGATCAAGCCCATTATCAGCCAAAACCTGTTCTATAACGCCCCACTGTGGCCGAGTAAGTAGATCGAGCTGACCAACTCTTGGATCATCCCAGCTCTTCTGCTTCAAGCTGTTTGCTTGTTCCGTGGTTAGGTTGCCAGCACCAGCTGGAGCAGGTGATTGCCCTGGAGTATCAACTGCAATAACCACATTATTTGTCGCAGCCGCTACGGCTACTGAGCGATCAGCGTCGAATTGTCTTCGGGTATGCTCAGACCATTGTCCAAATCGTATAATAACTGGCAGTGAACTTCGCGGTTTCTCACCCTGTGTTGCATTATCTATTGTTGATTTTAGAGAATGAGGAATGGCCATATAATACTCTAGTGATTGCTCATCGGAGCTCTCTAAGCCAACCGTTTTTGTACCCTCAGCAACAGAAACGTGTTCAGGCGCGTCCATTAGCCGATCAGTTGCTTCAATTTTCCCCCAGTTAGAGCCGAGCCAAGACTGTGTATCAATTTCATGTTTAACCATAAGGAAGATTGTAGCACATTACGCCATATATGTCAATAGACGACACCCCTTATAGACTGATTGGTGAAGCAGGCTAGTGTGGTACAATATCGCTCAAGCTTATATCTATACAGTCATTAAAGGAAACAGATGAAGAAAAAAACAGTTAAATCTCATAAAACCTCTAAAAAAACTATTGGAGCACCACAAAAAACCAACAAGCCAGGACAACTAACGTTTCGGGGGCGCATTAAACAGGCTCGGCAGCGGTGCAAAAATAAGCTGACTAGCCTCGGAAAATGGCAGCGCCGTTTTTTTTATTTATTTGTATCAGTCGTTACCCTCTTGCTTATCCATATAACAGTTGAATCGATGTGGCAGCCGTATCCTTCACCAAATTATGGCATGAGTTTTTCTGTAAAATATGCAGAAGAGCTTGGGCTTGACTGGCAAGAAACAC
The DNA here is from genome assembly GCA_024635455.1 of Candidatus Saccharimonadota bacterium. GTDB lineage: Bacteria > Patescibacteriota > Saccharimonadia > Saccharimonadales > SLHW01 > SLHW01. Next base: position 106,958 of record JAGXIU010000003.1, on the reverse strand, counting down.
TTACAGCGTTACTGGACGACTTACAAATTAGAAACTATCGGCTGATGAGCTACTGGGACACTATTGAAGCAGAGCGTGGCGTGTACACCTTCGAAAATTTAGACTGGCAGATGGATCAAGTAGCCGAACGTAACGGTACAGTCAGCCTCGGTCTTGGCCTCCGTCAGCCCCGCTGGCCCGAGTGTCATCAACCAGCTTGGTACAATGACCTATCTGCCGACGAACAAGACGAAGCCTTGTTAGATTTTGTTAGCATCGTCGTGAATCGCTATAAAGATCACCCAGCACTCATAAGTTATCAACTAGAAAATGAAGCCGTAAACGCTTGGTTCGGTACTTGCACCAAAGATGATATTAATCAAGAGCGGCTTGTTCGTGAATTCGAGCTTGTGAAGTCGCTTGATCCAAACAACCCAGTATGGATGAGCTTGAGTGACCAGCATGGTCTACCACTCAACAAACCAGTTCCAGATAAATATGGCTACTCGGTGTACCGAACAGTGTGGAATGACAAAACAGCACCGTTTAACTTCTACTTAACCTACCCGACCCCAATCTGGTATCACAAGGCTCGCATGGCCTTTATAAATAGCTACCAAGATAGGGAAGTCTTCATTCATGAGCTACAGCTAGAACCTTGGGCGCCGGAAGCAACAGTTAATGTATCCGTAGAAGAGCAAGATAAGTCAATGGACCTCGAACAAATGGAAGAGAATGTAGACTTTGCACGCAAAATTGGGGTACAGGATATTTACGCCTGGGGAGGCGAGTGGTGGTATTGGCGCAAACAGAAATTTGATGATCCAAGCGTCTGGGAAAAAGGTCGTGAACTTCTCTCAACTGATCAAGCCCAAAATTCGCCTAGTAGGTAGATAAACCCGTCTTACGGAATAATGGTTGTACATGTTTGTGATGGCTATTGCTTTCAGGCATACTAGTGTTTATGGCTAAGAAAAAACGCCCGCAGAAGAAGGCGATTACCAATCGAAGAGCCCGCTTTGACTATTCACTTGAGGATAGTCTTGTGGCTGGTATTGCACTAACCGGCGCCGAAACAAAGTCTCTCCGGCGAGGACACGGCCAACTGCGCGGTGCTTATGTGACCGTCAAGAATAATGAACTCTGGCTGATCAATGCGACCATTACCGGTGATGTTAGTATCCCCATCGACGAATCTGATAAAACACGGGCGCGCAAACTGCTTGCAAAACGCAAAGAGATTGATGCGCTTATTGCCGCCAAACAACAGGGAAGGACAATTGTGCCTCTGGATATACTGACGCAAGGTCGTCACGTTAAGGTACGGATAGCGATTGGTAAAGGTAAAAAACAACATGATAAGCGCGAGACGATAAAACGACGTACGCAGGACCGTGAAGCACGACGCATGATGCGCTAACAATGGCACAGACTATGAGCAAAGAGCAGGCTATATTAGTAGACAAGAATGACGATATCATTGGATACAAAGATCGTGATGCACTAGACGCATCAGACATATTTCGTATAACTGGCATCTGGCTTGAAAACTCCAGTAAAGAAGCGCTGATTGCGCAACGAGCGCACATAAAGCGAACTCACCCGGGCTTATGGGGTCCAGCCGCAGCAGGGGGAGTAGCAAAAGGGGAGTCCTATGAACAGGGCGCTTATAAAGAACTAGTAGAGGAGATTGGCATCCACGATATTGAACTACGGCCGCACCGGAAATCGCTCATTAAGTACTCCCGTAATAGGCCGGCACATTTTTGCCAGTGGTTTATCGGTTTCATAGATATTGATTGTAATGAACTAACGCTACAAAAAAATGAAGTTGCGCAAGTACGTTGGGCTAATAAGCAGTGGGTGTTAGATGACGTTACTGCTAGACCTCACCTCTATACACCGAGCTCACACGAATGGCCAGAACTATTCTCAGATGTCAATCTGGTATGATATATGGCAATGACCCCTCACTTTCGAAAAAAAGCCAAACTACCATTTGATAGAGATTTGTTTCTCTCTACTTTTAGCGGGCTAGAAACTGGTGTCGCCACTACCACTGCTATTATTTTGGGGTTACTCATCTCTGGTGGAAGCCTAAGTATCGTTACCACCGCTGCATATATTGCGCTGTCAGTGCAAGCCTTCAACTCTGCTGCCGCTCGCTACATGAGCTTACGTACTAGTATGGAGATTGATGACCAAAGCCAAAGTGAAATAAAAAAACCGCTGGGTAACGCAGTAGCACAGTTTCTATCCCATATCATTGCTAGCAGTATGCCGATATTACCACTGTTTTTCATGCAAGATAGGTTACGTATTGCCATTATTGCGATCCTCTTAAGTATTGCAACTTTGTTGGTGGCTGGACTAATCCAAGGTATTTTTCTGAAGGTTCAAGCACGAAAGAATATACAGGAAATCGTACTTACCGGCATGATGATTGTCATCGTTGGAAGCTTTTCTGGCTATCTACTAAGTTAGTCAGACCGTTGATAAAAGCATGAGTAATTAGTGTGGTGTTAAAACCTCATTTGTTTTTGCTCTATATGTATTTATGCATTTTTTCTCTGCTAGGATGATGACAAAGAAGTATCTCAGCGCTTACGAAAAAGTTATCAAGATGGACAAAGAAGGATCACTAGGCCACCATGGCGGTTTTGTCCGTACGTTAAAAAAACCAGCCAAGTTCATCTCAAAGGCACAGAAAGACAAATAAGTATAAAAAGTTGCGGGCACACCTTATATTCGCTATAATTCAGCGGTCTCACGAAGTAAAGAATGTCCTTGTTGGCAATCAGCATAAAGACACAATAATCCCGGGTAGCTCAATGGTAGAGCGGTTGACTGTTAATCAATAGGTTGCCGGTTCGAGTCCGGCCCCGGGAGCCAAGAAAGAAGAGTCTCGTCTGAGGCTCTTTTTTCTTGTCGTTCCGAGAATCGAAACCTCGAACCGTAGGTTCGTTCGTAAGGAGCTATTGCAGAAGCTTGTTACGAGAAAGCGACGCAACGTGCCGAAGGCAGCCCCGGCCCCGGGAGCCATAGAAAAGCGATCAGGTATTATGCCTGGTCGTTTTTCTTTTGTGACATCTCGATGTCAGCCTCGAACCGAAATGATTTCGTTCGTAACGGATGCTCCCAGCCGAGGTCGTTGGTGATAGAATTAAGGCATTAGGAAATTCCAGATTACTACACTCATTTAACTAAAATGGAGGCAGGAACAGGGAGACACTAATTAAAGTAACGGGGGAACTATGAAAAATGTAATTATAATAATTCTAACGGTAGCATTACTTGGGCTTGGTGGCTGGGTAGTTTACGACAGCAGTACCTCAGACAGCTCTGAGGGTGACGAAGTGACGAACAGCAACGATGACATATCTGTAGCTACAGAGATAAACTCTAAACTTAGTACTGCCAGTGTACTGAATTTGAGCAACAGCGGGCTTACTGAGGTTGACTCTAGTATATATAACAAAACTGGTACGACTCAGTTAATACTATCGAATAATAATCTTCGAACATTGCCATCTCAGATGGGTGAAATGACGAAGGTTGAGGTGTTAAAACTTGACCACAATTCACTAGAGGGATCGTTGATAGCAGAAGTGCGAAAGATGCCTCTCGTAGTTCTTGATGTAAGCGACAACAATATGACAGGTATGCCAGCAGAGATTGGTCAGCTTAATAAGCTTGAAAGCCTGGACTACAGCAATAACAACATAACTGGATTGCCAAACGAACTCGCCAATTTAAAGAATAATCTGAAGACATTTGACCTTTCCGGAAACCCACTAACCCGAGAAGCTATTACGAACCTCAAGGCCTCACTTCCTAACACTGACATAATCTTCTAGAAGTTCTCGAGTTTGATAATTTGCACAAAAGCAGGCTTGGTTAAACTGGTAGATGTATCTCTGCTGAAAAAGCTAATTCAAGAAATATCAGATTATTCATCTGCAAATTTGGCTTTTTCGTCCCATTTATATGCTTCTGAATCGGCAACCTTGGCCTGCTCAAGAGAGTGATGCATCTCCCCCTCAAGCATGCTGATCTTTTGCTCAAGTTTATCGGCGTGGCCCCTCGGCCCTGCGCCAAGTATGGACCCGGCAAGTCCACCAACCCGTAGAAAATTTGATTTTTTCTGTTCGGCCTGTATCTCCTCTTGTAGCTTCTTGATTTCTTTTTGTTTTTTGTTGACCTCATCACGAAAACGTTTGGCGTTGTTTCGCTCATCTTGCGCATGCTTCTGGGCTTGGCTTCTCGATATATTGTACATAGTGTCATTATATCAAGCTTGATAACTATTTGAGACCATCATAAATCATGTATTATGGAGTCAATGAAAACAAATAGCTTAAGAATAATAAATGACTCACTCCTGATAGGGCTCGCACTAGTTAGCGTTGGGCTATTGGTGTTTGAGATTACTGCAGACTTAACGCCGGAAACACTGTCATTAATCAGAGTAATCGACCTTGGAACTGCGTTTGTTTTTGGGCTCGAGTTTTTCGTGCGATTGTACCAAGCTAGAACCAGGAAGCATTTCCTCAAAAACAACTGGTGGCACATACTTGCTGCATTGCCAGTTACCGCAAGCGGCACGCAAGCGTTGCGTGGCCTTATGCTTATCCGATTGTATAGAATTATGCAATTCAGCAGTGTAGTAGCTCGTTTTAGCTTATTCTCGAAATCTCTCAACCGCATCTTGAAGGAAACTCACATGGTGTGGATCGCCTCAGTATTTGCAATCGTATTAGCACTTGGATCGACAGCCTTTTATTACTTCGAACATATCGTAAACCCACACGTAAGTAACTTTTATGACGGGTTCTGGTTTATGGCAGAGACAATGACAAACACCGGTATAGGAGAAGTCTACCCTATGACATCTGCCGGTAGGGCGGTTGGAATAATTTCTATGTTCTCTGGCGCAATTATTTTTGGCCTATTCATAGCCTTCATATCCTCATATCTTGTCAGTAAAAAGAATAGTCAACGTAAGTAGGTTGCGCTAATGAGCCCCGATAACAAAAACGAAGTAGGGCAAAACGACGAATCTAAAAAACCGTATTTTAGCATTGGCGGTTCTGCACCAGCTCGAGACGACCAGACAGAAGAAGACACTACCGACTACACCGTTCCAGGCGTTGTACGGCAAACCGTTATTATGGGGCAGCAAAACAAAGATAGTAACGATGACAAAAACCAAGTCCTCGTTATAGGACCTCAGATGCAAGAAGAACAAAAAAAGGCGAATCAGGAGTATCTCAGTAACTCACAAATGCAAAAAGCAGCCAAACAGAAGCAACAGCCAAACCACCGCAAGCTCCTGTTGGCACTGCTTATTGTATTCCTACTCGGCATAGCTGGTGGGGCAGGCTACTACTTCTTAGTCCTTAGCTCTAGTTAACAGCTCATCAATAGATACTTAACACGTCAAGTATCTCACGGATCGATTTCTAAGCGGTTTGCTGATACGACGCAGGAACTGCTTGTTGTTCTGGCCATTCAAAGAAACAATCACGACATACTGGACTATAACCGTACGTTGGGTTTGCTGGATCCTGGGGTACAAGCTCCGGTAGGCCATCTCGAATCGAAGCCTTGGTATTGGTATCATAAATTCTGGTATGCGTTGCCGGTGTATCACTCTCGTGCGGTGTGTCGCAAATCGCCTCTGTGCATGTAACAGTTGTCGGTCCGAGCCCCAAGAGTGCTGACACAACGCTCATCTGCTTTCCCATGCCGGATAAATCAAGTGACGCGACGACAAGTGTCTTGCGCGCTCGCAACAATGATTCAGCTGTTTTATACGTATCGTCTATATCCTCATTAAACATAAATATTTCATCAACTGCCACAACGTCTGCCTGTTCAATAGCTGATCTGACTGGATCTAGAGCCATTTCACCAAGCCTCTGCAATGAAATTGCCTCTCGCCGCAGCCCGCTGCGTGACACAATACCAGCATCACGTCGCTCAACTAAAGGCTTAACTCCAACGACATTACATCCGCGAGCCTCATAGGCCTCGATTTCTTGAAGTAGCGCCCGACTCTTCCCGCTAGCCATCGGCCCGACAAACATCTTAAACTCGCTCATATTACCTAAAAGTATAGCAAATAATTATTAATTCTATCGCTCAAAAATCTGAAGTATTCTTTAATACTTAATGACCTGAAATAAAAAATGCGTCTACGTGACTTTAGCCAGGGCTGGAGCACCAATGGGCCGCCTCAGCACCTGAGCGAATCACTGCCAAAAGGTTGCGTCTTTCGGTTCTTAGATATAGAAGGGGAATGCCAACGCCTTTTAGCTTGTCGAGGGCTTATCTACCGTATAGTGTACTTCGGCGTGTTCCTCTGCCGCAGGATTAACACCGAGTCTTGTATCCTCATGCTGCTGAACCTGTGCGCCACATAATGTAGCTTTATAGATTCTACCTGCATGCTCACCAGTAAGCGCAATTTGACCAATTTGGCATAATTGCAACAACGAATCGAGGTCTTGATACGCATCGTCAATTTCTTGATCCATGAGTTCAATGTTCTGATCTGTAGTAAGTCGCAATTCTCGGACTGCCTCATTATCATCCTTCTGATAAGCTACCACTTGATTTAATAAATCTTCTGGCAACCCAGAGATTCTTGTTAGGATATCGCTTATTGTTTGTCTTGATTCGATAGCTTCCGATAAGGCAGTTTTGTCATCTAAGAAAGTAGCTGCTCGCTTAATTTCAGCATCGTGCTCATACTCTGCTTGTTCTATATTTTGCTGAATCTCGCAGGCGACAGGGCAGTCACTACATTGCGCTGGTATTTCTGTTATACGTTCAATCATGTAATTATATGATTATACAATAATAAGACGTTAAGTCAATCTTAGTGCAGATCGACATCTATAAAAGTCCGATGTTCTCGTCAATCTCCGGAGAACTTAATGGCTGGTTGAAAAAAAGCAATAATGTTATTTAGCCGCGTGTGTGGTTTTGCTACTTTTAAGCCTTTAGTAATAAGTAGGTCGTACGTACTGAGGAAAAAATGAACCTCTTACTATTGAACGAGTGATTTTTATATTTAACTATAAGGAAAATAGGTAGCTATATATTTAGTTGATAACGATTTTATAGCCAAAATGTGTTTACCATAGAAGGCGTACTAGTATCAAATAAAAAACCGGCTTAGCAATATGGTCATGATTAAACCGCCAAGCAGACGCCGGAAGGTGTTTACTCCCCAAAAAAGCTCCGACGCAGACCAGGCAAGACCGACGAATAATGTAGCCCAAGAGAGAACTTCATGAAAGGTACCTGGTCCAGGTACGAAAAATCGTATGGCGACTAATATAGCCCACAAAAACAGCAACACGTTTGGTCGCTGACCGATAACGACATTGTCATGACTATCCTTGAATATGGCTAATATATGCTGCTTGATGCGGTGCATTATACGGCGAATATACTGCCGGCCACAACGCCCACCACCGTAGCGATACCACCAATAATAAACACCTCAATAGCGCTCTTTAGTGGAGAGACCTTAACGATCCGACCCTTGACGTAGCCGAGCACCAGCAGACAGACTAATGCTGCAACAATCGCAACGTTTCGAGCATAACTCATTGGGAATAGTATGATAGCGAGTAACGGAACCAGTCCGGCGATGAAATATGACCAAAACATCACAACGCCGCTAATAATTGGCTCACGTAGTGAGTCGCTTTTATCAAACTGATGAGCCGACTTTGAGCTGAGGTACTGACCAGAACCCATAGATAATGCCTCGACTAGAATCGTTACAACGCCAGCGAGAATTACGACGTCTTTATTACTGGTTCCAGTGCTCACACCGACGATGACGCCAGTTGTCGAAACCAGCGCATCATTAAAGCCAAACATTGCACTCTGCAGATACTCTTTTTTCACATTCTTCATAGCAGTAAGTATATACCAGTTATGAGTATTCCTTAATATTGCAGCGGTAAAGAGCTTTCTATATAATCTATCTGGAATGCTCGAAAAACTTAGCACACTAACCATAAAGCGGTATCGCCCGTCAGTACTTATATTATTGGCAATTATTCTGTTTGGTGCGTGGAGCTACACCTCACTGTTGGATCGAGAAGGCTTCCCGCCAATTGAAGTGCCGTTTGCAACCGTTAACGGAGTCTATTTCGTAGACGATGCAGATGAAGTAGACAATCAAATAATCCAGCCAATGACTGAAGAAATCGAGGCGATTGATGAAGTACTGCTTGTAGAGAGTATTGCTCGCAATGATTCGTTTAGCTTGTTTGTGGAGTTTTCAGAAGATATCAGCTCAGATGAAGGGGCGGAGAAGGTTCAGCAACAGCTTGAGTCCATCGCTGAAGTCCTCCCGGGAACTACGCAGTATGAAGTGGCACCGATATCGGCAACGCTGTTTAATAATGAGTACAACGCACTGATTTCAGTATACGGTAGCAACGGGAGCAGTCTTTATGACCTAAACCAAGCTGCAGAGTCCTTGGCAGTACAACTAGAGGATGATGCACGTATAGACAAAGCTATTGTAGAGGATCCATTTACTGAATCAGTTAACCCCGAAACTGGACGACCAGAGATACGGCAAACCAACTTTAGCGGCTACGGCGAAAACACAGACGGTGCAATTGAAGCCACCCAAGCAGTCGTAATAGGTGTAGTCGCAACTGGGGAAGTAGACGACCTCGAGATAGATGAAGCAATGCAATCAACTATCGATGAATGGCAAGCTGACGCAGGTGACATACAGGCGGCAATATCAGCTGGCTTTGCTGAATCGATACGTACACAAATAAACTCACTACAGAGCAACGTCGTGACTGGACTTATTGCTGTCATTGCGGTGGTTGGACTTTTGATTGGCTGGCGAGCATCTGTAATGATCGCTTTCTTTATCCCGACGGTACTCAGTGCCACACTGATTGGCGTGCTGGCGAGCGGAAACTCACTCAACACGATTGTACTGTTTGCACTCGTGCTAGTTCTTGGTCTTATCGTTGATAACGCTATTGTTATCACCGAAGCACTCGATAGCGCGAAACGGCAGCGACGTCAGACGACTGAAAAAGTCATTAAAGACGCGGTGAAACGAGTTGGTCTCGCGCTCGTTGCTGGCACAATGACAACCGTACTGGTCTTTATGCCAATATTATTCGTTACTGGTATCTTGGGTGAGTTTATTCGGATACTACCAATGACGGTGATTGTAGCGTTACTATCGTCGTTATTTATCGCATTCGTTTTTATCCCGTTTTTCGCTTCTGGCATACTACTACGATCTAAGAAGCAAGCTCAGCCGCTGCTTGGCGGGGCTATGACCAGACTATCCAACTATGTACTCATACTGCCACGCAAACTCAGTGACATGGGTAAAAAGGGGCGTCGTCTCATGCTGGGTACAGTTGTAACTATCAGCGCTTTGCTGGTCGCTGGCGGCATGTTTATGCTTGGGCAGCTCCCCTTAAATATCTTTCCAGAGTCCAATGATGCTGACGCCATAATATTGCGCACAGGATTTGATGAAAATACAAATATTAAACAAGCAGAGCGTCAGGTTGATAAAGTAAACCGTGTTGTTAGTGATACGCTTGGCAGCGATGGTCAGGTCGTCAGCTATGCGCAAGCAGATGCACGGTCTGCTGTTATCCGTATTACCCTACGACCCTTTACGGAGCGAACGACGACATCACAAACCTACATAGATAGACTCGACGAACAGCTAACCAACAACACAGATGTAGAATTCACCCTTCAACAGTTAGACGCTGGACCACCGCCAGAGCCATTTCCGTTTGCCGTACAAATACGGAGCGAAGATGTTATCGCCAGCACCAATCTCGCTGAAGATATCACGCAATTCTTACGGACCGAAGAAATTACTCGAGCAGATGGCTCAGTTATTCAAGTAGATGAAGTACGCCTTGAAGCCGACCAATCAGTAGTACGCCGCACTGCTGGTCATCGCTTTTTCCAAGTATCAGCAAGTTACCAGGCTAGTGATATAAGTGGGCTTGTTACCGCAACGCAAGCTGCTGTTGAGGATGCATTCCCAACGGAGGAACTAGAGAGCCGTGGACTGCAAGCTGACACATTAACCTTTGACTTTGGTCAAGAGTCCGAGAATATAGAGTCATTTGCTTCAGTCCAGATTGCACTCGTCATTGCTGTTATACTCATGTATTTCTTGCTTGTTATGCAGTTCAACTCCTTCTCTCAGCCGCTGCTTATACTCCTGACTGTGCCGTTTGGCTTGATTGGTGTGGCTGCAGCGCTCCTCGTGGCCGATCATTCGCTAAGCTTCTTCGTTATGGTCGGCTTGATTGGGCTGATAGGAATTGTCGTAAACAACGCTATATTGCTAGTAGATTATGCAAATCAAGCTCGAGCAGATGGAGAAAATATCGACAAAGCCATTATCACTGCACTACAGCAGCGCTTTCGCCCAATTGTCACAACTACACTCACAACCATAGGCGCGCTAACACCTCTCGCATTAGCAGATCCATTCTGGGAGCCACTAGCTATCACAGTCATATTTGGGTTGATAGCGAGCACCGTACTAGTTGTAACAGTCTTCCCGTACTTCTATATATTGTTTGAGCAGGCTAGGGCGTTTAAGAACCGGAAGTTTCCTTCACTGCGATAACGACTTGCATTGTAAGCATAAGTATGTTATAGTATAATTACTAACCGTACGCTCTTATGGCATCAGAAACCTGTCTATTTCAATCAATTATTGAAAATGCAGGATTTTAGTGAGCAACCTTTAAGTTTAATTAAGCTGCTCTACGCTTTGTTGGTTGATACCGTTGGTTACCTTACTGAATCCAAAGTTTTCGAAGATGTTTTTTGCCAGAGATGAGCGACTGCCACTATTGCAGTAGAGGATTATTTCGTTATCTTTGCTGAGCCCTTGTAGCGCAGTATCACCGTGCATAATCTTGGACAAAGGAACGTTGAGTGCGTCATCTACGTGACTAGTTGTGTATTCGGCTGGTTCTCGAACATCTATTATAATTTTATTCACGGAAGCTATCATAACAAATTCGTCAACATTATGCTCGGCAGGCAAACGTACGATATACTAGTAACAGATGGACGGCAGCAAAAAAACTTGGTGGATAGTAAGCGCTATTATTTTACTGGGGCTTGTTATCTTTACTCTGCGCCAAGAGGGGGTGATTGACCTAGAGGCAATTGGCACATGGGTGCAAGACCTTGGTGTCATCGGATTTATTATTTACGGAATTGCATTCATTGTATTTGGCATGCTCGGATTTTCGAAAGTAGCAATGACCTTGCTCGCCGGCGTGCTTTTTACCTTTACTGAGGCGATGATTATAACGTTAGTAGCAGCGACGATTGCATCAACGCTTGGATTTTTTGTGGCTCGCTACTTTCACGAAACAGTGCACGCACGTTTGGAAGCTCATGCAAAAAAGAGGCAATCAGACAACATGCAAAAGCTGATATACAAGATTGAACAAAACGCTCAAGACAGGGGATTTATAATAATATCAGTGCTTCGGCTTTCATTTGTGCCGATGATGATGATGAGCTATGCGTCCGGGCTGATCCATACCTTGCGCTTTCGTGACTTCTTTTGGGCGATATTATTGACGAACGTATATATGCATTTTGTTTATATCTTTGTCGGTACCTCATTCCGCGAGAACTTTCCATTATTTATACTTGCAGTGTTGGCGCTGATGCTATTTTATAAAACGCCAAAACTAGTTAAAAAACTGGATAAGCGAGACACAGCATAACATCGCCAGTAACATGGGTGTGATTGTTGCGAGTGTTATATTATGTGCGTAAACAGGAGATTGCTCATGAGCGTAATAAAAGGTGATTTCAAGCGCTACTGAACTGAGATAGCAGAAGCCTGAAAGTCTACGGGTACACCGTCAAAGAGAGCGACATGGTCTGGGTCGCAACGCTTCTTGGTGCAGTTTTAGCGGTCGGCTCAATTGCTTTTTATTACTTTGAGTACTTAGCTAACCAGTAAAAAAGTACCGATCGATAGAAATCAAACACTTCTACATAAGTTTTTACCAGTCACGGCAACACGCGACGATATGGTCAACGGTTGATTTAATGTGTGGTGAATTTCGGTACGCATAGAGCAGGCTGCTGCCAAGCCACAGCACGATGATCAAAAACGCTGCAGCAACGTCAAAGCCCGTCAATGCCACATACGCGGCATACGTCATTGTTAACAACCCGGCCACCCGAAAAATCATATACTTTTCTGGTAGTTTCTTTTCTGCAAGATAGTACACGCCAACAATGCTCTGACCCATAAGCAGCGCGAGCAGGGTAGGGTTATGGAATATTCCCGTCCAATACAGTATCAGTAGAATCAGCCAGGTAATACTTACACTCAGACACATTACACAAAAACGCAGAGAGATAAGATGCTTTGCAATCAATAGACCGGCGAACAAGCCAATAATAGCCAGGAATATGTACATCAACTCCATAAGGCTAGACCAAGAACTGAATAATTAAAGCTAGTACGATGAGCAGTGAAAGGGTGACCGTAAGGCTCTGGTAGGGGTAGCGCTTATCGCTGCGCCACTTCGTTAGTGCTTCACTTAATTTTGGCGAAAGAGCCATGGCAATAGCACCAGTAATGGACCCGACAATAAATCGATCAATCAGGTAAACACTATTGAATAGTGACCCCAGCTCACCAAACCAATAGATGACGAGTGGATAGGGCTCTGCATACATGAATGGCAACATTGGTACAATCGTTACCAGGAACACCGCAACGACGATAACCCATTTTTGCCCACGAAAGCGCTGTCTTTTGACACGATTTGCAAGGTAGAATCCAAGAGCAGCGGCAAAAGCTCCCACCAAAATGCCGACCACTTCAATCTTGACGCCGATAGCCAAAGCGACAGCGGCAATCACTCCAGCCCCTGCCGTACAGAGCGGACAGTGGGCAAAAACCTTTTGCGGAACAATGACAAACGCGGTGAGCAGTATAAAGAATAGAGAGAGTTTTTTCATTGTTATACGCTCATGAATAGTTTAAGTTGGTCGTCGTTGTCGAGCTGCATTACCTCAAACAATCCATTCTTTGGCCCTGGCATACCGGGCGAACCTGACGGCATACCAGGCATGCCGATTCCGGAAATTGCTGGCTCTGACTTGAGCAACTCGTCAATCGCCTCGACCGGAATGTGGCCCTCGATGAAATACTGACCATCGTTTACAACCGTTGTATGACAGGAGAAAAGCTCCTCAGGAACACCAAAGCGCTGTTTAACTTGCTCCATGTCCTCTGTTAACTCTGTCTTTACTTGATAGCCTTGATTCTTCAAGTAACCTGCATGTATTGGGCAACAGCCACATGTAGGGGACATATAAGCGGTTAATTGATGTTCTGTGCCGGCATCGTTGGTGTGCCACGGCATTGGACCGCGCTCAGAGCGTGTCATAAACAGACCGGTTACTAGTGTTACAGATAGTATTGCTATCACTATCATAAACTTTGATGTTTTCATGTATTTGGATGCCTTTCTAACGCTTATGTATCTAATCTTACGGATAATAGCACCATATAAATCTATATGCAAGTATTCTAATATTTGAATATGTATGCTACACTTTGTATATGTATGAAGCACTATTCCACGACCAAGAAAGTATTTTCAAAGTTATCGCCAACCAAAAGCGGTTGGAGATTATTCAACTACTGACGCACGGTGAATTGTCAGTGAACCAAATGGTGAACATGCTTGGAATCCCGCAATCCAATGTTTCACAACACCTTGGCTTGTTGCGTCAATCGGGTGTCGTCGAAACACGTCGCGACGGCACTACCGTACATTATCACCTTAGTAACCCAAAGATTGCTCAAGCGTGCAGCCTTATACGGCAGTTCTTAATCGAACAGGACGGTGCACCAAAAGAGAATCCGTTGAACCAAGATCCAGACAGCTTGTACCCGCTAGTGCAAGATGTTGTGTGTGGTATGCGCATGGCACTATCAGAGAGTTCAGAAAAGCTGACTGTTGATGGCGAGGTTTTTTATTTCTGTGCTGCCGGCTGCAAAGACAAATTCGAACAAAATCCCGCACAAAATATACCGGCAAGCAAGGCAAGCTACAGGAGGCGTGAGTGAACCGGATGTTGCCCAGATAGGTTCAGGTAAAGTTCTACGAAATATAATTGCAGGCAGTTTACATAAAAGGAGGTCTTATGAACTATTTTTCACACGCTGATACATACACCGGCGGAGGACACATGTGGGGCGAAGAAACAGGTTTTGGTATGTTTTTTTGGATGGTATTTTGGGTAATTGCAGTATCGGCCATGGCCTGGTTTCTGTTTCGCTGGAGCCAGCAGGGTGAGGAGTCAAAGCGCGGCAAACCAGAAGACATCGCGAAAGAACGTTACGCAAAGGGCGAGATCACGAAAAAGGAGTTTGAAGAAATAATAAAGGAGCTAGCCAGATAAATGCACAGTCACGACGAGCATACACACAACCATAGTAACGCCGATCATGATAGTCATGAAGGGCACGACAATCATGAAAGCCACAGTCCAGATATGTTCCGACGTAAGTTTTGGCTGAGCTTTGCACTGACAATTCCGGTCGTGCTGTATTCGAGCCTCATCCAAGACTTATTAGGATTTGAGATGCCTGCGTTTCCTGGGAGCTATTGGCTCCCCGCGATACTCGGTACAATCATCTTCTTCTATGGAGGCTGGGTGTTCGTTAAAGGGGCGGTTGCTGAGATAAAAGACCGTGCCCCCGGCATGATGACATTGATATCCCTCGCTATTGTGGTGGCGTTTGGCTATAGCTTCGCAACCATGTTCTTCCTGGAAGGGGTGGAATTCTTCTGGGAGTTAGCGAGCCTGATAACTATTATGTTATTTGGTCACTGGATGGAGATGCGTTCAATCCAAAGCGCACAAAATGCACTTCAAGAACTTGCCAAGCTTCTCCCCGATGAAGCAGAGCTGGTCGAAGGTGAGTCAACGAAAACCGTCTCAGTAGATTCACTAAAAACAGGTGACACAGTATTGGTTCGCCCTGGCGCTAATATCCCAATAGACGGCGTTATTATTAGTGGCGAGTCCCACGTTGACGAGTCAATGATTACTGGAGAATCTCGGAATATCAAGAAGACGACAGACGAGGACGTAGTCGGTGGCACCATAAACGGCGATGGCTCGTTACGTATACGAGTGAAGAATACGGGAGATAATACGGTACTAGCCGGGATAATGCGATTAGTGTCTGATGCGCAAGCTAGTAAGTCCAAGACGCAGAAGCTAGCAGATAAAGCCGCTTTTTATTTGACGTTTATTGCGCTCAGTGTGGCCACATTAACGATGGTTGGCTGGCTACTGTTGAGCGATCAAAGTGCACAGTTTGCGCTAGAACGCACTGTCACAGTACTGATTATCGCGTGTCCGCACGCACTCGGTTTAGCCATCCCCTTGGTGACATCAATTGCGACTAGCTTAGCTGCGAGAAATGGTCTGCTGGTGCGAGACAGGATGGCGCTAGAAAGTGCGCGAAATATCGACGTTGTGTTGTTTGATAAGACCGGAACACTGACGAAGGGGGAGCTTGGCGTAGTCGACGTGTGGTCCGCAACAGAAAAGACCAGCACAGAAGCAGTGCTCCGCCTGGCTGGCGCAGTCGAGTCAGATTCTGAGCACCCGATTGCACGAGCTATCGTCGACAAAGCAAAGCAGGACCAGCTAAGTCTGGTGACTGCCGATGCATTCAAGTCCTTGTCCGGACGTGGTGTACAAGCGACGATAGACGGCGCACAAGTCTACGTTGGTGGACCAAAATTACTCGAACAACAAGATTTGAACGCGCCAAAAGACTTACAAAAACGTACGGAGCAAGCAGGATCAGAAGGCAAGACAGTTGTGTACGTCGTGAAAGGCACATCAGTAGTTGGCGCCGTTGCTCTGGCAGATGTTATTAGAGATGAATCATATCAAGCAGTCAATGAACTACATAAATCAGGCATGCGTGTGAGTATGTTGACTGGTGATTCTGAGGCGGTAGCTAGCTGGGTTGCCAAAGAACTACAGATTGATGAATATTTTGCGCAAGTGCTACCGCAAGACAAAGCAAAAACAGTAGAACAGTTGCAGGCAGATGGTAGTACCGTTGCGATGGTAGGTGATGGCGTTAATGATGCACCCGCCCTAACACAAGCAGACATCGGAATTGCGATTGGCGCAGGCACAGATGTAGCGATAGAATCTGCTGGGATTGTGTTGGCGTCAAGTGACCCACGCGGAGTGAGCAAGATTGTGAAGCTATCACAGAAAACCTACCGTAAAATGCAGCAAAATCTTCTGTGGGCGACTGGCTATAACGTCATAGCACTACCCGCGGCAGCTGGTGTGTTTGCCGGATTTGGTCTGATACTAGCACCTGCGGTTGGCGCAGTCCTAATGTCACTGTCTACCATAATCGTAGCAGTGAACGCTCAGTTCTTACGCAAGGCACGACTGTAAATAGAATTCACTAAGCACTGGTATTATATATGTAGAAATACATATTCATGCAACTATCTCAAGTAGATACCAATCACCTACAGTGAAAACTTAAAATCAAGATTGTTATAGTGTATACTTCTGAATAAGAATTAAGGTTATGCTTAGATAAACATGGAATTTATACAACCAACAGTACTGATTGCCCACATTATTGGGATTGCCATGGGTGTAGGTGGAGCCGTGACAACCGATGCGACGTTCTTGCGCAGCATATGGGATCGAACCATTACGCGTGGACAGTTGCAGTTGATTGAAATCATTTCAAAGGTCGTGATTGCTGGGTTAGGCCTGCTTATTTTGAGTGGCATATCACTAGTTGCGCTCAACCAGCATTACTTCAGTCTGTCTGATGGCAGTCAACTATTTTGGGTGAAGATGACCATTGTAACTATTCTGACTATAAACGGCATTGTGTTTCATAAAAAAATCTTACCAATGCTTCAAAGACACGCTGATAAAGAGCTCAACTCTGACGAGACCCGCAATAAACTATGGCTCCTCGCAGTAACTGGTGGGTTATCAGGCATATCTTGGTTCACTGTATTGATACTAGGTGTTGCCATGCAGGTTACTGATTTTTCATACTTGTTCATAATGAACGTCTATTTATTACTCGTACTTGGTGCGGTACTAACGGGCTACATCGGTATCTATTGGATTCTTTTCTCAAGCTTACGCGGCGCTAAGCCTAAGACGTCGAACAACACAGAGCTACCAAAAAAGGCCAAGATTGCACACTTGAATGAAATACTTATGGGAATCGTGATTGCAGTAGTTCTAATTATTGGTGTAACGGTAAGCCTTAGCGAAGCAGAAGATGATGATCATAGCGCAAACGAAAGTGCTATCTCTGCTACGTCACAAAGCGTCGATACACACGATCATACCGATCATTAGAAATGTAATTATTAATACAGGAAAATACCTAACCATGCTAAAATCAATTCTCAATAGCGACCTCGTCCGACTGATAAAGCGTAGCCGATTCGTCAAAATTGCCGTGACGGCCGGGCTCGTTTTGACGCTTACGTTAGGAACACAGACATACTTTGTTTTTACGACGGAGCAAGACAATGAGGCGACTGAACAAGGAGCTGTCACGCTACAGGTAGAAGTTGGAGAGATGTACTATGAGCAGATTGATTCTGGGTTGCCGCGTGGTTTACTAACCGCAAAGGTAGGTGATGTCATTGAGTTTACTAATGTTGGTAATCTTCGTCACTCAGTTACTATAGAGGCGCTCGATTTTGATCAGGTTATTAATCCCGGAGAATCTACAACCATTACACTTGAAAAAGAAGTAGATCGCGTACAGGTGTACTGTCGCTTTCACGCCCCAAACCACGAGGCTGTCCTGACGGTGACTGCCGGCGGTGGCTCAACAATTCAAAACCCTCCTGCTGACACTGTAGATTCTGATACAAGTGACTTGCCCGTGTACTCACATGAGGATGCGGTCGATCGACTTGAATATACCGTAGTGGATGGCGTCAAGGAATTTCATCTGACGGCAGAGCACTTTATGTGGGAATACGCAGACGGTCATGTTCTTGAGTCCTGGGGCTACGAAGGCCAATTACCTGGGCCAGAGATTCGCGTCACCGAGGGAGATAAAGTCCGTGTTATTTATAAAAATGAACTACCAATCCCAACCACCGTACACTGGCATGGTGTCGATGTGCCGAATGAAGCTGATGGCGTACCGGGATTGACGCAAGATGCCGTCGAACCAGGAGGAACATTTACCTATGAATTTACCGCTGAGCCAGCTGGCACCAGGCTCTATCACTCACATGGCTCACACCATGGCGATGAAGGTAAACAAATGGATATGGGCTTGGCTGGCCCCTTAATAATCGAGCCGCAGGACTTCGTTGCGCCTGATAAAGATTTCAACGTGTTCCTAACTGAACGTCAAGAAACTGGAATATATCCGATTAATGGACGAATATATCCGAACCCTGAAATATATAACGTTGAAGAGGGCGACCGCGTACGCCTCCGTATGATCAACGGCGGCTCGTCTGCTATTCACCCGATGCACCTGCACGGCCATCAGTTTGAGATAGTCGCAATAGATGGAAACCCAGTTCCGGAAGGTGCGTCTGGCCAATTGCGAAACAATCAACCTCTGACTCCTGGTGAAACGTATGACGTAGAGTTTATCGCCGACAACCCTGGTGAATGGCTATTCCATTGTCATGACCTCGGTCATGCTGCAGGGGGCATGATAACCGAGCTCCACTACGACTAGACTTTTCATACACATCATATCTGTGTAATAAAAATCACAACTTCACAATGAAAAATGATAGATAATGCCTATAGGCAAACTAGTGTTTCGAAAGGACGAGGCGTATGTTGTGGACAATTATAGTTATATTAGTGGCATTGTGGTTGCTTGGCATAGTGACAGAAATTGGTGGCGGGTTTATACATGTACTATTAGTGGTCGCTGCTGTTGTGCTTCTCTACAATATCATCAGTGGTAAGAAAAACGCTTAAGTACTAAGTGGTTCTCGCCGCTACCGTTTACTCTGATAGATAGCCTAACAGAAGAGAACATCGAACTTGGTGGCGCGGCAGCTTTTTTGGCTGCCGCTTTAGCTTTGTATGTGCAGCTTCAACCGAAAAAGCAATGGCAGGAAAAACTCACGATGAATAGTAGAGAATTGCATGGAAATCTGCCATAATTAAGCTTGTATTATGAAACAGCCATTGACATTAGTTGATTTCACGAAAAAATATGGCACTGCAATCGGCGCCAGCAATATATCATTGCAAGTAAAACCCGGCGAAGTATTCGGATTCTTGGGGCCGAATGGGGCAGGCAAGACAACCACCATCCGAGCAATCCTTAATTTTATTAAACCGACGTCAGGCAGTATTAGTCTCTTTGGCAAAGATAGCGTGAGCGACAGCGTAGCTGTCAAGCATAATATTGGTTATCTAGCTGGTGATATTGCCTTGTACGGATACATGAGCGGTCAAGAACTACTAGAATATATAGCTTCGCTTGGCAAAAACGTTGACTGGGACTACGTAGAACAGCTTGCCACTCAGCTAAAAGCACAACTGGATCGACCTATCAAAGATTTATCGAAAGGCAACAAGCAAAAGATTGGCTTGATGCAAGCGTTTATGCATAAGCCTGACCTCATCTTGTTGGATGAGCCAACCAGTGGGCTTGATCCACTCATGCAACAAGTTTTCTACGACATTGTCGACGAAGCACAGAAAGACGGTCGCAGCATATTTATTTCCTCACACAACTTACAAGAGGTACAACGACTATGCACACGAGCTGCATTCATCAGAGATGGCAAACTGATTGCAATTGAAGATATTGGTGAAAGTCATAGACTCAACTATCGTCGCTACATTGTTACGTTCAAGCAACCACCGAAACAATCCAAGCTTGAAGCAATAGAAAGCGTGAGTGAGGTATCTATATACAAAAACCAAGCTCGCATGACTGTTACTGGCCAGCCGAACAAGTTCCTACAAGCGCTTTCTGAATACGATGTGCTGGATTTTGGCGAGGAAGAAGTTCACCTCGAAGATATGTTTATGCATTATTATGAAGGTAACAACGATGAATAACCCTATCCTAAGACAAAGCCTACGTGAGCGGCGCAAATCAATGATTTTCTGGGGAATTGGCGTTTTTGCTTATGCCCTGCTGGTCGGTTTGCTCTATCCGTCAATCGAAGGTATTGAAGGATTTGCCCAAATATCGGAGGAAATGCCTGAAGGTCTTCAGGCGCTTCTGGGTGAAATTGGTGATATTACTTCACCGACAGGTTATTTAGGGGCTGAGCTCTATGGCTTCACGCTACCGCTTCTACTCAGTATCCTTGGTATTGGCTACGGTGCCAATGCCCTCACTAAGGAAGAGCGCTCAGGCACAGTCGAGCTATTACTAGCTAGTCCGGTCTCACGGCGCAGTATTGTCCGCCAAAAAGCACTGGCAGTATTTCTGACCATCTTTTCTGCTGGTTTTGCGGTGTGGCTCGGTATTGCAGTCTCAACCCTCTTAGTTGATTTCGAAGTAAGCCTTATGCGGGTCGGCACAGCTACGCTTGCAGCTACATTGGTTGCAGTGGCGTTTGGTCTCATATCATTCATGATAAGTGCTCTCCGTGGCCAAAAAGGATTAGCCATAGGTATAACTACCGTGCTTTTCGTAGTGAGCTACTTCGCTAATACGTTGGCGCCCTTGGTTGAAGCACTCCAACCGCTACAAAACATATCGTTACTGCACTACTACGATGCGCAAAGCATCTTAGCGTACGGATTAGATTATTGGCAGGCAAGTGTATCTGTAATTATTGGTTTGCTAGCTTACGCCATAAGCGTAACCGGATATAACAAACGCGACATTGGTGTATAGTTATACGGTATGTTCTCCGGAGAAAATAATTGATTGAACTAGATAAGGTAAGCAAGCGATACGGCAAGGGAACCAGTATCTTTACCGCCTTAGACGAGGTTTCGTTTGAGGTCGAAGATGGTGCTACTCTTGCAATTATAGGTAAAAGTGGCTCAGGTAAATCAACGCTGATGCATGTCATGAGTGGCTTAGATTCACCGAGCAGCGGATCAGTAATTATTGACGAGCAATCACTCCATTCGTTATCACAGAAGAAAATGGATGCGTTTCGCGCCAATGACATGGGCTTTATCTTTCAATCGTTTTTTATTGAACCAAACCAGACTTGTCTCCAAAACGTACTACTACCGCTAGAAGTAGCTAAGGTCGAGCGAAGTAGCCGCAAAACAAAAGCACTAGAAGCACTCACAGCGGTAGGGCTAGATGACAAAGCTACCAACTTAGCGGTCAACTTATCAGGTGGCCAAAAACAACGACTAGCTATCGCTCGAGCGATTGCCAACAAACCACGAATACTCTTCGCTGATGAGCCTACTGGTAATCTCGATAGCGCCACCGGAGATATGGTGATTAAACTTCTGTTCTCACTAAATGCAGACCTCGGCTGCACATTGATTATCGTGACGCATGATAAAGATCTTGCCCTTCAATGCCAAAAACAAATTCAGATTAAAGATGGTGCAGTGCAAAAAATCACTCGTGCAAACAAAAAAGCAGACAAGGTGACCAGCTAATGTACATTTCAGATATTCTACGCCGCTCAGGGCGAACACTGCAAAGCGCCAAGGTACGAACATTACTTACCTCACTTGCAATTGCTGTTGGTACATTTTCTTTAACACTCACGCTTGCAGCCAGTAACGGGGCGCAGTCGTTTGTCGACCAAATTATCACCGATAACTTTGATCCGGCAGAGCTCATCGTGGCGAGTGATGACCGTGTGTTTGGCCAGGGAGATGCATCAACACCGCGTGAATATGACCCAAGCTTTGGCACAATAGCTTCAGCTGCTGGCGCTGCTACGCAAATATCACGATTAACGAATGAAGACCTCGAGCGCATAGAACAACTTGATTCAGTTGAACAGGTTCGTAAAAACATCGTTGTGAATCTACAGTATTTAACTCGACCAGATCAACCGAAATATGTCGGCACGATTAGCGCACTTAACCCGTACCAATCACCTGAACTCCGTGCTGGCAGCATTCCTGAATCGCTCAGCAACAAGCAACTGCTCCTGCCGGAAGCGTATGTTAAGGCGCTCGGTTTTTCCGATCCTCAAGCTGCTATCAACGAGACCCTTACACTCAACGTTTTACCCTCCGGTGGACAGATCCAGCAAGAGCTTGCCCGTAGCGAAAACTACCAGGCAGCCATAGAGGAACGTCTTCTCACGCAAGAGTTTACGATAGTCGGTGTACTCGCTCCACCGCTCACATCTCAGCCCGGCACAGAACTTTACCTGTACGGTGGAGCAGAAGATGTTGCTGAGTTAAATGAGATTACTACACGAGGCACGCCCAACTATCAGCGCTACAATGCGGTATTTGTTCGTATTGCTGGCGGTGAAAATGCAGAAACATTACAAGCAGGACAAGCCGAAATTCGAGAACTTGGTTACGTAGCTCAAAGCGTCCAAGATACCCAAGATTTTCTGAACCAAATTATTGCGGTACTTCAGGGAATTGTGGCTGGGTTTGCCTTTATCGCCATCATCGCATCTGTTTTTGGCATTATTAACACCATGTACATCAGCGTCCTGCAACGTACCCGTGAAATTGGTCTAATGAAAGCACTCGGCATGCACTCACGGGACATTGGCCGACTGTTCCGCTTTGAGGCAGCTTGGATAGGATTTCTTGGTGGTACAATCGGTTCGCTACTAGCAGTCGGGCTGGGGGTTGCTATAAATCCGTGGCTTTCGGAGACTATCGAACTTGGAGAGGGGAATTACTTACTGCTATTTAACTGGGTAGAGATTGTCGGCTTGATTTTAGCGCTGGTTGTAATATCTATACTGGCTGGATGGTTGCCATCGAGAAAAGCCGCGAAACTCGACCCGATTGTAGCGCTACGTACTGAATAACGACTTATTAAACCCGACACACCTTCGTCTGTCGGGTTTATTTGCAGATAAACTTTGCTATAGGTATATAGACGCCCCTGATACTATAAGTGTATAATGAATTGTTCAATGGAGTAATACGGTGAAGAGTGATAATAAACGAAAATCCTATCAGAAACGCAAGCCCGCCTATCGGGCTGTGGAGCAAAAGTGGTATCACAAACCAATCATATTTGTGCGTGATAGATGGCGTCAGTGGCAAAGCTTCAGTACCAAAAAGAAACTCGCCATAGTCGGCGGTGGTACAGCCATATTTTTGATTGTGTTTCCGATTGCCTCTTACTTATATTTTGTTCGTGATATAAACGACCGTGAACGACTAATGAACCGTAATAACACCGGAATCGTCATGACTGACCGCCACGATGAGGTGTTCTATAGCTTTGGCAAATCTGCGACTGAACAATTCTATACTCTCGATGAAATATCAGACGACCTAGAGAATGCACTGATTGCAAGTGAGGACAAGGACTTTTACGAGCATGGCGGCTTCTCATTGCGCAGCATGGCAGGTGCGTTGGTTGGCAATTTGCTGAATCTGGAATTAACAAAATATGGTGGCTCAACAATCACGCAGCAGCTCGTAAAAAATAATCTCCTCTCAGGCAAGAAGAACTATCTACGCAAATACCAAGAACTCTCAATTGCCATCGCCATTGAGCGTCAATACAACAAGGATGAGATACTTGAGCTGTACTTAAACTCGGTTTACTACGGTGAAGGAGCCTTTGGGATAGAGCAAGCTGCTCACACCTATTTTGATAAAACTCCTTCAGAGCTATCGCTCGAGGAGGCGAGTATGTTAATTGGCCTACTACCGGCTCCAAGCGCCTATTCACCGATCAGTGGAGATATTGAACAGAGCCAAAATCAACAAACACGCGTCCTAACCGCCATGAGCGAAGCGGG
Organism: Candidatus Saccharimonadota bacterium; assembly: GCA_024635455.1. Taxonomy (GTDB): domain Bacteria; phylum Patescibacteriota; class Saccharimonadia; order Saccharimonadales; family SLHW01; genus SLHW01. The sequence continues at coordinate 82,974 of JAGXIU010000003.1, read as the reverse complement.
CTACATATCAAGTGACGAGGCCGAGCAGGCCCAAGAAACCGAACTAACCTATGCTGATATAACACTGAATGATCAAGAATACGCTCATCACTTTTCTCGTATGGTTATGGCCGAGCTAGAAGAGCGCTACGGCGAGGAGCAAGTGACCCGTTCTGGCTTTCGAGTACGTACCACAATTGATCTGGAGCAGCAGAAATTTGCTGAGCAAACGGTATCAGAACAAATTGAACGATCGTCGAGTCAAGGTGCAACCAATGGATCGATGGTGGCGATTAACCCAGAGAACGGCGAGATCACTGCGCTGGTAGGTAGCGCTGATTGGGACAATGATTCCTTTGGACAAGTCAATATGGCGATTTCGCCACGACAGCCTGGCTCCAGCTTTAAACCAATCTACTATACAGAAGCACTCGATGAAAAGCTTATTACCGGCGCTACTGTTATTCGTGATGAACGCGTGGAGTATGGCGACTACGTACCAGAAAATTATGACTTCCGCTTTCGTGGTGACATAACAGTTCGCTATGCGCTCGCCAACTCACTGAACATTCCGTCTATTAAGGTTATCGAGCAGTTGGGCGTAGAGGAGGCAGCAGCAACCGCCCAGCGCATGGGAATCGATGATGTGGACGACCCAGAAACATACGGACTAACCCTAGCGCTAGGAACAGCAGAGGTTAAGCTTTTGGATATGACGAATGCCTATGCTGCATTTGCTAACATGGGCGTACAGCATCAACCAACTACAATTTTGTCTATCGAAGATAAGTTTGGTTCAGAAACGTTTAAAACAACTCCGGATGCCACACGAGTGCAAAGCGCAGCTGCGTCATACATGATTAGCTCAATTCTTTCTGATGAGCAGGCTCGGGCTGCTACATTCGGCACACGGCTCAACATATTTGGTCGTGATGTAGCAGTAAAAACTGGATCAACAAATGAAAACAAAGACGCCTGGACGATTGGCTATACACCAAGTTTGGCTGTCGGTGTCTGGGTTGGTGACAATAACAACCAACCGATGCAGGCTGGTGGATCGGCCATGGCTGGACCGATTTGGAAATCAACTATGGAGCACGTTTTACAAGATAGTCCGGCTGAATCATTCCCAATACCAGGAGAGTTGTCATCAATTTATGTTTGCACCGTAAACGGTAGTTATGAAGAATATTTCTTCAATGGCTATACACCAGAGGCTCAATGTGAACGACCTTCAAATTCGCCAGGTGTTGTCGAGCCACGCCGAAGTGAAGAAGAAGAGGAGCGTCTGCGCCAAGAAGCTGAAGCACAACAACAAGCAGAGAATGACACGAACGAAGAGGATAGCACTACAACTGATCCAGTAGAAGAACCGACGCCTGATGAGCAGCCTCCAGATACAGGCGAAGAAGATCCTGTAGACGACCCAGTAGATGAACCATTGCCTGAAACTCCTACGCCAGAAACAACTCCCTTATAACGTACTAAACTATTGGGATAATCCAGCTATTATTGAAAGAGTCGTTGCAGCTCAGTGAATGGCGACGAAGTCTCTTGCGGTGCGATAGTCTCGAGTCGCTCAGAGTCGACACTATCGTTGAATTCAATAGTCGACTCTGGCGCAATGCCAGGCTGCAGTTGCGTGTTCATAGCGCCGAACAATTCCTCCATAACCTGCTCGATAGAAACTGCCCCGGCAGGCGCCTCTACACTAATTTCATCAGTATATGGTTCGACCTGTAGGTTCGCATCAAAACTGTAAGGACTATCACCTTGTTGAGTAAGGTTAGCGCTAACAGAGCTTACATTTGTTTGTAAGTTCGTTTTGAATGTCACCGTCGTTTTTATATCACTCTCTGCATCTTGAGTGTAAATAAACAGCTCAAGCTCGTCACCACCGCTATAGCGTTGCCCGACTTCAGCGTAGTTCTCATCATTTTCACTATCGCTAACTCGTACTTTGTGTATAAGTTTCGTGTCACGATCTATCCATACATCGAACGTTTCATCGATTTCGCCAGCTCCATCAGCTTCCTCTGGGAGCTCTTGGCATTGATCTTGGTATTCTGTAATGTTAGCTTCAATAGTTTCATCGTCATCGCCACTTAGTGTGCGGTTTAACTGCGAGCGATAAAATACCGCTACTATCTCCTGGCAATAAGCAATTGCGTTATCTTGGTTGATTGAGGCCCTGTAACGGTTAGTACTAATGTCTCCGAGCTCTTCTTGACCGAGAAATTCTTCCATTTGTATAACAGCTGTTTCATCATTAGCACTAAAAATATAGTCATTGGTTGTTGCAGAAATATCACGTACTAAGGTCGTGTACTCTTGCAGTTCTGGTGTCGCTTGAGTATCTGATTCTGCCGTATCATACATTTCACCAAGTGATGACTCGAGCAATTCAGAACTTACCGAAATCCACTGTCCATCGTACGATTCTATGCCAGGAAGATATGCGTTTAGTCCGAGTGATGCCATGCCGGTGAGTTGAAAATATATGTCAGGAAATCGCTCATCGTCTGCTAAGGTGGTGCGAACGTCGCCGCTTAGACCAATGTCTTCTGCTCCAGCAGACGTAAGAGCAACATCGAATGAACTGTCGGTATTCTGTTCACCCAACAAGGAGTTCAGTGAGCCCTCAAACTCAATATCACCTGAAGAAAAACTCATAGATCCTGTCATCTGCATGCGGTTTAGAGCTTCTAGCTGTTCGACTTCGGTTGCTTCAATAATCAAGTTATGTATGGCGTCGCCACTACGCTCCAATCCGTTACGATATACGTTTTCGGGACGATTGGGCAGATAGTAACCAAAAACATAGCCTGCAACAAGCACTATTGCTGCGGTGACTAACCCGACGATGAGCGCAGTGTGTTTTTGCTTTGGTTTTTTCGTGCTTGCTTGGTTCGCTGATGGAGGAGATGTTGACCCAAATGCTGGCGCTGGAGTGGCGGAGGGCTGACTTGGGCCGGCTGAGGCCGGGGTTGGGTTATCGGTTTGGTTATTAGTGGTCTGCGCCGCGTCTAGAGGCTGCGCAGTCGCCGGCGCGACCGCTTCTTCGGCAGGTTTTGGGTTGGTGTTGTTTTGTTGGGACGGCGATGGTGCAGGGGTTGTTGGTGGCTTAGCTCCAGGAGTACTTTGCGCTTTCTCGACATCAAATGGCTTTGCTGGATCTGAGCTCGCAGCGGCTGGCTCAGGTGGAGTTGATTGAGCAACCTCACCATTCTGAGCTGTACTTGGATCATCCATCGTAAATGGCTTTATCTCAGCGGCTGGCGCTGGAGCGGCTGGCTGATTTGCTGTATCAGCAGCTGGATTAGTTTGTGGCTGCGGTGAAGCTGGTGAGCTGGTTTGTGGTGATGATGTTGAACCGCCAGCTGCATCAGATGATGAGGGTGGGGGCTGGTTTGTCTGACTTGGCTTATTGTTCTGGTTGTCTTCGTTGCTCATCGATGAGCGTGGTTTAATATCCATGTTTACACGTCCCTATTTATACATTCATATTTAAGCATTATTATACCATATGCGGTTTACGCGCTACGAATGGGGACAAGCCGATTTCCACTAGTAACCTACGACGCATGGTGCGCTTCTTGACTATCATAAATTTCCGACGAATCACTGCTCTGTGGACTGCTAGCTTCAGTGATAGTAGCTGCTGGATAACGTTAGCAAAACTATAATACGCTACTTAATAAGGGCACTATTTTGCGCATTTTTAATATGCGACTTTGCCTGTTTAAAAATGTGATTTACCACCTCTATATCCTGGTTATCTCTGCGTGTTATTGCTGTTATCGGGCGGTGAATCAGACGTGGCGCAGTACCACCAAGATAACGCAAATCACCACGAGCGAGATAATCAGCTACTGTCATAAAGGGTAATACACTGAAGCCAACTCCCTGCAAACAAAGACGTAACATGACCGTTGGACTCGTAGAGTGAAGAAGTACCTGACGACGCACACCATGTTCATCAAGCGATTTATTGACAAACTCATAGGTAGTTGCTTGCGTGTTATAGCTAATGCAGGGAATAGGCTCAGTCGGCGACTGGGGCATAGAAGGTGCGCACACAACAGCTAACGGTTCATCACCAAGTAGATACGTTACGACTTGTGGTGATATTGATTGCTGTGGCGTAACAATAAGTGCAGCATGGAGATGACCTGCTTCTGTTGCCTGGAGCAGCCGACTTGATGCATCAACGGTTAGTGAAACATCAGCTTGCTGAGCAATCTCAGGAAACGTTTTCTGACGAGCAAACAAAAGGTCAGCCATACTATCAATCAGGCCGATACGGATTTGTGGTTTGCGATCATTATATTCACTTAAACGAAGAGACAGGTCGTCTATCGAACTTCGCATATGCTGCGCTGCTTCTAGGACAATTTTTCCAGCTGGTGTTAATTGGCTGGACCGACCGATACGAGTAAAGAGTTTTACGCCCAGCTCCCGCTCGAGCTGACGAACTGCCATCGACAAGGCCGGCTGTGATACGTGTATCTCCTGCGCTGCTTTCGTGAAGCTACCGTGCTCTGCTACAGCCGCAAATTTTCGCAAATGCTCATCCATAAATATATATTATCAGTATATAACTAATTTATATTAGATTCTTATATGAGTTGTTCGTACTATCGTTAAGTAGCAACAGATTTTATATAAGCGGGGGAGAACCATGAGTACATCAGGTAATAATTCGATTAAAGTGGCGGTAGTAGGGGTGGGCAACTGCGCCTCATCGCTCATTCAGGGAATTGAATACTACAAAAATGCCACGGAAGATGACTTTGTGCCAGGAGTCATGCACGTTAACTTTGGCGGCTATCATATACGTGACATTGAAGTCGTGGCGGCGTTTGACGTAAACGATAATAAGGTCGGGAAAGACCTCTCAGAAGCAATTTATGCCGAGCCGAACAATACAACTGTGTTTGCTCAGGTGCCAAATCTTAATGTACCAGTGATGAAAGGACCGAGATTAGACGGCGTCAATAAATATACTGCTGAAGTCGTGCCGATAAGCAACACAAAAGACATTAATGTAGCCGAAGTACTACGTAAGACAGGCGCGGAGATGGTGGTAAATTATTTACCAGTCGGGTCACAACAGGCAACTGAATTTTACGCCCAAGCAGCGATCGATGCTGGCTGTGGATTCGTGAATAACATTCCAGTATTCATTGCTTCAGATAAAATCTGGGCAAAGAAGTTTACTGACGCCGGTCTGCCGGTCATCGGTGATGATATAAAAGCTCAGGTTGGCGCCACTATTACTCACCGGACATTAGTGAACCTGTTTTTAGATAGAGGTATGAAGATAGAGAGAACCTACCAATTGAACACAGGCGGCAACACTGACTTCATGAACATGCTGGAGCGAGAACGCCTCGACAGCAAAAAAACTTCAAAAACGAATGCGGTAACGTCGATGATAGAAGCGCGCGGACAACATATAGACCCAGACAACATTCATGTTGGGCCGTCAGACTACGTGCCATGGCAGAAAGATAATAAAGTCTGTTTCTTACGTATTGAAAGCAAACATTTCGGGGACGTGCCTATGAATTTGGAGCTACGACTCTCCGTTGAAGATTCACCAAACTCCGCAGGTGTCGCTATAGACTCTATTCGCTGCATGAAACTGGCGCTGGACCATAAATTAGCTGGACCAATCATTGAGCCTGCAGCCTACTTCCAAAAACACCCTCCGAAACAAGTCGAAGACCGTGAAGCAAGGCAAATGGTAGAGGATTATATCCAAGCTTACGGCGCATAAAAGTACACCATAAACCCGACATACTTAGGTGTGTCGGGTTTATAACAGATGAGAAAATACAATAACCCACGGTACGTTTGCATAAAAAATGTGTTGACAACGAGTAATCATCTGCTAAAGTATTAAGTGGTTGCTTAAACACTTAAACAACCGTTTACATATGAAAACACTAGACACAACCACACCACGTAGCGACACAGATATAGCGAAGTTGTTTCGGGCGATAGCCGATCCGACCCGTTTACGTATTATGTGTACGTTATTGGAGAAGAGAGACTTATGTGTGGGGGAGTTAGCAAATGAAGTTGGTATCTCAACTCCAGGAGTATCGCAACATTTAAAATTACTGGAGCTACATGGCCTGGCTACACCAATACGTATTGGTCAGCGTACATGTTACAAACCACATTTTGACAATCCCAGCGCGCGAGTGCTGTTTGATTGTATTAAAACCTTGAAGGAGGAATAACTTATGAAAAACGTAACAATATATACCACCCCAACATGTAGCTTTTGCCACATGACAAAATCTTTTTTCAAAGATAAGGGAGTAGAGTACAAAGAAGTCGACTTAACCCAAGATCAAGCAGCCATCAAGCACGTGGTAGACGCCACGGGGCAAATGGGCGTACCAGTTACGCAAATTGATGATGAGTATGTCATCGGCTTTGATAAACCAACCCTGTCGCGCTTGCTAAACCTCTAGGGTTGTAGCATGAAGGTATTTTTTTTGGCTCGCCGGTGGCCTGGTAATAATTTCTTCGAGCTTAATTTTCTTAGACTCAAGTAGTCCCGAGGCAGCAAAGGTAGCGGCGGTAGTGTGCTGTTTGCTGTGCTTGGCGGTGGATGTGCAGCTTGTGGCACTGCCATTATTACGCCTATCCTGGGCACACTTGGAGCTTCGACAAGCTCCGCATTCGTCAGCAGTATTGACAACATTGCCCTTATGATTGCAATCACTCTCACGCTATACTCGATTTACAGCCTTGGGCAGAGGGCCGCTTCGTTGCAGGCTCAAGCATTGCTTCAGCTACATAACCAATAACAAGGAGAAACTATGAAGGCACTATGGAATGACAACGTAATCGCGGATAGCGACGATACGGTATTTATTGAAGGAAACCATTATTTTCCACCTGAGAGCGTTAACAAAAATTACTTCGTGCCGACAGATATGCACACGACCTGCCCTTGGAAGGGCGAGGCCAGCTACTATACTTTGACGATTGATGACGAGCAGGAACAAAATGCTGCATGGTACTACCCAGATGTATCTGATATGGCTAAAGAGCGCGTGGGAACTGATTTCACTAACTACGTCGCGTTTTACCCAAATAAAGTAACGGTTCAATAAGGAGAGACCTATGCATACATATGATTTAGTCGTACTCGGTTCCGGAGGAGCAGGCTTCCAAGTTGCGAACAAAGCCCGTCAAGCAGGCTGGGACGTTGCAGTTATTAACGATGGTCCATTTGGCGGTACTTGCGCAGTACGCGGTTGCATACCAAAAAAAGTCTTAGCTGGGTCAGCAGAAGTTGCTGATACACACAGGCGGCTACAAGACATCGGCATTATCGACGGTGATATATCTATGAATTGGCCAAAGACGATCGCCTTTAAACGAAGTTTCACCGACAGTGTCCCTGACAACACGAAAGATGCTCTCACTAAGGCCGGTATAGACACGTATGAGGGTTCGCCACGATTCACTGATAATCTGACTTTAGAGATTGACGGCAAAACAATCAGTGGCAAAAACGTACATATCGCAGTTGGCGCCAAACCTGCAACGCTACCAATACCTGGCTTTGAATATGCTATAACGAGTGATGATTTCCTAGAGCTAGCTGAACTACCCAAGCGCATCGTATTTATTGGTGGTGGATATGTATCATTCGAGCTTGCTCATGTTGCAGCTCGCTTTGGGTCAGAGGTAACAATTTTACAAAACGATGATACGCCATTAGCCATATTTGATAGAGATGTCATTGATACGTTACTGCAGGCCACAAAATCAGCTGGTATAAATGTTGAGCTCAATCATCCAGTAGAAAAGGTTGAGCGTGATGGCGATGGATTTACGGTAGTCGCAAACGGTACAACATTTGCAAGCGACTTAGTTGTAAACGGCGCCGGACGTCCACCAGCTATTGCTGATCTAAACCTCGAGGCGACTGGTGTCGAATACGACAAACAGCGAGGAGTAAGCGTCGATGCCAACCTCAAAAGCACCAGTAACCCCAATGTATATGCAGCTGGCGATGCAGCCGACGCAGGACCACCGCTATCACCAGTCGCTGGAGTGCAGGGCGGTATCGTTGCGCATAATCTGCTACACGATGAAAAGCGCTCGCAACCAAACTATCTATCAACACCGAGCGTTATCTTTACTACTCCACCAGTTGGTATGGTGGGGCACAGCGAGGCATCTGCACAAGCTGCTGGGCTAGACGTAGTAGTCGTGCGCAATGATATAACCGGTTGGTTCGACAGTAAACGACTCGGCATCAAATATGCCATGAGTAAAATAATTGTCGAAAATAAGACTGACAAGATCCTTGGTGCACACTTGATAGGGAATCACGCAGAAGACTTAATCAATATCTTTGCACTTGCTGTAGAACATGGTTTAACCCGTGAACAACTCAAAGCACCGATCATGGCCTTCCCAACCGCCAGTGATGATCTGCGATCGATGCTTGAATAGGCTGATTCGTAGCTTCAGGAACGGTATTCAGGGTTTTCTGGGTCTGTTGCTGGCGTGTCATCACGTTGATTGCCTTGCGCTGGTATGCCATCCTTCAACATTTGAGCCAGATGTATAAGGTTCCACGTCATGATGCGAAGATTGCGGTTCGTAAAGTCGTTTTCAGGGCCACCTGAACCCTCATCAAGATAACTTGGCCCAGGGCCAATCTCACCAATCCAACCTGCGTCAGCCTGTGGTGGAATTGTGTAGCCAATGTGCTGCAGGCTATATAGTAGGCTCATAGCGCAGTGCTTGACACCATCTTCATTGCCAGTAATTAAACAGCCGCCGACACGACCGTAATAGGCGTATTGCCCTTGTTGATTGAGCTCACCTGAGTAGGAATAAAGTCGTTCAACGGCTTTGCGCATCTCAGAGCTATTATCGCCGAGCCAGATTGGTCCACAGAGGACGAGAATATCTGCTTGCATAACCTTCTTTTGAATGTCTGGCCATTCATCAACTTCAAACCCATGCTCAGTCATATCTGGATAAACCCCCGGGGCGATTGCGTGATCAGCTAAACGGATACTTTCTGTCGTGACGCCTTGCGCCTCCATGATATCGCGGCTCTTTTGAATCAGTCCATTAGTATGGCTTAGACTCGGACTTGGCTTGAGGGTTGCGTTTAAAAATAAAGCAGAAAGAGCTTGTTTATTCATACTAAAACCTCTCCAGTTAAATTGTCCCTATCGGTGCGCGGCTAGAACGATTAATTAGTTAATTGCGGGGTAGCGAGCCGCCAAGTAACTGCCTTTGTAACAACAACCAAAATACTGATGAGAATAAGCCCACGCACACAAACTGCTTGCAGACTTAGACTTGGGCTGGTGAACGCCATAGCGAAACCAGTTACTATCTGGAATCCACCTATGCCAGCCGCCCACTTTGTATTGTTCTTTGCCGAACCTTTTGCTAGCGTGAGCTGGTAGAGCGCTCGTATCATATAGCCAATAAACATCAAGGATCCAGCAATGTGTAGTGTTAAGAATAATTGCATCATCGCGATTTATTGTACCATCTAAGTTGCTTATGAATAAATACTTACGTGGATAAGCATAACTTGTTATACTAACGCTTAACACATTATGGATATAGATAAGAAAATTCGCATCACGCCTGGACTCGTCATGAGTTTTATTATTATCGCAATCCCAGCAGTCGCGTGGGTGGTTGGTTATGATTTTACCAACCGAACCACACTAGAGCTTACTGGGATTGCTATGGAGAAAATCTCTGCATTCGCCGGCATGTCCATGTTCGCCATATCACTAATCCTTAGCGGCCGTTATAAGATTCTTGATACATGGTTCCGTGGCCTCGATAAGGTCTACATTGCCCATCGTTTTTTTGCCACAACTAGTATTGCTCTACTACTCATGCACCCACTAGGTCTGACGGTATCTCATATTGCGCTAGAGGGCTCAAGTGATCTACTGGACCATTACATTGGCTATAGCGGCATCGGTGTTCTTTTTGGTCGAATCACGCTCTACAGTCTTGTTTTGATTGGGGTATGGTCAATCTTTGCTCGAGTAAAACACGAAACATTTATACGAGTTCATAAGTGGCTCGGCGTATTATTTATTATGGGTGCAACCCATGCGCTGATGTCCGGATCGGTCTTATCAGAAAATCCATTCATGTATTGGTATATGGTGACCTTGGCTGTCTTAGCAACTGCGACGTTTATTCATTATTCACTTTTGTCTGACTTCTTACATCCATACCTCTCATACAAAGTGACGAAAGTGAAAAACTTGCCAGGTGAGATTATCGATATAGAAATGAAGCCACGATACAGGATGTTGAGCTATGCACCAGGTCAGTTTATCTACATTGCCTTTGAGCAGTTTGGTAATAGTGTCTACCACCCTTTCTCTATCGCCTCGAGCAATAAAGAATCTACGTTGCGGCTCATCATCAAACAACTCGGCGACCATACGGCTGCCATGAAAGACCTAAAGGTAGGTTCGTCTGCACGAATCAAAGGACCATACGGTGGTTTTACCTTCAATGATAGGAAACACAAAAAACAGCTTTGGGTTGCTGGAGGTATTGGCATAACGCCCTTCTTGAGCAAGGCACACAGCTTGCGTCATTCTAGCCAGCAATATCCTGAGGTTACTATGTTGCACTGCGCAAGAACCAAAGACGAAGCGGTCGATCGGCATGAACTTGACCTTATAGAGAAAACTCACAAAGCCTTCAGCTATACTTGCCTAGACCAAGAAACATTCGGCATTATATCGCTAGCTGCCATTGCTGAGCAGGTCGGATCACTCGATGATTACGCAATATATATGTGTGGACCACCACCAATGCTGCGAGCGTATGAGGCACAGGCAAAAGAGCTCGGGCTCGAAAATCAACTCTACTTCGAAGAGTTTAATTACTAATTTAGAAAAAGCGTGAGCGGGTTGCTATACTAACAAGTATGCAAGTATTCATGACGTTTTTAGTACTGTTCATATGGCTATGGATTGGAACCTATGGCTTCTTGACTAGTCGCAAGAAAAAACAAACCTACGTATCGGGCACCTGGGCACTTTTGACTGTAGTTATTGCTGTTTACATCCTAAGCGCGTTGATTTTATAAACCCTATTCTGATAGGTGAATCGCTACGACAATATAGGCTATTTGATTTCCGTCTAGCTTCATCGAGCTGACGGCATAACCGGCCTGCGAAGCATATGGTGCTAACAAACACTCACGATGTCCAGCGTTGCTCTGCAGCCAATCTTCAACGATAGCATCCGTTTGTGTATAGAAGGTCATGTCTAAATTCTCACAAGCAGACCGGTAACCAACTTGTTTTTGGCGTAAAATATCTGAAAATTGCTCACCAGTGACTGGGCTTTGATGTGCATAATACGCTTCACGCTGCATATCATCTGCTCGCTGCTGGGCAATTTGCTCTAACTCAGCATTTGCCTGGAGCGAGGCAAGTCCTGCTAATATACGCTGGCTATTTACGCGAGCGAGGACTTCATTTGAGTCAATCGGTTCAGCTGTAGCAGCAAAGGAATAGGTTGACCGAGCAAGGACTTCTTGGTTAGCAGAGATTTCTCGAGCCTGTGTAGGCAATTGAAGCTCGCCAAAAATAGCAACAGACATAAAAATAACACCCAAGACAACGCTCATCTGAAACACCCAAAAGGTAATATGTCTCATACCATCTATATTATATAATAATGTTTAGTATTTTTCCACTATTTTCTTTGGCGTATAATACATTTCATGAAGTACGTAACGCATCGACGCGTCAATAACTCACTAGCAGCTATCGTGATAGCTTTGTCGCTTTATGCACTATTGTTGCCGCTGATACCGTCTCTTCAGCACTGGGTAGAACAACGAAACCCAGCTAATCAGTTACGTATTGAGAATCAAATTTCTGGAGATATAACTGCTGGAACCAACCTAGGCAACCGACTACTAATCCCAGCTATTTTAGTAGATGAACCAATTGTAACCGGAGACAGCTTAAGTGTGATTAATGATGGTGGTGTTTGGCTCCGGCCAATGTCTGCAGCACCTGAAGAGCAGGGTAATATCATCTTAGCGGGACATCGCTTTACCTACCAGCAGCCATTCGGGGCGCTATATCACCTTGATAAACTGGAAATTGGTAATGAGGTCGGGATACGTTGGAATGGGAAAGTACATAAGTTCATCGTCGAAGATATCAAAACTGTGACCGCTAATAGCACCGGTATAGAAAAACCGAGTGATGAAAAACAATTAACGATCTACACTTGTACGCCGCTTCTAACGGCTGAGCACAGACTGGTTATAACAGCACGGGAGCAATCATGAGTGAAACAAAGCGCACTATTATTTTGATTATTCTGCTCTTTATAATTATCGGCTTTATTTACTGGACGCGATATAACTATCAATTAAACTTCGAGGATTCTTTTTAGTACCGTCCGGTAGCGATCACGTCAAATGTCGTAACGTATATGCCTGGTTCGGTTATATTTGATACGTTACCCAATAAAACCATAATTCCAGTTGACCAGTCACCAGATGACTTCGTAGCCATACTATCACCATAAGTACTTGTCATCTCACTGTCATTAAATGCGAAGTTAACGCTTGCGTCATTGCCAGGCCCCTGTCCATCTACTGTAGTGTTGCAACTCGCATCATTGTAAGGTGCGCTAGGTGTAAGACCTGCGTCAAGGCTACCAGCATCAGTATAAGTACAGAAGCCAAACTGTTCACTACCTACTGAGCTTGTATTGGCTACACCATCGCCTGGAGTAACATCACCGACTGGATCGATAGTTAGGAGGCCTGACGTTAATGTGGTGCCCTTAATACGAACAGTAGCGCCTTGTCCAGCATTGGTTGTAATGTTATATTTTGTGTCTTTACTTATAGAAGGTTGTGTTGAGCTGAGTACACCATTAACATCACCCAGGACGACTGGATTACTAACACTAACTGTTGAACAACCAGTATAGTCAGCAGCTGAGGTATAGACACAAAATTCCAGACGCTCCTGTACCTTTGCTTCAACAACAATTTGTTCAGCTGTACTGAGCGCGATACCGCCGGCTTCAACGATCGGGTGTGTTGCGATATTGTCTGGATCAGCGAGCGTGTAATTCTGCGCTTCTGCCTCCGTTGCATATGTCATGATACGAGCGTAAAATGTACCGATCGTACTTGGGTTAACAATGCCTGTTATCTCAAACTGTACCGCATCACCAATGGTTATTCCTGTGGCTTCTGGGGCAGATTTAGTCAACTCCAGTGTGTTCGTGCCAGCAGCATTAGCGTGATCAGTGAAAGCCCAAGTGAAACCTGCCAGGTTTACAGTACCACCGGTACCATTTGATAGGTTTGCAACTCCAGCGCTTGATAGATCGAATCCTGTTGGATGAACACAGTCTGTGTCACCAATTATAGGTGAGCTGGCGCCCGCACAGAATGCTATCACAATACCACCAATGTCATTGGCGGTTGCAACATCGAAATCAACTGCATAGGTTGCACCTGTTGCGCCGCCTTCTGATGTTGACATTTTAATTTCTCGGTCGCCAAGAAGACTATAGGCAGAAGCTGAATGAATAAGAAAACTAAAGTTAGAAGACAGCAATACAAGAGTGCTCAATATTGTTATGAGTACTCGATTAATAATAATCGCAGGGAAACGGGATTTGATTGTTTGCATAGTGGTTTTTGGTTTTTTACTGTTTTTAGTTTTTGGTTTTTTAACAGTACTTATAAATTAGCATAGGCATTTTGGTAGCGCAAGTACTTTTTCAACTGTGGTGATAGCCGCCACCGCGGAGAGTGTCAAAGCTACGGTACAACTGCTCAAGCAGAATCACACGAACAAGCTGGTGCGGAAAAACGAGCTGACTTAGGCTGATCACGTGGTCTGCTCTATCAAACAAGCTCCGATCAACTCCGTAGGCACCACCGATAATAAACGTGAGTTCATTATCTGCATAGGTTTGAGCATTATCGAGCAGTTGAATAATCTTCTCAGTTGCGTATTGCTTGCCACGCTCATCGAGCAATATGGCAGTACAATCTTTTAGCCGTTTTTGAATTTGACCTGATTCTTCAGACTTGCTGCTCGGCGGGATAATATCCCAGCTGATTTTGCAATAATGAGCCAGCCGCTTAGAGTATTCGGCAATTGCGTCTGTATAGATATCGTGGTGTTTTTTGCCGACCGTTATTATGCGAATACGAAGCATACACTATAGCCGATATCGCAACGATTCAATTGGATCTTTACGAGCCGCCTTGATTGCGGGCGCAGTTCCGAATAGCACCCCGACAGCAAAGGCGGTAATGGTGGCTAATATCATTACTTCGGGCAATATGACTGGCTCAATTGGCGTGAGTAATCGTAAGAAATAATTAGCCAATAAAGAAGCTAGTACACCAAAGATACCGCCGAGTAAGCTTAGTACAATCGCCTCAGTAATAAACTGTCCAAGAATCTGCGTATTAGTTGCACCGATAGCTTTACGCACGCCAATCTCACCTGTGCGCTCACTAACCGACACGAACATTATATTCATTATGCCAACTCCAGCAACAAACAGGGAAATGCCTGCAATTGCCGCAATACCAACTGTTAGAGAATCAAGTATATCGCCGTAGACTTCTACCGTGTCGGAACGTTGCAATACTGTAAAGTCAATCGAACCACGTCGTAAATTCAATAAGGTCATATGAATACGCTCAGTGACGGCAGCACTCTCCGATGGATCTTCTGGGCTAACAATTATTTGATAGATATTTTGACCGTTGCTTGATACTTGCTTATTTTCCTCGTATGACACGAAAATAGCATCGTCATAATCAGGTGCAATCGGCGCAATTGATGTATCTGGAAAATCGGTAAACACGCCACGTACGGTAAAGCTTTGATCGTTTACATGAAAGGACCGACCAATCGGCGCCAGCTCATCAAACAACTCCGCAGCGACATTTGATCCAATAACTACAAAACGACGGCTACTGCTAGTGTCTTCTTCAAGCCAGGTACCAAAACGTACCTCCTGATTGAGTACTTGTGGGACATCACCAGATACCGCCAATACATCTGCACTCGGCATTTGTGTTTGTTCGTCGAGCTGCGGTATGCCAGAAACCCGCACAAACGGCACAACTTCTGAAATACCATCTAGCTTTTTTATTTCTGCAAGGTCAGTTTCTGTCAGAGAATAGCCAACTGATTGAAGCGGATTATAGCTGGTTATGGTGCCGGTTTCGTCACGCTCCACCTGGTTCCCAGGTAATACAGTAATCGTCTCTGCGCCAAGTGAATCAGCTTCGCCGGCAATACTTCGTTTTACCCCTTCGCCAACTGAAACGATCGTCACCACCGATACGATGCCCACGATAATACCGAGCATAGTCAAAAAACTTCTGCCCCGTGAAGAGCGAAGCGAGCCAAGTGCCATGCGTAGGTTATTTTTGAGCATCATGACTTCTTGCTCCTCGATTTTTTGCTAGACTTTGACTTCTTTTTTGGTTTTTTGGTTTTTTTGGCACTCTTCTCATCTTTCTGGGGAACAGCGTCCATGAGAGCTGATACACCCTCGAGGTCATCCTCTTCGGTCTTTTTGGGCTTTAGATACATCTTTTTCGCAATGTCAGGAACGGTACCGATACTGGAACTTTGATCAGCAACAATGGTTCCGTCGTGCATGAATACTACACGAGTCGCGTAGCGAGTTAATTCCGGGTTATGCGTTACCATCAGGATAGTGTGACCAGATTTATGTAAATCACTCAATAACTCCAGTACAACTCGGCTCGACGCGCTGTCTAGATTCCCGGTTGGTTCATCAGCGATAATAATTTCTGGGTTATTAACCAAAGCCCGCGCAATTGCGACACGCTGCATCTGTCCACCGCTTAACTGATTCGGATAGTAATATTCGCGGTCAGCCAGACCAACTCGCTCAAGCGCATTTCCAGCTTGCTTGAGTCGACGAGTCTGCGTCATACCTTTGTAGGCAAGGGGAAGCGCCACGTTCTCGAGCGAGGTCATTGTTGCGAGTAAATTAAACGACTGGAATACAAAGCCAATGCAGTCTCGACGGTAGCGGGCCCGTCGCCAGGCGCTGAGCCGTGAGACTTTTCTACCTTGCAGCATATACATGCCCTCAGTAGGGCGATCGAGCAAGCCGATTAAATTCATTAACGTAGACTTGCCAGAACCACTCGGACCCATAACAGCGATGAACTCGCCCTTGCGCACCTGCAAACTAACGTCTTCAACGGCTACCGTCGTAGCATCGCCAAAGCCGTAAAGTTTGCTTACGTCTTGTAGTTGGATAATATTGTTCACTCTTTATAATTGTACTTCTTTTCCACAAGATAATTCAAGGTGTTATTGTGGTATTTTTTTGTTTATGCGTATTGATTAGACTCATTATGTTTGGTTTTTGGTTACTATTTTGAAGACTTTGCTAAACCCGACAGACTATAGTCTGTCGGGTTTAGGGGCGCTCAATTGTCGTAATTACGTGGTCTCGCGGTAAGAAAGCTGTTAGGATATAGCACTGTGGAGAGGTGGCCGAGTGGCTGAAGGCGCACGCTTGGAAAGCGTGTAAACGGGCAACCGTTTCGAGGGTTCGAATCCCTCTCTCTCCGCCAGGAGAGAAGCGGTCATATCTTTATGGTATGGCCGTTTCTCTTTTGGAGAAAGGATACGAACCCGTATCCGCTGGAAGCGGAAGGGTTCGGTGACGCAAGCTGACGCGCAGATGCTTGCATCGAGCATCAGTGCAGTGGCAACGATGTCATCCCTCCCTCTCCGCCAGGAGAGGGGTGGTCATATCTTCTGGCTAGAGGTGTTTGGTGCTACAATATGACCCATGATTGCATTGTCTCTGTTCCAATGGTGGTATGGTGCGGGCTGGAAATCCGCCATACGACACGGCGAGAAGCGCATATTTGATGCCTACCGACTTTTCTCGGTGCCGATTATCTTGCGGACACTTTTTTCACCCTGGCGACGCGTCACCACAAACCCTGGACCAGGTGTTGACGGCATATTACGTGCCGTTATAGATAACACAGTAAGTCGTCTCGTGGGATTTCTCGCTCGGTTTATCGTACTAGTTACTTCGGCTTTCGTAATATCAGTTGCCAGCATCGTGAGTTTACTTGAAATCGTTTTATGGGTGTTTATACCTGCTGGCGTTATCGGGCTTTTCTTATTGGCGGTGATTACATGAACAGTATAAACAGCAACAGCTTACGCGCCAGGAAAGCTCGGTTAGCACGTCATGTTGGCTCTCGCGGCTATACGATATTACGAGTACTTTACTGGCTCGGCTTCGGCGTCACACTTACCCTGCTGGTAAGTGGTGGTGCTACTATTGCATATTTACTGGGTGCCATCACGCTTAGCGTATGGATGTTTGCCACCTGGTATAAGCGTGATCTCGCGATACTTAAACCGAATGGGCCAGCAATCAATGAACGGCTATCAATTGACGCATTAGCCCTCTTACCAAAGCACGGCTCATTGACGCCGAGGCGATTATGGCAAGCCTATCTGGATAATTGGCAGTCGCGGTTTTTTACAAACCGGTTGTTGCTCCCCTCTGATGTTATTGCTGAATTAATAAGTGACGAAGAGACAAATTTGCCAGCCTACTTAGAGAAGGCAAGTGCACAAGCGTCACCTACAGGGACGATTGAAGTCGGTCATATAATCTCTGCGTTGCTCCGCAATACGAAAGCAATCAGTGATCTTTGTAGTCGTCTCAATATTTCTGATAGTGATATAGAAAGTATTCAACTCTGGCTTGATCGGATTATTGAAGCCCAGCGGGCAGAAAAACCCTATTTTGGTGGTATTGGGCGAGATTGGGCGAGTGGCTTCACTCCAACGCTGCAAATGTTTGGTGTCAATATC
Organism: Candidatus Saccharimonadota bacterium; assembly: GCA_024635455.1. GTDB lineage: Bacteria > Patescibacteriota > Saccharimonadia > Saccharimonadales > SLHW01 > SLHW01. The sequence goes on along the minus strand of JAGXIU010000003.1, from coordinate 65,053 downwards.
AGCCAAGCTATCCAGCGACATAATGCTCATTTTGGCGCTCTGACGACGTCGCCCGGCGTACATGCGCTACGAAGCGCCTTAACCAAAGGAAATGGTACTGTTGCCCTGATCGGAGGTGAAGGCGCCGGTAAGACCAGTCATGTGTATGCCTTAGCCCAATCATTACTAGCAGAAGCCCATGATCCAAAGCTGCGGCACAAACAAATTATTGGGCTTGACGCATCGGCAATTATCTCCAGCGCACAACGACAAGGTGAACTAGAGCATATTGTAGACACATTGCTGCAGGAGGCGTCTCATGCGGGCAATATTGTATTATTTCTGGACAATGCTGACTTGTTCTTGCGTGACGGCAATGGAACATTTGACGCAACACATCTGCTACTACCTGCTGCTCAATCCAAATCTCTCCAACTAGTTCTTGCCATGACGCCTCGTAACCTCCAGGAGCTCAAAGCTCGTAGCCCATCATTCGCGAGCAGCCTCACCTCAGTTGTGATTCAAGAACCAGAACCAAAAAAGGTTCTTGAAATCCTCCAGGACACCGCCATTAAGCTTGAGCACCAGCAACAGACACTAATAACCTACCGCGCCCTTACCGAAGCACGAACGCTGAGTGAACGCTATATGCAAGATTTGACTGAGCCGGGTCGATCTATTCGCGTACTAGAACAAGCACTTGCGTATCCTGACGACGGCATTATTACTGACCGCTCAGTGCAACAATCAATCGAAGAAACTCAGGGTGTTAAGCTCACGTCTGTAACTGAGGCTGAATCAGATACATTGATTAATCTAGAAGCTAAAATTCACGAGCGGATGGTCAACCAAACCAGAGCAGTTGAAGTTGTGTCCAATGCCTTACGTCGCTCTCGCGCCGGTGTAGCAAACCCAAACCGGCCAATGGGTAGTTTCCTGTTCCTCGGCCCAACTGGCGTTGGTAAAACTGAGCTCGCAAAAGCACTCAGCGCTGTTTACTTCGGTGATGAAAAACAAATGATTCGGTTAGATATGAGTGAGTATCAGCAAGCTGAGGACGTACACAGGCTCCTCTCTGATGGAACCACTGACAGTAACAGCTTGATTATGTCAGTTCGCAGTCAGCCATATTCGGTGATTTTACTTGATGAGATTGAGAAGGCCCACACCAATATCTTGAACTTATTACTGCAACTACTCGATGAAGGACAATTAAGTGACTCTTCAGGCAAGTCTGCATCCTTCCGTGACTGCATAATCATCACTACTTCGAACGCTGGTGCCCAATCTATACGTAGCCAGGTAGAGCAGGGTAAGCCGCTCGAAGAATTTGAGAAACCATTTATCGATGAGCTTATTAATAGTGGGCAATTTAAGCCTGAGCTCCTGAACCGCTACGACGAAATTGTTCTGTTCCGTCCGCTGAATGAAACTGAGCTTGAGCAGGTAGTCGGACTCATGATAGGTGACGTCAACCAAACCTTATCTCAGCAGAACATATCCGTTGCGCTAACGCCTGAAGCCACCAAGAAAGTCGTCCACCTTGGCTACGATCCACGGCTCGGTGCTCGACCAATGCGACGCATGATTCAACAAACAATCGAAGACACCATTGCTAAACTTATTCTGAAAAAAGAAGTAAATCCTGGCGACCACGTTACCCTAGATGAAGATGATATTACAGCTCGCTAGCTGACTTTTGTGCCAATCTGCTCACCAGCTAATATCTTCGCGATATTGCCTGGCTCAGTGGAATCAAACACCACCACTGGCATCTGCTGTTCCATAGCAAGCCCGAGTGCAGCCTTGTCCATAACCTTAATAGCACCGTTTTCAACGGCGTGCTGGTAACTAAGTGAGTCAAACTTTTTAGCGTCGGCGTGCTCCTGTGGGTCCTTATTGTATACGCCATCGACTTTCGTCGCTTTCAGCACAGCCTGACAATCAAGCTCAAGCGCTAGCGACACAGCAGCGGTGTCATGAGTGAAATATGGTCGGCCTAAACCACCTGCAATTATTAATACGCGGCCACGCTCGAGGTGTTTCTCTGCTAAGCGATATGAGTAGCTCTCAGCTACCTGTTCAGCATATATATTGCTGGTGCAACGCGTCGGTAAACCTTCGTGCTCAAAGATATCCGTCAACGCCATAGCGTTAATCAAGCCGCTCAGCATACCCATTTGATCCGCAGTAACACGGCGTATGCCTTTACCAGCGATTTCAGCTCCGCGCACCATATTGCCACCACCAACGACGAGGACTATTTCACAACCAGTTTGCTGCGCCTGTTTTAGTTCAGTTGCAATGTATTTTGCAATGTTTGGATCAACGCCAAATTCATGCTCACCAGTTAATTGTTCACCAGAAAACTTTATCAGTACGCGTTTATACATTGGGAGCTATGGTAGCAGATTGCGAACGTAATCGCTATACTACAAAGTATGAAGCTATATTCCTGGAACGTGAACGGCATCCGAGCCGTCATTAAAAAAGAGGCGTTGCAGCCCTTTATTGGCGAACACCAGCCGGATATATTATGTTTGCAGGAAACCAAGGCTAATAAAGAACAAGTTGAAGTTGACCTACTTGATTACGAAGAATACTGGTGCTCAGCTGAGAAAAAAGGCTACAGCGGTACTGCAATTTTTTCTAAACCAACTCCGCTAAACGTCACGAATGGCCTGCCAGAAGACATTGTTAAAAAATATCATCTTGGCGAGGATGATTATGGCAATCCGGCAACCGAAGGGCGTGTTGTTGCTGCGGAGTACAAGAACTTTTATATCGTCACCGTCTATACGCCCAATAGCAAAGGTGATTTGTCGCGCCTCAAGTTACGCGACAAGCACTGGGATCCTGCTTTCCTAGAGTACATCACTCGACTAAATGTAGATAAGGCGGTTATCTTTTGTGGTGACCTCAACGTTGCACATACCGAAGACGATCTAGCTCGCCCAAAAGACAATGTCGGCAAACACGGCTTCACAGATGAAGAACGAGCCGGGTTTCAAAAATTCATAGATGCCGGATTCGTCGATACGTTTCGGATTTTTACCGAAGGTAACGGCCATTATAGCTGGTGGACTCACTGGGCAAACGCTCGAGCGCGCAATGTTGGCTGGCGGATTGATTATATTTTAGTGTCAGAAAAACTTGCTAATAAAGTACGTTCCGCGGACATACACCCCGAAATTACCGGCTCTGATCATTGCCCAGTAAGTATAGAGATTGACATTTAGGTATTGCTAACAACGGCGAAAGCCCATTTTCAAACAGATAGATAACGTCTGTGATAAATATTAGTCAATGAACTGGTATACTAATCAATACAGGATAACCTGAGTAGTGAGAAAGGTGACGACAGTGGAAAATCCACAATCTTCGAAAGGCAAGCGGTTTGCCGTTTTCGACATCGACGGGACCTTATTTCGGAGTGGGCTGTACAGAGAAGTCTTTTTTGAACTTATCCGCATGGGAGCACTGCCAGAAAAGCTCCACCAGCAACTTGCCGATAAAGAGACTGCTTGGCAAAAAAGAGCTCATGGACGAGCGTTTGGTGAGTTTGAACAATCTATGGCAGAAATCTTCGATGAACAATTACCGAATCTAAAAATTAGTGACTTTGAACAGGCGGCTGAGCGGGTTATTAATCAGCACAAGGATAATGTTTACGTCTATACGAGAAATCTAGTGAAGTCCCTGGGGAAACAAGGCTTTTTCTTGATAGCTATATCAGGCTCGCAAACTGAAGTGCTTGAGCCATTTGCTCAGCATTACGGATTTGATTATTGGGTTGGCCAGCAGTACGAACGCGGCACAAAATATTTTACTGGCCACATACGAAAAACTCATAAGGGAAAAGATAAGTTTTTGAGTGAAATTATCCACGAAAAAAACCTGTCGCTTACAGATAGCATTGCGGTTGGCGATTCAGGCGGCGATATCGATATGTTGTCAATGGTCGAGCAGCCGATTGCGTTCAACCCAGAGAATAACCTCTACCAAACTGCGATAAGGAATAGTTGGAAGATTGTCATTGAACGAAAGAATATGATTTATGAATTAGAGAAGGGAACTGATGAATACACCTTATCACAAGCAAACAGTCACTGAGCCAGCCTTCCCAGAGCGCATCTGGAGTCAGCCCGAGCAGGCAGCTCGACGAGGCAAACTAGTTATTATTGGGGGGAACGCTAACGGCGTATCTAGCATTATGAACGCGTACGGCGCCAGCCAACAGGCAGGTATTGGAGATATGCGCGTAGTGTTGCCTGACTCCCTAAAATCAGTCACTGGCAAAATCCTCGAGCACGGGACCTATGCTCCAAGAAACCCAAGCGGTGGTTTCAGTAAAGAAGCACTTGCTGTAATGATCGACACTGCCCAATGGGCAGACGGAGCACTGTTCGCTGGAGATCTCGCTAAAAACAGTGAGACGATGATAGTTATGGAACGCTTTGTTGAGGAGTATCCTAGCTGGATTCTATATTGCAATGATGCAGTTGATGCCATAATCCGACATCATGAGGCGCTAAAAAAACAAAGTAGAGCAGTTTTGGTGATTTCTATTGCCCAGCTACAAGCATTGATAAAAGAGTTGAAATTACCGAGGCCTGTCGCACATGATATGGGGTTATCCCAACTGGTCCCACTCATGACTGAATTAAGCCAAACACTAGGTATGATACTTATCCTGCAATACAACGATGGCATATTAGCAGCTTGCGAAGGTACGGTTTCTTTTACTGAGATAGAAGCGGACAAACAGCCAGCAACTACTGTCCTAGCGAGTTATGCCGCTGTTTGGCTCATCCAACAGCCTGAGGTGAGTTTTGAAGCTATTACATCTGCTGTGTGGCTGAGTTCGCAGACAGTTCAGGCAGCGTGATCGTAACTAACTCTACGCTCACGTCAACTAAGACCTTGCCAGTACTTGTTATTTCTTCACTGCGTGGCTTCTCTTCCTGATCTACAAGAGTATCTAGACTAACCAATGGTTGACTATACACTTCTGGATCAGGTATCAATATGGACGCGTCAATGCGACGGCGAGCCAGCCGACGCCAACCTGGATCTGACCTATCTAACTCCAAACTCGGGTCTTGTAAGCCGTCACATGAATTTTTCTTGGCTTCACCACCCTTAAAAAAATGTCTTTTTCGAGGTTTTGCACGTTTCATGAAGAAATTGTAAAAACATATTCAATAATTGTCAAATATCATCACTGGTAGCGCTGGTCGGACTCGAACCGACAAGGGTTGCCCCACACGATTTTGAGTCATGCGCGTATACCAATTCCGCCACAGCGCCACATGTATTTGTTCTTACTTCGCTAAATGTACCACGATATGAGTTCGACCTGCTATGTCGCGCAACTCCTATCGCAAAAATGTGCATCGAGCCCTCAGCCCTATGAACTACCGGGCATATTGTACTATACTTGCTAGAGCATATGCCATATCAAGATGACAATTCGAACGGATATATATTGCCGCCTAAGTCTACGAAGAAAATATCTCCAGACAACAACGACAGCGAATCAGCCGCTGCAGTAGATTTGATTCGACAAAAAATTAATAGTCTCTACGAGTCTGAGCCAGCGGCAAAAACAGAGGCAACAATTGCTGAAGACGTGCCAGCAAAGCAACGCTCTAAACACCAAGCTTTTATGTATGAGTTAAGTAATTCTGGCAAGTCGTTGGCTGAGATTCAGATAGCTTGGCACGAGTATTATGCGGAACTCCCGGACCACGAAAAGCACGAAGTTTGGCAAGAGTTTTATTCAGAGCACGGCTCTCAGCGTAAGAACAATGTTCAACCACCCGAACAAAGCTACACTACAACGCTGCAAACGGGATCAACAAGCCAGCAACAACCGCCTGCGCCAACACGTCGCCCGTTCGGTGCAAGCTCCTATACGCAGCGAACGGCTAATGACATACAGCAACGTATCCGCACAAAGGTGTCTCAGCAAAGCAGTAAACATAAATCTAATCTAAAATCACTCCTGTTCGGACTCTCGATGGGCGGCCTTGTTTTACTGATAACAACTTTTAGCTTTTTTAATGAGCGGTTTATTGCACCGTTTATAACCCCTAGTCGGGTTCTAAGCTCTACGCCATTAATCATTGGTGAAGACACACCAGTTGGTGACGAGCCCAAGATTATTATTCCAAAGATAAATGTTGAAATACCAGTTGTATACGGGGAAGAATCAATTCAAGAGGATGCCGTTCAACGTGCACTAGAAGATGGTGTACTGCATTATCCAACCACAGCAGAACCTGGCGAAAGAGGCAATAGTGTCTTTTTTGGCCACTCAAGCAATAATATACTCAATCGTGGTAAGTATAAGTTTGCCTTTGTATTACTCAACCAGCTCGAAGAAGGGGATACGTTTATGTTAGAAAAGGACGGAACACGCTATGTATACCGTGTATTCGACACCAAGGTTGTGCCTCCAAGTGATTTGAGCGTATTGCAACCCAACGATGAACACTCATCAGTGGCAACATTGATTACGTGCGATCCACCTGGTACTGCTATTAATCGACTTGTGGTTACAGGAGAGCAGATTAGCCCCAACCCAATAGACAACACCGAAAGCTCTGCACCAGCACCAGATGAACGACGACAGCCAGAAACACTACCGAGTAACTCTCCTAGCCTATGGAGTCGGCTTTTCGGTAGCTAGGCGTAAACAAGAAAGCTCAGACTATTCTTCAACTCGTAACGACAGTCGGTGCAACAAACCGAATCGGTCGCTGTCATCAGGCGAGCCGATACAGTAAGAAAACCTATATTCAGTATCGAACAGCGGCTGATAGCCAGGCAAACATTCGGCTATCGATTGCTGATTCGTACCGTCAAAGTCGATTACATACATCTCCTCGTTCTGGATATAAACCAAGCGATGGCCATCCATCCACTGAGCCCGCGGAATAGCTTCTTGGTCATTGACACGAAATGTATGGGACTGCTCACGCTCCGCATCATACACAGAGAACTCTGTGCCTGCTTGCAGTGCAATATTACGTGCGTTACCAGAGAATGAAACGTACGTCGGCTCTCCCTCTGTACGAAGCGTAGTAACTGGCAATAAAGTGCGGAGCTGATCCTCTTCTAGTAATGCGACAGGGTCTCGGTAGACAAGAGCCTGCTTGTTACCCGTAAAGCCGATCACAACGTACCAAGACTCATCAAACTGAGCAATGTCGAGAAGATAATCTGAGGCAGGCGCTTTTGGTAATGCGTCAATTTGATATGTTCGGTCTTCCAGCGACATAAATATACCCACTGCTTTTCTTTGTATATCGTCAGTAGATTCTTTTTCGATTACTGGGAGTTCCTTTGCGTAAACTAAGGCATCGTCACCGTGTGAGCGGTACGTAATGATATCCTCAAGCACAATACTCGGATCATCTTGCTCAAGCCCAGCTCGCTGCAATACACCGAGGGACCTATTGAATAAATGGTATTGATCGAATTGTTTATCAACTAGGGAAATGTCAGTGAACGGTATGTTGGAGAACCGGTCTGTTAAATTCTGGCTTCTGTTAGGCTCGTCAATGTCTAGCAGGACAAACTCTTCGCCCCCGTCAAAACTATGTTTAACGATGACGTGTCGGTTATCGTTTGACCACTCGACAATAGTCAACTCGCTGTTGTCGACCTCCTGCTCTAGTACACCAACTGGTAATGAAAAAAACGTTGGTAGGTTTATTCCCTGATTTAGGTCATACAAGACAAAAGCATCAACTTGGCTTGACTCTTGCAAAAGCAACCAACGCCTATCTGGGCTGGTGCTCAAAATATTTGGAGCTGCATCAAACCGTCTGTAGACAGACGTTTCAACATCCTCGGGTATCAACAGGGGGTATGAAAACCGTAGTAAGCTACCGCCAAGCAAGGATATATCCTTGTGCCAACTACGATAGCCGGGTTCTTGGATTTCTATACTATAGTCTCCTGATGGTAGGACCAAGCGTTGGTCACCCCTCCCGCGTAGCTCGCCGTCAATATATACATTGGATGCGACTGGATTCGTGTCTACGAACACTAGGCCGTTCTGGATAATAGAACCGGTCGACCTATCAAAGCTAAAGCCGTAGGCAAATAGTACGAGAAGAATTGTGCCAAGACCAATGAGCACGGCCATGAGGCCGTAGCCAATAAATAGTCGTTGCGTATGCTGGCGTTTTTTGTCTGGGTCAAGATAATCCATATAAATATTTTACTCAGTGTAGTATAGCGCCTATAAATCATGTATTTCAATTGCTTGTAAGAAAACTTAATAGGCGCTAAGATAGTGCATAAGCTATTTCTAACATGTATTCCTGACATGGCGAAGGTAAGACGAACACAATTTATGACAAAAAATATTATAGAGCTAAACGGTAATACCTACGATATTCGTACGGGTGAAATGGTTCGTTCTGCACAAACAGAAGCTTCTCCAGCTGATAATAAACAGCCCAACAATAAACAAAGTAACCAATCAATCGATGGTTATAGTAAACCCATTAAACAACAACGCACAGATAATCGCCCTGCAGAGAACTCAATAAAAAAACAACCGCATAAATCGCAAACTCTGATGCGAACATCAGTAGCAAAGCCCGATACCGCTAACACAGCTCAGGATGCCCAACAGGCGCCCGAGTTACAGAAAAAGCCATTGACGAACTTCTCACGACTGGAACGCGCCTCAAAAGCAGTTAGAAGCGCGCACGTACAGAAGTTTCATGACGCTCATACACAGAACAATCCGTCATCTGCCCATCAAGCGCCCGCCAGTGCGAAGACCGACCAAGCTAACGCAGATCCAACGACCCAATCACAATCCAGCCAACAACAATCTACGAAACAAGCACCAACTCTAACTGAACGTGCAATAGACAATGCTAATAGTCACGAACAAACCTACGATGGCCCGAGCCAATCACGCATCTCTCGACTATGGAATAAGCTTGCCGAAGCACCAAATGCAGTTCGCTACGGCCTAGCAGGTTTACTAATGGTCGGCGGACTAGCTATAATTGGCTACAGTAGTATGCCGTACTTATCTGTACAGGTTGCTTCCTCACGATCTGGTGTTAGTGCAAGCTTGCCAGAGTACAAGCCCTCTGGCTTTCAATTGAGTAATAATGTTGAATATAGCCCAGATCACATAGCGCTGCAGTATGATTCCGTGAGCGATGGCCGAACCTTCAGTATCAACAAAGAAAAGACTGATTGGACTAGTGAAAGCCTTCGTAGCTCATTCGTAGAGACAAAAGGCTTGTACCAAGCAGTGCCGAGTAACGGGAAAACGATATACATATATAATGAGTCCAACGCTACCTGGGTAGATGGTGGGATATGGTACAACATCGAAGGGTCATCCTCACTAAACAGTGACCAGTTACTACGCCTAGCTAATAGTCTCTGATGGTAATAAATATTCTTGCGGATAATTACGCAGGTCTGTACTACAATGGTTGACGTGGAAGATACACATCTAACTCGAACTCGGTTTGCGCCAAGCCCAACTGGCATGTTGCATGTTGGTGCAGTGCGTACTGCTTTGTTTGCTTGGCTCATTGCCCGACAAAACAATGGGGACTTTATCCTTCGACTTGAAGATACGGATAAAAAACGTGAAGTTGCTGGCGCTGATGAACACATTATGCGCACACTCCACGCTGTTGGACTTGGTTATGATGAAGGTCCTGATATAGATGGCGACTATGGGCCATACCGACAGAGCGAACGTTTGGACATATATAAACAGTGGGCACAGAAGTTAATAGACGATGGTCGAGCCTACGCTGACCCTTATACAGCAGCGGATCTCCAGGACCTTCGTGAGCAAGCCCAGCAACAAAAAAAGCCATTTTTATATCGAAATCATCGTCCAGAAAATCCGCCAAAATGGGACGGATCAACACCACTACGCTTCAAGTCAGATCCAAAATCATACAAGTGGAAAGACACTGTTATGGGTGAGTTAGCGACTGGCCCCGAAGTCATCGATGACTTTATATTGATTAAGTCTGATGGATATCCTACCTACAATTTCGCCCACATAGTTGATGACTATCTGATGAAGGTGAGTCATATCGTACGCGGTCAAGAATTTATCGCTAGCGTCCCGAACTATATGAACCTGTACGAAGCACTAGCCCTAGAAGTTCCGACTATGGCAACCTTACCACCGATTCTTGGACCTGATGGAAAAAAGAAGCTCAGTAAACGTGATGGTGCTCGAGATATGCTTGACTATCTACGACAAGGCTTTCTGCCAGAAGCACTACTTAGCTTCATTGCAACACTAGGCTGGAACGACGGCACTGAACAAGAGTTATTTTCTGTAGACGAACTTATGAGCAAGTTCTCACTAAATCACGTTGGGCGAGGTGGTGCTGTGTTCGACGAACGGCGACTGCAATGGGTGAATGGAAGTTTCATACGTCAGATGGATCTTGATACACTTTATGAGCAAGCCCAAAAATTCTTACCTCCCGAAGCGCAGTCATTTGATGAAGCCTACAACAAAGCTGTAGTCGGAGCGTTGCAAGAACGACTCAAATATTTTGCTGAGCTACCAGAGCTAACGCAATTCTTTTATACCGACTTACCTATTGACCCATCACTCCTTAGCGAGCATAAAAAGCTCAAAAAATATGACCAATCGGACTTAGTAGACTTACTAAATACGGCTCGTACCGCGCTGACGGCAGTAGTATTTGATGTAGATCCATTGCAGCGTGAACTAAACCAGCTCTTAGAATCTACAGGAGAAAAGCCCGCAGTACTGTTTAGCTTAGTTCGAATCGCGACGACCCAAGCACCAGCTTCACCAGGGTTAGCTGAGACTATGGCAATATTGGGTAAAGAACGCACCCTCCAGCGAATCGACAATCAAATAAATGCGCTCAAGGCATAAGCAGAATTCTGCTATAATAGAGAAAAATTATGATGGACGACGTACGACCGCCGAAATCAGAGCGGAACCACACAACTCGGTTACACGATGATAGTGATCGTGAGCCTAGCAACGTACCAATACAGCGACACGAAGAGCAAGTTGAAGAAATGATCGAGTCAACCGTATATGACAAACCAGAGAATAAAAAATCGAGAGTACATCCAATTGCATTTATAAAACAGTATTGGCGAGAAGCAAGCAAGAAGAAGCGACTTATCACTATTGCTGTTTTGCTGGCATTTTTCACGACTATTACAGTCGGGCTCGTTTTTGCCCTTCAGCCAGCTCCGCCTGAGCCAGAACCAGTCGCGGTAGAACAACCGGAGGAGCCATTGCCACCGCCGGAACCGAAGACCATACCATCAGAGCTAACTGGTGTGGAGGTCTCCCCTCAGCTAGCAAGCTTACCTGTAACCGCAGTTACTATTGAAAATAGCCCTGATGCTAGACCACAATCAGGGCTAGCTGATGCTGGTGTTGTGTTTGAGGCAATGGTGGAGGGAAGTATCACTCGTTTCCTCGCCCTCTATCAGGAAGACAAGCCAGAGCAAATTGGACCAATCCGTTCGGTTCGGCGGAATCATATTGATTGGATATTGGCGCATGACGCCGCATTAGCTCATGTTGGCGGTAGTCCGTACGCACTATCACGCGTACGCAGCTTAGGCGTGAAGGACTTAGATCAATTCCAGAACCCTGAGGCCTATCGACGCGTCAACACACGCTTCGCGCCTCATAATATGTACTCAACGCGGGCTGATTTGTTAAAGGTCCACGAAAAACGCGGCTACAACAAAAGTGACTTTAATGGATTTGTCCGAAAAAACCCCGAACCAGCAGAAAAACCAGATGTAACAGAGGTGAGTGTACGAATATCTTCACCGCTATATAATGTCCGCTTCGTCTATGACGCCAAGAACAATACTTATAAACGGTTTATGGCTGGCGTGCCGCATGTTGATGAGCAAACCAATAAACAAATTACATCTGATGTTGTGGTTGTTATGGTGGCAGATTATAAGCGTGATGGTATTTATTCTGTATACGATTTAACTGGCAGCAATACTGCATTTATATTCCAAGATGGCACAATGACCCGTGGTATCTGGGAAAAGCCAAGCCAAAAGGAAAACGTACGCTTTGGTAACGCGGACGGGTTACCGGTCGGCTTGAATCCTGGCAAGACATGGGTGACACTAGCTACAAGCGCAGGAGACGTAACTACTAAGTAATAAGGGGGCGGGCATGGATCATTCCAAACGGTTACGAGCACAAGTCTATACCTATATCGCGAGCGCCCTGATTCTCGTTGGAATTTTTTCGATAGTTGCATGGTACATGCTGTTTGAGGTCTTTGCGGTCGATTCACTTCTGGCGATAATTATTTGCTTTGTATCCGTAATAGGGTTTTCGCTCATCTTGAGCGAATTCGTACTCAAGGCAGTTCTTGAGCCTCTTAATACGCTAGTACAGGCAATCATGCATGTTGCGCCAGGGCACGAGCATAGCGCCTCAAGTCCACCAAACCTTGAAGCAATCCGTACGGGCAAAGAACTTATTAATAATATGGCTATGCAGGTATACCAATTGGCAAGCTATGGCTCCTCGCAGACAGCGGACACTACGTCTCACCGAAAAGAGCTCATACAGGCTATCAATATCGTCAATCACTTACCGCTACCTATGTTTGTACTCAATACTCAGAGAATTATCACCAACGCCAGTGAATCAGCTATTACGTACGTTGACACAGAAACCTCGAAGCTCTTTGGCCAAACCCTAGAAGATGCAGTACGGCTTACTTTCCCGAGTGAGCATACGTTGAATCAATGGATGGAGGAGTGCCAGAAGAACAAGGTCACAACTACCGGCTTCTGGGAACGAGTTCGTGTCACGCTACCAGACCAATCAGAAAAGCAATGTGACCTAAGCGCGCAATATAACCGTGACAATCCGAGCGGCGCGGATTTTATTATCACCATGTTCGACCGAACCGAGCATTACCAGCAAGACGACGATTCGCTTAACTTTGTTGCCATGGCAGTGCACGAATTACGTACTCCAGTTACTATGTTGCGAGGCTACATTGAAGTATTTGAAGACGAACTGGGTGAGAACTTAAGCGAAGAGCTCCAGGACTTTATGCACAAAATGGAGGTTGCAGCTGGGCAGCTTACAATATTTGTCAACAATATCCTCAACGTTGCTCGCATCGAACAAAACCAGCTCATGATGCAGCTCCAAGAGGCTGATTGGAATAAAGCACTGAAAGCCATGCTGGACGACATACAGATTCGCACAGATATTTACGATATAACGCTCGAGCGACATATTGACGATAATATTCCGTCAGTTGGAATAGACCGAGTTAGTATTTATGAAGTAATAGCCAACCTTATCGATAATGCCATTAAGTATCGTGGTGACTCCAAGAAGATTATCGTCACTTCAAAAGTTGGCAGTAACGGTCTTATACATACAACTGTTCAAGATTTCGGTGTCGGTATGCCAAGCAGTGTAACTACTAATTTATTTGAGAAATTTTATCGAAACCACCGGACTCGTAATAAAATCAGCGGCACTGGTTTAGGGCTTTATTTGACCAAAGCAATCATTTCCGCACACGGTGGACAAGTTTGGGTCAATTCGAAGGAAGGGGAGGGCAGTACCTTCGGCTTCAGTGTGGTACCATATGCTCAACTCGATAAAGAGTTACAAGAAACTGGAAATAAAGAGATTATTCGACAGTCACATGGCTGGGTAAAAAACCACTCAATGTATCGGAGATAGCGACGATGGACCAAGAACAAACAGCACCAGCCGAACAAATCAGCAGAAAAGTACTCATCATTGAGGACGAGTACTTCATTAGTGAGCTGTATGTCCGAGCACTCAAACGAGCTGGTTATGAAGTTGATTTAACGATTGACGGCGCCGCTGGTCTACAGAAGGCTCAAACCGATGCCTACGATATTATCCTACTCGATATCATGGTGCCTACAATTACTGGGACGGAGATACTGGAAAAACTACGCGATAAGGCAGAGAAACCAATTCGGGCGAAAATAATCGTCACCACAAACTTAGAGCAAAGCGAAGAAAACAAGACAGCTATTGAACGTCAAGCAGATGCTTATATTATTAAAGCTGAGATTACCCCTAAGCAACTGGTTGAGTTTCTTAATGGCGTTGGCTAACACAAAATCGTAAAACTGGCTAAACCCGACACACTATAGATTGTCGGGTTTATTTATCCTTCACGGGGGAATAGAGCTTATTCTGTCACAAGATTATACGCTGGAATAGATTACTAGCTAAGACTGATGGCCAATGTTGTGCTATGAGTTAAGTTCAGTGAATAACTCTAGCCACGCAAGAAAGGTCTTATAGTGTGGGCTGTCTTGAGCATTATAGTTTCCGTCACCGCCTGTTGTGGTGCTGAAACTTGCGTCCAACCACTGACCGTTAGATGTTTTATAAAATACGGTTACACCGTCAGTCGTATGCCCAGCGTCAAACATGACAACCTGAACATCTCCTACTTTTGATACCTCTACTGAATCCGAGTCAAGATAACCGCCTTCACCATTTTTTACGACACTTGCGGCCTGTTCTACCGAAGTGTTTTTATCTATACCAGCCCACTCAAGTTTCTGAAAGTTTATATAAGCACCGGCCTCTATGAATAGTTGTCCTCCACCAGCTTCCTCGTAATCAGGACTTAGGAGATATTGACCACCGACCTCTATTTCAGAATCTTTGAATGGCCCCTTAGCACCTACCCAATCTGTTGGCACTGTATATTTGATACCATCATGCGTCTTATAGTCAGACTCCTTAGTGGTTTCTCGGGAATCATCATCTTCTACCTGTTGTGCGCTGGTAGTCTCATCATCTTCTGCCTGTCGTGCGTTAGTGGTCTCATTATTTTCTGCTTTATTATTTTGGCGATCGTATACCAGCCACCCAACTGTTCCGATTAACCCAACTATAACTAATACGAGTACTATTTCGATTACGCTATAGCCCTTTTGATTTAATTTCATAGCATTCTCCTTACGCTTCAGTATAACACTAGTGTAGCATCCTTCATTTTTGGCGATATTGCCAGGATGAGAAGAGGAGGAAAGATTGCTTTGCCATGCTCGAAGTAAACTTCTGCGCGTGACCTCACGGGGAATATCTCCTTTCAGTCGATGCGCCTGCGGAGCTTACTCGATGCAAGCATCTGCGTGAGCTCCTTGTCTTCGAACCTGGGTGTTCGATTGTTCCATTGCATGGAACGCACCAATGAAAAAACCCCACACAAGGTGGGGCACTTTCATTGGTGACCTCACGGGGAATCGAACCCCGATTGCCAGGATGAGAACCTGGTGTCCTAGCCGTTAGACGATGAGGCCATAAGTTCGAGCCCTATACTACCACAGTTGTAGGTAATTTTCCCAGATATACCATGTAAAAATGTCGGTTTTTAACGTATAATCGTGTTTAAGCTTATAAACCATAACGACAGGTGGGCTGTTCACAAAATGCATATTGCAAGCGAACGCTGGCTACATTTATACAAATACACAACAATCGGCATACAAGGTCTTCTACTCGTCGCATTTGGTGCTCAATTTGTGTATAGCGACCGCTTTCCTGATTTTCTCGATTTACTGACAGCAATTACTCCACTGCAGGCTGGTATTGCTTTTATTGCAATTGTTTTTGGCCTGGCATTCTACGCTTTTGCAGAGCGGACAAGCCGACACCTCCCACCGGCAATCCTCGGGGCTCTGCTTACCCTTAATGTTGTGAGCCTAATGCATGCTAGCGGAGGACTACACTCTGATTGGGTATTAGTATGGGCAATAATTTGTCTTCTGGGTGGCATACTTGGACCAGCCATAGCGGCAGCACCTTCATTCATTATGACGTTTTATTTTGTCTTACTGAAAGTATCTGCCTTCAATGGCGTGAACGAATCAAAACCCTTACTGGATACTCGAGGAATAATCGTCCTGGTCGGTACCTATGTATTGTCGTATGTAAGTTGGTTTGTTTGGCGACGTTTTTATGTCGATCCAAAAGATGTCGAGGTCGAGCGCTTAACCGGACAATTGAAAAGTCGTCAGCAGCTTTCTGACGTCCTCATTCAGTCAATAACTGATGGTATTGTTGTAACAGACACCAAAGGAAAGATTTCGATCACTAACCCAGCGGCAGCTGAAATGACTGGATGGCCAGTTGATGAGTCAGCCAATATTGATGTGAAGACAGTCATGGATCTACGCGAAGAAGATGGCAAAGAGATACCTGAACAAGAAAATATATTTACTCAAGTACTAGCAAGCCGACAATCTATCGAAAAGATCGCTCAACTGATTGGCAGAGATGACAAAAAACGCACAGTATCGATAGCTGTTTCTCCAATAAATATTCCTGGCAACGAAGAGCTGGCTGGAGCTGTCGCGGTCGTACGTGATGTCAGTGCCGCTAGAGAAGAAGAGGCTCGGCGCGCAGACTTTATTAGTACTGCAAGCCACGAAATGCGCACACCGGTAGCTGCAATTGAAGGGTACCTCGCACTCGCCCTGAACGAAAAGGTAAGCAAAATTGATAATAGCGCCAGAAACTACCTAAACAAGGCTTATTCCAGTACGAAACACCTCGGGAAACTGTTCCAGGACTTATTAACCAGCGCAAAAGCCGAAGATGGCCGACTAGTCAGCCACCCGACAGTTGTAGAGATTGGTGAATACATAGAAAAATTAGCCGATGATCTGCGATTTACAGCAGAGAAGAAGGGCCTGTTGGTTGATGTTGTAGTTGGCTCTGCTGAGAATACAGACGCTGATGGATCTGTGGCCGGCGGAAAGACAATAAAACCTCTCTACTACGCGATGGCTGACCCGGACAGGCTTAGTGAGGTTATAACCAACTTATTTGACAACGCGGTGAAATACACTGAGTCGGGCAAAATCTCAATCGGCCTGACTGGCAACAACGACATCATTCAACTATTCATTAAAGATACCGGCCCAGGCATACCAGCCGAGGATGTACCTCACCTGTTCCAAAAGTTCTACCGAGTAGACAATTCTGCGACTCGTACCATTGGCGGCACGGGTCTTGGCTTATTTATTTGCCGAAAAATTATAGAAATCTACAATGGCCGAATATGGGTAGAAAGCAAAGTAGGCGAGGGAAGCACCTTTTACATAAACCTACCGAGGATTTCCTCACAGGAAGCAATGACAAATCAAAAGTAATCCCCAAGCTCTTAAATGGTCGCGTATACGGAATAAATCATGGTACAATACAACTAACATAAGCATTATGCTAGTATTTACGAAGGAGCAACCAGCAACATGTCAAAAATAATGCTCGTCGAAGACGACAACAACCTACGAGAAATCTATGAAGCTCGTTTGCTCGCCGAGGGCTATCAAATTATTTCAGCCAAAGACGGCGAAGAAGCACTCGCGCTGGCAACCAAAGAAAAACCAGATCTTATTATATCCGATGTGATGATGCCGAAAATCAGTGGCTTTGACATGCTTGATATTCTCCGGAGTACACCGGGAATCGAAAACACGAAAGTCGTCATGATGACCGCACTTTCACAAGCTGAGGACAAAGAACGAGCAGATAAACTTGGCGCTAACAAATACCTAGTCAAATCACAGGTTACCCTAGAAGACGTTGCGCGCGTCGCTGATGAACTCTTAAACGGCACGTCTGAGGCAAGCGATACTGAGGAAAATCAAGCGAGCCAGCCCGCTCAGGAAACAGCAGATCGACAAGCCGCGGAAGAGCCAACACCAGCACCCGCAAATACAGTTGAACCAGAACAGAGTGATCAAAGCGCTCAGACTCAAGCTCCAGCAGCAGATACGGCAACGAACCAAAGTCCACCAGAAACCCCAGTGCAGCCAAACGAGCCAGCACAAAATCAAGCTCCACCTCCAGCGCCAACAGCAGTTATGCCAGAAGTAAATACCGACAGTACGCCAGTTCAGGGTGATCAAAGCGCTCAGACTCAAGCTCCAGCAGCAGATACGGCAACGAACCAAAGTCCACCGTCAACACAACCTGCTCAGGATGATGACGCCACACAACAAGCTGACAACACGAGCTCTCAAGCTCAGCAGCCGACTCCCGCACCGCAGAGTACAACCCAGCCAACAAATCCTGTTGCTAGCCCATCGACTGATAATGCCCAAACAACAGCTGAAGAAGAACAAGCCGTCGACGCTAAAATAGATGATTTTGTCAAAAACCAACTACAGAGTAACGAGCCCCCTCAGCCAGAACCAGAGAAGAAAGCTGAACCACAGCAACAGCCCGAGGCAGAGCTCGATCAAGGTAGCGGTGTAACTCTTGCCAATGCAGCAAGCACCACACCAACACTCAATGTAAAACAAGCGCCAGAAGACAACACTACTAACCAGAGCACACCACCACCTGCACAACCAGCTCCTGTGCCCGAACCACAACAACAACCGCAACCGCAGCCAGCTCCGCCTAAACAGGAAGACCCGAACAATACTGCACCAAGTGCAGCTGGTGGTCAGAGAGTGATCCAACCACTACCAAGCTCACCAGATAACAAAGCCAACATTAACGACCTTGCCAACCAAGAAGACGAGAAGAATAACCAACAATCACCTCTCCCAGCCTCATCAGTAGTATCACCGAATGGCCAAACCACGACACCGCCGAGCCCCAACCAAGATCCAAATAACACAAGCCCTGGAAACGTAATTCAACCTGGTGGCCAAAACCAGAACACACCGGCTCCAGGCAACGATGACCCGAACAATATAGCCCTTTAAGATCAACTTGCTGCACATAACCTGTTATCCTAGTACGTATTGTGCGTATTAATTCATACATAGCTAAAGCGACTGGTCTCGGACGTAGAACTGTCGATAAGCGCATTCAGAATGGCGCAGTCAAGGTAAACGGAGCTCTCCCTCAAATCGGGCAGAGCATAGAGCCTGGCGACGTTGTACAGCTCGAAGGCAAAGCTATAAAACCCCCAGCAAAATCACAAACGATTATGCTCCATAAGCCAATTGGATACGTATGTTCACGGAATGGACAGGGCAGTAGTACTATTTATGACCTCATCCCAAAAGAATTCAGTGATCTAAAGCCAGTTGGTCGACTCGATAAAGATAGTTCGGGGTTACTTTTATTAACCAATGATGGCCACTTTTCAAACCAGCTAACCCATCCACGCTACAAAAAACAAAAAGTCTATAAGGTAGCCATAAATAAGCCGCTAGAGAGCTCGGACAACAAAACGATAGCAACAACGGGTGTTAATATTGGCGATAATAGACCGAGCAGCTTTCAGCTGCGGCCACTTGATAAAGCAGGAAGACAATGGCAGGCAACACTAGAAGAGGGCAGAAACCGGCAAATCAGAAAAACCTTTGCAGCGCTCGGTTACAAGGTCCAGAAGCTACACCGCATATCATTCGGCGATTATAAGCTAAACAAGCTTCCTGTAGGCTCATATGAGCTCATAAATGGATTAAATAAGGCGGAATATTAGCACCTGAGCAATTTTTTTGGGATAATAGATAGAATATGAAGAATCGACTACCTATCGTAGCTATTGTTGGACGTGCCAATGTAGGCAAATCAAGCTTGTTTAATGTTGTAATCGGCAAGAGAGAAACCATCGTAGCCCGTGAGGCTGGAACCACTCGTGATGCCATATGGGAACGAGCCCAATACCAGAATCATCACTTCTGGTTAATCGATACCGCTGGCATGAAACCAGCTGAAGATGAATTCGAGCTTACGATTCAGGACCAGATCAAGGAAGCTTCGATTAGCGCTGATATTATTTGGGTAGTGATTGAGGCCGATACGCCTATTACTAGCGAGGACCGGCGCGTAGCCAAGACCGCACTGAAAAGTAAGAAGCAGGTTATGTTGGTTGTCAACAAAGCCGACAAAACACCGCGGGCAACTCCTGAAGATTATCGCTCACTTGGCATCACGCCAATTGTCATGACGAGCACAACACAACGATCAGGTATTGCCGATCTACTCGATGTACTTATAGAGGAGATACCGAAAAAACAAGACAATACAGAACACGATGTCATTCGAGCTTCACTGATTGGTCGACCGAACGTTGGCAAATCAAGCTTGTTTAATGCGCTCGCAAAAAAACAACAAGCATTGGTCGCTGACGTAGCAGGCACAACAAGAGATGTTAATAAAACGAGTGTTCGTTATGAAAACCGCTCCATAGAACTAGCTGATACTGCCGGCATCAGAAAGCCAGGTAAGATTGAAAAAGGCGTCGAAAAATTCAGCGTACTCAGAAGCATCGCCGCAATCGAATCAGCTGATATCTGTCTGTTGGTCATCGATGCAAATGAGCCAGCTGTGGCGCTTGATCAAAAGATAGCTGGCATGGTTAAAGAGGCAAATCGGGGACTAGTATTAGTTATAAGCAAGTGGGACAGTCTAGAAAAAGATGCCTACACGCGCGATCAAATTGCAGCGCGTTTGCAACGAGAGTTTGACTTTGTGCCATGGGCACCTTTGATATTTACCAGTAGTGTTGACGGCCAAAACGTTACGAAATTATTCAGTCTGATTACTGAACTTTACAACAACCAACAACAGCGCATTAAGACACCTGAGCTCAACCGTTGGCTACGGGAAGTCTGTGAAAAACACCCACCAGCAGGACTGAAAAATTCACAGCCTCGGCTACAGTATATGATTCAAGAAGATGATAATCCGACCAATTTTAAAGTCTTTGGCAAGCAAACTCGGCTTCTTCACTGGAGTTATAAGCGATTTATGGAACGAGAGTTTCGAGAACGCTTCGGCTATGAAGGTGTCGCGATACGTTTTTGGTTCTTCGATGGAAAAACCAATCGAGAAAAATAATCACAACCTGTAGTATGCTGTATCTAGATGGCCTTACTGCAAAAGAAACCCCAACTAAGTAGCAGCCTCCCGCTTTATACAACTGGTATCGGCGATAACCGATTTCTAGTAATTGGGCTTGGCAACCCAGAAAAAAAATACGACGGGACGCGGCACAATATTGGTTTTAGCTGCGTTGACGCATTTGCAATTGAGCACGACTTTCCAAAATGGAGCCATAAGAGTGACCAGCGTTCTGATATAGCTAACCAGCAGCTCGCAAATAACCAGATTATTCTAATCAAGCCAACGACTTATATGAACAAGAGCGGCGATGCCACAGCCTCGGTAGCTCAATTTTATAAAATATCACCCAGCAACATTATCGTTATATACGACGATAAGGATGTACAACTTGGGCAAATACGAACACAAGTCGGTGGATCGTCGGCCGGACACAACGGCGTTACGTCTATTATTGATGCTATCGGTTCAGAATTTGGCAGGGTTCGGGTTGGCATCGGCAGGGAAGAGCTAGTAGAAGACACTTCGCGTTTTGTACTTAGCCGATTCAGTAAAGACGAGCAAGAAGTATTACCCAGTATAATAAAAGAGACCACAGCAATCCTAACTGAGTACATCTTCAGCGGATCGCCGCTACCAAAAGAAACGCGTAATATTCTCTAAACAAAAAACGAGCTTCTAGAGGGGGTGGGCACCGCTAGAAGCTCGTTTCATGAGGCATTGAACGTTATTAAAACGCCAATGCCTCGCACATTCCCTTCAACCCACCCCGGTGAAGCGTCGGATTGCGATAGATTTACTCATCGCCCGCGCCTCCGCACGTAAACGACGGAATACTGTATATTCACCATTTTGTTTGGGCCGGTCGTCTCTCAAAGACTCCTGGCACCCGACTCCTTATAAAAAGAGCTGGGGCGTTAAAGGGGTTAGTTTGTTTTAGAGCATGTATTGTATTGAGCAAAAACGCTCGACAGAATGCATGCATATTCATACACGTGGAGGGTAAGACGTATTATGACGTTTGCAGGCGTGCTCTAAAACAATCTAACAATGTTTTCTAGCAACATAATTGCTAGAATGGGGGATATAAGGTGCGTAAATCACCTTTACGGCGTTTACAAGAACATACTTTAGCAAATAAAACGTTATATGTCAATACTAAAAACCTAATCTATGCATAAAGTCAATAAGCTTACGCTACAATCAAACGATTTTCCAGGGGTGCTGCGTCATATTCCACAACCTCCGAAGCAACTGTACGTCCGAGGATCTCCTGAAGCGTTGTCAGCAAAAACAATGGTAGCAGTGGTTGGTTCACGCAAAATCACGCCTTACGGCAGGGAAGTGACACAAAAATTTATTTCAGATCTAGCGGCATATGACATCTCCGTTGTAAGTGGCCTGGCCTTCGGGGTCGATATCACTGCTCACAAAACCGCACTGGCCGAAGGAATGCCCACGATAGCAGTCCTGCCATGTGGTCTCGATAAAATCTACCCGGCAGCCCATCGAAATATAGCAAAGGATATTATTGCAGCCGGTGGGGCACTTGTTAGCGAATATGAACCAGGTACTCCACCCCTACGCCAGAACTTTGTTGAACGTAACCGTATCGTATCAGGCTTAAGTGACGCTGTATTAATAACTGAGGCTGCCAAGAAAAGTGGCACGCTACATACTGCTCGGTTTGCCCTTGATCAAGGCAAGCCACTACTTGCAGTGCCAGGAAATATCACCAATCAAATGAGTCAGGGTACAAATAACCTTATAGCCCAAGGAGCACGAGCAGCCCGGAGCGCTCAGGATATACTCGATGAATGCAACATCAGTGAACAGGCTCAACAGCAACAAATCATTCTAGGCGAAACAGAGGCAGAGTCTCGTATCATCAGCCTCCTACAAGAAGGAGTGAGTGACGGCAAGACGCTGCTTGAACAAAGCAAACTACCTACCAAGGAATACGCGCAAACCATGACCATGCTCGAGATTTCTGACAAGATTAAGCCACTTGGGGCTGATCATTGGGCACTTCGATAAATAATAAGCAGTTGCAGATATATAGACATTGTCTGTACACTAGAGCAATATGTCAAAGAATCTCGTTATAGTTGAGAGTCCTGCTAAAGCAGAAACCATAAAAAAATACCTCGGTAAAGATTATGAGGTCAAGAGTAGCTATGGTCACATTCGTGACTTACCGCGAAAAAAGTTGAGTATAGATATAGAAAACGGCTTCAAGCCCCAGTATGAGACTACGAGCGATAAGAAGAAGGTCGTTACTGATTTGAGAAAAGCTGCCAAAGATAAAACAGTCTGGCTCGCAAGTGATGAAGACCGAGAAGGGGAGGCGATTGCCTGGCATCTCTGCCAAGCGCTTAAAATAGACCCAAAGACAACGAATCGTATCGTATTTCATGAGATTACCGAACCAGCCATAAAGAATGCAATCAAGAAACCACGCGTTATTAACGAGGAATTAGTAGAGGCACAGCAAGCCCGCCGCATTCTCGATCGTATTGTCGGCTACCAATTATCACCAGTTCTATGGAAGAAGATTCGACCGGGATTATCAGCTGGACGTGTCCAGTCTGTAGCTGTTCGGCTCATTGTTGAGCGAGAGCGCGAGATACAAGCCTACACACCCGCCTCTTCTTTTAAGGTTAGTGCTGAGTTTAATACCGTTAAGCAACCAGCTGAACAACTACGCGCTGAGCTAAAGACCAAGCTTGATTCCAAGGCAGAGGTACTCGATCTACTCAAAAAGCTGACCTCAGCAGACTTTCATGTTACCTCAGTCGAACAAAAACCAAGTAACCGCAACCCAGCGGCACCGTTCACAACCAGTAGCCTGCAACAAGAAGCTGCCCGCAAACTCGGCTTTAGCGTTCGGCAAACTATGACCGTCGCTCAGCGACTGTATGAAAGTGGTTTGATCACCTATATGCGTACCGATAGTACTACATTATCTAAAACCGCAATTGATGCTACCAGCGCTTATATAACAAGTCAGTTTGGCAAAGAATACTACACCTTACGACAATACAAGACTAAGCAATCATCGGCCCAAGAAGCGCACGAAGCTATACGCCCAACTGACGTAAAGACAACCAGTGCTGGCAAAGACGAGCAACAACAAAAACTCTATAGCCTTATCTGGAAACGTACTGTCGCGAGCCAAATGTCGCCAGCCCGCACCGACAAAACAAATGTATCAATCAAGCCAGACCAACACGATGACATCGTGTTTGTTGCAAAGGGTGAGGTGTTACGCTTTGACGGTTTCCTGAAGGTGTATGGCGGTATCAGAGAAGATGTTAATTTGCCAGACGTCAGCGTAGGTGATGCACTCGATCGACAAACAGTTTCAGCTGAAGAGGCCTTCTCTAAACCACCTGCCCGCTACTCAGAAGCAAGTCTCGTTAAGAAGCTGGAAGATCTCGGTATCGGACGCCCAAGCACCTACGCGCCGACAATCTCAACCATTCAGGCTCGAGGTTACGTAGAGAAGGCTGATATAGAAGGAATTTCACGAAAACACCAATTAATAGAGCTTGTAGATGATTCCATAAAAGAATCTGAGGAGTCACGTGAATACGGCTCCGATAAAAGCAAACTATTACCAACATCAGTAGCCCTAGTGACAACTGATTTTCTTATGAAGCACTTTTCATACATTGTCGATTATGAGTTTACCGCGAATGCAGAGGCACGTTTCGATGAGGTCGCCGCAGGAAAGCTCGATTGGGTCAAAATGCTTGATGAATTCTACGAAACATTTGCACCCCTCGTCGAAAAGTCTGAATCTGTCAGTAAAAAAGATAGTATGCAGGCAAAAAAAATTGGTGTTGATCCTGCGAACGGCAAAACTATCTATGCGCGATTTGGCAGATACGGTCCAATGCTCCAGCGTGGTGAGACTGAGGACGATGAAAAACCTGATTTTGCGCCGATGCCAGAAGGAAAAGATATCGAAACTGTCACATTTGATGAAGCTATGGAGATGTTCAAGCTACCTCGTATTGTCGGACAGACTGAGGACGGTCAAGACATTAAAGCAAACATTGGCCGATTTGGTCCCTATATACAGGTTGATAAGACATATGTAGCAATAAAGCCGCGTGACCCAATGAAGATCACTATTGAAGAGTCTCGAAAGCTATACGCAGAGAAACTACAGCAAATCAAGGATAGGAAGATTCAAGCGTTCGCAAATGGCATCGAAATTATAAAAGGCCCGTATGGACCATACGTTACCAATGGCAAAAAAAACGTGCGTATCCCGAAAAATGTTGAACCAAAGGACATCACCGAGAAGCAAGCACAAGAAATGATCGATAAAGCGCCAACACGTAAAAAACGCTATAAAAAGAAAAAATAACAGTCAGTACTACACTAATATTCTACATCTGGTTTTATATGCGGATACTTGATATGAGCTGACTATCGTTATCTGCAGATATTAACATGTCATGTATTAGGTATAAACGTCCATTTCATGCTAAAATATATCTAGTACAAGTCCGAGTTGACTTTTCTGTATATATGTTTTACAATTAATAAAACGTAAGCGTTGGTGGGCAAGGAATGAATAGAAATGACAGAGCCTAAATCTGAACGTAACACCGAGAAAATCGTTACCGACATTTTACAAACTATAGAACGAGAACGTGAACGAGAAATCGTGTCACGCCGATTTGGATTGTTTGATCGCAAGGAAACACTAGAGCAAATCGGTGAGCTACTTGGCATCACCAGAGAGCGTGTTCGTCAGTTAGAAAAGGCCGTTGTTATCCGATTGAAGATGCAGGCAGAGGAGGGGAACGTTCCTCACGTCAAGAATCTACAAATAGAACTTATTGACCACCTCAAAAACACTACAAAAGTAGCACGTATCAAAGACCTTACACAGCAATTCGTTGAAAAGCCAAGTCGTATCGAGCATGCTCGCGTCGCATTTATTGCATCACTCTGCGCAGACCTTGTAGTAGTTGACGAAAACGACACATTCTACCAAGTAACTGGGCTTAAATCCGAGCACGACGAAAAACAGTTAAAAGCAAGAGTAGACCAAGTCTTAACAGCAGTAAAAGATATTGGTAAACCAACCACCATAGCTGCAATTGCGAAACAAGCAAAGATCACTGACGAAAAGCACGTAGAAGGCTTAGCTCGTGCCTCGAAGCATATCGCAACGCTAAATGGCCGCTGGGGGCTTACGAAATGGCCTATGGTCAACCCAAAGAACATTCGAGACAAGATATACGTTATTCTATACGAAAACGGCAAACACCTGCACTTCAATGAAATCGCCAAAGCAATTCAAGAAAGTGGCTTCAAACGAAACGACGTTACTGTACAAGCTATCCATAATGAACTTATCAAAGATAAGCGATTCGTGCTCGTCGGCCGTGGTATATATGCGCTCAAGGAATGGGGCTTCAAGAAAGGCACCGTCGCTGATACCATCACTGACGTCTTAAAGAAAGCCGGTGCGCCACTCCACCGCGATGATATTGTTCGGGAAGTCCTGAAAAGTCGCTATGTTAAAGAGACTACTATATTACTGAACCTTCAAGGTAAACCTCAGTTCAAGCGGGTTGCTAAAGCCACCTACACCGTCGCTGAGCAATAGAAAAGCTTCCATTTTCTATAAGAATACATCTGCTGCTGTGCAGTATCTGCTTACAAGACTTAAGGGCAGTATCAGTAGTGGCTACACTTAAGGTAGAACTAGTCGTAATAAACCCAAAGCTAAGATTGATAAGTAGCAACAGCCGACTTGTGTGCCTGTTGGCAGGTTAGGAGAGTATGCTCTTTCAGACGTGCTAACAAAAACTGCAATATTAATGAACAAATTGCGAACACTTTTATAGTAGGATAAGTGTAGCCAAATAATGAACTAAATACAGGTAAAACGTAAAATTAGTTGTAGGACTAATCGTATAGAGATCAAAGTAGGAAAGTAGCAGAAAAAAGATACCAGCGCACAAACATAACGAAAAATATAAATAATAGAAGAATAGAAGCTCAAAACAAAGCACAAACCAGCTAGCAGAGCACTACCCCGGAGCGCTAACTACAACGTCGCACAATATATCTTTTACGACTTAGTATTCATTGTTACCCAGGTATAAGCAATCATCTACTACTACAGGGGATTTCTGTTTTGTGGTGTATGTGTCGGTTTACACCAAGCTCAGATGCTATTAACTGCACTGTACGTTATGCTCAGCTGTTATAGCCTCAAGTATGCCCCCCTCGACTATGGGCATAGAAACGTGTGTATATTTACATCATATTTGACTTATCCACAGTTATGTCGCTTTATACGTGAAAACATTTGCTTTTTACTCTGATCCATTATAAAAGTTTGCAATTTCCCCACTTTCCTGTTTTATATATATTTTTTTGACATTCCCCTGCTTTTATATTTTTGTATAGTTTTTTAGCGTAGTAGTATATTCATCAAATAGAACAAATTGCGAACACTGAGCAGGAGAGGCTGGGGGATTATTGCTTATTGCGAGCCTACCTGTAGTAGGCTCTTCCCTGTATACGCGCGTCAATGTACTCGCGAGGCTGAATGTTATCTTGGTTTAATTGTTCACGAACAGCAATAAACGTACCGGCCTGTATACGAACGTCGGCAGTTATATCAAACTTACCGACAAATTCGTCCCCCACTACCCGAACATGCAGCTCATTCGCGACGGCAGGCAAAGACATCGATTGAATACGTAGATCAGCCGCGTTAAACTGTTCTTCAACCTGATCAATAAAGCGTATCGTATCCACCGGCAGGACGCGGCTTCCCGGAATTAGCTCAAGGCCTGACTCATCAACCACAGTTCTTAACGGTGAATCTTCACTTGTATTCGTTGATTTTTGAGCCATGACAACACCATTTGCATCTACATAATAACGAGTGTTGTCTTGGGTTGACTCGACCAACAACACCGGATTACGTGGCACGAGGCGAATTATTGGTGTTTTATCGATAAGATGAAATTGAAGTGAAGCCAGCTGGATCTCAGGGAACTCTGCAATTAGTGCCGATTCAATGCGTGACTTATTAACGGTAAACTTACTACGGCTAAGTATCGACTCACGAAGCGCTGCAGCTGTTGCTTCCATATATGCGTTCTCTCTTAGGATATCATCCTTCACAACCGTAAATGTTTCTGCTTGGTTCGGAGCTATAATTCGCACCTTAGGATTGCTTACGTCAACAAAACTTGTATAAAGGAGAAGCCCAATAATCACTACACCAATCACGGTAAGCGGTAGCCACCTCCATGGATACTTCGGGCCTGACGCAGGGGCTCCACCACCGACACTATTGCGTGTTCTTGTATCACCGCTGATTGGTGATCGTCGCGGCTGATTATGCGTGCTGTATGTATTGCTTGCCTTACTAGAGCCAGGTGATTTTGGCCGAATCCGCGACCGGTTTCTCTGGTTAGTTTTTTTGGTAGTAAAAAGTTTCATAACCTTATAGTTTGTTGTGTTTTTTACTTTTTGTAGCTATGTCCTGCAGTTTTTGAGCAATGACACTACTAGCGTCCAGACGAGCGAGTTTATGTATGTTGTCGGCTAGTTTTTTCTGGGCTCTTTTATCAAGAAGTACGTTCGCGATTGATTGATTTAGCAGCGACGGATCTTGCAATATTGTCTGCTCATCTAAAACAACTGCAGCCTCGCGCTCACGCACAAAATTTGCATTTTCCAATTGATGACCACCTGCAAAGTGCGGGCTCGGTATAACGATGCAAGGCTTTGCCTGCACAGCAAACTCCGCCAGTGTATTTGCCCCTGCCCTCGTGATAATTAAATCTGCCGCACCGCTATACTTATATAAACCGTCAATAAACTCATGGACTTCAAGCTGCCTATAGTCAGTCCTCTTATACACCCCCTGCTTCCCCTTCCCTACTTGGTGGATAATATATACATCAGGATCAAGGTCAATAATATCTTCTATAATGCTGGTGACTGTTTGGTTTATAGCTGCCGCGCCGCTGCTACCACCGGTGATAAATAATATTTTTGCATTTTGTGGTAACGCCAATTCGCGACGAAAAGCCTGCTTTGCATCGCTATCTACAAGACGATATTCACTGCTAACGATAACACCTGTTTCGAGTGTCTTACTCTCTGGATAAGCGTATTGGTTGACGGGCAAAGCAGTTGCGTGCAAGGTTGCCCAACGGCTCACCATTCTGTTAGCTAAGCCAGCAACTGCATCAGAGTCATGGGTTACAATTGGAATGCGATATAACGCTGCTGCCAATCCGATTGGAACGCCAACATAACCCCCCTTTAGAAACACAACGTCAGGTCGATTCAATGCAAGCAAAACGAGCGACTGGACAACCCCTATAGCAACGAAAAAAACATCCCGAATATTTAATACAATGGTCTTAATATCGATCATTTTTTGCAGCAATGTCTCGCCGTGATAACGTCGATACTTCCCAGAGAAAATGCTATAGGTCTTATCAATATCTTTATTGCCTGCAAGCACATGTGCAAAACGTCCCTTTCGCTCCCCTACATAGGTTATATGTGCGCGAGGAGACTGTTGCTTCAAGTCATGAGCGATGGAGCGAATGGGAGTAATGTGTCCTCCCGTACCGCCGCCGCTGAGTAGAATCTTCACGCCTCCGCTCCTTTCGCTTACCTAGAAATCTTTTACTTAGCATATCATCATGTACTGAATACGTCGTATAACGAGAGATATTGAACACTAAGCCGACTGCTGCCGTTACAAAAATTAAGCTCGTACCACCATAACTAATAAATGGTAGCGTAATTCCTTTGAGCGGAAATAAGCCAACCATTGCCATTATATTTATGAATGCCTGTGTACTTAACCACGCTAATACACCAACTACGATTAGCCTACTTTCATTATTTGGTGCACGTTCTATTATTCGTACCATACGAGTAAATAATGCAATGAATAGTCCTACGACCGCAACGACACCAAGGAACCCAAACATCTCCGCCAACACTGCGAAGATAGAGTCATTTGCAGCTTCTGGTAAGTACCCGTACGCTTGTGCGCTCCTATCTATTCCTTTACCAAATAAACCGCCTGAACCTACTGCAATAAGCGCCTGACAAGCCTGATAACCCTCTTCTAGGCAGTCTGACTGGGGGTTCAAGAACGTAGCCACCCGCTCTTGTCGGTACGGGCTGCTAGCAATTAGCACCAGTCCGCCTATTAATACGCTAGCGAGACCAACTGCCATCCAACGGAATGATAGACCAGCAACAAACAGCATTGCCACAATAATGGCAGCGACAACCCCCATAGAGCCCAGGTCACTTTGCAAGACCGCAACAACAAAACCGGTGACAAGTAGTACTATGGCAATTGGCTTTAAGGTTTTTTGTATATCATTTAGTTCTTGGTTGCGTTGTCGCATGGCAAGAAATCCAGACAACCATATAATCAAGGTGAATTTAAGTAGTTCGACAGACTGAAATGATAGTCCACCAATCTGCACCCAACGAGATGCATTAGCTCCACCGCTACCGATAAACTGTGTTGCAAGTAAAGCGACCAGCGTTACTACTATCAGGGGACGCGTGAGTGTCCGCCAGAATGTAAAAGGTAACCGAGCAAAGATAATAAAAGCGACTAAAGCCAAACCAATTGCTAGCATTTGCCGGTATATAAAGTGTGTGTCTTCAACTTGTGCAAGAGTGCTAAGTCCAGGGCTCATAGCATACACAACAACGAGACCTACACTGAGTAAAATTAGACTGATGATACCCAAAGCGTAGTCAGGCCGATGTCGACGTGACCCAACATCCTGGCCGAAAACCGTGCTTCTTGTTCTTCTGATTCTTTTGTTTTTCATTAGATTTTAGTGATTATGCTAATAAATGCTGCCGAACACGTATACTATCAGACCGAGAACGGCTGAAACTTGGCCGAGAATCCAAAAACGCATGGTTACCTTCGTTTCAGGCCAACCAATTGCTTCAAAATGATGATGGATTGGTGAAGACAAAAACACCTTCTTGCCCTTTCTCAACTTCTTTGATGTACGATTTATTATGACTGAGCCAGTTTCTGCGACATATACAAGGCCAATTACTGGTAATACGTATATCGTGTCAGTTTGCATAGCAATGACACCCAGCGCTGTACCGAGCGAGAATGACCCTACATCGCCCATAAAAAAGCGCGCTGGATAAACATTGAACCAGGTGTAGCTAAGTAACGCGCCAACAATACTTAAACAAAAAGCCGCCAATGCATACTGCCCTTGCATGATACAAATTACTGTATATGCCGAAAAAGATGACACCAGCAATCCACCGGCTAGACCATCTAAACCATCAGTTATATTAACTGCATTCGCTGTAGCGATGACCACAAACCAAAACAATATAACAATACCGAAGCCGAGCACAATTTCTCCGAAAAAAGGAAAGCTGATGCTAGAGACATCAAGTTTAGCGAAGAACCACCAACCCCCAATGAGCGCAACTGCACTATGTAGTGCAAATTTAATTTTAGCTTTCATGCCAGCAAGTACATTATTTTTACCCCGAATATTTATCCAGTCGTCGACGAAACCGATTAAACCAGATCCCACCATAGCCGCTAGTGGTAGCCACGTCTGACCGCGGTCTAAATTGAGCAGCAGCGTCACGATTAAGATGCTGGTGACAAAAATAATACCAGCCATAGTTGGAATGTTACGTTTGTGCTTAGCTGCATGCAGCTTCTTGTATACACTGGCCTGGCCACCCGACCATGCTTCAGAACGTTGCTGCTTCCACCACTTTCCTCGAAAAGCTATCGATGTATAGACTGGAGTCAACAACATGCTGACGATGAAGGTTATGAACGCCAGTGATAAAATCTGCAAGACTACGCTAGTTTCGACGATAATTTCTATAGTTTCAATCATAAATTGCTTCTCCTAGTATAACATTATTGGGCTTTGGGCTGTAAGCCATAAGAGTCAATCATGACCTCGGCTAACTGTGTAAAAATTGGTCCGGCAGCTGTCGACCCTGCATAGCCACCAATACTGGGGTCATCTACTCGAGCTATTATGACATACGTCTTGTCGAGTCCCTCGACAAATCCAATAAACGTACCGTTGAATCGATAATCATAGTAGCCTCCTTCAGGATTTGGCACCTGTGCAGTTCCTGTTTTTCCACCAATATCGTACCCTTCTCGTAATCCATCCAGACCGTAGGTTCGATAATTTATTGAGAATGCATTGAGGAGAAGATCTCGAGTATCCCGACTTGCAGTTGGAGAAATAATGTTGGCTTTCTTCACAACTGGCTCAATTAGCTGGGTATTTCCACCGCTATTATCAGATACTGCATCGACAAGCCTCGGCTGATAATATGTGCCTCCATTCACAATCGCTGCAAACGCTGCGGCAGCCTGCAGTGGTGTTGCAGTCATACCCTGCCCAAATGCAGTGTTGGCATATTGAATATTTAGCCCGAATCCGTCCACGGGCGATGGTACTGAGCCAGTAGCTTCATAACCTTGCTCTATGCCTGTCTTACTTCCAAAAAAGTACTTCTCAGTCATGTACGAATGCCATGTCGTACGAGCTTGCTCATTAATCTCGCCGCCACCCATTTGTTTCAGAAGCCACGTGGCACCAGTGTTAAGTGATAGCTGCAGAATATCTTCCATGCTCCTTATACCAACGCCGCTAGATTCTGCAACGTTTGTAATCGTTGCCCCATCGATAGTGAATTGATTCGGGTCATAGTAAGTCGTGTTTTTATCCACGACTCCGCTGTCCAACGCTGCCGCCATCGTAAACGGTTTCATGATAGACCCTATTTCTAGCGGGGACGCAATCAGATCGTTTGTAAATACGTGACTTTCTTCTTGTGATACTTCTGTAAAGCGGGCTGGATTATAGCTCGGTAAATTAGCCATAGCCTTTATTGCACCTGTATTGGCATCGATTATAAGCGCTCCGCCAGTGTCTGAGCCAGCATGTTCGAGCCCACTTTCTAAAATATCCTCAAGTTGCTTTTGTAAGCCGACATCTAGTGTGAGCAGCACTCGACTTCCCTGCTTTGGTTCAACGCTAATGTTCTCTGGATTGGCCGCCAGAGGAACTCCGCGAGCGTCTGTCACAGCCCGCAGTTCGCCGGGTACACCACGCAATGCGTCGTTGAGAGCTTGTTCCACTCCGTAGACACCTTGGTCCTCGTCATTCACAAATCCAAGCACCTGAGCAGCTAAATCGCCCTGTGGGTAGGCTCTTTGTGACTCCTCACGTAAACCTACACCCCGAAGCTCTAGTGCTGTAAGCTCCTCAGCTTTTTCTTCTGATAATTTCTTAGCGACGATAACGTAACGACTATCTTGTTGCATCATACTTAAAAGATCAGCTCTATCGATAGCTATGCTCGGCACTGCAGCTAGAATTGTGTCTGCAGTTGTTTGATAGTCTTCTATATGAAGTGGATCAAAAAATAAGGTATACTTTGGTTCATTTAATACAATTGGGACGACCCGACCACCGTCGTGCGCTTCTATGATGCCGCGTGAAGCTGGAATTTCGTATTCCTTGAACTGACCACTACGGGCCGCACTTGTATAGTAATCGTGCTGAATGACTTGCAGATAAAACACACGCACTAATACCAGACATGACAACAATAACAAAAACACATACCAAAGTCGGGTACGTGCTATAGGATTCGTCTGATTTGTATTATCTTCGTACATATATATTTATTTTACTGTGCGCATTCAAATGATACAGCAAGCAGCTGTTACTATTGTACGATAGATTTTGGTTGAGCTGGAACCAGTCCTTGGGCTACCCCACTGTTTTGGACTCTATCTACCGATTGTAGTCGAGCAGCGTTCAGCTCTAGCTCTTGATACTCACTAATAAGCTGTGATTGTTGCGTCTCTAGATTATCTATCTCAAAGCCGTAGGCATTGGTCTTGGTCACCTGAGACAAATACAACAGCCCTAATAAGCAAACGAGCACAACAATAATTACGGTATTACTAACCGGACCTATCGTACGTGCTTGCGCTCTATAGGATGTAACGTTTTTGTTACGCCCCATTGCACGTTGCCGTCCTACTGCTAATGAACTTGAATATGTCATACGTTTAACCTGTGTTTGTTTTTGCAGAGCGTTGCAGCCTGGCGCTGTATTATGGAAACCAAACCATAGCGCCAGGCTAACCACTATGCGCTTACTACATTACGCGGACGCGTACTTTGTAAGCTCGGGAGAGGTTTTTTACCTGAATTGGCATAATCCTCTATCCCCTTTCCGTATTTGGAAGCTTTTTATGCTTCCTATTTTTGTTTATTTTTATTTTCGCTGCGGCTCGTAGCTTTGCGCTACGTGCTCGCGGATTAAAAACTATTTCATGGTGACGAGCGGTTACTGGTCGTTTGGTCAAAAGCTGAAGATCCGCCTCATATGGGTGTTTAGAGTGTTCGGCAAATGTTTGCTTCACAACCCGATCTTCTAAGCTATGGAAACTGATGACCACAATTCTACCGCCTGGCTTAAGCATAGATATCCACTCTGGCATTGCTGCTTTAAGTTGCTCAATCTCATCGTTCACGGCTATACGAATAGCCTGAAAGGTGCGAATGGCTGGATGCTGTTTGCTTCTACCCGGCCAAACTGACGAAGCTAGGTCCGCCAATTCTTTCGTAGTATGGAGTGGTCGTTTTGCGACTATCCGCCGTGCGATAGCTCGAGCTTTTGGCTCTTCGCCGTACTGGTGCAGTATGTCAGCTAATTCTTCTTCGCCGTACGTATTAAGAACTAGTTCTGCACTCAGCGTCTGGCGTTGATCCATACGCATATCGAGCGGTGCATCGGTGCGGATGCTAAAACCACGACTCGCCTTGTCAAGGTGCGGTGACGATAGGCCCAAATCTGCCAAAATACAATCAAATGTTCTCTCCTCTTGACTGAGCTGCTTACTAGCTCCATAGAAATCCATATGACGAATCTCTGGCGGAGTTTTTGCAAACTTCTTTTTCAAGTGTGCAACCGCTTGCTCGTCTCTGTCTACTAGCACTGCTGTGTTAGTAGCCTGAGTTCGCCGTAGTACCTCTTCGGCGTGTCCGCCGTATCCAGCCGTCAGATCGAGGTATGCCTCGCCCTGCTTTGGGTCTAGATATGTCAGTACTTCTTCGAGCAATACCGGTATATGATTGTTTGTGTTTTTGTTTTGGTTTTGGTGCATATTGTTTTTGTTTTTGTTACAAAGTCACCTATCCAGCAGTCAACTTTTTGTTTTTTATACGTTTTTGTTTTTATGTGAGTGCTTCCGTGAGGCCGTATGTGCGGACAGTTACTTGTAGGATTTTAAAAATCCTCGAATGCCCTACTTCCTCTACTTCTGCAATCAAGTTTTGAGAGACTTATGTGTGAGGTGGAGTTTTGGGAGGTGTTTTAGTGTAAGGAACAAAGGTTTTTTGTGTGGTTACCTTCGGCCACATGTTGACTGCCAGATAGCTAACTTCGAGCCGTTTGTTGCTTTTGTTATCTACCTGTTTAATATTTAATTTTTAACGAACTACTACCAAACTCAGAATATCCGTGGACTCAAGCTATGCTGCGACAAGTCGCCAATAGCGACCAACTCGGATTGCCACTAATGAATGATCGATACCAGCGTAGTCCAACAAATGTTGATCTATACTGATGCGACCCTGCTTCCCGTCTAAAGCTCCTTCGGATTTGCCGGTACGAAACTGAACGTTGAGGTCAGCTATTCTCTCATCGAGAATATCTCCATTCAACTTAGCTTCTACCTGCTCATCCCATACCGACTTCGGGTAAAGATGAAGGTATTTCTGGAACCCACGAGTGATTACTACCCCTGATGCAAGTTCGTCTCGAAGCTCGACTGGTATGGTTAACCGTCGCTTGCTGTCAAGCTTGCGTTCGAAGTAGTCTAGTGTGGCCATATATATTTGATAGTTTAAATTACAGTGGTTTTTATTTTTGTCGTTCGGTAGGCTGTTTTGGCTTACCCACGATTACCCACTAACACCAGCATACTACCCACCTATACCCACATGCAAGTCTTTTTTATAGTTTCTATCTATAAACCACATGACTTATCCACAGGAATAAGAAAATAAAAAATCCACCACTACATGTGGTGGATTAGTTGCATCGCTCAGCGCTAGAAATTGTTAACGTCTGTATGAACGAATGAAAAACTCCGCAACATCATCGTCTATTTCTCTTGCTACTGCTATTGGTGTCTCTGTATCTTCTCCGTTTGTAATGTTCCCACGTGAGTCTATATTTACAAGTGGGTTATCTCCACCCCCAGGAAAAAGAATTTCTATATACGGTAATTCATCGGCTGTTTGTTGGCCATTTAGCGCTGTAGCGTTTACCCATAGCGTATTATCGCTAATTGCGTCAGCGGAGACAGCTGGCTCGTCTGCGTTATCAACGATTTCATCGATGGAAGTTTCTAGGCTAAATCCGTACCAAGTATGATTGACTTCGTCTGTGTAAGCTAATGGATAGTCAATGACTATATTTTCTCCATCTCTAATCTCTCTCACCTCATTATTTCTGCCAAACGATGCTGATGCCATATGTGGTGTCTCCCGCAACTGTACTCCAGAACGCAGCACTACTAATGCATCTTCGACCTCAATTGCTCGCTCGCCACTGCGTACCTCCTCGAACAGTGTTGCCTCCTCCGCGTTTCGCTCCCTATCTGGTTTAAACCAAAAGTTATCTACTACTCTGAAACTACCAAATACCCCTCCTGCGGTCGCCAACAAAGCGGTGGCTGCTACAGCCTGTCTAAGTCGATGATTGGGTTTTTTAGGCTCTGATTGTTCATGTAGTGATTTATCTGATTCAGCTTTGGCACGTTTGCTCATAGCATTTACATTTCCTCTTATTATTTATTGTACTTACAATACAACAATACAACAATAATTGCAATACAACGAATACCAATAACGAGTTAGCGTCATTAATTAAACAGCCGAAAGCACAATTTTCATGTACTTAATTCAGCGTTTTACTACGTAGCAGATATTCTGGCCATAAACATCGTCTCAGTCGAGTGATCAAGTGTTTTTATACGATAAGCTCTTAAACTTATGTGTACGCGCCCAACGTAAAACGATTGCCGTTTCTATTCGGCGTCTATAGGAGGTAGCTCGATAACATCACCAGGCATCAAGAAATCCTTACCACGCATATCTATTTGCTCGGTAATACCATGGACCAGCGGACGGATATCTTTCTCCTCACCCCAGTAATTACGAGCAATCGTCCAAGGAGTATCGCCCGGCTCTACAACGTATGTATTGTTATCCTCATCACCGTATTCTATTGGGTTTTCACTCAGCTCACGAATATCTGTGTAGACATTATGCGCACCCAAGCCTGCTCCAAGAACAAGCGCCCCAGCGGCAATTTTCGTAGAAAGGCTATGTTTAGGTCGTTTTTCTGGTACGTTTCGTTTTAATTCAGACATGTCTCTCCTCCTTTAGCACGTCAGATACTTCAGTTTGTTCGGGATTCTGAATGCCGTAGTTGGTACCTTCATATCCGTCAATTGATTCGTCGTGCTGCGGGTTAACCTGTCCATCTTCCGTTTTAAATAATTCGGCATTTGGTGCGCCTTCAGGATTAATGGTGCCGGCTTCTGTGTCTAGAGAAATTTCTTCACTAGAGTCGAGGACTGGTTTTTTAGTTGGAATATCTTGATTGTTTTTTTCGGGCTTGTTATTCATGATTCTATATTAGCATAAGCGTGCTTATTTGTCAATGTTAGTTTATTGTTTATCAATGCGTTTCCTGAGTGCTTTGGCTACCGCCGAACCATCGTGGCGGATGTAGGACCTCGGTATCCGCGTGTCATTCTTACTTTGCTCAATATTACCTTGCCGCAAAAACGCCCCGCCAATGGCTGTGAAGTGTTTGCCGGTTATGCTCTTTTTATCTGTTCGTATAGGGTATTCTCCTTCGAGAGCGTAACGCTTCATAAGCCTCTCATCTGGCGCGTCAGTGTTATACAACACCGTATCTATGCGTTTTGCACCAATAAAACGCTCCAGTTCCTCTGTATAATCTACAACTGTAAAATCTTGGGTATGATTCGGCTTATTTACGAGGTTAGCTACATAAACAAGTTCTGCTTTCGCGGAGATCAAGCACTCGGCTACACCGTCAACTAATAAGGACGGTATCAACGAACAATAAAGATTTCCTGGTGCTATAACAATCATGTCAGCCGCCTCAAGCGCATCTCGTGCCAGTGGCGTCATACTAGCTGGTGGCTTTATCCATATATCCGGCTTGGCGTGCGCCGGTATAGCCGAATTGCTGATAGCTGACTCACCTGATATAACTTTGCCATCAACTTTCATCTGAAGCTGGCAATTATCAACCGTCATGGGTAGTACCCTGCCGTGGATTTTCAGGATATCGCTCGTCATCGTAACCGCTTCATCAAAGCTATCGGTCATACGTTCTACTGCACTGAGGAAGATATTACCAAAAGAATGTCCGGCAAACGTCCCCTGCGCAAAGCGAAAGTTAAATAACCGGCGCAGTTTTTCCGGAGCATCACTCAAAGCGACTAAGCACTGACGAACATCACCGGGCGGTAAGACGCCAAGCTCGTCTCGGAGGACACCGGTTGAACCGCCGTCATCTACCATGTTTACAAGTGCAGTAATGTCACGAAAGTGATGCTTCAGTTCGCTGAGCAGCTCAAAGCTGCCGGTACCACCGCCAATTACCACCAGTTTTTTATCTGACTTTTCAAAAGAGCTCATATATAGCACTCTAGCAGGATAGTTTTAGGAATTGCTATCAAAATAATAGTACCCGTCAGATAAGGCTCAAAATATACCTGCTAGGATATATTCTTTATCTTCTCGGCGAACCATTTCGCACTTGGTCGTATCGTCCGCTTCATATCATGCTCACGGTCGACTGCCACGAGCCCGAACTTCGGCCACCAACCGTATTTCCACTCAAAATTATCAAGCAAGCTCCAATAGAAATAGCCGCGAATATCGACCCCTTCACTGATTGCTCTTTCCATAGCAACAATTGTCTCCTCAATCCACCAGCGGCGGTATTGATCATCTTTGTCTGCGACGCCATTTTCGGTTACAAAAATTGGCTTTTTATAATGCGACCATAACCGCAGCAAAATTGGATACAAACCCTCTGGCTCCATATACCAGCCTAGGTCGCTTACGGGTACATCTGGGTTACTTCGTTTCATAAGCCCTGTGAAGTAATCAGTAAAGTAATAGTTAAAACCTACGAAGTCCTGGTACCGACGCACTCGGTTCAAAAACCACCAGTTCCAGAAATAACGCATCCATTTTGTTGATACGCCGTCCAAAACACTGTGAGGTCGCTTCGCCTGCATGTTAGCTAGTTGTGCCGCCAGCCCAATTTGTAAGCTCGGTTTAGCCTTTTTTAATATCCGATATGCTCTGCGATGAGCCCTCGTTAAGTTCCAGTATACCTTCATGAACATTATTGGGTTCTTTTTTTGCGGCGGCCACTCCCCAGTTAAGTAGCTAAAACTAGCGTAGACGTTTGGCTCATTAAGGGTTATGACATAAGTTACGTCCTCCAGCAACTCTTCAGTTAGCTTCTGCACAAACCTATCAAAGTAAATAAGGTTAGCTCGCTTCTCAAACCCGCCTTTTTCTGCGAACCAGACCGGTACTGTCCAATGCCAAATGTTCAAGAATGGCTCAATGCCTCGCTTACGTAGCTGGGCGATATAACGCTTATAATGAGCGAAGGCTTCACTATTCCACTTGCCTTCCTCGGGCTCTAAACGTGACCATTCGACACCAAAGCGAAAAGAATTCATGTTCAACTGATCTAGTAATTCAAAGTCTTCCTCAAAACGCCTATAGTGCTCAATACCTTTACCTGATACGTAGTTATCTGGGTCTTGTGCTTGCTGCTTTATATCATTCCAGTTTGGCAAATATGATAAGCGAGTATGTGCTGTTTGAGCTAACTCTTTGGCATACTCAAGCTCCCATGCAGACCACTGGTTTGCATTGCCGCCTTCAACTTGATGACTGGCAGTACTTGCTCCCCAAAAGAACTGGTCCGGAAATACATCTAGGTTTTTGTCTTCTTTCATGTCAGGCAGTATAGCAAGGCTTAGCTTTTTTTGTTGTTTTGATTATTGTTCCGAGACCCTTGTTTTCGGCGTCGTTTATCCCTGTAAGCAAGCTTACTGCGGAGCTTGTCAAGACGAACTACATACGTATCAAATGCATTGAATAGACTAGAATAGTGTGAATTTGGGGTCATGATGTGCTTTAGCTTGTCTTGCTTTTCTAAATATTCAATCAGTGCGTAGAAATCACCATCCCCTGAGACTAATATCGCCTTATCGTAGTTTGGTATTTCTTTCATTGCCCACAGCACTAAATCGGCATCAATATTGCCCTTGATGTGCTTATCTTCTTCCTCACTTTTTTTGCCGTCCTTCTTATGTTCGGACTCTTTCTTGGCTGTCTCGTCATCGGGCTGCATCTCTGGGTGCGGGCGTGTTAAGTCATAGGTTGTCTTTAGCACTACCTTATATCCAGCCTCGTGCATTTGCATATAAAGGTCTTCAAACTCTGGCATATAGCCGATAAACATAAAGGCCTCAGTAACACCCTGCTCGTCCTGGAGGTACTGGCGGAACTTTTTCCAGTCCATCTTCCAGCCAACTCGTTGCGTGCCGACATTTAAGTTTTGACTATCGATAAATGCGTAAACATTGTTGCGTTTCTTAGCCTGTTTTTTACGCTTCCAGGCTGGTAGATTAACTTTTGGCATAGGGCTATCATAGCATTTTAGATATTGGCAATCCTATTTTTGTGTGACAAAGTTGGCATTGACACGAGATAATTAGGAGAGTATTACTTATAGTCATAGTTCAATAAAACTATGAAACAAACGCGTAACACAGACCAAAATAAAACGGTCGACCCCCACGAAACAAATATTATCCATGGAGGCCCTGCTAGTAGCAGGTCTTTTTAATTTATGAGTTCAGAATTTTTTCCCCGCGGTACGCTAATTGATCTTACAGAACCCAAAGCGCCGAAAGTAATCTCTGGTGAATTGGTTGAGATGACAGATGGATCACGACCGCCGCAGCTAGATAGCCTCGTAGAAGAGAACGTGAACCGCCGTGCACCTGAGGCCAAAAATAATACAGGCCAACGAATTGCTATACCAGAGACAAGACCACTTGATGAATATACGGATCCCCTCACCCATGAACTCATGGAGGAACGTTATACAGAGCTATACTCTGCAAATACGGAAGGAGGTCTTTGTAATAACGTTATCGGTTCAGAAGCCTATGAAGCAGCCCGCAGAAAAGGTAAGCAAGAAATTACTTCTAAGATTCTCCATAAATCTGGTTTGCCGAGTGATTTTATAAAATACCTAGACTTTGATGAACATGAAACTCGTGACTTACTTGATGAAATATTTTTCTCTATACCTGAAGATGTGGCTAGAGACAACAGCGTCAACAGTTTCGACCATCGTAGTACAGAAGTAAAGAACCATATTTTACACATGCATCAAGATGACCCCGATATCGCAGAAAGACTGCAGTCCACCATAGATATCTGGCGCGAGGACCTCCTCTTGCGGGCGCAGATTATGGCCGGCGATACAAAGCCAGAGGGTCAGCTGGTCCAGCAGCGACGTACCGACCTCGAATTACTAATGGAATATCCAGACTCACCAAGAAGAAACGAACTCATAGCTCATATTGGCAACACCCTGCTCCACGCAACCCCAGCAGAAAAAACCGACTTCCTCCATGAAGCAGAGCGTACTAAACCTCAAACTGAACAAGCAGTCGGTGCGCTTAGTTTACTCGTTGGATATATCAAAGAATACCACCCAGGAGAATAGATACTTAGGCAATGTTGTGCGGATCTGCTGCAAAGCGTTGACCATTGGTCAAGCCGTCGAGTGAGGCCATATGTTCCTCAGTAAGTTCAAAGTCATATATGTCAATGTTCTGCTTCATTCGCTCCGGCTTTGTTGTTTTTGGCAATGGCACTGCTCCGTGCTGAACCACCCAACGCAATAGTACTTGAGCTGGAGTTTTGTGATGCAACCCTGCAATGCTACCGACCGTTTGGTCGTCCAGTGCACCGCCACGAAGTAGCGGGCTGTATGCTTGCACGATAATGCCGTTTTTCTGGCAATATTCAACTATCGCGCGCTGCTCTTCCCAGATATACGGATGTAGTTCAATCTGGTTTACTTCAGGTACAACGTCAGAGACTGTCTTGAGCTCCTCCAGATGATCAACTGTAAAGTTTGATACACCGATATGTGGTATGCGACCATCTGCCTGCATCTCGACGATTGCCCGCCAGCTGTCGTTTCGACTGCTATCATTGGTTGGCCAATGTATTAGATACAGATCAGCATAATCAAGTCCGAGCTCTTTTATAGATGATTCGTACGCAGTAAATGCCGACTCATAACCAAGATCTTCCTTGCGGAGTTTAGTCGTCACAAAAATATCCTCGCGAGGTATATCAGATTCACGTACTGCCTTACCGACTTCAGCTTCGTTGCCATACATTTTTGCACTATCTATAAGTCGGTAACCTGATTGCAGTGCATCTGTCACAACACGCACCACATCATCTTCATCACCAGCGTGAGACGTACCAAAGCCAATCGCTGGCACGATATCGCCATTTCTATACTCTACTGTTTCCATAGTTCCCTCCTT
This sequence comes from Candidatus Saccharimonadota bacterium, assembly GCA_024635455.1. Taxonomy (GTDB): domain Bacteria; phylum Patescibacteriota; class Saccharimonadia; order Saccharimonadales; family SLHW01; genus SLHW01. The sequence goes on along the minus strand of JAGXIU010000003.1, from coordinate 22,403 downwards.
GTTTTTTCTGTTCATCATTATAACGTGTCCCGATTAAGGCTGCAGCGTACCACCGAATACTTGCCAAGCTAGTAACGATTTTGCCACAAGGCTAAGTACAATGTAGGATTTTTCTCCATACAGATAGTCCTTCCATTTACCGATTTTCTTGTATTGGAGCACCATATTTAGCGCAAAGGCATTAAAGAACAAGAATATCGATACATATATCCAATACACAAATGTAGGGATAGCGCTCGCTCCGCTCTCACTCGCAGTACCCCAGAAATATATCGCCACAATAATCCACGGCACGATGCCAGAAACACAACCTACTACATAGCTCAACCAATTGGTTTGCTTCGTTGTCTGATTGTGTACTTCCATTACGAGGCCCAGTAGGTTCATAATCGCAGTAAAGCCGAATACTGCAATAAGAAGTGACAGCTCATAAACACCAGCTAACATAGCGATAGCAACCATCATAATAGAAGCAGAGATGGCGTATTCATACCAACGGAATCGATTGATGCCTTGTTTCAGGTCACGAGAATATTGCTTCTTACCAGCCGTGGCTATAAATAAATGAAAACCAGCAGAGATGAAGAAGAATAGTGCCACCAGTGGAGCGAGAGGCAGATCAAACAACACCTTTGAAGCTTGCTCGAGCGATTCGGTTGTTTCGTTAAAGGCTAGATAGCTTGAAGTTATCGGTAGACTAAAGCTACTACTAATGAATAAAACTAATAATCCTTGAGACGCATGGATAGCTGACATAACCATATTGAAGCGAATAAGTTTCTGAATTTTCTTTTTTTGGAACACCACATGCCTCCTTTAAACTTATGTGACTAAGTTTAGCAGATTATTTTTTGATAACCGGTGCACATTAACGCGAGAAGAGGCGGCGCCACCAAGATGGTTTAAATATACGTATAATAGTCTCACCATCGTTATGGCTCTCTACACTCATTCGCACTTTCTGCCCTGTCTTGATACCATGATAACGAGCCTCGCGTATTGGTATAGTGACACCAATACTTGAACCTATCTGAATTACCTTTTGTGTAGATTGTGATTTCATGATTTTATTATAACACAATTATAATAATATTATAATTTTACTCCTTATTCTTCCACAGATACCAGCTAGCAATACTTGCGTAAGGGTACCACGTGTTGTTATTCGCTAGCTCTTCAACTTGCTTAGGTGTTGGTCTCTCGTTTAATTCGTATGTCTGCTGTATGCCAACCTGTATTCCTAAGTCAGCCGAAGGCAATACGTTGAGCCTACCCAAGCAAAATATTAGGAACATCTGGGCAGTCCATACCCCTATCCCCTTCACTGCCGTTAAAGAAGCGACCACTGCTTCGTCTGAAGCGGTCGAGAAATCATGTACCATTATTTCACCGCTATCTATATGACTTGCTAGATCCTTTAAGTAGGTCACCTTATTACGGGAAATCCCAACACTCTTTAGTTCCTCGTCTGATAGCTTAAGTAATTCTTGTGCTGTAAACGTATCGCCTACAAACAACTGTCGTAGCCTCATCTCAATAGTATTGGCAGCCGCTACACTAAGCTGCTGCGATATGATTGCACGCACAAGCGCTTCATAGTATCGATCATGTGGTTCAACGCTGAATATAACACCTGTTTCTTCTATGGCGTTCGCTAGGCGAGGGTCATGTGAGGACAAATGATGTATACCAGTTTGAATTTGTTGTTGTCTATCTTCTCTACTCATACCCCTATAATACACAAGATGGTATTATGTAAGCATAAACGAGGGAGACTCGATGGAAGACAATAAACAATCAGATGAAGAGTTCTTTAACGAACCACTTGATCTGCCCGGCGAGCCAGATACTGATGACTGGGTAAGCTCTATGCCGAAGCGTTCCTGGAAACGACCGATTATTATTGCTGTTGTGATCATTCTTATTGTATTTGGCGGCTTTTTTGCTTGGCAACTACTTACTGATACAAATGATACTGATACGACTGACCAAGCAACCGAGCAAGTTGCGCCAACCCCCGCTGCAAGCAACCAAGCAGAGCCCGGAGCTAGCGAAGATGACATACCGGCCGTAACAAGCACCGAGCAAGCTAAAACTTCTAGCCCACGTATGGAAGTGACCTATCCAACAAACTGGACGTTAACTGAAGGTGAAGACGACGTCACTATAGAATCACCTGCTTTTGGTTTTACCACTGCAAACAATACAGTTATCGATGATGGTGTCTTTCGGCTCTATCTTCGCCAAGGAGCACGGGAATCGGATAGTAATTATATTGGACGAGGAGTGGCATCACTCGCCTCAGAGTCACTAACCTACACCGATCCAGCACTTGGGCAGCGCGAGGATACAAATGTCTCATTCTTTGGACTTGATCGATCAGATCACATATCCTTCTTGTTCATTGCTGGTAACTTCTCACTCAGCGTAGGTGATACACTAGGTCCAGATTTTGGTCAGGCTCCAGATACATACATAATCGCTGGCGGCTACAGCTCACCTGCACTAGAAGATGACTTAGAAATGCACTCGATGTCACCACAGGTATTTCAGTCTACGAACGCATATAAACAAGCACTGGGTATCATTCGCTCGCTCAGACTTTTTTAAAAGTCTTGGTTATTGACGTTATCCTGAGCATTAACAATCTGAAGTAATTCAGGAAATGGCTCAGCGCTCATACTATTGCCAACAATAAAATTTCCGAACCCGTCAAAAGAATAGTGGTCAATATCTGTACCGAGCTTTTTATAAAGATGATTTGCGCTAATAAGTAGGTTGACGCTGCTGTCCACTGAAGTTAGAAGGCTGATTCGTCCAACCCGTTTTGCCAGATTCCTATCAATATCATAATGTAAAAATTCCGCACCAACCTGTCGCTGTCGATGTCGATGCCACGGACCGACAAGTACAAGTTGTTCTGGTGTGACGTCACGCCGCCCCCTTTCTGATAACCAGCGCGTAAGGAAGCTCGCGCCAAGTCCATGTCCTATAAGGACCGTCTCGTCATCAACATCAAGTTCTTCTAAGCTTTGCTTCCAAGCATCATATTTGGGAATGCATGGATTTGGCATGTGTGGCACTGCTACATCAGCATGCGATTGTTCGGTGATGCTTTGACCGACCCAGCCATACCATTGTTCGGCAAACGACTGACTAGCCTGCCCTGCATCGCAATGCTCGATACCCTTATCTTGAATTATAATGGCGGACTTAATATGTACCTTTCTTTACATCACGATCGGTATATTTTGGTGATGTTTGTTATGTATTACTGTTGATATTTGCTGTAAGTAGGCCGCGCATGATACGTGGTCGTTGCATGTCATTATGTCTTAGCTGAGTGCGTTTTGCAAGAAAACTCTACTCGAGCTCTACTCCCGCACGGAGACTATTGTGGTTATCAACTTGTTCGATTTCATGTAGCTCGCACACGTTAGCCAGCTCTTCGAATAATTGTACATAGTCGTATCCACGCATAATGTCTATGCCGCTACCTTCTTCAATTTCTCCGCTACGCGTAACGAATGGGTTGATACGATCTATTGTTCCGTGGACCCTACCCTTCGGGTATATTTCAATAACATATTGATTTTTTTGCCAATTGCTTCCCATGCTAGCTATATTTGATTGACGACGAGCAACTTCAACTTTATAGCAATCTAATTGGACTGCATACTTCCGCTCATGGCGGAGTGTTACGTCTAGCTCTTGCAGCCTGCCGCCGTCTGCCGACATGAAGCTGAATGATCGCTCAGATAAGCCGCTCTTGCTGGTGTTTTCGTGCTTATACTGACTACTACTTACATCGTCGCTTTCAAATAGGAGATCATCAAGCAATGCAGCGACTATCTCTGCGTTCTGCTCGTCTCGCGCCTCCAGCTCGCAGTATTCAAGCCGGTTTTCAAACCCGCATGGCAGGTGTGTACACTTTTCTATCATAATACCTCTACTATGTACCGATGCCTTGCAGTTTGTCAATCATATGATATTACATAAGTATTCTGGTATAGTGGTTTATAAGGAAATATCGTTATGGCAGAACCACTTAACCCATTCCCTGAACCACGCGAAGCTCGACTAGAAGCATGGCATGTCAAAGAAGCGGAATCGCTGCTTATATACAGTGATAAATCATTTATAATAAATATTGGTCGTAAAGTATTGCGTGCTGGTAGCGTTATGGTTCCATCACACTTTCACCGGATGGCGCTACGCATGAAATCGCCAGCAGAAGAACGTTCTTTCAAACGCGGAGCGTGTCTCGGCCTTGCTTTCGTTGCTATTAAGTCAGATGTGGTTATGGATGACGATGCCTTTCGAGATCATTTCTACGCACTGAACGACTATCGTCGTGATAACGAAGAGACTATGGCCGCTGCCGCTATCCGACTTGGCGCAGATGTATTAGGCCATGATGACGCTATGGCGTCTTGTGCAAATTATGCAGTGTTCGCTCACCCCGGTGATAACTACGACCCAATGGCCATGCGTGCAGGAGTCGGCTATGGCGAAATGCTAGCAGAACAAGCGCTCAACCCAAATGCACTCGCCGAACGAGCAATCAATATTTCCTCGCTTGAAGCTCAATACGGCGAAGAACTCGCAGGGCTCTTTGACGACATTGAATAACCTTTGACTTATTTCTCTGGTGTATCTGGTCGGATATCTAGCCAGAGCAAAAGCCCTGTTGGCAGTACCCAAAATAACAAGGTCATTGCAAATAATATGACAAAACCAATACCAGCTGGCTCGCTTCGCAACCATGCCATGTAGAAGCCGTAGCCAGCCACTATCACCCCTATCGCTAGCCAAGCTAATAAACCGGTCCGCTTTACTCGGGGCGATGACTTCCTTCGCAACACTTCGAACATATAGATAAGTATCACCACCGCCAACAACGTAACAATCAAAGAATACATATGTTTGATTATACATGTTTTGTTGCTCGCCAGGCTCAGGGAAACCAATGCGAGCAATCAGCGTTTTAGCTGATCAAGAGATTGGTGCATTTATAATTTCCAAAAAATATAGCACGTAAGCGTAGATAATTATTCCCGGTAATAAAAATCCTGCAACAAATTTAATAGTTTGCTCTACTAAATTGTCCATGTCTAGTGACTTTTTGTCATGACTATGCTCGGGGTCAAGATTATTAACCATACGCATATATTCGTTAGAATCTGCAGGACGCCCTTCCGCTTGAGCCAAGTTGGACCTTAGCCTAAGTATGGCCATTTCTAACTTATTAATTTTACGAGTGTGCGGATAATGTGATTTGTTTGTTTGAAAATTATCGTAAGAATCTAATTGCAACTGTTCGAAATGTCTAAGTTGCCAGCGGCAATTTATCGTCAAGTTCCGCAGCAAGCCTGTTTTGCATCAACAAATACGCCACGAAATTTCTGTCGCCTGTGGTATTTTTTGTCACTTTTTGTTACTGCAGACAAAAAGAGGTCGCCTGTGAGGCGAAAACTCAAAATAAATATTTTTTAGTATTTAGCAGTGGGTTATTCTTGTCTAACCTACCTAACTACTGCTGCACACCTTTCGGACCATTCTTAACTGGTAGGTGGATTTTCTTGCTCTGCGTCGAGCTCATAGGGAGTGCCTACCAAATCTTCGGGGCCACCCTTACGCGGTATTGCGTCGTTCTGTTCTACTTCATATGGAGTACCTACTAAGTCTCGAGGGCCACCCTTTGGAGGGATAATTACGTCTTCGGGGCCACCTTTTACTGGTGGTAGTTCTGCTTGGTCTGAGCTATCTTGACTGCTTTCAACTGGAGGCGAATGTACTTGTTCAGACTCAAATCCGTCAGGAGTATCGGTTTTGGTTTCAGGATCGACCTTTTCAGTAGCGTCCGCCTTCTTAGGCTCGTCATGTGGCTCTGGTGCTTCTTTATCATCAGGTTTATCAAGCTCCGAAAGGCTCAGTTTTTCTTGTGGCTGGTTAGTAATAGCACTCGGCGCAGGTAAATCTTGCTCAACTGGAGCATCGGATTCTTCAAAGGTCATTGTGCTATTAGCGTTAATTGGCTCAGGCGGTAGCTCTGAAGCACTTCCAAGCCCTGCAGAAAGCGCCAAAGCAGCTCCAGCTCCAGCGATAACCCTTTTTGTGGTGTTAATATTTTCTTCGTTATTTGAATGTGGTGTGTTTTTGTTTTTTATTGACATATATATATTTAAGCACAATATATTAATAAAGTCAAGCATCTGTGTTACCTTACGATTTCAGGCTGATCGCCTTTTAGGCTTCAGGAGAACCGATGCGAGCAATTAGTATGCTGATGGATCAAGCCAGGAGCTTCGTTTTTTAAACCTATCGAAATCCAGAAGACCGACCAGTAGGACTAGTTCTGTGATTTATTCAGAATTGTTCTGAGCCATTACATTAATCAAAAAATTATTCACTTCTCGTTTATTTTTGAGTATATATACGCTCTTGGTTTTTGGTAGTTGTTGAAGCATATCCATATATATTGGTCGGCGGCGATATTTAAAACGCCATGCGTATCGAAAAAACTTATAATTAAACTTCTCGCTCCAGCCCTCTGGCATCTCTGGCCTGCGCTCTGGTGAACGATGGAACAAGCGCCTAAACAGACGCGGAATGGTCAACCAGCGTGGTGTGTCAATATATATAATCGTGTCGGCTTTCGCAAATCTTTGCTCAAAAGTAGAGCTAAAGTTACCCTCGATAATCCACGTCTCTTTTTTTATCTCGGACAGTACATACCGATCCCATGAACCGATATTCGTGTAGTAGTCTTTGTCTTGCCGATGATGCTCTGTATCGAGATGGACGACCGGCAAACCCGTTGCTGCGCCAAGCTTGCGAGCAAACGTCGATTTACCCGACCCCGGTGATCCAATAATCGCGACGTGCTTCATTATCTACTTTTAAGAAAGTTTATCTGTCAGTTCAGAAATGGCGACTCGTTCTTGCTCGGTGGTGTCGCGGTTACGGATGGTGACGGTGCTGTCTTCTAGGGTGTCGAAGTCGATGACAACGCAGTGCGGCGTACCGATCTCGTCTTGACGGCGGTAGCGCTTGCCGATGTTACCGTTATCATCCCACATAACATTACCAAATTGTTTCTTCAGTAAGTCGTAGACTTCACGCGCCTTCTTGACCAGCTCTTCTTTATTCTTAAGTAATGGGCTAACGGCGACGCGCACTGGCGCGAGATGGTGCGGTAATTTGAGGTAGGATCGTTGTTCTCCGTTTACTTCATCTTGTTGATAGGCGCTAACTAAGACTGCCATTAATGCACGCTCAACTCCAAAGCTCGGCTCGATGACGTGAGGCACAAAACGCTCATTGGTTCCCTTGACGGTGTAGTCCATCTTTTTTCCGCTGGCTTTTTCAATGTTCTTTAGGTCAAAGTCGGTGCGGTACGCCAACCCTAGCAGCTCATCACGCTTGTGCGGGTAATCAAACTCAAAGTCGATAGTACGCTTACTGTAGTGTGCACGCTCATCCTCAGGTACTTCTAGCTCATGTAGCTTGTCTTCTGGCAAACCTAGGTTGTTCAAAAATGCTTTGATGTCTATTCGCCACTGTTCAAAAGCCTGCTCCCAAGTGTCTGGATGAACAAAATATTCAACCTCCATTTGCTCAAACTCACGGCTTCGAAACACAAAATCTCGCGGTGATATCTCATTACGGAAGGCTTTACCCTGCTGTGCAATACCAAATGGTAAGTCCGGATAGAAGCTATCGACGACATGCTTGAAGTTCGTAAAAATTCCCTGGGCGGTTTCTGGGCGCAGGTAGCTCCTGGCCTCCTCGCTTGCAGTCGGACCAACGTGTGTCTCGAACATCATATTGAACTGGCGCGGCTCGCCAAAGGTATCTTTCTGGCCACAGGTTGGACAGGTGTCGCCCTCTAGGTGGTCAGCACGAAAGCGTGACTGACAGTTATTACACTCGACCAGAGGGTCGGTAAACGTATCGGTGTGACCACTCGCCTGCCATACTTTTTGGTTCATTAAAATTGCCGCATCGACGCCGTACATATCCTCACGATCATCGACAAACGTCTTCCACCACAGATTCATGACGTTTCGTTTGAGCTGCACACCCAACGGACCATAGTCCCAGGTGCCAGCCAAGCCTCCATAAACCTCAGAGCCTTGATAAATGAAGCCCCGGCGTTTGCACAAACTAACAATGTCTTCTAGTGATACTTCTTTACTCATTAGTACACATTATAGCGAAAAACTTCTGTAATGCGATAGCTGACGGCTACAGATCTACTTGCAGAGTTTCACTAGCCAGTTGCTGCATCAGAGCCTTGGCTGGCTGGAATAACTCTTCCTCTGCCTGTAAGCGCAGCAATAATAGACCGCTCTCTGCCCCGACGCAAAAACGCATCAGCTTGATGTGTTGGGCATGAAACATCCCATCAGGATGTTTCACGAAGCACATGTCTTCTACATCAAACCGATAGCGCGCAGATGAGTCCAGTTGCTGGCCCTTCTCGTCTGTTAGTAAATTTGGCGTCACGCTTAGTAGTGCCAATAGGCGTAGACTCGCCCAGAGTTGCACTTTATCGAGGCTTAAGCTTTGGCTGTCGAGCGAGGCCAGTGCTTCTCGTAGAAATATAAAAAACTCTTCATTGACGGTGTTTTCTGTTAGTGCATCGACTGCCTTGATAAGTTTGTACGCATACATAGTCGCATCATAATCGTGGACGATGTTACCGAAGTGTTGAAGAACTCTGCTAGAGACAAGTGTCGCCATGTCTCCCTTGCCCGGTATAAATGTAATGTCGTTAACAGAAAACAGCTCAATACCACCTGCTAACCGAGACTTAGGTTTACGCACAGCTTTGGCAAACACGGTAATCTTGCCATGATTATGCGTTAACAGACTAACGATTCTATCGGCCTCACCGTAATCTGTTCGCCGCAATACTATTGCAGTTGTAACCTCGCGCTTCACTGCCGCACCACGCCAGCATCAAAGACAATCCCAGCTGCCTCAACTAGCTCAGATTGCTTTGTATGTGGCTTATATAGATACTGCTGAACGCCCAATAGCTTATACCCGGGCGAAGAGCGAACAGTTGCTGGTGCGACATTGCTGTTAATAATTACCGGTATGTTCTTCAGATCTGAATAACTTCGAATCTCGTATAGAAACTCTACTCCATTGTGAGCACCAAGTAACAACTCAAGTACGATTAGTTCGATTGCCTGCTCATCAAGTATCTGCAACGCAGCACCAGCGCTCGTACTCCGGTACACGTCATGACCAGCCCGCTTCAACGCAGCTTGATAGTTTTTGCCAAGGATTGTATCTGGTTCTATGAGTAGTATTCGGCCCATTCGCGCACTACACCAATTGCATCTGCTTATTCTTGATGAACGCGGCAGCCAGACCAGGTGTATTCTGAAATTTGCTTGCATATAGCTGGTTATTGGTTCGATTCAAGAGAGCATCAGCCACAATTATGCCGCTACTCGATCCTGGAACTACCCCACTCTGTTGCGTTGCTGTGCCGGCTAGCATACGAATCTGTCTTAGCGCCCGCGCGTTCAGTGTCACGTCTGGCGAGAAAACACCTGCGGTTTGGTTACCGCCATACTGACGCGAGGCAAAGATGATAGTCCGCTCAGCTGGATTGTCCGTATGAATCGCCTCGATAAAGCTATGCCCCAGAGACAAGAAAGCAGCGTGCGCAAACGCACGATTTGTTGCGACTAATTGACTAGCGCCGGCGGAGACAAATTGCATAGTGCAATCATGCTGCTTCGCAATTGGGGTAAGCTCGTGCAGCACATCCTGCAGGACAGAGCCGAGTGATACCGGCTCAACAGCTAGCTCTAACTGCTCGCTGTGACCACTAAGGATGTAGCAGTCTAGTAGCTTTGTGGTTGTACGAGCAATCGTATCAATCTGCGACTCATTCCCCACCCCAGATTGAGCATACTGCGCTATCTGTAGAAGTGATTGCCGAACATGCTGTGCCAGCGTCGCCAGTGGTACTCGTGACGCATCAGCTGCACTGAATGTGTGTTCGTTCTTCATATAGCTAGACGTACCTTTTACCCCTTAATAGTACCCAGTATAACGCACTTGAACACGTCTATGCTACTAACGGCTATCGGCAATAGATTCGCCCAAGAGACTATGGGTTAAAGGTCAGGTTTTTCAAGATAATGTTGTCGAAATCTTGCTTGAACTCGGTCGATTCAGTTGTAAGTAATAGTGTTTTATCGCGAAGCTCAAACAATACAACGCTCCCCTCAAGGTCAGATGATATTTCGCCATCAACGCGTGACCCGACGACACCGTCAACATTGACTGCTTCAATTGGTGAAATGCTCACCCTATCTGACCGAGCTAGACTCTCAAAACGTCGAAGTGAGTCAGCGTATGAACGATTTGAAATCTCTAGGCGAAGAGCAATTATATTATCGCTCTCATCAGGAACAAAGCTGGGATGGAAGAATCCTTCAACTGGTGTAGATCCGCTATCAGTCTCCTCAACATAAGCCGACCAAGTTTTTGGATATTCTACGGTAACTTCTCCATATGCCGATGGGCTAGTGTAGCTATCGAGCGGTTCTTTTTCGCGCTCAGTAAATTCCGCCTCAAGCTGCTGCTCACGTTCAGATACTGCCGTATCAACCTCTGTTGCTACAATACCATCTACGTTGTTTTTGTACTCTTGACGCTCCATGAACGCCCAGACAGCAAAGGCCGAGACGCCTACGAGAGCTATGCTGAGTATAATCACCGTTATGAGTAGGCCCTTACCATGATGGTGCTTGCTCTGAGAAGCTGACGAATACTCAGGCGGTGGGCCTGCTGGCGGTGTTGGCTGATTCGGATACATACCCTGTGGTGGTGGTTGCTGTTGTTGTGGTGGCATATTAGTGCTTATGATAACACGAGCTATTTGCCTAATGCCATGTGTTTAGGAACTGTATTCATAAAGCAGAACGCCATTCTCATCCTGAACTGCTGTTTTACCCGGGATGGAAAACGCAAAGCTCACAAGCTTGATGTTTCTGCCACTATATGTTTGAATAATTTTATTATCCAGCTTTTGCATAAACTTTTCTAATAAAAACGTATATATAGCGGAAGCGTCATCTGGCCACTGCTTGGTCCACATGTTCCCCCATATGATTCGTACGTTTTCGCGGTATCGCCAGGTGATAATACGAGAATACAACACAAGGAGTGGGTTTATCTCATAACCTACTACTTTGATGCCACGTTGAGCAGCTGCCCGAGCAACTCGACCATCTCCGCTACCAAGCTCAATCATGGTTTCGCCCGGGCTTAGATCTAACATATCCAGCGCCGTTTTAATTTGTAGTCGCATGGTTGGTAAATACGGTGGGCCAACCCACACCACGAAGCCGAATAAAAATACCAGCGAAATTAATAGGACAATTACTACCGCCACTATGTCTTCTTTTCTGGCTTTTTCTTTTTCTCCAATTGCTTTATGTGATTTTCTGTCTCATTTAGGTATGCCTCAAGCTGGTCAATGATTTTGTTTGCACGATCATGCAACTCAGTTGCCTGGTCAATATCTATAGTGGGAGCCTGTAATGACGCCATTATCTCGTCTAGCTCAGCACGAAGTTTATTGTAGTTGACTTGCTTTTTACTCATGGTTATACCTTTCGTTATTTGCTTGAATTCTTATGAACTGATTGTACCAGGGCACCCACATCTGCGTCATGAAATCGAATAGATAGTAGATCTTTCTTTTGTAGCGAGGACCCTGAGCGGATTACTTGCCCAACCTCATCACGAATAATACTATAGCCCCGCTGAAGGAGCTCATATGGATCAAGCGCTCGAACGATCTGCTTAGTCCGACTGAGGTTGGTCTTATGCCAGTCTAAGCACGATAGTAGTGAGGCATCCAATTGCTCGCGTTGCGCCACAAGCTCATCACGCTCGCTCCGTAATGCTCTTTGTAAGTAAGAGTGCAGAGTTGCTCGAGATTGGCGAACATACTCCCCTACATCTTTCCTATCTGGCACAAGCAATTCTGCAGCGTTACTCGGTGTACTGGCCCGCATATCAGCAGCCAGTTCAGCCAGACTCACATCGGTTTCGTGGCCAACCGCAACTACTGTTGGAATCGAGCTTGCCGCCACCGCCCGAGTCACATGCTCACTGCTAAAAACCGACAAATCCTCAGCACTACCACCACCTCGTGTTATGAGCACAGCATCAGGCGGTACGTCTTGCTGCTCAAAGGTATAGAGCGCGTCAATTATATCGTTCTGAGCGGACTCGCCTTGTACATGTACATCAATGAGCTCTATGGATAATCCACCCCAACGTTGGTTGAGTATCTTAATGACGTCCTGGTATGCAGCTGACTCCGCTGATGTAATCAAGCCAATGCGCTGTGGTGGAATTTCTACAAACTTTTTACGGCTCGCGTCGAACAAACCCTCTTTCTTCAACTTTTCGATGAGTATGTCTGCTGACTTTTTGATAGAGCCTTCGCCAACCGGTTGCATAAACTGCACTTGAACACTAAAGCCGTAGAGTTGGTGTAGCCGAGGAAAACCACGTACCTGAAACAACATCCCCTCTTGGACCTCATGTGAAAGCTGCTGGACAGTGCCAAAAAATGATACTGAAGCAGTGCTATCAACCAGCTTGAAGTACACCCATCGATTCTTTCGAATACGGAGTTCAGCCACTTCCCCACGTATCAGTACGCTTGGATAAGCAAAATCCAGCGTTTGGTTTAATACAGCTACGAAGTCGCTTGGTGCAAATATAGGATCCTGGCTCATAAGTGCGTATGTGAACTAAGGTTCTTTTGATAAAAATAGTATCCGACGGGAACTTGGCTCAACATACTTACTACTCGGAACGTGATTATTCCTGGCAAAGTAACAGCCACGGGCACACCAGTAGCGACAAGCACTCCAGTCATAAGGCCTTCATATACACCAATACCCCCAGGCAATATAGACACTATGCCTGCGAAATTTGCTACTGCATAAGCAATGATTATTGCTCCTGGATTCACGGTGGCGCCAAAAGCAATAAATGCCAAGTAAACCGATGTAATCTCTGTAACATTTGAGGCAAATGCAAATAAGATTGGTCGGCGTAGCTCAGTAAAATTATTACGAATAAGTCTGTAATTATTATGGAGGTCTGTGAAGACCTTTTCTACTCGCTTGATATTTATGGTTTCAGGATGTTTTGGGCGCACAATCTGTATAAGCCGATTCGTCACTTTTGTGAGCCCGGTGAAAAAACCGTTGATGCGCTTCTTACTGCTAACAATGAATCCAACTAAAATCGTACCGACGAACAACAATGTCGACAAAGAGGCCGCTACCAATATAACGAAGTTGTTCACCCTGCCAACTAGCGCCAGCAACAATAGTCCGATGCCCAGCAATATCTGGAATGATATAAATAGCATGGTAAAGCGCATGGCCTGGACTAGCGCTGATTTACCTGGCTCTATCTCCTCGCCTTTCATGCGAATACCAAGATACGAGAAGCCGCTTACACCGGCTGATGGAAATACTAGGTTGACGAAATTAAGCTCAAGGCTCAAGCGCACCATTGAACGTGTCCGAAACCTGTCTCCGAGTATTCGAAACACCGCTTGATATAACTTACCGAGGGCCAAATGGTTCAGGAAAGCCAGTGGAAATATAGCAATAATCGGCCAAAGCGTGGCAGTGCGGATATTGGCGATAGTATCGAGTATCTCGTCTCTGATGGAAAAAGATATCGCCACCAGTGCCACAAATGTTATGACAGTAACGTATAGCTTAATCTTTCGTTGACGAGTCGGATTTTTCATATGCTCTTAGCACCTTAGTATATACTAGCCTACTCGACTCTACTACCCCTGTTCGGCATAAAACATATGTGGCAGGAACTGATTGAGCAGGTACAATACAGACATGAAATCACTTTGTATCCTTGGCCGGCAACCAGCCATTAGTCTAGTAGAGCTAGAGAGTCGCTTTGGTGCGGATAGTGTAGTTGCGCAAAATAAACAGGCTGCAGAAGTGGGAGTCCACCCAACGAGAGCAATGATCGACTCATTAGGCGGCACCACAAAAATAGCCCGACTCTTGAGCAGCAGCCCAAAGGCGAACTGGCCCGCTATCGAGGAGTATCTGCTACAAACACTTCCCTTACAGCTCAAAGATTACCCAGAAGGCAAGATTAAACTTGGCTGTAGCGTATACGGCATGCAGGTACCGATTAAGCAAATCGAGAAAACATTCTTACGTATCAAAAAGAAGTTACGCGCAGATGGTAAGTCAGTCCGTATTATTCCTAACAAAAGCCTAGAGCTCTCTACTGCACAGGTTATACATAACAAACTTACCGCAGAAAAAGGCTTAGAGCTCATTATCAGCAAATCGGAGCAAGATGGCTTGGTGCATTTTGGACAGACGGTCGCAGTCCAAGATATTGAAGCCTACGCTGCTCGTGACCAAGCTCGACCAATGCGCGACGCTAAAGTCGGTATGCTACCACCAAAGCTAGCGCAAATCATCATAAACCTCGCCGCCAGCTCATTCACGCCGTCTCGACAGAAATCTACAATCACAGAGAAAGAACCTGAGGAACAAGATAGCGCTACGAACAAAGAGCTCGCTCAAGATCCTCGTCACATGTCGAGCTTTGATTGGCAAAGTAACGAGACCTTCATCACTGTGTTGGATCCTTTTTGCGGCACCGGTGTCATTCTGCAAGAAGCAACACTCATGAACTACGGAGCTATTGGCTCAGACATTGATGAACGCATGGTTGCATATAGCCAAAAAAACTTAGCCTGGCTCAACGCCCTCAGCGATGATATTTCCGATGGTGATATAGAGCAAAGCAACATAACAGTTCTAGAGGCAGACGCAACAAGCGCTACCTGGGATGCCACGTTCGACACAATTGCAGCCGAGACGTATCTTGGTCGCCCCTTCTCTGCTTTACCAGATGATCGAACCTTACAAAAAGTCATGCAGGATGTCGATACGATCCATCGAAAATTCCTCCGAAACGTTGCCCGACAAACCGAGGCTGGCTTTCGAATGTGTATTGCGGTGCCGGCCTGGCGCGTACATAATTCGTTTCGACACCTTAAAGTGCTTGAATCTCTTGATGAACTAGGTTATAATCGTGTGAGTTTTGTGCATGCTAAAGATTCAGAGCTTATCTATCACAGAGAAGGTCAAATCGTTGGGCGTGAACTCGTCGTCCTCACCCGGACGTAAAACATAGCACGTAATTTAAGAATACAGTTTTGGCCACTTGCTTGGATACAGTACAAGGAAGAAGCGAGCTTTTTTTAGCGAGACGTAGACATACTACGTTGAGTGAAAAGCGACGGTTCTGACGCAGTAATGTGCCGAGAAGTCGGCGGGGTTGATAGCTCCGCTAGCAAGCAGGCCGACTGACAAGAGGTCAAAATGAGTAAAGTAAAAGCAGGTGGATCCAGCAGAAATAACCGCGATAGTGCCGGTAGACGACTCGGCGTTAAGCTATTTGGTGGTGAACCAGTCAAAACTGGTCAAATTATTATTCGTCAAGCTGGATCAAATAAACGTCCAGGTGTCGGTACATTCATGAGCCGAGATTTCACTATTCATGCTGCCAAAGACGGTGTCGTACGCTTTAACAAACGCCGTTTCAAGCTCTTTAGCGGCAAAACCGCACCACGCACAGAAGTTACCGTCGAATAGACTGCGGAGTAAAACCCTACTTTTTTTTCTTTGCGCAGTAACTTTTATGGATTCGGTGGCGTCAAGTTCTCGCCAAGTACAGCAGGTGTCGAGTCGAGTACATAGACACCCATACTGCCTCGAAACTTGACGTGTGTGTCCCCGCGACGTACTGCAGCCGCAACACGATGGGCGTTCTCTGATGATACGTACACGCGGCCATCTGGTAGCATATAGGCATTAGCGTGATCAACGGGCGGAGCGGTTTCTGCCGGTAGACTAGCATAGCGCTCTATTTCTTCCCGACTGGTACTGCCATTTTTCGGCTCACCTTCTCCGCGGCCGTTCTCCCATGACTGCAAACTTTCTGCTGATATAAACATCCCAATGGGGATATCAATTGGCTCCTCTTTCGGCGAAAGGATCGTGCGTATTTGTCCACGAGCTCGCTTGCGCATAAAGTCAACCCGCTCGTTTGGCACAAACTGATGAGGTGTTTCAGCAGTCGCGGCGTTTTCTGCCTGCCCAAATAAGGTATGTAGCGTAACAAGAGATTCAGAGTTAGAGAGATAGGCTACCTCACCTCCCTGTGTGGCCTCGAGGCGCTGATGCATATCCATGTAGGCGTGATAGGCTTCTTGACCATGAGTCGCGATAATCTCTTCTTCCAAACGCTTCATCTCTTCATGGTCGCGTTTATCTAGGCGATAATCGTGTAATTCAGGGTGAGCGCCTCGACTTTTGTACTGCTGAAAGACCTCGTCAATACCTCGCTGCATTTCCGCAATTGAACGCATCGCCGGTGTGGCAAGCTCCTCCGACAAAGACTGCATCAATGCCTGCCGCCCCTCAGGGCTCGCGAGCTGATCAATCTTTTGCCAGAGTGGCGCTGCCTCATCCTCAAGTGTGTTCTCGTGGTCGGTCACATCATCAAGTTGGTTATGTTGATCAACGGTAATTGAGGCTTTTATATCTGTTGATGGCGGCGCCCAGGTATATATACTGTCGAGTGGCGAATCTTCGGTCGATTGAGTTACGTCTTTCTCGGTATTACGCCCTCGAAGCCAATGCGTCAGACTGCGCATACCAAAGCGGCCTTCATCAACCGTTTTGTTATTCACCGATTCTGACTCAGGTGACTGAAGGTACAGTTCTGTACCGTTGGTCGATTCGTCGGTCACCGTCAGCACGCCATCCTTTAGCTCAATGGTGCAGTGATCACGAGACGTACTCATACTTAGATCGTCTTGATAATCTCTACCTAGATGCAGCGGCTCATCTTTATGCAAAACACCAACCACCCAAGGTCGGCGCGCCTTGGTAGCATCAGGTCGCATCTGACTTATCACCACCTGTGGTTCAGCTTCAAGACTATCAAGTCTGGTCGAAAATACCGAAAAAAAGCTATCCCCCGCTCGTATCACCCCATGTAGTGACGAGTGGACTTTTTGCGTATGGTTATCAGCTCCGGCAATTGCCGTATTTAGGTCAACCGCTGCGGCTTCATGGTCCAGTAGTCGTCGTTCAAGACCGCTCGTCTCTAACTGCTCACTAAAGCCATCGGCGTATTCTTGCTCGTATTCTTCGCCAGATTTGCCTACCATATTATTAAAAATGTCCGATTCAACACGGCGCACCCCTTCGGGAAGTGGTGGGGCAAATTCATCTCGTGGTATGTGTTCGGGACTTTGCATATTGGTGTTTTTGTTTTATTTGTGTACAGCAAGAATAGTAGCACTTATTTGCATAAATGTCAATTAATAGCCTTTAGCTATACAACAGTCGACCAGTAGAGAGGAATAAAATTGCCTACATTTCAAGACGTTGCTTGATGCGATCAACCACATCAGATATAACAACTTGTGACTTCACGAGATAGTCATCAACACCGAGACTCTCCGCTCGCTCACGATCAGCATCTTGGCTCAACGCAGTGAGCATAATAATCTTTACCTGGGCCACTTCAGGTGTATTACGAATAATATCGAGTACATCGAAACCGCTTACCTTCGGCATCATGACATCAAGCAATATAAGGTCTGGCTTATATTGTGTCGCCGCGGCTAACGCGTCTTCACCGTTTGGCACACGCTTCAGGTCAAAACCTTCAGCCTGTAGCCTAGTTTCATACACGCTCGCTAGTGCGTTATCGTCTTCTACTAATAAAATCTTCTTCAGTTTTGTTTGTTCATCCATACTGCTAATGATAGTATGTTTTATCACTTATCGCAATAGTGCTTTGATGAAACCACGGAACAATGGATTTGGTCGATTCGGCCGTGAACTAAACTCAGGATGAAACTGGCTCGCAACAAAAAACGGATGATCGACGCCCTCAATTACCTCGACTAGATTGTTCTCTGGATTAATGCCGACTGGGCGAATTCCCCAGCCTTCGTATGAATCCCTGTATGCATTATTGCACTCGTAGCGATGGCGATGGCGTTCAGCGATTTTTGTTGATCCATATAGCTTAGCGCTGCGGGAGCTTTTCTCTAGGTGACAATTATAATTCCCAAGGCGCATTGTGCCACCAGTGTTTTCTAAGCCATGCTGATCCGCCATTGTATGAATAACTTGATGCTCAGCATTTGGATTTATCTCTGCCGATGTTGCGTCTTTTATGCCGCCGTTCCGAGCAGCTGCTACTACCGCCATCTGAAGTCCAAGGCATAGTCCAAGATACGGCACACCTTTTTTCAGTGCATACTGAGCAACCTTAATCTTCCCTTCAAGCGCCCGAGTGCCAAACCCACCAGGCACAACCACGCCGTCACAACCCTTGAGTGCACCTGAAGCGGGTTTACCGCCAGCTCCATCTAACTTTTCTGCATTAATCCATTTAATATGTATATTGACGTTATTCCACATAGCTGCTGACTGTAACGCCTCCACGACTGACATATAGGTGTCTTGGTTATCAAGGTACTTGGCAACCAATCCGACCGTCACTGTCTTTTCATAATTAGTCGTCGCCCGCTCTACAACCGAGCGCCAAGACGAAAGTGAAGGTCGCTTACTCTTTAGACTGAGCTTATCGACAATCACTTGTGCGATGCCAGTATCTTCAAGTGTTAAAGGTACCTCATAGATAGTTTTGGCATTTGGTAATAAAGATATAGCATTCGGGTAAACGCCAGAGAACAAACTCAGTTTTCGTACTACAGACTCTTCAGCCGGTTCCTCGCTCCGCACCACCAATACATCTGGGCTTATACCTAGACCGCGCAAATCTTTGACCGCATTCTGAGCTGGCTTTGTCTTGAACTCTTTGCTGGCTCCAAGATAAGGCAAATATACAACGTGAACGAACAAACTATTACCCTCGCCCGCTTGGAACGATAGTTCGCGAATCGCCTCCAAGAAACTCAGGCCTTCGTAGTCTCCAACGGTGCCACCAATCTCAACGATATGGATGTCATACCCTTCCGCTGCAGCTTGAATCTGCTTCTGAATAGCATCTGTTACGTGGGGTATAAACTGTACAGTTTTACCAAGATAATCACCTGAACGCTCGCCATCAATGACTTGTTGCAATACGCGACCGCTCATCAAGCTACTGGTTCGTGTAAGCTCTTGGTCCAGGAATCGCTCATAATGACCAAGGTCAAGATCAGTCTCTGCGCCATCAACCGTAACATAGCATTCGCCGTGTTCGGCTGGATTTAACGTGCCAGCGTCAACGTTTAGGTAAGGGTCGCATTTTTGGATATTGACGTTGAGGCCACGAGCCTTGAGTAAGTTGCCGATGGAGGCGGCAGTAATACCCTTTCCGAGCCCAGAAAGTACACCACCTGTTACAAATACATACTTCGTCGGTCGCTTTGCCACCGTCTACATCCTCTCGTTGTTCTTTCATGTATGTTACCGATTCCCAGAAGATAAGGCAAGCATCTCGTTCCCGCTATCAGCAGTCAGCTCACGCACCAGATACTGCAGCTATACTGGAAGACCTCTTTAATTGCCGATGATAGTACCGCCGTCGATGATAGTACCGCCGTCGATGTAGGTGTCACCGGTAGTTGGTGGTGGTGGTTCTGACTCGGTGGTAAAGCTAGAGATTGTTGAGGCAGAGCTTTCAGTGTTGGTGCCAGCTGGGTCAATGGCGTAGGCACGCCACCAGTATTGGGTAGAGTAGCTGAGTTCTGGGGTTTGGTAGGTATGAGTTGCCAGGGTGGAGTTTGTCAGTGTGGGGTCACTGCTGTAGGCGGTGCCTGTGTCGGCGTCTTGCCCGCTCCAGCCAGTTTGGCTCGCTGATTGGTCAATCGTGCGGACAACACTGGAGCAGTCGCTGGCACTACAGAGTTCTATCCTGTAGCGCAAGTAGTCAGCATCAGCATCGCTACTACGCAGAGTAAAGTCTGGCGTGATACTCACGTCGGTACTGGCATCTGCTGGTGAAATTAGAGTTGGAGCGGATGGTGCCTGGTTGGGGGGCACGACGGCTAGTTCAGGTATGTAGGTGTAGCTATCTAGCGGACTACCATCATCCTTAACGACCCGGAAGCAGTAGTTGCCAGCGTCAACGCCCGTTAGGGCAAAGTCCCACATGGTAGTATCACCCGCTGAGATAGCATTACTTACTGAAAACGGGTTGGACTCAACATAATTTTGCAAGGTAGTCGTACGGACGTTCACAGGGTCATTGGCATTAGCGAGGAAGACACCGCCAGTGTCAATGTTAGCGTTGTCATGGAAGCGGACGCTGCCAGATGCAGCCTCAATATCAAAGTAGGTCTCACCACTAAAGTTGATGTCACAGGTGTCAGATTTTACTGCGTACTGTAGTTTAAAGTCACCGGTACTCGTATTTTTAACGTCAGCGTCAACGAGCTGGCGAAGTCGAGTGATTTCATTGGTGCCGATAGTCGCCGAAGTATCTTGTGCTGCAAGCGAATTACCAACATCTATACTCGTGAGACTTAAGCTCTTGTAGGTAACCGTTCCGTTATCGTTGTAGAGAACGCCTATGCTGTTACTATCTGGAAGATAGTTCGCCGAAATACCTTGTGTGGTGGCAGTAGCGAACGGTTCTGGCGTCGTCCAGGCGCCGGCGCCTTGGTCGTTGACGTACTCGATGTTTTGGTTGTCGTCACGGACGTAGAAGGCGTGGAGGACGCCATCACCGCCGTAGACGAGCGCGCCGGGATTGGAATCAGCCGTTTCACTATTAACGTCAGGGGAAATAAGTGTCTTGCCGAAGGTAGCTGGATTAGCTATCTCCGAGGCGCGAGATACACTCGCACCTGATGACATAAAGGTTTCATCAGTATCTCGTGCAATGATGGCAAGCTCGCCACCATCTACTACGGGTGCCCCAAAGGGATAGTCAGCGCTGGCTGCATTATTAAGAGGAATAGCCCTTTCCCCGAGGACGTTGCTAGAACTTAAAGGCCTATGATCATTACCAGAGTAGAAAAGATGGACTCGGTCATCAGTGCCCAAAACGGCTGCTCGAGCATCTTCGTGTGTGGCTGTCCCGTTTTGAAACCCCGGAACCGTGGTGGTCCATGAGGAGCCATCCCAGATAGAATAAGCGATACGTCGATATAGCGTACCTCCCACATCTTCAGGGGCAGAATTATGAAAAACCACATAATCACCATTAGAGCGAACTGACAGAAAAAGAGGCGTGGCGCCGGAGACATTATTCGCGAGAGTTGGCATGGTCGTGGTCGGAGAGCCAGCTGTATCAGTTGCCATATCAAACGGACGCACGTGTCGGGTATTACTAAAAATGCCGTTGGTATAGAGACCAACCTGCAAAACTGAACCTATTTGCACCACATCTAAACTTGGAGCTCCCGTACCATACTCGCCTCCACCAAAAAAAGAAATCGAAGTCCATGTCATACCGGAATCTATTGACTTAAACACCTCAGTACTATAGTCAAACCCAGTATCCAATGATGAAACTGTATAGAGATTTCCGTTGTATTCAAACGGACCAAGACGTGTGTTGCGGTAGTCGGGCCAAGTAGCTCCAGAAATTGTATACGAAGTTCCGGGTGTTACAGATTCTCCGGAAACAGCTACTGCATTTTCGAACCAACGGTGATTTGATTGCTCAAATGTCGGAGGTTGCGTGGTTATTTCTGGAATTACTGAATATGTATCTAGTTCTGACCCTCCCTCATTAACAATGCGAAAGCAATATGTTGTGTCACCCGGCGAGTTATTGTCGACAAGGGAGAAATCCCATATACCATAGTCGCCGTTAGGTACGATAGCTGGATTGGTGAATGGATTCGACTCAACGTAAGTCTGCAAGACTTTGTTGCCAAGCCCTGGGTTAGGATCGTCAACGCTACTGCTGATACTGGCACCATCGGGGATGGCGGTGTTGTTGTGGTAGCTAATATCTAAGGAGTTGGAGATGTCGATGGCGGTCAGGGAGTCGGCGAAGTAGCTCGCGACGTAGGCGGTGGTGCCGTTGATGTGGACGTGGCGGGCGCCGTCGAGGTTGACGGAAGTTACGCTATCTAGTTCTGTCATAGCGGAGGGGTTGGAGATGTCGATGGCGGTCAGGGAGTCGGCGATGTCGCTCGCGACGTAGGCGGTGGTGCCGTTGATGTGGACGCTGAAGGCGGCGTCGAGGTTGACAGAAGTTACGCTATCGAGCTCGACCATCGCGCTGGGGTTGGAGATATCAATGGCGGTCAGGGAGTCGGCGGTGTAGCTAGCGACGTAGGCGGTGGTGCCGTTGATGTG
>JAGXIU010000002.1 GCA_024635455.1 Candidatus Saccharimonadota bacterium | reverse complement strand
GCTGGTACGCCGATAGAAAAAGATATACTCGCACGAAAAATGCTTTTGAACCTGTCCATAAACGACGAAAGAGCCCCTTCCTTTATCTGGAAAGAGCCCTTTGCTACGGTGTTCAATAACACCCAATCTTCTTTTGGTGCGGATGAGAGGACTTGAACCTCCACGACCCGAAGGTCACTAGCTCCTGAAGCTAGCGCGTCTACCAATTCCGCCACATCCGCGCGGTAGTTGACCGTATGTATTGTAGCAATCTTCCGTGATTGCGCCACAGTAAATACTTATAGTTTGTCGACTCTTTGCCGATGGCTCATCCACTTGTCTGCAGTGTACATTCGATCAGTACTTGCGTTCATGATTATTGGATGAAAACCAGCAATCTCTTGATGAGACAGGTAAATAAAACGTGGCTGATACAGCATCAAAGCTGGTGCGTCTTCTCTCCAGGCCTCAAGAAACGGTTCATATTTGACTGAACGTAGCTCATCACCAGACCGAGTCCTACCAGATTCAAGCGCATCGTCAGCCACAGACGAGCTATACTCACTAAAGTTCAGTCTATCCTCGGCTAAAATATCAGCTTGTGAGCTATGCCAAAACGCAAACACGTCTGGATCGATACCGATGGATATGCCGTGCATAAGCGCCTCAAACTCGTGGTTTGCAATTGTAGAGCGGATGTCACTATCGGACTGCAGGGTAACTTCAACCTGAACTCCGATATCACTCCATTGCTGTTGGAGTGATTGCGTAGCAGCACGTGCTTCAGCGCTGTTGATTGCGACCAAAGAAAAGCTGAGCTTTTGTCCCTCCTTTACTCGAACGCCTTCGTCCCCCATCTTCCAGCCAGCTTCCTCGAGCAAGGTAACCGCCTTTTCTTTATCAAACGGTAACTGTGTCAGCTCTTTATTGTAGCCTTGATGAATCGGCAAAAGCGGGCTATCACTAGCAAAAACCGGACCGTCAATCGCCTCAAGTACTTGCGCTGTATCGATAGATCGTACAAGCGCTTGGCGCACCGCTTTCTCTACAAATACTGGTTTTTCTGTCTTAAAAAATACACCGACCTGGCCGGTGAGCGGAATTATGTATTGATTATAGTCAACTTTTGCAAGTAGCTCGTGCGATATTGCATCCAGGCCAGCGACCGCGTCAACGTCACGAGTTACGAAGCTCGAAACAAGACGGTCTTCACTGCGAAATGTTCGTAATACAAACCTATCAAGCTGAGCCCTACCATGATGATAGTCCTCATAAGCATCGAGGGCGATGCGCTCTTCCCTGTCATCTTGCGACAAACCAACTACCTCTAGCGTGTCCCACTCAAACGGACCAGTACCAACCGGGTTAACACTATTGAAGGTGCTTGATCGAAGTTGTGAAACCGATTCTTGGCTGAGTACATGCTCTGGCACAATACCGTTCGTCATCGCTAGAGAAAATGCTACAAACGGCGTTGGTATCGTAAAGTTAACTGTATAATCATCGACTGCCTCAACCTTCGTATCGCGCCAACTAGAAAATAGTGGTGAACGCGCATCAGGGTTAGATATGGTCTGGTACGTAAACACTACGTCATCAGATGTAAATTGCTCTCCATCATGCCAATAGACATCGTCGCGTAAATAAACTGTATAGACGGTTCCGTCATCGCTAACATCGAAGTGTGTCGCTAAATCGCCAACCAAAGTATTGAACTTATCGTACTTAAATAAGCTCGAGAACACGAGCTTTGACACGGCGCCATCGACTGAGCCGGATGCATACAAAGGGTTCGCGTTGGTGAAGCTACCTAAAATGCCTTCGCGGAAGGTACCGCCAGATACTGCACGAACCTCTTGGTAATACGGGATCAGTTGACGTGATTGCACGAATAAACCAACCATCACCAGCACGAGCAACATTATCCAGGTAAGTACAAAACGACGCACTGTTATAAGTCGCGATACCCGACGCAAGACATACCGTTCGAGTCGCACATCTGCGCCAAAGCCAGCTTCAGCTACTTGCTTCTTGCTCTTGCGAATACGTCGACGCCATTTCAAGCGTAATTTCGGATCAATCATTAGGTAACCACCCTATGCAATGACATGCATAACGAGCGATGCACCAAAGACGAACACCATGAAAATTGTTATCTGGTGAATCGTCTTGTCCGAGCCACGTCGTTCTGTGTTGATTTCTTCTCCACCACCACCAAGGCCTGCGCCAAGCGATGCACCACGAGTTTGCAATATTATTAGCGCAATAATTATTACGCTGGAAACCATAGTTATGTAGTTATAAATCGTCATCTGTCCTCCAGGATAGTCGTTACTAGATAGTTTACCAGCCCTATCACCATACCGGCAAGCATTGCAGTCGTAAAACTAGATATTTCTAGACTTGGGTACAAGAAACCGACAAGTGAAACCATGAAGCCGTTGACAACTATCATAAATAGACCAAGGCTAAACAAAATCGCCGGCAGAGAGAGTATTACCACGACTGGCTTAATCAAAGAATTCACCAAAGCAAGGATGAGACCAGCAACCACGATGACACCGATACGGCTGTCGTATCCAATCCGCTCACCACCCAATAAGGCGGCTGCCACCCAGATACCGAGGGCTGATATACCCCAACGAACGAGGAATCGTGTTAATGCTTGTTGGCTCATAGTCTAGACTCTATTGTACCTCGACTTGGAAAATCGACAATAACTTCATTGATTCTCATTATTTTTCATCACCGTATATGCAATCTTTACTCAAGTTACGGAAACCGTCTTTTGTGATGGCTACGGTGTCCTCTATACGCACACCAACCTGCTCTTTTGCTACGTACAGCCCTGGTTCAACAGTGAGGACCATACCAGGCTCAAGTGGACGTTCATAATCCCCAACATCGTGTACATCCAACCCAACAAAATGCGATAAGCCATGCGAATAGTACTGCCGTACGGCTGAAGTGTCAGTCTCGCTGTTAATATAACCCAGTTGTCGCAATTGCTTGCCTAGAAAATGAGTCATGTCGACTTCATTCTCTTGCAAGGTCCTGCCCGGACGCATAAGAGATAAGCCGTAGGCATGAGCTTCTCGCACGGCTGCCCATAGCGAACGCTGTTTTGAGCTTGGTGCGCCACCAGCATACGTACGAGTTACATCAGCTGCGTAATTTGCAACTTCTGCACCAGCATCAATCAGCACATATGAGTCAGCCGCTAACGGTTGATTGTTCGCAACATAGTGTAGCGTGCAGGCTTGCTCCCCACTAGCAACAATCGGCGCATAGGCGTGCGCCGCGCCGCGAGACCCAAAACCACTGGTAAGAGCAGCCTCGAGCTCATACTCGTGTGTATATGTATCAATACCAGACTGATACAGCTGGTTAAACGTTTTTGTGGTGATATCAACTGCTTGCTGAATCGCTTCAAGCTCAGCCGGCTGTTTTATCATGCGCATTTGCATCAGAGTGTTCCGGATGTCGTTTACACGAATCCCTCGAACGCTTGCGCGCAATCTTCGTAATAATCGTTGACGAGCTGGGTTAGCATAATACCCTGACCCTGAGACATAGCCAGCCGACGCAAAACAAGTTGCCACTGATAATTCAGACCGTAACGCAGAACGTAGCCGTGCCCAACCTGTTTTTGCATCCACTGTCTCATTAATTCCTGAACTTTTTTGTAGCGCCGTAACGTCAATTGCTCCATCGAATATAACTTGGAACGAAGACAGTTCTGGCACGATAATATATTCATCTGCACCGTCCATTACCAGTATGCAATCTGGTTCATTGATGCCTGTTAAGTACCAGAATGAACTATCCTGCCGAAACGGATAGGTTGTATCGTTACTTCTCTGCAAAACCCCGTTGGCAGTTACAACAATCAATTTATCATCGCGACGCTCTTCGCGTAGGCGTCGCCGATTGTTCAAGAAAAAATCTGGTTCAAATAGTTCTGACTGCATCACTACAGGATACATCCTCTGCTATCGTGGGCAAACTGCTCGTGGGCATCAATCGAGATGCTGTTTTATAACTTTTGCTCGCTGAGAACCAACCACTGCAGTAATCTGGGCAAGATCTGCCTCTCGAATAGCCTTAACGCTACCGAAGGTGCGCAATAGTTTCTTCTTACTGCTTGGACCAATGCCAGGCATGTCATCAAGCCTGCTGCTTGTTGTTCTTTTTCGTTTCAAGGTCGTATGATAGGAAATCGCAAAACGATGCGACTCGTCTCGAATCCGCTGCAAAAGCTTTATGATATGTGCTCGATCTGGCAAGCTAATTACGCTGTAATCGCCTGACAGTTGTAAGCTGCCGCCTATTTCACTCAGCATATCTGTATTTATATCCACACCAGATAGTTCATTGTGTACTATAATTTCCTCGAACCGCTTTGCAAGTCCAATCATAGGTACATCAACGCCATCGAGTTTGTTCTGAGCCTGGATAGCTGCGTGTAACTGGCCTTTCCCGCCGTCAATTACACAGAGAGATGGTTTGTCCCAGCCAGTCTTGCGCCGCTGGCTAAATCGACGCCTGATAACCTCTGCCATGTGCAAAAAATCATCATTCCCTGGCAGACGCATCTTAAACTTACGATAAGCAGACTTTTCTGGTAGCCCGTTTACAAACACCACCATGCTAGCAACCGTGTCCGTCCCTTGCATATGGCTAATGTCATAGCCCTCTATTCGTCGTGGCGGTTTGATAGAGAATAGTCTCGATAGCCCATACAATGCCTCGTCTTTACTGATATCAACCGACTCTTTATCTGAAAATATTATCTGTTTGCCGAGCTGCTTCAGGGCGTGGAGCTGATTACGATACGTTGCTGCAGATTCATAATCTTGCTCAGAGGCTGCTTTTTTCATATCTTGCTCAATCTGGCGCATAAGTGCCGTTCGCTCGCCTCGTAAGTAGCGCATGAGTTGCCGCAAATTTTTGCGGTATTGCTCAAGGCTCGTCTTGTTTGATTCTAATCCTGGACATAAGCCAAGCTGCACTTGTAAACAAGCCCGCTTGGGAATTTCTCGGATGTGCGTTGAATATGGAAAAGCTTTGCGTAAGTACTTCAATGCCCGACGAACTGCCACAGCAGAAAAGTATGGGCCGAAATACGTCGCTCCATCATCAAGTGGGCGACGTGTCATGGTTACGGTTGGATGTTGGCTCCGAAACGAGATACGTACATAGGTCAGGCTCTTATCATCCCGTAACAAAATATTGTACTTCGGCATGTAACGGCGTATGAGTTCAGCCTCGAGAAACAGCGCGTCCAACTCTGTCTCAGTTTCTGTCCACGATATATCGGCGATGTCCCGAACCAGCGCATCTGTCTTGGGGTCACGGGTTCGGCTTTTTTGGAAATACTGCCGAACACGGTTACGCAAAACTGCTGCTTTCCCTATGTAAATAGTCTCGCCTGCACTATCTTTATGAAAGTAGACGCCTGGAGATTTGGGTAACTCGGTAAGTTTTTTTTCTAATGCTTTGGTCATTTTTTATCATCGTCGCCATATTTACGCATAAGTAACTTCTCCCATGAGCGAACACGCAAGGCCCGATCGTGTAACCCGTCTTTGCCGAAGTGTTCAACCCATACAGTTACCATACCGGCGCGGTTAGCGCCCCAGACATCAGCAACCAGCTTATCCCCGACCATGGCAATTTCATGAGGCTCAGCTGAAAAAAAATCTATAACTCGCTTAAAATAACGTTGTTTTGGCTTCCGCACGAAAGCACTCGAAGGAATAACCGGTGCATTCAGGTTATCGCTCAGTGGGGCAAGCGTATTGGTAATACGATTACTGGCGATACACCAGGCTTCAATATATTTTTTTTGCTTCAGTAAATGTTTCTTGGTATCTGCATTTAGCTTTACTCCACGGTAACGAACGAGGGTACTGTCAGCATCAAGCGCAATAAAACGTACGCCACGTTTTTTTAATGTCTTAAAATCAACATCTGCGACAGAAGTCGCCATATAATCTGGCACAAAATTCGGTGCCGATTGAACTGATTTAAGCTCCCGCATACAGCTATTATAGCTTATTGGTTACTCAGCCGTCCGCTCGATGACCGGATTTCCTTTGCAGCTGGTATTGTCACCATCTGCCGGCAACTCGTTTAGGATATAATCAGCTTCGTATACAAATGCTTCGGTTTCATCAACCATAGCTGAACGATCAAGATCATTGGTTACAAATGGGGCAGCTTGACCCGGGCCACCGTTATACAGGGCAAACTGAACTTCATAGTTATCGATTGCGCCGCCTGGGACATAGTCTTTATTGTCAAAACTAATTAGATGAAGCGCCAGCACGGCCGCGCCAACTCGTATACTGTCAGCTGGCTTACTTGGTTCGTAAGAATCAATTTCATACGTATCGATTGCCCAATCGGCTGAATCCGGCATAACTTGCATCATCCCCTCGGCCCCCATTGAACTGTCTTTTGATTCAGGATTTCCGCACGTCTCAATCCAGGCGAGTGTCGCTAAGTAGTTTGGGTTGATATCAAACTCTTCGCCAACTTCTACGAAGGTTTCGGCATGTTCTTGAATGGCTGGCTCTTCGGGCAAAACAATTACTTCGTCCGTATTTTGATGTGGGTCATTAGCACGCTCAGCTCGAGCTTCTTGTGCCTCACGCAATCGCTCAGCACGAGCCGCATCCTCTGCTTCTAGCTGATCTATACGTTCTTGACGATCAGCGAACTCTGCTTCGTCTGTTAAAGCCTGGTCACGTTGCATGTGCGAAGCAGTGTCTACATCATCTTGACCGGCTACACTAATTACTCCAGCACTCAGCGAACTAATTGCCACAAGCCCGAGCAAAGCACTCTTTTTTGACACAAAAAAACGTTTACGCTCCCTGTGGGTAGCGCTTGAAGGCTCTTGCACATCATCTAGTATTGGCGTTTCTTTCCTAGGAAATAAACGCTCAGGTTCGTTCATTGGGCACACTCCATTTACTATACAATAACACTGTTTTTATATTTATGCAATAGCGGTATTTATCTGTTTCGCGCAGGAGCTACTGCAAGCCACTTGGATTGAAGCACAATCCTCACAGAGCAGAATCAAGCTATTGCAGGTCGGGTTATTGCAATTTACATGATTACTGGTGTTTTTCTGGCAATGAACGCATTGCCCGACGTCAGGCGATTCATCAGAAAAAGCCAAGTTGAGTCGACGATCAAACACAAAACACTTCCCCTCCCAGTATCCTTCGTCCTTGTATGTTTCACCGTATTTAACAATGCCACCGTCTAGGTGATAAACCTCATCAAATCCTTTGTGCTTCATATAGGCGCTTAGGTACTCGCAGCGTATATCGCCGGTGCAGTACGTTAATATTGGCTTATCTTTTGGTAGGTTCTTTAACTCCTGTTTGATTTGTTTGAACGTGCTTATTTTTGGGCGAATAATGTTTTTAGTCTTGAAATAGCCAATATCAGATTCATAGTCGTTCCGAGCATCCAGTACGATTGTGTCGGGATTTTCTTCAAGATAGCGATGCCACTCTTTCGGGCGAAGGCCTTTGGTACTGTTGAATACATCGAATGACTCATCTGGCGCAAGGGTTACTAACTCTGGGCGTACTTTGACGCTCAAACGTGGAAAATCATCTCGCTCGCCATCACTCCACTTATATTCGATGCCATTAAACAATGGGTGCTGGTTCATTTCTTTTCGGTATGCTTTCAGATCTTCAATAGCACCGCCTAAGGTACCGTTGATACCTTGCTCGGCCACAATGATACGTCCCTTGAGATTAAGTCGCTGACAAAGTTGCCGTTGCCAAAACATAACCGTTGTCGGGTCACTGACTGGGACGAACTTATAGTATAGAATTACTTTTTGCATCAACTAGCTATACTAGCACAAGCCAAAACAGCCTGAAAGAGGTTCAGGTGTTTATGAAGCCTTTTTGAAGGCATTATTCTATGATGGCATCGAGCTCACTTACATCGAGGTCTGCATCAATGTCTGTTTGGTTCAACTCCTCTTCTACATCAGCAAGGTCTGCTTCGTCGTCGATACTATCATCAGACTGTACCTCAGCTGTTGGAGCTGGCTCAGTGCTCTCAGACGCCTGATTCTGTACACGCCAGAAGACAAATCCAACACCAACAAGCACCAAGATAATAACTACTATCAAACCGATATGGGCAACACCGTTCTGGTCAAACTTACGCATTGTCTTCCTCACTTTCACTACTTTCACTTTCTTCATTTGATTCTGACTCATCGAGTTCGCTATCTTCACTGTCGTCACTAGCGTCTTCACTATCCGACTCAGAAGTATCATCTCCACTATCGTCTGCTGTTGCATCTTCAGCGGCAGCTGCTCGAAGTGAGCTAATAAGTCCGACTAGTTCTGATCGGTATGTCTTCAGTGCATCCCTGGCTTCAGTTACTGCCTCACGGAAAGCAAATAGCTGGTCGCCGAGTGAAGGGTTATCGCAGTCAAACTCAAACTCATATGAGGTTGCTACTTCTACAGCGGCTTGTGCTTCTGTTTGCGCTTCGCTGATAGCATCATTTTGCTCGTCATAGTCAACGACCGTTAACTGTCCAGAGTCGTAGAAGCCTTGGACTCGTTCGTATACGCCATCTATAGCACTCAATACTCGAGTTGATTGATTGGCCAGCCGGGGCACAAGTGCGTTGAGCTTGGTCTCGCGGCGTTCACATACATCTTGCAACACCTGTGCTTGTCGCTCATCGACTCGTTCTTTAATAGCTGCGGTTCGTGTCTCGCGCTTCTGTTGCACTTGCTCACGTCTTTCTTCTGCGGTCACTTGCGCCTGCTCACTGCGTCCGTTGCCGCGCTGAGCGGTTGCTTGGCCGTGCGCAATAACAGAGGCCGGTAAGACAGCTGCCGAAAGCACAAAAACCGCGGTAAATAATAATGCTGGTATCGTTTGTTTCATGGTGTAAGATTAGCTCCTTTACGTTAGCCTTTCTACGCTTAAGCTTACTCCATCTCGTCTAGTTAAATCAAGCTACTGCCACTTAGTAAAAACCACAGAACGAGCACTAAAATAAGGCCGAGCACTGCGCCAAGGCCGGCTTGTTTCATTTTTTGCGACTGACTTTGACCAGTTATAACATTTTTAGGTTGCCCAGAATCACCAACGTCGTGCTGCTGCGAGTCAAACGAAACAGGGGGTAGCTCGAGCGCTGCTGAACTCTTGGTATCAGTGTTGATAGCATTATTATCACTGAACTGCCTCGCCGATGAATTTCCGGGAGCTGTTTCTGGGTTATAGGCCTCTGTACTCGCTTGAGTTTTCTCTAATTCTTTATCGAGATACATATCAATACGATTGCCACGCAAGTGTTCTTTCAACGCTCCGCGCAGCACCCGATCGCTCACCTCACCTCGCTCATATAACGTACGTAAGCTTTGGTTGTTGTACCGAATAGATTCTGCACGATTAAGCAAAGCAGCTGTTGCAGTCGTATCGACTCGCTCAGGTGTGAGAACATCTCTGCGTGCGCTCCTATACGCGTCTGGTTCACCTTCGGACGAATCTGATTGTTGCGTCATTCCCTCGCGAGATATACCAAGGCGAGATATTTGCTCAGCAGTAGTCTCTTGTGAGCGAGCGAGTGATTCCGAATGCTCCAGGGCAGCACGCTTAAATGAGTCCTCTGACTCATCAGGTTCGTCTTTTACTGACGAAATCTCGGGTTTTTGCTCTGTTTCATCGGCGGAAGCGCTAACTTCTGCAGGCGCCGGTTTTTGTCGCGAACCATATGCAGTTTCGGTAGCGTTCGCTTGCTCGCTTGCAGGTTTTGCTGATGCTGGGGTAGCTCGTTGTTCGGAAACAGAAGCACGAGCGCGTGCCTCATAGGCTCGGATAGTTTGCTCAAGTTGTGTGACCTGGCCTTCAAGTGAGGTACGAACGGGTTCCAACTCTTTCTCTGTTTTTATGCGACCTCTCCGCTTTCCAAGTAAATACCCGACAAATCCACCAAGCAAGAACTCTCCTGCTCCAGTGCGCGGTTGTGTTCGCTCAATCGATGGCTTGAATGTTGATGCATTTGAAAATTCTTGAGCTGATGCAGCTGAATTACCACCAAACTGATCATGATCCATCACTACAGGACCTACATTATCAGGGCGTTCTGGCGCGCTAGGGTCAGGCTCTATTGCTGATAAGTGAACTACCCCATCAGATTGAAGCTCACCACTGGCTGGATGAGACGGAGTAGTAAGTGGGGTTGCTTCTGTTGCTGAAGCTACTTCTGCAGTATCTTCGGCTGGCGCTTCATTGTCGGGGACTGTTGCTTCTACCCGCTCGCTCGCGTCATCTTCAGCTGCTACCTGGCCCCCTGTTGCTTCTTGGAGTGACGCCTCGAGCATTTCTTCATTCGGCGCAGTTTTTTCTCTCGTTAGACTGCGCTTTAACGCCTGAAGAAAGCCCAGATTGGCATGAGATTGTCGTAGCTTTTCTTCTGGTGATTGATCCTCAGGATTGGTCGCTGCTGAAGAATCTTGGTTCGCTTCCGCCTCCAATTGCGCCGAACGTGCGGCGATGTAAGTCTGCGTTGCTTCTATCGCTTCAGCGTCATCAAGCTGCTCAGGTTTAGCTGTCGTCTGCTCAGCGCTCCTCCCAGCTGTATGAGCAGTACGCTCAGGTGAAGTCGTCGCAGTTTCAGACTTCGCTGTGTCGTCTTTCCCCTTATGCTGTAGCTTTTTTTTGTTTGGCTCTGATTCTTTCTTGTCAACTCCAAGAAGCTTATCAAATACAGATGCTCTCTTTGCATCCGGTTTTTCCTGCTCTGACTTTTTATCAAAAAACGAATCGTTTTTTTGGTGCTCTTTGTCTGCCTGTTTTCTTTGTTTTTTTCGTTTTTTCTCGGCCTCTTCTTTTTCTTTTTTAGTCTTCTCAGCGTCAGCCTCTGAATCCTGGCTATAAGCTTCGCTAGGATTGAATGCTGAGTTGTAGTTACGTTCTGACACGAGTTTTCACCCTTAATGCGTGCTGTGCTCGCCTTTGGTAGACGAGCACTCCCTTACTAGCTTTCTTTTGATTGCTCTTCAGACTCATCAGCACTGTTGTCGTCTTCAGCTGAGTCTTTATCATCATCGCCGGCTGCTGTATCTGCCTCATCTTCTTCTGGGATTCCGCTCATTTCTGCATCCTCAGCTAGAGATTCTGCAGACGCATCGGCTTCAGCCAACTGGTCTTTTGGCATTTCTACAGTTGCGATTGGGTAATTTCCCTCAGTTAGGATAGTGACGCCTTTTGGCACTGGTATGTCTCGTACATAAATAGTGTCACCGACTTCTTTGAGGCTCGATGGATCGACTAAAATGTTATCAGGCAAATCATTTGGCAATGCCTCGACTTCGATTTCATCTAATTGATAAATTACCATAAGGCTGGCTCGTTCTGCTGGAATATCTCCGTCAAATTCTATTGGAATCTCAGCATGTGCCTTCTGATTGCGGTGAATTGACTGAAAAACAACGTGTCGGATTTGATGTCGGCGTGGGTCGTAGTCGACGTCTCGAATAAGTACGAGGCGGGATTCGCTACCTATTTTTGCTTCGATCGGGTGGTGCCTCCCGGCAGTAGCTATTGTCTTCTCTAGAGGTAGCGCTTGTACTGAAGCGTGGATAGATGGCTTGCCGTGATCGTGCACAACAACCGGCACTTCGCCCGTTTGGCGTAAAGAAGCCAGCTTCTTGCGAAGAATATCTCGTTTTTTTAGCTCTACGGTTATTGTATCTGAGGACATAAGTTCTTTCTCGCTCCCATTTGTGTGGTTGATATATGGTTCGACCGATTATTATAACAGATGGAATTTATATTTACCAGAGGTGATTATTTTCGTGACAACATCTCCCGTAAATACGTTCCGGTATATGACGATTTCTTTTGAGCGATTGCTTCTGGGGTCCCTTGAGCAACGATTGTTCCACCGCCAGCACCACCCTCTGGCCCCATATCAATTATGTGATCAGCATTCTTAATAACATCAAGATTGTGCTCGATAACAATCATGCTGTTGCCGGTGTCAACCAAAGCGTGCAGTACACCCAATAGCTTTTTGACGTCGTCCATGTGTAGACCCGTAGTCGGCTCGTCAAGGATATATAGGGTTCTGCCGGTGGCTCGTCGTGAGAGCTCGGTTGCCAACTTAACGCGCTGTGCCTCGCCACCAGATAACGTTGTAGCTGGTTGGCCAAGCTTAATATAGCCGAGACCGACGTCGACCATGGTCTGAAGCTTTCGAGAAATCGCCGGCATATTCTCGAAAAATACTAAGGCACTATCACACGTCATAGATAACACGTCGCTAATCGTCTTACCTTTGTAGTGCACTTCAAGTGCTTCATTGTTGTAACGTCTTCCCTTACATTCCTCACATGTCACATAGACGTCTGGCAAGAAATGCATCTCGATCTTGATAATGCCGTCGCCTCGGCAGTTCTCGCAACGCCCACCCTTAACGTTAAAGCTGAACCGTCCCGCTTTGTAGCCACGCAGTTTTGACTCTGGCGTAGCCGCGAATAGCTCACGGATTGGAGTAAACAAGCCTGTGTAGGTGGCTGGGTTAGAGCGTGGCGTTCGCCCAATTGGTGACTGGTCGATCGTGATGACCTTGTCGAGATTTTTTATACCTTCAAAATTATCGTGTCGTCCAGCAGCCTCGTTGGAACGCATTAACCGCGCGCTCAACTCTTTTGAGACAATGTCATTTATCAAGCTGGACTTACCCGAGCCAGACACGCCACTCACAACGACAAGCTTTCCGAGTGGTATTTCAACATCAATATTTTGTAGGTTGTTCTCACGAGCACCTGATACTTTCAATGACTTCCCGGATCCTTGCCGACGTTTTTTTGGCACCTCAATTCGCTCATCACCACGCAAATATTTACCTGTAATACTCGTCTTGTGTTTGGCGACATGCTCTGGAGTACCATTGGCGACTATCTTGCCCCCTGCCACACCAGCACCCGGCCCAACATCAAGTACATGATCAGCAGAACGAATTGTGTCCTCGTCATGCTCCACAACTAGGACAGTGTTGCCGAGATCCCGTAATCGCATGAGGGTGGCGATCAGTCGTTCGTTATCTCGCTGGTGCAAGCCAATGCTTGGTTCATCGAGTACATACAGTACCCCTTGTAAGCCAGATCCAATTTGCGTGGCAAGTCGTATACGCTGCGCTTCACCTCCGGAGAGCGTGACTGCGCTACGAGACAAACTCAGATAATGCAAACCGACATTCTGCATGAACTGGAGTCGAGCATCGATTTCTTTAAGTATTTGCACAGCAATCTGTGATTCTTTTTGGTTTAACTTCAAAGAACTCATAAACGAGATTGCGTCATCAATTGATAGCTCGCAAATATCGGTAATAGAAGATGAGTTAATCGTAACAGCCAAAACTTCTTTGCGAAGCCGACGCCCACCACATTCATGACATGGTCGTTCGCGCATGAACCGCTCGATATCCTTACGCATAAACTCACTATCGGTTTCTTTGTGCCTACGTTCTAGATTAGGCACAACACCCTCGTAGGTGGTGTCAAAATAACGGCCAGTGCCAAGCTTTACTCGGTAGGTTTGGTCACCAGTTCCGTACATAATCTTATGCATGATATGGTCAGGCAATTCGCCGGTTGGTACCTGTAGGGAAAAGTCATAGGCTTCTGCGACCGCTTGTAGCTTTTTCATGTACCAAGCGTCAGCACTGACTCGATTGTAGGGTCGGATTGCACCCTCGGCGATAGTTAGGCGACCATTAGGGACCGCCAGCTCTGGATCAACCTCGAGCCGTGAACCAAGCCCTGTGCAAACAGGACAGGCGCCATGCGGACTATTGAAACTGAAGGTCCTTGGCTCTAGTTCAGGTATTGCGACGTCTGGGTGATCGACACATGCATAACGAAGGGTATATGTATGCATTTCATCAGCGTCAACATCAAGTACATTGAGCTTACCGTCTGCCAAATCCAACGCTTGTTCGACACTTTGTACGAGTCGGCCGCGGCTCTGCTCATCATTCACTAATCGATCTACAACAACGTCTATGGTGTGTTTGTAGTTTTTATCCAACTCTGGGAACTCATCCAATGCATAAATAACGCCGTCTACGCGTACGCGGGCAAAACCTGCACGCATGTATTGTTCTGGTATGTGCTCAAAGGCACCTTTTTTATCCAGCACAATTGGCGCTAGTATTACCAATCGTGACCCTTTGGCTATAACGCTCACTTTATCAACGATGGCAGCATTGGTCTGACGCTCAACTGGCTTCCCACATACTGGACAATGTGGTATGCCGATGCGCGCATATAGTAAACGCAGATAATCATAAATTTCGGTAACTGTTGCAACCGTACTACGTGGGTTGCGGCTGGTTGATTTTTGGTCAATAGAAATTGCTGGACTTAGACCATCTATTTGATCAACGTCTGGCTTTTCCATCAAACCAAGGAATTGTCGTGCGTAGCTACTTAAACTCTCCACATAACGTCGCTGGCCTTCTGCATAGATAGTATCGAATGCCAGACTACTCTTACCAGACCCACTTAAGCCTGTCACGACTACTAATTTATTGCGCGGCAGCTCAACATCAACATTTTGTAAGTTGTGCTCACGAGCTCCCTGTACACGAATAACATCATTCATACTAAAAAAACACCTGCCAAATTTAATCCAAGTCGATTTATTATAGCGGAAAAATGCGACTTATACCAGTGGCTACCTGTACAGTTACCTTATCTACGGGTTGGCTTCTTTGGCCACGTTGTAAGTGGCTGAAGAGACACTTCTTCCGGAATAACGTACGGCAGCTCACGAGACAAAAACTTTTTCTCGTCCACTGTGGCTGCGGCAACCTTTACGAGGCTTACGTGTGGACGGAACGGGTGGCGATGCATACCCTTTACATTCAGCATGGTTAAAATATTGGCAATTAGTTTGAATTCTTCGGCAATAATCTGACTATGATCAAGTCGGGCAACGGCCGACTCATCTCGTTGGTCCATCATAGTAACTCGGCCTAAGGACACGATAAGTCTATTGTCCCAGCTATCACACTCATTGTTTATTCGACTGATTGCCTCCGCGGCGCTAAAGCCTGCAGTGAATCCTTTGAGGTTCTTTGTCAGCTTACTACGTTCAACGTAGGTAACTCGCATATCTCCTGGAGGTCGAATCTCAGCATGATCAGGAAGAAGTCCTTCACGTTGTACCTCGCTCAGATCATCGTGTAGTTTCTGTGCTGATTCTAGTTCCAACGGACGATACATGGTAAAGGACTCACCAACAGCCGTTTTTCTCTTCTGGACTTGCGAACGCGGCAAGCCTGGATTATGTCCTGGACTACTCATAGCCTCCTCTATACTTTCAACCCACCGTAATCTTTGTTTCGCCCTCTCAAGCTTACTTAAACCATATCACTACTTAAAACTTACAGCAACTTCTACTCTGCCTTCATTTATTAAGCCACATGTTTGACTATTTTTTAATTATGTATTATTATACTATCAAAGAGTTATAAGTTTTTGAGGAGAGCATATATGGTGGAGTTTATAGTCCTTGGCATCGTGCCGGGTACATCAGTTCAAATTACATTAGCTCACGTCACTACGTTGGCATGGATTGTGTTTGTGTTATATCTTATCCGCTACAGCATCAAAAGTACGTCGCACAACGAACAGGACTAAGCCTCTACTCGATCGGGGCAATACTCTCGGCATAGAGTTGTAGCTCTTCTAGCAGAAAGCGTTTTTCATCAGAGAGCTTCGAGTCTGCCGCATACTCCTGGAGTTTTCGGGCAAAAACGTGCAATCGACTCTGCTCAGCGCCGTCAACAATACGACGATAGCGGAAAGCCTCCCAGTCGGCATGCTCTTCAACCGACAAGGCTTCCGGGTAATTCCGGGCCTTATATAGCGGTAATAGTTGCTGTAAGCGCTCGTCAGTAAATGCAAAATTGGCTGGCGATATATCGGCTGGCTGCGCCTTAGTTACCTTGTGCATAATTGGCTTATCTGCATCAGGAATAAAGCCCTCGTACAATTGTGAGTCTACCTCGACATCGTCTTGAACCAATGTTTGTTGACGTGCCTCCGTTAAGCGAGCCAGCGCTTGACGGAATGTGTCAGCAAGTTGAGGCTTGATCTTCTTAAGTTTGGCTGTGTGCTTCTTGATCGTATCGAGGTCAATATCAAGGCGCTCTTGGCTTGCCTTGTCTAATACACCTAGAGGTGCAACGGCAGGACACCTGTTATATTTGAGTTGCTTAATTGGTATTGGAAATGGCCGCTCATCCATTGGCATCTGCATAGCCTCAACCAGTTGATCGAGCGTTATATCCTGGTACGCTTCGGGGTCATATCGTAAATCATACACCAATGCAGCTTGGGCTTGATCAGTTTTACCTAAATAAAATGCGACTGCTGTTTTCTGATACTCATTAGCATATCGGCCAGATGAATACAGAAATGGTGAGCCAGATTCTACCAACTCAGCTACCGCCCGTTTGTTACGCATATCAAGCAAAAAGTCGAATAATTTGGGCTGTTTCTCTCTTATGAGTTGAGCGAGAGCAATAGTTGCCTGTACGTCACTCAATGCATCATGCGCATTAAGGTGCTCAAGCTGATTTAACTCACTTAATAACTCCAATCGGTTGGTTGGTGCGCCATCGCTTGCAAACGGCCACTGTATACCATCAGGCCGCAGGGCTCGCGTCATACGCACGACATCAAGCAAGTCCCAGCGTGAGCGGTTGTCCTTCCAGGACCATTCATATGGGTCGCGGAAATTACGATATTGCATATAGCGCATAAACTCATCATCAAAACGTACTGAATTAAAACCAGTAAATATTGTGCCGGGTGTTGCTATCTCTTTATGAAACAAGTCGAGAAACTCTGCCTCTGTGTAGCCCTCAGACCGAGTTTTCTGAGGAGTAATACCTGTTATTAAAATAGCTTGTGGATCAGGTAAAATATCTGGTGTTAGCTTAATGTAGTAATTATACGGTTCACCAATCGGCTTCAGCTGATCGTCTGTTCGCTGAGCAGCAAACTGCATGACACGGTCTTCTCTCGGGTTTACGCCGGATGTTTCAAGATCATAAAATAAAAAACTGACTGCCATATAACAGTCAGTGTACCATCTGTACCATCTGCGCGCAGTCTATTTTAGCTTATATCCCAACGCTCAAGAGCTTCCTCGCGCTGCCCGAGAATAGCTTGATGCCTTGCTGTAAATGCCTCTCCAACATGTGGGATATCACGAAGCCTCTTTATAGCCTGATCAATAGATGTGTTTACGATATCTATGACTTGTTGATCGTCTTGAGGGTTCTCACGCGTCACTAGATACTGCGCATTTGGCGTATCGCCCAGTGCACGTTCAGCGGCACGTAACAAAAAAGGCTTTCGGTGTATCGTGATGTTTGCAATGACTGGATTAACGTATCCCAAGTCTGTCTCCTCCTCGATTATACCTTTGATGACTTCTCGTCGGCGAGGCATAAAACGTGGATGGACCAAAAACGACACTTCAGCATCTCCAAGTTTAAGCATATCCTGATGCCCATATAAAGCCTCGGCTGCATCTGAATCCGGCATAAGCGAGTGGCCTCTGCGTAACCGCTCTTCCCAGGTGGGACTAGCACTATTTGCCTGCCTTTCCATGATGAAAGCTGCTTCTAATTCTTGGGGTAATTCTGCTGGCACCTGTTTTTTCCTTCTTTACAATAAAAAATGCCTACTGCGGCAATAATAACATATTAGCACTATTTTGTATATTTGTCAATATACTGCTGCAGATTAAACTTTCGCTTCAGTCCACTATAGACCATGCTCCGTATAGTCCCATAGATTGGACGCTCCTGCCATGGTCTATCATGAACTCCTGCAACCGACCACATGATTCCCGTATGCCCATTTGGGTCTCCACCATCCAGTGAGTAGAAGTCATTTAGGAAAATTAGTGTCTGCAATGCATCATCTGGTGACCCTGACCATTCTAATATTTTTTTCGCCCAATACATGCGCATATAGCCATGTATTTTACCGGTGGTGGTCAGCTCAATTTGTGCTGCGTTCCAAGCTGTATCGTGAGTTTGGGCTTGCTCGAACTGGTCCCGAGCATATACATGCTCACGTGGGTCTTTTGCATGTTTTGCTAGTGTTTTTTTAGCCCAAGCCGGTGCACCCAATAGTGAATCGTAGGCCAAATTATAATAACAATAATTATCTGAGAGTTCTTTACGGACAACCACTTCTTCTATAAATGCATCGGCGTCATTTTGTAGGTCAGGACGAGCCGCTACAGCGTTCAGTACCGCATGAACAGCACTCCGGCTACTAAGTTGCCCGAAGTGAAGATATGGACTGAGATTACTTAAGCCGTTAATACTTGGGTTATTGCGTTGCTTTGCATAACCACTCAAGCGGTGATCGATAAAATCTGTGAGCACGTTGCGTGCAGCTGACTCTCCTGCTAAAAATTGCAGGGAAATGCCAGCTTTACGGTAGGTAAGCTTCGCTAATTCAGCGATAAAATCATCTGCCGTCACACCTCTTATTGAGCTCTCGTCTTGAGAAGCTACCTCTACAGTCTCGCTCATATACTTATCAAGCTGATCGAGTATCTTCGGTCGAATAGTGCGAGCGGCGTATTCTTGCTTATTGCTGGCGCACCAAACTGGCACGATGTTGTGTGCGTCAACCACATAGACTGGACAGCCTGTTGATTTAGCCACTGATTCCTGACAGTTCCGTGGCTCTCGTAATGGACTAAAGTCAAAATATACCGCGGCGGGAGCCAGCTCAGCTATTAGCTGTTTAACCCCCTTTGTTGCGCCAGCTATCTTATAGAGGAGTGGAATGTTTTTGGATGCTAGAGTCGTTATAACGTCGTACAAGCCAGCCATCATAAATGCAACGTGCTCGCGTGCGCGAGTGCTCGAACCAGGGAAAAGAACAAAGCCTACCACCAACGGTAGAGATGTTTTTTGTGCATGTAGCTGAGCTGCGCGGAGTGCATCGTTATCATTTACTCGCTGATCACGACTCATTACGTACAGTACGCAATTACCACTCCCCTCAGTAGCGTTATTCGATAGCTGTATGATTCTTGATTGGATGGTGGTGTTTAGCTGTGACATATTTCACTACTGGTAGTGGATTTGCATAACTTCAAGATTTAGCGGTGGTGCATCAGATACGTCTACCGTGGGCTTGTTTCGAGCAGTTTTCATAAGAGATATGTGTGGCTGTAGCTGACGAGCAAAGCGAAAGTTGCGGCTTCCGGGTATAAACATTTCTGGGTAAGAAATCCCGCACGAGGCAATACACGCTACTAACATGTCGAGTGCACGCTTGTGCGCCTGCTCGAGCTCAGGCGATGTACGAACGCGTAAAGCTAACACTGATGAACCACTACCAAATAACTCGAATCTCTCCGGTTGCACTGCTGTAACGGACGGCAATACATCTTGTGTATTGCGAGCAAACTTCTCGACTGCTGTCATGAACATATCTTTTGTTAGATTATCGTTCTGCTCTTTAAGTTCACGGAAGACATCGGCTAAGATTCCGAAGTGAAGCACAGTTAGGTGAATACGATCAGGTTGAACAGGGCGGCCCTGCGGGTTTACCTCGATAGCGCTCGATTGCCAGTCAAGCAGTTGCTCGAGCGCTGATTTATCAGGTCGATATTGAAGATAAAGGCGGTCGTGGGCGTGCATATCTAGTATTCTAACTTAGAGTCAGTATCTGCAATCTTGATAATATCTCCAGGTTCTATACCTTGCCGTACGAGTTCATGCATGACGCCATTTTTTCGTAATATATCTCGAAAGCGAGCAACGGCCTGGTCACTCTCAAAGTCAGTACGATGCGCAAACCGCACCAGCTTCTTACCGTGCACGATATACGCCTTATCAGATTTCTCGATATGCCAATCACTGTCCTCAACTGGAAGTGTGATAATCGGCTTAGCTTCATCAATACTCTCTGATGCCTCCTCGGCATCTTTTGCTTTGTGCTGCTGGACACGCTGACTAATGTCGTGGAGGAGCTTGGGTACACCCTGTTTACTGTGAGCAGAAATCGCGTATATATCTACGCCTTTGCCGGCGACTTTTTTTAGTTGTTTGATGGTGTCGTCGAGCATATCATCATCGAGGTTTTCTACTTTAGTAAGTGCGACAACTTGTGGTTTTTGAGTAAGGTCTACACGATATGAGCGAAGCTCCTGCACTATCGTCTGATATGCCGTTGTCACATCATCCTGATAAGCATCTATGAGGTGAAGTAATACCGAAGTGCGCTCTACGTGGCGCAAAAAGTCATCACCGAGCCCTTTCCCTTCGCTGGCACCTGCAATTAAGCCAGGGATATCCGCAAACAGTAAGCTACTCGAACCAGCTACGTCGACTACACCAAGATACGGTTGAATGGTTGTAAAAGGGTAATCAGCGACTTCTGGTTTGGCGTTGCTGATTGTGGCAAGCAAAGTGGATTTACCAGCATTTGGTAGACCTATCAGGCCGACGTCAGCTATCATCTTCAATTCGAGTGTGGCGGTAACTTCATCACCAGGCTCGCCTTTTTCTGCAATTCGTGGAGCTTGTCGAGTTGAGGTTGTAAAGTGTGCATTACCAAAGCCACCCTTGCCGCCCTGGGCAATAATCACCTTTTGGCCGTCTTCTGTCATGTCAGCTATCAACGACTGATCAGCTTGAGCAATAATACTTGTGCCGACCGGCACTGGTACAATCAAATCTTCTCCACCTTTGCCGCGTTTTTTACGCTTACCACCACTGCTGCCGTCTTTGGCTTTGAGTAGTTTTTGAAATCGGAATTGTGCCAGTGTATGCTGATTATTTGTCGCTTGAAACAAGACGTCACCGCCGTCACCGCCATCACCGCCATCTGGACCACCTCTATCAACATATTTTTCATGTCGAAAACTAACCACGCCCGGTCCGCCGTCGCCAGCTTTAACTGTCACCTGTGCACTATCTATAAACATGTGAGTACCATTATACAGGTGTGAGCGACTATTGCCGGTTAATATAGTATTGGAACGTACTGGCTGACACCCAATCACTCGCTCCAACCCGACCGTATCCAGCTAAACCATTCATGTCAGTGTACCGAATTTGTGAGCCGTCCTCAGAAACGTCCTCAACGTAAGCGACATGGCCAAGCCAGCTCATAGCAGTCGTTTGTGCAATCGAGCCTGGGCGAGGAGTAGTATCCACAGACCAACCAGGTGTTGCACGTGCGCCAGCTGCCCAATTACGAGCATCCCCCCAATTTGTTGGAATAGATACCTTTGAAGCGACGTAATACGTACAGTAGCCAGGAACATATCCGTTATAACCATATATCGCGCTACTGCCGAATGAAAAACCGTAGTAAGGGATGCTGGCTGATCGGCGCGTTGTGACTGGCTGCTCACCACCTGGTATGACAATTTGCTCCCCAGGAATCAAACCTTCTATCTCTGCGTCATTAAATGCAGTAATCTTTTGCGTACTTGAACTGTACGTATCAGCTAAGTCTTCTGGTGTATCACCCGTTTCTACGGTGTAGACAATACCGTCAATTGGCGGAATAACTAGCTTGTCACCCGTGCTTAATACTGACCACGC
Organism: Candidatus Saccharimonadota bacterium; assembly: GCA_024635455.1. Classification (GTDB taxonomy): domain Bacteria; phylum Patescibacteriota; class Saccharimonadia; order Saccharimonadales; family SLHW01; genus SLHW01. The sequence goes on along the minus strand of JAGXIU010000002.1, from coordinate 351,425 downwards.
GCTCAAGTCATTTGACCAGCGAATAGTATCTGAACTCACGCCAAATTTGTTAGCAAGTGAAGAGACGCTATCACCATCGACTACGTTGTAGGTAATAATATCGTGCTTTGTTGCAGTGTCGGTATATACAATCTGTGGCTTACTCACCACAGTGTCGTCGTGTGACATTACTGATGAACGAGACGATACGCTGTCAGCCTGATTAGTAACTGCGATAGCTGACTCAAGCTGTGTCATGCGAGACACATGAACGGCAATCTCGGTAGATGATAGTTGATCAAGCGGACTTGATATTCGCTCATTGCTATCGGCTGCTTGTTCATCAGCGACTAAAGCGACTTGAGGGGTAATAACCTCACTTGATGAACTGGCACCAGTTACAAAATATATGGCACCAGCTAGAAGCATAAAGTTAACAGTAAATAGAGATACACGAACAAGCTTTCGCCTGTTGCGACGGGCATGCTTACGAAACGATCGCTTCAGCCGCTTGGCGGTGCTGTCACGATGCTGTTTTAACGTTTGCGTGAGGGTACGAATAGTGATTCTCCTGCCTGATATTCAGGCTAATGCGCACGAATACAAATTATAGCTTATAGAAATAGATAGATAGAATAATCGTTCAATGTCTTATTTGGTTAGCAAGGTTACGAGAGACACAATTGTGCAGATTCGCTTCTTGCGTAACGGGAGAAATAGTAGCATAAAAAATGATTTGACGCAATCCCACTCATGGTTTTCTACTATCTGTTAGGTCAAGCTGATTTAGCTAATTTAGCGACACTGAATCGTACAATGTTGCTGAATGAATTGTTCGTGCTCTTGCAACGTAGAAGAGAAATAATTTACGCATGGCTCATCCACCTCTGGGACACAACCATCCCCAGATACAAAATAGAGATAATCAGTATCTGCAGGATTGGCTACCGCTTCGATACTTGATTGCAGTACATTACTTATTGGTGACGGAGTCAAACCCTCATTCTCATAGGTGTTATAAGGAGTTTGATAGGTGACAGCGTTCTGTTCTTTGTAGCGAGACTCATCACCACGAACAACCGCTCCATAAAAGGTTGTGGCGTTCGATTCTAGTTTCATACCGAGCTCAAGACGAGATAAAAATACCTGCGCGACACGTGGTCTATCTTCTGGATTTGCATCACCGACTTCTCGCTCAACTATTGAGGCTAGTATAATTCCCTCGTGTACCGTTAAACCTTTATCTCGTATGGCTTGACGAACCTGTGGTGACAAGCGCGTAGCCATTTCATTGAGTGAAGCTTCGACAACATCTGCAACCTTAGTTGCGTGATTTATTTGAAAAGTCTCTGGATATAGATATCCCTCCAGGGTTGCGTCGGATGGCTTATCTGCAAGCGCTGGATGATCAACGTAAAGGGATGCATCGAGCGCAGTATCAACATCCGCTGGCGAGAATCCTGCGTTTATCAAGTCAGCCCGAATCTCATCCAGGCGCTTTTCCGGCAAGATAGTTACTTCACGCAATTCCTCTTGTGATGAGTCCGTAATAACGCTGGCTATTTGTTCAGCTGACTGGCTTGGATTAAGCGCATAGGTTCCTGCTTGCAGCTCACTGCGCAAACCAGCGGTTCGCATATACCAAGAAAATGCCCACGATGCCTTAATGAGCCCCTCATCCTCAAGCATTGCTGCTACCTGCTGTGTGGTCGCACCTGACTGAATCTCAATAATCTGGCTGCTGCTTGAGCCGCCAGGTGGTAATAAGTTCTCGGTATAGATGTGGCGGAAGCCAAAATAGCCGCCGATTCCAACAATAAGAAACACCGATATTACGACAATAAGTAGTTTATTGCGTAGCGAATACGTTGGTTGTTTAATCGAGTAGTTCATGGTGTTTTCCTTCTTGAATAAAATCTTCGAGTATGTAGCTGGCAGCCAGTGCGTCCTTCGATGATCGCGGATCATTACTTGCTGATTGTTTTCGTTGACGCAGTTCTTCCTCTGCCTGTTTGGTTGTCCCGGCTTCATCCTGAAAATATAGCGGCACGGCAGGGACCGATGAACGCACTCGGGCAACAAAATTGCGAACGGATTCTGTCTGTGCTGTATCATCGCTTTGCAGGCTACGCGGAAGCCCAACAACTAAAGCGATTGCTTTATGTGTGCTCAGTAGCTCTTTTAAGCGCTCGATTACTGTATCATCATGCACAATAACCGCACAAGGCTGCGGAAAGAGGCTGACTACGTTTGCTTGGGCCATGCCTATACGCTTATCGCCAACGTCGAGCGCGCAAATGGTCGCATCACTAGAAACACTCACCCCTCCGCTTGCCCCTCTTCAGGTGACTCGGGGGCTGTCGGCTCTTCTGGCTCTGATCCTTGCTGAATAACTTCAATGAAAACTTTTTCTGGATCGTTTGGTGTCGAGAAGACCCAGAATGGCGAATAGTCAATCTGTACGTCGCGTACGCCTTCGCGAGCTATCAGGAGTGACTTTGTTTCACTGCGCGCCAAACCGGCGATAGCTTGCGCTACCTCGTCATTGTTTATCTCTGGACCAACTGCGACGATTGTGCGAATGCTGACGCGAAAGCCATCTTCACCCTCTTCGGTCACACGAATAGAAGCATTCTCCAGTCCGTCATCAACGATTGCCTGCGTATTAAAGTCAATTTCTTCCTCCATGTGCTTTTCTATAAGTGTTCGCACGTCCTCACCTGTAACGCCAAGCATGCTATAAGTGGTGCGCACGCTCACTGTCACCTCATCAGCTTCAGCACCTTCCTCAGGCTCGGAGGATTCATCAGTGCTTTCTATGGTAAGTGTTTCAACCAATGGTGTCCGTGACATAGATGCATGTAGCTGCTCAAGCTCTGACTGTGCTTCAGCTGAAGACCCCTGCTCTATTTGCTGCCGAGCGGTTCGTATATCGGCTCCATCAACAATCTGTACGATGTCATCGGTGCCACCGCTCATCGCGGCACCTGAACCATAAACGCTACTAGCGGAAAAGTCACTGACAGTATAGTCTGTTGAGCTTATATTATAATCTGTCCCGACTTCATCGGCCTCCACAGGCACTTCTTCTTGTCCGTTTTCATCACATTGTGGATTAAATATTGTGCCAGAGATGGAACTACCTGGAACATCAACAGTTTCTGTGGCGCGGAAAACGCGCCCTCCAGAACTTGTCAAAGCTGCACCCTGCTCAATAGTTATAGAGCCTGACTCTGATGATTCACAGTTTGTTACCGTGACTAAACCAGTAGCCTTATCACCATCATTTCTCTCTCCGGTTGTGCTGACAGAAGCTGAATCATCTAGCTCAAACTGCTCTATGTAGGCTGGAGCTACAAACGCCTCTTGGTCGACACTTTCTTGGTCTGGGGATGCGCGGAACTCAATAGTCTGTGCGGTACTCTGCGTAGCTGTCTCAATGGTGACGTCAGCTCGCGGCAATACATAGACAGCAAAATACCAACCGACACTGAGTAGAATTAGCAAAATTATGCCAACTATCAGTAAAACGCGGAACTTATTAAAGTTGGGAACACGTATGCCTGACTTCTTTTTGTCTTTCTTATCTTTTTTCTCGTCATCGAGCTCAATTTTAGGAAAATCACTTACATCAATGACTTCTTCAGATTTTTCTGCTGAATCAGAAAGCTCTCCGACTGATTTATTTGCGTCAAGCTCACTCTTAGTAGCAGTTGTACCGATACTGGATTGCACCGGAGAAGGCGTCTGAGGAATGTAAGGCTTAGACTGAGCGGTTTTTGCGACATACATACCAGCTGAACCGGCTAACGGTAATACGGTTTTGTCTGACGTAACAAGAACGGCTTTTTTCTTAGATTTATCGGCGGCCTTTTTGAGCAATTTAATGTTAATGATTGATTGAAATACCGGCGCGCGCTTTGGTAGTATAATCGCCACGATACGGCTTGGAGCATCCTGCAACTTTGTAATAACAGCAGTTATCTCGTCATTGGCATCAACATATAGTGTTGTTTTCTTTGGTTCGCTCATATGCGTAACATCCTATCAAGTTTTTGACGGATAGTGCCAGTATCTGATCCGGCCTGTTGTTGCAATGTGTCTAAGCCTACTCGTAATAAACCGAGAGCGGTAATGAAAGTATGGTCAGTTACATCGCCGGTTGCATCTTTGATGTTGTAAACATTTTTGGGATCAATGTGCTCTATACTTGGTCGTTTAGTAAAAGGAAGCTCACTATACCAAGACGAGTCCTTTAGCTGATCCATCAACGAACGGAGACTAGAGCCACCGCCACAGAGTAAAATCTTGTTTGGCAGATAGTCGAGTGAATCAAATTCGTTCAGTGCGAGTTCGACCCCACTCAGCCACACATCAAGCGTACTTTTGACCGCCTCCAATGCGCGAGCTTTTTCGTGAGCCGGAAGTGTATCTTTATCTAATGCTAGTTTAATCTTTTCGGCAGCCGTAAAGTCGATGTCTTTATCACGCTCAATTGCTCGCGTGAAAGCTCGGCCACCAATGCCAAACATCTCTGTTCCTTGTAGGCCGCCCTCTTGCACCACCGCGATGTCAGTTGTGCCGCCGCCAACATCCATGAGTACAGCATTTTTGTTCTGATTCGGATCATTGCCTATAACTGATCGAGCAACAGCAAATGGCTCAGCGGCAACGGCGAGTAAATCAAGATCGAGCTCTTGGGCAGTTTTCTCAAGTGCCCCAATATGGATCATTGGCGCAAACGCTGTATAGAGTTGTACTACCACGTCTTTTCCCTGAAACCCAACTGGGTTAGTAACACTGTAGCCATCGATTTCTATACCAACTAAAGCACTGTTTACAAGACGTATCTCGATATCTTTTCCGCCCATATCTACGAACAGCTGCTTGCGCGCTTTCTTCTCTGCCCGCTCTTGCACTAAGCCAACAATATGTTCAACTTCTTCTATATCGAGTGGCTTTTCAGGTGATTGGCGCGTGCACGTCACGGTAATAGTGGTGCCTTTGACTAATTCTCCGGCTATACCAATTACGGTGTCACGAGCGCTTACACCGGCCTGACGCTCTGCCTGCGATAATGCTTTGTCACAGTTCTGCACTACAGCAGCGATATCAGCGATTGCTCCTGCTTGCATATCGGCAAACTCTTGATGGGCTTTACCAACACCAATCACCTCAATCTCGTCATGGCGAACTCGAGCGATCAAAGCTTTGACAAATTCGGTACCAATATCAAGGCCTACCACGTACTGGTCATTGTCTTTTGGGCGCTTTTTGTTGCGAAACGCGGTTTTAACCCCTTGAAATTTTTCTAGCATAATCAGTTTCTAGTATATCACGCAGCTGTTCCGATAAAACGGTAAAATAGCGACAATTTAGCGCAGGACTGCCTTGATTCGCCGAACACCAGCACTACTCGATTCTTCTTTGGTAATGACAAATGTTTTACTACCTTCGGCTAATTGCCCAGTGTGCTCAACATGCGGACCACCGCAAATCTCAAAACTAAACGGCTTCTCGCCAGGAAAACCAGCACTGTACACCTTTACTGTGTCACCGTATTTATCTCCGAATGCACCGAGTGCACCTTTTTTAATAGCTTCATCAGTTGGCTGTTCTTGCCAGCTCATAGGATAATCTTTAGCTATAGCTTGATTGACTATCTCTTCTATTTTTTCCTGTTGTTCTTTCGTTACTTTTTCAGGGTAGGAAAAGTCAAAACGCAAACGATCATCAGTTATATTGCTTCCACGCTGAATAACATGCTCGCCGAGTACGGTGCGTAGCGCTTTGTAGAGCAAATGCGTAGCTGTGTGATATTTCTTGTGAATATCTTTGTCGCCAGCCAAACCACCCTTGAATGTTCCTTTTGCGGCAGTCTGTGAACGTTGCCGCTGTTCATTCATCTTTGCCTCAAAGTCTTTTTTCCAATTAGGGGAAATAGTTATGCTACGTTGATTCGCCTCTTCTAACGTAAGCTCGGTAGGAAACCCATACGTATCGTACATAGAGAATACAAATCCTCCCGTAATCGTCGGTGAGGAGTTGCCCTGCTCGTCTTGCATTTTTAATATATCTTTTTCGAACACCTTAATCGCTTTTCGGAGGGTTTGGCGAAAGGCTTTTTCTTCACGAGCAAGCGTAGCTATAATGTCTTTTCTCTGCTGGGCAACCTCAGGGAAGTCATCGTGATATACATCAGCAATAACTGGAACGATCTCTTCAAGAAAATTTTGCTCCACACCAAGCTCGAACGCAAAGCGTATAGCACGTCGAATAAGTCGACGCATGACGTAGCCCTGCTCTTTGTTGCTTGGCTTTACGCTATCGACCGCCAAAAACGTCGCGGCGCGTAAGTGATCTGCGATAACCCGCATGCTCTCGGTATTCTGCTGGTACGCTTTACCCGAGAGAGCCTCTAGTTTCTCAATAATTGGCCAGACTAAACTTATCTTAAATACATCTGGGCTATCGATAGCTGCTGCTGCAATACGCTCTAACCCACCGCCAAAGTCAACGTTCTTCTGCTTTAGCGGCTCAAAGCCAGCTTCCGTGCGGCGGTATTGCATAAAAACTTGGTTCCCAATCTCCATAAAGCGACCTGAATCACTGGCTGGATGTGGCTTTCCGTAGTTCGCATCATGATTCTCCTCACCGAAGTCAAAAAATACCTCGCTATCGGGGCCGCACGGATCACCTACTGGTGTTAGGTCGAGTCCACCGCCTCGGCTCCACCAGTTTTCGCTATCATCGTAGAAAAATATCCGACCGTCCTGCATGCCAGCCGCATCACCATCTGCTTGTGAGCCGATTTCTACCACTTTTGGCTCAATACCAACACCTGTAAATAATTCTTTCCATATATCTGCAGACTCGTCGTCACGCGGAATACCACGAGCTTCATCACCGATAAAACACGTAACGTAAATACGTTCTGGATCGAGCCCAACATCTTCGGTTAAAAACTCGAAAAACCAGCGAATCTGATCACGCTTAAAGTAATCTCCCAGGCTCCAGTTACCGAGCATTTCAAAGAATGTCGTATGACTATTGTCGCCAATCTCATCAATGTCTTGTGCCCGTAAACATGTTTGGCTGTCAACCAAGCGATTACCCTTGGGGTGTGTTTCACCAAGCAGATATGGAATAAGTGGCTGCATACCACTCCCAGTAAACAGTGTGGTCGGGTCATCATGTGGAACAAGCTGTGCCCGCGGAATCACCGTGTGCTGCCGCTCGTTAAAGAATTCGAGATACTTCTTGCGGATGTCTTGTGCGTTCATACGAATACTAGTGTAGCAGAACTATTGGTCGTCGACAGGCGGTTTCAATTTATCGATAGGAGATGATGCCACCGCCGAGAACTTCTTCGCCATCATACAGCACCGCGGATTGACCAGCTGCTACAGCCCGCAGAGGGTCTTCTAGATCAATGACGGGCTGATTCGGGTCTTGGAGTGAAACAGTACACGAATTCAACGCTCCTCGATGTCGAACCCGGACTTGATAGGCTGTGGCCTCTTTCGGCACATCTGAAATCCAGTGTGGTGCGCTTATGTGCATCTGCTCAGTCCACAAACGATCATCGTCTATGTTACTACTGACAAAGACTTGATTTTTCTGCATATCTTTGCCGACCACATAATATGGTAAACCGCCTCCGATGCCGAGACCATGGCGTTGACCAATTGTGTAGAAAAGCGCCCCATCGTGCTCACCTAATACGTTATTATTGCTGCCATCTACTATTTCGCCTGGTTCAGTTTGCACAAACTGACGCAAAAAGTCCTCTATGCCAACGTCACCGATAAAACAAATACCTTGGCTGTCTTTCTTTCCGGCAGTAGCAAGTCCACGCTGCTTGGCCTCTACGCGTACCATCGGCTTAGCCATGTCGCCAAGCGGAAAGATAGTTTTCTTTAATGCATCAGAAGATACCCGGTACAAAAAGTAGCTCTGGTCTTTGTTTGTATCAATGCCAGCATATAAGCGCCCGTTTTTTGTGCGAGCATAATGACCTGTCGCAATGATATCCGCACCATCCGCTAGCGCAGATTCAAGAAACAACTTAAACTTAATCTCTTGGTTGCACATAATATCAGGGTTCGGTGTAACACCTTGCTTGTAGCCGTCAATCATGTAGTCAACTACTTTTTGACGATATTCAGCCTGAAAATCATACATCTTAAAGTCGATGCCAAGTTGTACTGCTACTCGCATGGCATCCTCGTAGTCCTCTTGCCACGGACAAGAAAAGCCAGGCAAGTCCTCTGACCAGTTCTTCATATAGACTCCAGTGACGTCATACCCCTGCTCTACGAGCAAAGCTGCGCTCAATGAACTATCGACGCCACCAGACATACCAACATATACTCGCTGTTTTTTGCTCATATCAGAGTTAGTGTATCAGAAGAAATGATTAAAATGGGCGCTCGCCACGCTCAATCTTATCTCGGAGGCGCTTGAGTTCATACTTCTTGCCAAGCCAAAATGTCGAAATAATAAAAGGCACAAGTATAGCCGCCGGCTGCCACAATATGCGAATCTGACCACTTGAGGCATCTAGACCTGCGTCAGGACCAGAAACATCTGTTTGACTCAACGGGCCGTTTGCAACACCAGATAACTGCAAGAAGGCTGTATTGCCATTAGCATCAGTTGCTTTTATGACGATATTATAGACACCAGGTCTATCGTAAATATGCTCTATATCAAATGTGCCGGGGTTATCACGAGTAAAGAGATCTGGCGATGAACCATCGCCCCAATCAGCACTTATTGCGTATGGACCCTGTCCGCCAGTTAGGCTGATCGGCCAGCTCAATGTACTGCCAGGGTTTGCACCACGCCGCGCAAAGTTACTACTAAGTGAAGGCCGGTCTACGACTCCAGGGCTGTCGTCCTCAAACTGAACTATAACAACATTAGAATCAGGCCCAGCCTGATCAAGTGCATCAAATACTCGTGCTACAAGCTCGTTTTCGCCTATGAACAAGTCAGTTTCTAGACTATAGCTGCCGTCCTCGCATTGTACCGAACCAGAAAAAATATTATTTCTAAATAGCTTTATAAGATAATCATCATTGGGGCATAACCCAGATACCGTAATTGGCGTTGCACCAAAGCTAGCACCATTAGCTGGCACTGTAATAGTCGCTGCCTGGCTTGGTGGTGGAGCAGGAATACTCCCCTGCATACCAATAGCTCCATCTTGCGGGTTCTCTGGAGGTGGTGCGCCTTGCGCACTGGTAATAGAAGGTACCGCCAATAGAAGCATGACTGCCAATAGAGATCCTATACGGGCAATGTAATTTGATGATTTTTTGTGTAGTGTTTTTATGTAATGCACAGTGTTGTACCTAACTACATATATACTAGCGCCTCTGTTTATAAAACACAAGTCTGCTGAAGCTTTCGTTATGCATCAGCAGACTTGACTAATATTTGAGCGAGAGCTTATTTTTTGGACTTTTTGTTTCGCTTCTTCAGTCCACGGCGGTTTACAAAACTTACGATTCCAAGTGCAATCGCGGCAAGGCCGACAAACACAGCTATAAGTGCCCAGACTGGAATGTACCAGAACGTTGACTGAGCAGTGATTGGTTCTCCTGAGCCTTGTTGGTAGCCAAGGTTAGCTTCTATTGTATAACGGCCGAACCAGCTATCGTTCTCTAGCTCATCTACAAATCGACGAGTAGTATCTGGCAAGATGTTGGCTCGAGGCGTGGTATTGTTCAGCTCAAAGCTCTCGACAATATCACCGAACATATTTCTTATATTGATTTTACCGAAAGGCTGCAAGTGAATATCTCCGCTGTTACGTAAACGAGTTAGTATACTTACGTCACCACTAGTAAAGAATGATTTTTGCTCTTCATCCTGCGATGCCGATAGACTGACTAAATCTACACGTTCGGTTAAGTCACCCGGCACGCGTACTAACGCAATACTTCCGACACTGGCAGAGAGTGTTACGTTACCTTGATCATTAAGGTTTTCTGGTACAAAACGGACGATACCGTAATAACCTCCAGCGTTGGCGTCAGCTGGTACTGTTATTATTACGTCAATTTCTTTGGTCTCACCTGCTGCTAGCTCCAATGAGTCAAGGTCAGAAACTAAGCTTCTAAAGCTATTACGAGGTGCTGGAGCGTTCTGATCCAGTATTGGTAGCGCTTCACCGTCTTCGTTATCACCTGCTACAAAGTCATTGACAATAGGTACAGCGGTCGTAGCTGATTCAGTTGGGTTCTCCACAGTTATTGTAAACACTTCTGACTGGCCTGGCTCCACAATTAGTTCAGTGGTTACTGGCGAAACGCGAAATCCATTACCGCTCACCGATTGTTGACCAGCCGGCTGCGCAAATGTTTTCCCAAGACTAAGCGCCCCAGTTAGAACTAGTAGTACCGCGCACAGAACTATAGCTGATCGTTTTATTGCAAGCGTCATTTTTATCCCTCACTATATCTTTTTAATTTATCGCTTATGATTTTAAATAATACCAGCTAGCTAGAAGTTTGCCAAGGCAATATAGGAAATAGTTGTAGCGTAGACACCTGGCGCTTGATCACTACTAATATTCGTAATGTAGCTTGCCGTAAACTTACGTGTGTCGGTTGCAACGGGGCTGGCTGCTACAGCATCATTGTTTACGAAACGAAACTGGTCAACCGTATTGTAGTTTGAGCGTGGGCTTGCGGTTCCTGGACCAACTGGATTCGCGCCAACGTCCGGGCTCGTGTTATTACGCAAGTTCATCCCAAATTGGCTCACACCGATTTGTGAAGAATTCTGAACTGGTAATGCAGCAATAACGTTATTACCGGAGGTAAGTGTCGTACCATTAGCACGTATCGTGTAGCCATTGGCGGCGTTAGTAGCCGCTAGCATCTGTGAGCTAGCCGTCGTTGTGCTAAATTCAGAGAATTCACCAAGGTCAATAAAAAAGTTATTAGCGGTAGAACAATCAAGTCCAGTTATCGTAACTCCGCTACAAAACGTTAGGTATGGCGGTACCTCGGTCTCAAGATCAATTTCGGGTGCAGTTGATAAAGCAACACCACCAGCTTGGATATATGACCCAGTTGCGTCTTCCGACTGGTGGGTACGAATTCGTGTATAAAATGTACCGGTGTAGGATGGATTAATAATGTCATCAAGCTCATACACTAGATCTGACTGGGTTGGCGTTGTTGCCGTCCGCGTAAGGATAATGTTATTCGCGTCTGAATTTGCGTGAATGCTAAATCCTGTCTCACCAGATTGGCTCAAAAGCGTAACAGCCGAGGCATCAAAGCCAGTAGGCGGTACACACGCTGCACCGATAATAGGGTCATTCTGGCAGTATTCAAACCATATTGAGCCAATATCTGTGCTGAAATCAGTAATAGTAAAGCCGATACGATGAATGCCGCTGTCACTTGGTCGTGCTGTCTCTAGTTGTACAAACCTATTTTCGACAACTGTAGCCGAAACAGCAAATGGCGACACTACTGTAATAAGTAGTATCGCCATTGCTATGACTATGCGTACACCTAGTTCGCGAGAGCGGTCAGTCTTATGTTTTGTCCTCACATTCATAGTGTAGCATTTTGGTTACGGTTATATCCGTAGCTTCGTTAGTATCTACCTGTTGCGATGAAGTCTAGCGTTGTCGTGTAAATACCTGGTTCGGTTGTATTGTCAACGCCACCGAGGAACACGAGGATACCTGTTGAGAAGTCTCCTGCTGTCTTCGTTGCGATAGAGTCACCGTAGGTACTGTCAATTGCTGTACCAGTTGGATCACCATCAAGGAAGAAGGTAAACTCAGCGCTATTGTCGTTGGCTGCGCCTTGTCCATCTGTAGTACCTGAACATTCTGCACCAGCACCACCATCATATTCGGCGGTTGGTGTTATACCTGCTTCTGTACTACTAGCGTCTTCATAGGTACACAGACCAAACATTTCTGTACCGGATGCGTATACCGCTGGAACACCGTCACCAGCAGCAGCGTCACCGATTGCGTCAACGCTAAATGCTCCAGATGCCAATGTGTCACCTTTTAGACGAATTGTAGCGCCGTTACCAGCATTAGTCGTAATGTTATATTTTGCGTCTTTACTTATTGAAGGTTGTGTTGAGCTAAGCACGCCATTCACGTCACCAAGGATGACGGGGTTGGTTGCGTTTCCTGAACAGTCAGTATAGGTAGCAGCTGAGGTGTAGACACAAAATGTCAAACGCTCCTGCACCTTTGCTTCAACTGTAATTAGGTCAGCTGTACTGAGCGCGATACCGCCGGCTTCAACAACTGGTCCACCAGCTTCTTCATTAGCAAGCGTGTAGCCTTGTGCTTCTGCTTCCGTATCATAGGTCATGATACGAGCGTAGAATGTACCGATTGTACTTGGGTTAACAACGCCTGTTATCTCAAACTGCACTGCATCACCAACTAATGCTGGTGTTGTTGCTACTGCGTTTGTTAGTTCGAGCGTGTTTGTACCAGCAGCGTTCGCGTGATCAGTGAATGCTGCGGTGAAACCTGTCATGTCTACGGTATTAGCCGTACCATCTGATAGGTTTGCGACTCCAGCACTTGTTAGATCGAATCCTGTTGGATGAACACAGTCTGTGTCACCAATTATAGGTGAGCTGGCGCCCGCACAGAATGCTATTACAACACCACCAATGTTATTGGTGGTTGCAACATCGAAATCGACTGCATAGGTTGCACCTGTTGCAGCACCTTCGGATGTTGATAGTTTAATTTCTCGGTCGCCTAGTAACGTATAGGCACTTGCTGATCCGTTTGCTAACAGCGGGACTATGCTCGCTATCAAAAACGCCACAGCAACAACCAACGCCGTAGGTCGCCTGAGCTTTTCTACAAAAACCATATATACTTCTCCTTTTATTTCGTATTGGTTTTTTATTTTAGTACTAGCACTTATAACGGTAGCACAAGCGTTATACCCTTGCAACAGATTCCGAGCAAGTTATCCACAACACTGTTCACCTTAGTATCGCCCAGTTGCAACCAGGATTTGCTCAAAGTTATACTGACCGGCTGGTGTTGCATTGGAGATGTTAAAGATGTAGGAGATTGTATAGAGAGTTACGCTTGTACTCTCAGTAGACAATGCTATTTGGTCACCCTTATTATACAGAAAGTTATCTGCCTGATTATAGGCTGATGCCACTTCTCCAAACGAATACGACGCGTCAGGCTGCTGGATAAGGCCTTCACCGACTGCTGGTGAAGTATTCTCAACCAAGTTAATTGCAAACTGTTCGGTTCCTGGACTTGATCCGGTAGCAGTACTTGGTGTGGCAAATTGGTGACCATTTGTTGCATTGGTTGGCGGATCTGCGTCTGTCGTCACGCTATAACCGCCGGCTTGCCAAGCTCGTACATAAAATTGGCCTTGTGCAGTCGTAACTTGGCTAGTGTCGAGATAACCCAAATCAATGTTATTACCTGTAACTACAAACTCAATAAACGGCTCGTCCGTAGTATTAAATCCGGCAAAAGCACGGAAGTTGGCACTGTTTAACTCACCAATGCCCAACTCGCCAACAGTTGCTCGGCTTCGGAAGCCGGCCGACTGTAGGTTAGTTTCTCCACCAGTACCAAAAATTGTTTGATCAACTCGGTAATTCGGTGACGACGAAGACTGCGCCAAAACGCTCGCTGGCATGATAGCAAGTGCTAAAATACTGATACCTATAATAATGAGCTTCATCGTATATTTGTCTTTCGTTTACTCGGTTATATATTATCATAAGCTCAACGCTCAAGAAAAAGACTTTATTGATTACGCTTATTCGTAGTATGATAGGATAAACATTAGTATGATTACATTGGTGGCGTATGGACAACTCAGACAATAATAGAGAAACAGATTCACTCGAACAACAAGCGACAACCACAGATGGTACGGGCGCGAGTACTCAAACAGACGGTGGCACGGTAGACAATGGTCAACCGCAAGGACCAAAAAAGAAGAAACGCTTCAGCATAATTGCGTTCATCAAGCACATTAATGTGTACTTTCTTTTCTTTCTACTTATCGTTGTAGTGGCTGGATTGATCGTATTCATTGGCTACCAGCGCGATCAAGAAGGAGCTGAACAAGAGCAAATATCAAGCCAAGAGTTGACAGCTGAAGAATTAGCTCAGCTAAGTGGTAGTGATACAGTTATTGGTGACCCTCAACAACTTCTCACCATTGAATCGAATGCTGTCTTTAGTGGGCAGGTCTTGGTTCGCGATAGCCTAGATGTGGCTGGAGCCATTCGGGTTGGTGGTGATTTGAGCTTACCGGGTATTACTGTGTCTGGCGCCAGCAACTTTGATGAAATCCAAGCAAACAACTTATCAATTGCCGGGGATACGAATATACAAGGACAGCTTACCCTAGATGCCGGAGTTACCGTCGGTGGTGGTGGGACATTCGGTGGTGGTGTATCTACGCCGTTGGTTACGACTGATTCATTGCAGCTGACTGGTGACTTACAAATTAACCGACATATAGACGCAGGTGGTCCAACGCCAAGTGTTTCTAGTGGATCTGCAGTTGGTTCTGGCGGTACAGCATCTGTGAGTGGTACTGATTCTGCCGGTACGGTGACGATTAACCCTGGTGGTGGTGCTGGCAACGGGCCGATAGCAACAGTTTCATTCGCGCAGAGCTTCAACCAGACGCCCCATGTTGTCGTCACTCCAGTCGGCCGTTCGGTGAGTTATTACATTACGCGAACTACGTCTGGTTTTACTATTCATGCAGCACAAAGCCTTAGCTCTGGTAGCTTTTCTTTCGACTATATTGCTATAGATTAATAACGAGCCCGCATTAACTTTTCAACTGTTGATTCGTAGCTTATTAAATTATCGTTTTAGTGTTAATTTATTGAAGCCCACTAGACGTCTAAAAACACGACCACTTCGTCCGACTTCACGTGCATAACACCCTGTTGCACTTGTATTTTCTGGTCCCCACTATCGGCCCGTACGTGTATTTCGCACGGCCGGAGTATAGTCATAAAGTTGTGGTGTTGCGCTAATATATCAAAAACACCTGTGTCGTTTTCTGCTGTCACACTAGTAGCCTCCCCGTCAAAATATGTTTTATACGGTGCATGGATTTTGACATGCATACGAGTGCTATTGCTTTGGCCTTTCGCCGACTGGACTATCTTATCTTCGTCTGATTGTGCTTCCGCCATCTTCTATTCCTATTTTATGCGATGATCTCTTCGATGCTTCGAAGTGTCTCTTCTCGGGTATAGAACTCACCTTCCACGCCAGTGTGTTTTGTCATCACGTTCATGTTTTGCGTAAAGTTTTTGATTAACTTTTTGGCCTTTGCATAATCAGCTCTATCTGCTGGTGAAAGCTCATTTTCGCCAATAATTGCGATGATTCCTTTTAGCGATTCGTATTTCTGCAACAGCGACTGAACCTGCACACTCAGTACATAGTGCCTGTCACCAACAACTTCTGGCGTCAAAAGTGATGATGTTGTCCTGCTCAGGTCAACAGCCGGACGTATGCCCTGCTCAGCAACTTTACGAGATAGCACCAAGGTAGCATCGAGCTCGTGCTGAATCATCTGCACAGCTGGGTCAGATAGGTCATCTGCTGGTACATAAATAGTTTGGACTGATGTAATTGATCCGTTTTCATTGGAGCTAAGTCGGTCCTGTAACACCTTGATATCAGAGAAGATTGTTGGCTCATAACCACCTTCATTTGGTGTTTGATCAAGAATAGTAGCGAGCTCATTTCGAGCCTGAATAAATCGGTACATGTTATCCGCAAAAAACAGAATGTTCTTGCCTTCTTTATCACGAAACTCCTCAGCCAACGCAACTGAAGTCGTCGCGATAAGTGAACGCTGTACAGGGTTTTCATTCATCTGCGCAAAGAACATACACGTATTCTTCAGCAAATCGTTTTCCTTTAAGGTATCCCATAACTCGTGGCCCTCACGAATACGCTCACCAATACCGGCGAAGAATGAAAGCCCTGAACCGCTCTTTGCTACATTGTTAATAAGCTCCATCGTCAATACAGTTTTACCAACACCAGCACCACCAATAATACCGATTTTGCGCCCCTTAACGAATGGCGTAAAGAAGTCAATTACCTTAATGCCAGTCTCTAGTATCTCCGGCTTTGATATATTAAAACTCGTGGATGCTGGTGGCAGTTTTAGTATATCTTTGTACTCGACATCATCGCCTGTAATTGGCGCTAACCCATCCAGAGGAGCACCAAGAGCATCGAGAATCCGACCGATCGTTTTCTCGCCTGTTGGGATTTCAATTCCTTTGCCAGTGCGCGCCACACTCATGCCTTTGCGTACACTTCTATCAGTCCGAACGTTGAGACACATAGCAATGCCGCCTACTTCCAGGTGATCAACTAATAATTTTGTTTGATTGTCATTCTGTACAATAATAACCTCACCGATGCGCGGTATGTCTTCATCAAAGGCTACGCGCACCACCAGATCTTTTATAGACGTAATCGAGCCACTGTTCATCATGACGCTCCTGCTCGACTTTTCTTTCGAGTTTTCTTCAAGCTGTTTACTATTTCTTTCAGACGTTCATCTTTGATTGCTCGCCGGGCTCGGTTGTATTCCATGTGCAAGTCTGTCTTTGCTTCTGAAGCTCGCTGATTCGAGGCGGACATAGCGCGGAAACGGCTTGCGTATTGAGCAAGTTTTGAGTCTAAAATCAACTGACTGACAGCGATTTGCATCATGATGCTCTCGAGGTAATCGACAACATCGTATGTACTTGGCTCAAATATGTAGTTCGCTTCGCTGATAATATCTTTCTCCTCGTCAGTAGCCTGTTTACCCTTCTGAGCAACAGCTGATGACAGCTCGATACGCTTTACGTCTTGCACCATAAGGCTGACATATTGCTGATAAAAAACACTTGTCGTACGGTATTTCTGAACTTCACGAATGATTGGCGTTACGTTAATGTTCTGGTCTTTTTTTGGTAGCTTGTAGTACTTCTCATACGATACGTTTCGTTGAGCTAGTTGAATAGCTCCATGGTGCCCAATAACGATGATATCGTGCTGTTCTGCATTGTATGATTTGAGCATGTATTTGATGAGTTTTTGGTCGATATCTCCGCTAAATCCACCTTCAGCAGTAATTATTATGAACAGCTCTTTATCGATGACTTCTTCGTCTGCATTCCCACGACCAAATCCGAAAATGGGGCTTACTCGCAACTGAGAATATATACCCCAAAGTTCATTAAAAAACTGTGTCGCTTGTAGCACCTGGTTCTTAATTTTTGCAATTTTCATACTAGCGATGCCTTCGAAGGCGTTCGTCAGCTCTTGTAGCGTCGACATGGCGGCTTCATCCTTTTGTATGTCCTGTGGGTGTCTCATGCCTTCTGCTCCGCTGCTTGCTTTTCTTGCTTTTCTTGTTTTTCTTGCTTCTTTTGTTCTTTCTTATCTTTTTTGCTTTGTTTCTTGTTGTCGTCCTCGTGTTTTGGCGCTTGCTTATTAGCTGTATCCTCTGGTTTTTTCTCGGTTGGAACACCCTTTAGCTGAACGACACATTCTTTCTTGAGTTCAGCTTTAACACCTTCGTAATCTTCTTCTTTTTTGACCTTACTGGCGTACTCAACTAAATGTAGCTTCAAGTTATTTACGTCGATGTTTTCCCCGTCCTCGGCGTTGAGGATGATATCAAGTCCAAGCTGTTGCGCTATTAACGAGTAGGTGTCTCCTGGCGACTGCGTGAAAAAATCAAGTAAGTGCTTACCTGTCTCAAGAGCGCGCCTCGCCTCCATTGCCAACTCTGAACCGAAGTGAGAGAACTCCTGGGCTTCCCGATAATCAGCTAACACTTTGAGGGTCTGGGTTGCGAATTTCTTTTGACGCTTGTTATGGCCGATTCCACCAGCACGAGTAACAGAAAGACCCGAACTCAAAGCTGGGCGTACGCCATCGCGAAAAATATTCATATCGAGTATCCACTGACCGTCGGTAATCGACATAATGTTAGTTGGCAAGTATGCGGTAATGTCACCCCCGGCAGCGTTAACAACTGGGATGCTCGTCAAGTGCTTTGAGTTCGCATCAAGTCTGCCGGCTCGTTCGAGTAAACTCGAGTGTGCGTAGAACATATCACCTGGGTATGAGTCTCTGCCAGGGCTCACGCCTGACATCAGTGCAACCTCTCGGTGTGCGTGGGCATGACTGGTCAAGTCATCGTAAATAATGATGGTGTCTTGATCGCACTTTTGCCACAAATATTCCGCCATAGAACAAGCGACATACGGAGCAATATAGCTCATGATTAATGATTCAAACATATTAGAGACCACGACGATAGCCTTTTCGAGGCCGCCGTTTTCTTGCAAGCTCGAAAGAAGTGCATCTACATCACTACGACGCTTAGCAATTAACGCATAGACCACGATCTGATCAGTATTTTTCTGGTTAATGGTGAGCTGTGTTGCTAGTGTACTCTTACCCGATTTGCTGTCTCCGAGGAGCGCCATACGCTGACCGCGCACAACCGGGAAAAGTGAGTCTATGCTAGTGACACCACTTTCTAGCTGGTCACTGAGCAGTTTCCTTGCGTATAGGGGTGGTGCCTCATTAAACACGGGCCAGACACCGTCAGCAGCAATTGGCCCCTTACCATCGATTGGCTCACCTGTGGCAGTAATGACACGACCAACAAAGTCCTTGCCAACACGACAGACTAACTCCTGGTGTTGTACAACAGCGATCATACCGATTTGTAGCTTCTGATTCCCTAGGTGCAGTACGGTGACTTGATCTTCGTTGACCTTGCTTACAAAACCCTTGCTCCCATCTTCAAACAATATCAAAGCTTTAATAGAGCACGGCTGCAGCCCGCTCAGCGTTACCAGGAACTCGTTCACCGCGATAACTTCTCCTACAGGATTACCGGCTGCTACTAGTTTATCGAAGTGTTGATTGCCAGAATTCATGCTTTGACCTCTTGCTTTGAGTCATGAACTTCTAGTTTTTGGATATACTGCATCAAAACTCGGCGCTTTTTACGGAAATCCTCACGCAGGCTCAAGTCAAAAACTTTATTCGTAGAACGAACGACGCAACCCGCTCCTATGTTTGGCTGTAAGCCAACTTGCACTAATACTCGTGGGTTAATTTTTTCTCGTAGATAATTCATAAGTCGCTGCAAAAACAGTGGTGAAGGGTCGGTACTGAAGCTAATATGTAACCGTGGTGCGCTGTCTTGTGTGTCTCGCAAGAAATCACGTAATCGATTACGGTCATCTTCCTGTATGAGGTTCAGGTCATTCATGGAGACAATTTCATCAAACAACTTAGAGGTTTTTGGCAGCTTCATTGTAGTGCCAGGCTCACGTATCGCACCCTGCCGTAGAAATTCATCAATAGCGACGAGTTCACGATCGAGTCGATTTACATCTGTTATTCCCACAACCGATACCGGTAGTTGAAGTGTTTGCTTATGCTCCATCGCTAAGATCCTGAATAATCACTTCTTTGTTAGCTTCAATGTCGGCTATGATGTAGTCCAGTTGGTCATTGAGGTCAATCTGATTACCAATAGCAGCTAGCACGTAATGGTTAACAATATCACCAAGGTTTTCTTCGA
This sequence comes from Candidatus Saccharimonadota bacterium, assembly GCA_024635455.1. Taxonomy (GTDB): domain Bacteria; phylum Patescibacteriota; class Saccharimonadia; order Saccharimonadales; family SLHW01; genus SLHW01. The sequence goes on along the minus strand of JAGXIU010000002.1, from coordinate 331,803 downwards.
ACCGCTTAACCATACGCGATTTCTCATTCTCGATTTCCTGGAGAAGCTGTTGCCCCATCATCTGACGCTGTTCTTCAATTGCCTCCTGAGTTTTGGTAATTGATTCGATCGCCATTTGTTTGGCATCAGTAATTGACTCTTCGTACTTAGAGAACTCGCCTTGAAGCTTCTTCGTAATCTCTGTTTTCATGAATTCATTAAGCTGAGATGTTGTCAGCCGTAAATCCTGCTGCAAGAACATGGCGTTTTCACCAATTATTTTCTCAAAGTGCAAACGCCCTCTGTTACGTAGCTCCTCACGGAACTCATCGTTGAAGATGTGCTCAACGTCCTTTTCGGCTTGGTCCAGGTGCGATGCATTCGGATTACGGCTTGCATGAGCTCCACCGCTCACGCGAAGAGCAAGCCAAATAAACGCCATCGTAGCAGCTACTATTCCTATAAGTACTGCTGCAAGTCCGAATATATCCACGCGTTAACCCCACCTCTCTTAGCTTGTTAGACTCTTAGTATTAAATATACCCCAAATACACCGATAATGAAAATTATCAGCCCAACCAATATCACCTGAATCATGCTTTTTATAATTGACTTTTTCGATAACGGGTTTCGCCCGATAGAAATAATGCTGCTGCGAACACCACTGTACATTAGGCTCCCAGACACAACTGAAGCGACAAGTATCACGAATACGGATATATAGACTCGAGCAGCAGGAACGGGCTTGCCGGCTATGGCTTCAGCGGCACTACGTAGAAAATCTGGTAGGTTTGCCTCTGCTGGTTTTTGCAGAGGGTTATTTGAGGCAAGTACATCCAAGTCAATTCGGCCAATCGAAACAGTGCGGTCACCAGCCTGTGCTGTACTAGCGGCGTTGCTGCCGTCAAATCCGGTCATGGCTCGCCCTATCACAACTGGTGCAATATTGTTTGTCTTCATACCGATTCCCTCTATGGAAGATACGGTGATGAAATCACCTGGCTCGATTGATCCATTTTGCGTACTAACCAATACCCGATATGGTCCATTGGTTGCCACAAAAACATCGCTGCCTTCTTCTGATAATGTCACTGAGGCGTCGTTTTGGTTGATGATGACCCCATACAAATCCTCGACTCGATCAAGCGTAGCTGGCTTGACTCGGGACGGGTCTTCTTCATCAAGCACCACGATAATACCTCGTTCTAACGACTTATCAGCACCAAACCCTTGTGCTAACGTCTGTGCACGAACATGTGCAAATAAACTCAGCGTGACAAGCGCAATTAACGCTAGAAGTGCTGTAGCTTTTTGCGGGGATAGCCAGTATTTTGTTTTTGTCTTAATTGTATGCATTAAAGAGGTACGTACCTTAACTGAAATATAGTTCATTATAACGCTATTGCTTGCGTGAAAGCAAATCTGTCAACGCATGTAAAAATGCGTCAATATCACCCCTGTTTGTGCTTCGCCCCGTAGTTATGCGAATACTAGATTGCGCTTGCTCGACTGTTTTACCGATAGCTTGAAGTGTTGTTGATGCTTCTTGTTTTTTATTCGCACTACAGGCTGAGCCTGCCGCTGCTAGGATGCCTTTCTGCTCCAACTCGAGTAATAGCCGTTCATTGTGCTGTCCCGCTATAGTCACGTGAATATTATTTACAAGACGATGCTCACGCGATCCGTTTATAGTAATGTCAACGTCCAGTAACTCAAGCTCAGCAAACAAATACTGCTGTAGTTCATGAAGTCGTGCTGCCTCATCTGTTCGCAGGCGCTGAGTAATGTCGAGTGCGACCGAAAGACCAACCGCAAAGGCTACATTCTCAGTTCCACTCCGGATGTTCCGCTCTTGACCGCCACCTCTAATCAATGGTTCGAGTACAATTGGACGACGAATATACAGTGCGCCTGACTGCTTCGGACCATATATTTTGCCGCCATTGAGTGTCAAGAAGTCAACACCAAGCTTATCGACGTGCATATCTAGGTAATTAGCCGCCTGTGATGCATCTGTATGTAGATAAAGCGGCAAAGACACCCCTCGCTGACGTCGATCCTTCCGTACCTCTCGAATACGGCGAGCGATTTCAGCCATTGGCTGGATGACGCCAAGTTCGCTATCAGCGTATGCGCAGGTAATAAGGACCGTGTTATCAGTGATGTGACTATCAAGTGTTTTGGTGTCTACTCTGCCGTCTTCTTGTACTGGTAAGGTTTTGTGATCGTATTGCCTAGCAGTTTGGCGAACTGATTCATGCTCGAGTGCACTTATCAAGCACGAGTTATCAGGATACTGCTGCATAACTCCGCTGATGGCGATATTATTTGCCTCTGTGCCGCCAGCGGTAAACAATAGTTCGTCACCCTTAACACCGAGATAATGAGCGATGCGAGCACGAGCCTCACTCAACTGTGCACGTACTGCCTTGGCTGGCGCATAGGTAGCTGATGGGTTATAAAATTCTTCAGAAAAATACGGCTCCATTGCCTGGCGTACATGTGCGTCCAACGGCGTTGCAGCTGCATAATCAAAGTAAATATACTGCATATCTTGTACCTACTATAGCAATCGGCTACGACTTATCGCGTTACATGTAAGCTGGTTGATAGATTTGTCGAGTGGTTTCAGCGTCATATGCCAAAATAGCGTCGTAAAATCGAAGCGCCTCTTCCTTGCCAACTGGCCGATATTGACCATGTTGTACTTTCAAAATACTGTCTGGTCGAATGTCGTAACGTGTGGTCTGAGACTTACGCAAACCTGTTGCTGGTTCGACCCATTCCTCGTACCAAACCCAAGTGTGCTCATCAAGGCAAAAGAACTCACGACGTTCACCAGGATTCACAGGACCAAACAAAGCACCACCTATCTTTGCCTCGTGACGAATAAGCTTATCACGCAGTTGCGTACGACGTTGCTCCCGACGTTGCTCGGCGTTCTGATTAAGCAGCTTGTTGAGTATCATGGTTACCTTCTTGTTGATGCATACGCGAAATCGCTTCTCGTATGTCTGTAACGTTACCGTCTGTCATCTCACTATGGCCGATGCCTTCTATGCGCGGGCTGTCTGGCTGCTGAGCCGAGATCGAGTCATCAGTCTGTGGAAATCCAGATTGTTCTCTTCTTGTAATCTCTTCGGGATAATTTCGCTCAATAACTTGTCGAGCTCGAGAAATACTATCTCTAATAACCCTTGAACGTTCTGCCAATTCCGGCATTTTTTCATGATGCTGTTCTGGTGATAATATATTCATCTTCATGTACTAATTTCTCTTATGCAATTTTTAATACTGCTTGTGCATTATCCGTAGTTGCTTTTGCAAATCCATCAAGCGGCTCTCCACGTAAATCACTCAAAAACCGCGCAGTCTCCACTACATGCTTTAACTCGCATACCTTACCACGGAAAGGCTTCGGTGTCAAGAAGGGGGCATCTGTTTCCAGTACAATCCGATTTAACGGGACTTGCTGGGCCATGCGTAGCTGTGCTTCGTCTTTGCTGAACGTGATTATACCATTAAGCCCGACATATAATCCACGTTTCAATACTTTTTCTAAAACTTTACTGCCAGCCGTAAAGCTATGCACAACACCAGTTATTCCTGGAAAGGCATCAAATATCGGGAAAAAATCATCAAATGCATCACGCACATGGAACAATACAGGTAAATTATGATCAGTTGCGAGCTGCAATTGGCGCTCTAACAGCACCCGCTGAGCTTCCTTGGGCGAGTGGTTATAGTAATAATCAAGTCCACATTCACCGATGGCAACCGTTGGCTTTTGCCCTGCAAGTTCGCTGAGCTTCTTTAGAGCCACAGTATCGTCTTGATAGTGATGCGCCTCATGCGGATGAATGCCAACGGCAGCAAACACGCCATCGTGTGCCTCAGCAAAAGTAACTCCTTGCTGACTATCCTTCGGTGTGCAGCCTACTGCTATTGCTCGTGTAACGCCGGCCGCAACACCATCGCGCAAAACTTGCTCAGCGTTGAGAGCATAATCATCAAACTGGATATGGCAGTGCGTATCAACAAATTCCATGAAGCAAACCTAACTCGGTAAAATATCTGTCTCTACACGAGGGAATAATGTCGTCTCTGGTGGCCGAATAACATCTGCGGTAAAGATTTCCTGTATACGCTTTGCGGTGTGCGGTAAGAGCGGTTCTAGTAATTCTGCAATTTGTAACATGCTCGCAACTTGGTGCTGCAGAATTTGCTCGAGATGTTCTCGATCATCTTGCTTAGCAACCTGCCAAGGCTGCTGCTCATCTATGTACTGGTTTAGGCCACGAGCCTGCTTCCAAACTTCTTCGAGTGCTCTGTCAAACTGACATCTCTCTAACGCTTCGTGATAGGCGCTTGTATCGTGCGTAGTTGGTGAATCGTTATCGGCTGAACCGTCCAAATATTTATTAACCATGACGGCAGTACGCTGGACAGCATTTCCAAGGTCATTCGCTAGCTCGTTCGTGTATGCGTTGTGGAGTGCTTGCCAAGTAAAATCACCATCACTACTTGATGGTATGTGGCGCAGTAAATAATAGCGCAACGGATCAACACCAAAAATGTCGATAACTTCTTGTGGGTGTACCACGTTACCGATACTCTTACTTATCTTTTGGTTTTTTATACTGATAAAACCGTGTATGTAGAGCTTCTTTGGTAAATCTGCGCCAATCGCCAACAACATAGCTGGCCATATAGTGGTGTGAAAGCGAATAATGTCCTTCCCAATTACCTGCACGTCTGCTGGCCAATAATTAGAAAAATCGGCACCATCAGGGAAGTCAAGCACAGTAATATAATTCATCAACGCCTCAAACCAAACATACATGACCTGTGATTCGTCACCCGGCACTGGTACGCCCCAAGGCAGCTTATTGCTCGGTCGTGACACGCTAATATCCTCAAGTCCGCCCTCTATCATGCGCAATATTTCATTGCGCCGAGAGGCTGGTAACAGCTCGAAGCTATTATCCTCGATCGCTTTTTGAATCTTTTCAGCGTATGCACTGAGCTTGAAGAAATAGTTCTCTTCCTTGAGGGACTGGTATGGCTTTTGGTGGTGTGGGCAAATATTATTGTTTTCTTTTGCGGTAGTAGCGGTTACAAACTCTTCACAACCGACACAATACAAGCCCTCATAAGTAGACTTGTAAATGTCTTTTTTGAGTTTTTCCCAGATTTTCTGTGCGCCAGTCTCGTGCTTTTCATCAGTAGTACGGATAAAACGGTTGTTACTGATGTCAATCATGTCACTCAGAGAACGAAAAGTCTGGCTCATTTCGTTCGTTAAGTCTCTTGGATCAACGCCATTCTCCTGAGCTTTTTCATATATCTTTGACCCATGTTCATCTGTACCAGTGGAGAAAATAACCTCATGCCCTTGCTGACGGGCATAGCGCGCCAATACATCTGCCTGAATCAGCTCCATAGCAAAGCCAATGTGCGGATTCGCATTAGCATATGGAATTGATGTAGTAACGTAATATGTCTTCGGCATTATGATGTTCCTTCAGATGATAATTATAACAGGTATAGCAGCGCTAGTCAGACGCAATCCTCGAAGATAAGTGCCACAGCCCACAATGTGTGCAATTATACGGAACCACCTTTGCGCCATGCTGCCAATCTACAGTTAACGCACTAGCGCTCGCTTGGTCTCGCGTATCAAAAGCGAGCTTATCGGCACATGGCAATATGTCAGCATTTTCGCTCATGCGTATCATCTTACCACCAAACGACCACCAGCCCTCACGACCCAAAAATACTTAACACGTCAAGTATCTATTTCACCGCCGGGGATTGACGCCATCATTCGATAATCAATTGTTTCATCATGTAAATATTGATTTATACAATAATCAAGGACGTTTACCCGAAAGTGTGCAAAAGCGATTTTATCATCCTGAAGATCATCATTAATCGGCTTAAAACTATGGCAACCCCACGCGGACTTGAGCATCAAGAATTCTTGTAGATACCTAGTCATGGACTCCAGTTGTGCTTCACGCGTAACGTCATTGATTAATCTGTCATTGCGTAAAAGCTGACTTTCCGTAACCTTGTATGCAAGTGGGTAACGCGATGGGTAATCCGTGAACCAAGCAGTCGCCCAGAGCAGAAAATCAAAAAATCAGAAGACAGATTATTGAATGAAGTATACGGGAAGGTATTAATGCAACTGCTACCTCTGTGGTGTACAATGTAAAATAACGAACTCTTTGATATGCATGATTTTTTAACCAATACGATAGATCAGTTAGAAAAAAATAAAACAATAACAATAATTTCATTAGTTGTTCTAACTGTTTTAACGGGTGGGTTTTTTATCGTTATAATTACCCTTATAGCATTGGCTGCGGCGCCTTTTGTAGGAATATACTACCTTGACTATCTAATTAAGACTCTAAAGTACTACAAAACTGAAGAGTTTTTGTTATTGAAAAAGCAGTTGTCAGATAAGGTTTATGAATACAATGAGTTTGATGAATTTATGGCGGAGACAAAAGTTTACATTAGTGAACAACAGTCATTTCTGACCCAGGGAAATGTGAGGCATAGTACACTTACTGTGTATAAGAATTCAAGACTAGATATATATAAATACATAGTTAAATATTTTTTTAAAGACACAAAGATAGGTGAAGAGTCCGTGCAAACGATTGAAGGGATATTACAAAAATACGATACTCTTGAGAAAACGTACAAAATCCTAATAGATGAGTACAAAGAGCTGATGCAAGACATACGTGAGACTATGTATAGCGGAGCATATGTTTTCAAGAGCTTGACTATGAAAAAATTAGGCTCACGAAAGCCACCGAAATTCGTGAGGGACTACTACTTGTGGTATTCGTTCGAATATAACTCGCCAACAAATAGAAAACACTACAGTAACAAGATTGTCCTGGATGATAATAGACTACAAGACTTTGCAGAGTATTTAAGTTCTTTAATTAAATATAGAAAATCGGCGAAATATCAACGTCAACTTATGACATCGAGCCTGAGAGAATTCATCTTAAATAGAGACGAATACACTTGCAAAGCATGCGGAGTATCCAAAGAAAGTCAAAGTCACCTTTTACTCGAAGTTGATCATATGATGCCCATCTCAAAGGGGGGAATAACGATAGAGAGTAACCTGCAAGCGTTATGCTGGAAATGCAACAGAGCAAAATCAAATAAGATTCTCGAGCCATTAGAGCTTACCAATGCTTAATCTTTTCAAGATGGCATATAAATGAACAAAAGTAATTGAAACATCCTTATGGGGAATTAATTTGTGTACTCTAGAGGCTAAATAATCGCTAGCTGGTTGCTCCACACTACAACTCTGGGATTTCTTCTTAAGTGTGTAGAGGGGGCGTATAAGATATAAATCGACTGCGTGCGATAGCTGTCTGCTCTAGTACTAGGCGAGGCTCTGTCGAGTAACGCACTGAGGCGTATAAGCAATACGCTGAAGGAGTGACGGAGACAGCAACGAAGCATAGTGCAGAGAGTTTTGGTAGTGCAGTCGGCTCTGCCGGCTGACAGACCAAAACGTCAGATCAGCTATCGATGAATTCTTGGCATACCCATTCAAAGATTGAGTTCGTCCAACCAAACCCCACCTGCGTCGGATACAAGCCTCGTACCGGAGGTTGTGTCGGCTGTACGACATTGTATTTCTCTAAGAACACACCGTTTTGGTTATACCAGTCAAGATTCGTTTTGAGCCACTTCTGCGCAATACGCTTGGCTTCTTTCTCATATCCGTAGCGACGGAGACCTTTTAGCACAATAAAGTGTAGTGGCGCCCAGCCGTTGGGATATGCCCACTGCAAAGGCACATCACCATTACCAACTCGCTGGTTCAGTGTGTAAGTATCGGTAGCCGATAAACCGCCCTTTTGCGTAAATTTACGTAGTGATTTCTCCAGTTTTTTTGCTCGATCATCATCAACCATGCCAGCCCAGAGTGGGAAAAAGCCTGCTAACGAAGACACGGTGCTTTGCTTGCCCTTCTTATAGTCATAGTCGTAGTACAAGTTCTTGGAGTTATTCCACATTAGGTCGTTCATAACCTCAGCGCGGTGTCGTGCAGCGGTGTCCCAAGTACCAGCGGTGCGCTTATCGCCAATAGTTCGGTAAAAACGAGCGAGATCTGTCTCGTACTTATATAGCAAGCTATTGAGATCTACCGGTAGATAATCCAGCGCTCGGCGCTTAAAGCGCGGCGTCATGTCCCAGCCACTTTCGGCCTCAGCTAAGTCGTTCAGCATATTTATATCATAGTAGCGTGACAACCCCTGGTGTACCTGACGAAAGTGAGGCTTCGCGGTGCCCATCCAGACGGTTTTGTATTCTGCCTCGGCGGCCTTCATCATCCGCTTTAACCAGGATTCGTCCAACCTATAGGTGTCATATACATCCCATATAAATGAAGTCAGTAACGGCGGCTGACTGCGTCCCATTAGATAGGTGCGCGAGGCGTTAGGTATCACTCCATATGTATCAAATAGATAAACCAGGTTTTCTAAAATACCACAAACCAGATCTTTGTGTTCCTCGTCGAGGAGCGCCTGAACCATAAAGTAGCTATCCCAGTAATACAACTCGTTAAAGTCAAACTCATTCCCCTCAGTGTACGCAGGCACGATATAGGGGTTTGGCAGCCCAATAAGCGCATCGACGTCTTTTGTATTATGTCGCTCAAACTTCTGCCAACGGTTTGCGATAAATATACGAGCCTCTGAGACATCCTTAGCGGTGAGCATAATGCTCGGCTTTCTGATGCTGGTAAATAAGTGTTTTGTTTTGTCAATCATAGTGCACTATACGTGTTTATATTAGGTATACAAACCTGCTTGGGTTTGCGTATATGGCTATTTGTAGCATATCATGAATCATAAGTTCGTTAAGCGATATGACCAAAATACACAAACCAATACCACACGCGCACTTGCGCTCACATCACAAAAAGCCTTACCGCGCACATCATGTTACGCTTGCCGGCCTCGCAATACTACTGATCCTTACTTCCTTGGTATTTTTGGCTGTTTTCTACCTTACGAGACAAACAGCACCACCAACACAGCGAGAAGATACAACCAGACAAGAACAGCGACAAGTGGGCTCACAGGTTAAGCTTCGCTCAAATGCTGGCCACACTTTGCCAGTAGACTTAGCTACATTCGCAGTAACAGTACGCGATAGCCTCGATGATGTAGAGCCTCGCGAAATCTCCAACCAACAAGATGCGAACGAACAAACCGCGTTACAGTTTATCAACATTGAACCTAAACCGGGCAACAGCGAACCTGACGTACGCGCTAGTAGCCTCGAGATACGTTATACCGAGACAGACCAATCAAACCCTGAGCTAATCGCACAAAACATTTTAGACACCACAGAATCTGGCTCGTACAAACTGGTTGCAGAGACGACAGAGACACTAGCTGGTAATGAGTTCCGTAAATTTAGCTACCGCTACCAAAGTGAAATTACGTCTTCCGCTGAGGTGTATCGAGTCATATGGGTAGCGAACATTAACAATCTTACCTACACGATATCGCTGCAAGGCCTGATTGGCGACCCAGCTATTCCTGCTATATATGCACAAGTGCTCAATGAATTTAGCTTTGGCGAGACGCTTGGCTTACAATTTGTACGTCAACTATCTGGCAATTGGGTATCGCGAAGCGAGTCAAACAACCAGTACCTGTCTGACCTTGTATCACCTGCTGTAACAAAGATTTATCACATTGTTTGCGCCAGTATATCCTTTGAATTCGAATCAGCTAGCGAGCAGCAGTGTCGGGCGGTAACTGGGTCTGGCTTCTTGATATCTAATGATGGCTATATCGCCACCAACGGACACGTAGTTGTCTATGAACCAGCTGACGTATTAGTAAATACGCTCCTGGCTAATCCACTCGAACTGTCTTCGTTTCTCACGAGCGTGGTTGGGTTAGATTCAACTCAGATTAGTCGCTTGCGTTCACAGCCAGAAGAACTAGCTGCAATCGTCGCCAAAATATATGAACTACCAGATGACGCAGTAACCTTCCGCAACAAGCAAGAAGTAATACTAGTAGCGCTCGGTGACCAACCACTCCAGCCAGAGAACGAGGCAGACATACTAGATTTATTCTCATTCCGTAACACTCGTGATATCAAAAAAGCCGAGCTCATTGACTATAGCTATTCAGGCAAAGATCAGCTAAACCTTGCTAGTGGTAGCGAAGAGGGTTTCACGAGCAGCGACGTTGCCCTGCTGAAGGTGTCCTTAGATAACGCGCCATTTATACAACTCGGTGCACCAGCTGATATTGCACCAGGGCAACAAATTTCCCTGCTTGGCTTTCCAAATGACGCTGAAAACCAGTTAGTAGACACCAGCGAAATGGCCGTCAGTATTACGAACGGCACTATCAGCTCAGTACGGACTGCTGCTGGAGGCGAAGGACAACTCCTACAGACAGACACTGACGCCTCGCAAGGCAATAGCGGCGGCCCAGCGGTAAACGCAGAGGGAAAAGCACTTGGGCTGCTCACCTATCGTTTCAAGGATGACACGACCCAAAATGCTGCCAAGAGCTACGTGCGAGACATTGCCGACGTACGAGACCTTCTGAGCGATCAATCAATCACACTGAACGTCAACAGTCCGGTGCAGCAAGCGTGGAATAACGGGCTTGAGCATTATTCACAGAGTCGTTTTCGTGATGCACTACCTGAGTTCGAGACCGTTGTTGAGCTGTACCCTGCGCATCGCTTAGCTCAAAGCTACATCAATGCTAGTGAACAAAACATCGCCCAAGGACTTGATAAAAGCGAATCACCTATCATGTTTTTTGCCGGTATTCTTATCGGTGCTGGCATGTTAGCGCTGTCTATTAAGCTGATGCGACACCACCGGCTGCATCATCATGCATACAAAGCTCGTGAAGCGGCCAACGCACAGTCAGGTATAATGAGTCCATAACGAGCTGAATTACACTATACATATGAAAACCCACATAGAACTTCCTACAAAAAACTACCCTCAAGAAACTGTCGGCAATCGCATGTCAACCAATGTGCCGGTTTTTCATAAAGATGACACATTCCGACAGGTACTGAATGGGCTCACCAAATACCACTGGGATAGCGTCCGCGTTATTTACGTTGTTGACGATGCAAATGTTTTACTTGGCATCGTAGACATAGCAGAAACTGCCGACATATCTGAGGACACCGAGTTAGAAGCTGTCATGAAGCAACCACTCTCAAGCCTGCACCCCGGTGTCGACCAGGAAAAGGCAGTATTTATCGCAATCCATAACGACGTTGTAGCCATACCGGTTATCGATAAGCAGGGTGTATTACACGGAGCTATCACCGGTCACACCATTATCGATATCATGCACGAAGAGCACGTTGAAGACGCTATGTTAACCGCCGGATTACGCAGCAAGAACTCGAGCATACTGAAGTTAGCTACGCAGCGAACCAGCTTAATCGTAAAGTCACGAGCACCATGGTTGATTATCGGCTTGATTATTAGCATGGGCCTGGGGCTGATCACCAGCTTTTTTGAAGAAACTTTGGAGGCTTCAATAGCATTAGCTTTCTTTATTCCTGTTATTGCTTATATCGCTGGTTCGGTTGGTGCGCAATCAAGTATCATCACCGTACGTGCATTAGCAACCATGAAAATAAACGTCATCCACTACCTCCTAAAGGAGGTGCTTGTTGGTATCAGCCTTGGCGTAATACTTGGAACGCTTGGTGCCATTGGCGCATTCGCAATTAGTCAATCTATGGAGGTCGCAGCAGTAGTTGGCCTAGCACTACTTGCCGCAAATGCAATTGGCTGTACGCTCGCCTCAGCTGTACCGATGCTTCTGAAGAAAATGGGCAAAGATCCAGCCCTCGGTAGTGGCCCAATGGCAACAGCTCTTCAGGATATTCTCAGTCTGCTTATCTACTTCCTCTTAGCAGTAGCGATTATTTCTTAGACGCGCTTCATATAATTTACCGAGTGGCATCCGCCTTATATGTCGTTCCAAATAAAAAACCTCATCAATAAATGAGGTTCTTTATTTGGTGGAGCTGGCGGGTACCGCCCCCGCGTCCGATGGTTGTTCGACTAGTCTGTCCTACAGGCTTAGTTTGTTTGTATATACTCTACTACGATAAAAACAAACAAAAACGTTGTAGAGGTGATCCGAAAATCTTTCCGTATGCTACGGATCAGTTACATGCGGGCATCCAGATAATATGGCGTCACGCGAATCTATCTGGCGTCAATAAGGCGACGGAACGAGTACTTAGACTCGAACTGTTGCGAAAGAAAACTGAGGTAGTGCGAAAGCACTAGCAACTGCGTTCTTTGCGCGAGTAAATGCGTTTGCATCTAAAATATAGGTGCCTATGACGCTGACAAGCGGCCTGCTGATCTAATCGTTAACGTCCAACGTCGAGCTTAAAATTCAGCCCCACGACGATGTGCTCTCTCTGAGCAACACCACTATTATACCACTTTTAAGCACAAGAACCAACGCCCCTTAACGAATGTGTTGTGTGCAACCGTACGGTGAGCTACTGCAAAGTCTATCGTGCAGCAGATTAAGTTGACCACTGAGATCGCTTAAAGCACGTTGATTAAGTGTGGATTGGAGTACACGCTGATAACAAACTTTTCGCAACTGCTGAGCGACTACTGCAATCTTTTTAGCCGATGGCTGTAGGGCAATGATGCGCTGACGTGAGTCATTCGGGTTTTTCTTGCGCACAACGAAGCCTCGTTCCTCGAGTATCGCAATCTGCCGGCTTATTGCTGACTCGGTCTGTCCAAGAAATTCAGCGATTGAGCGCTGCAGTGAGTAGGGCTGCTGTATCAGCGCTTCAACCACCCGTAACTGTGACAATGTTATACCAGTCTGCTCTTCGAGCTCATTGGCAAACTGCCTATCTAGTACAGAAGATATATGTTGCAATAAGTAGGGAATTGTGTCAAATACGTCTTTTTGGGCGTTTGAATTTTGCATATTCCCCTTATGCTAACGCAAAGATACTTAACACGTCAAGTATTTATCACGAAGCAAGGGCAGGGGACAGAATATAACTCTATATGTCCATGTTGGCAGCAATACACGTCTGGTAGAGAGAGTACCACTCATCAATTGATAGCATCTGTGCGCGCTTATTGGCGTCTACCCCTGCCTCATCTAAAAGCTGTTTGGTGTGAGCTTTATCACAGCGTAATCCCCCCGCAAGGCTACTGATAAGCTTCTTACGGCGTGCTGAAAAACCTGCTTTAACGATACGGAAAAAGACGTCTTCATCAACTGAAAACAATGGCGTCACGCGACGCTCGAGAATAAGTATCTGCGAGTCAACCTTGGGTGGAGGCGTGAATAAGCGAGCTGGCACCTCCGCGCCAAGTGATGTATGCCAATAAAATTGCGTCGCAATACTTAGGAGCGAGGTGCTACCTGCAGTCGCCGTAACCCGTTGCGCAACTTCTTTTTGCAGTAAAAGGGCGGCTTTTTTCGGCGGGTTGGTTGAGTCTGACAATATCCGTAATAACTTGCTGGTTAAATAGTATGGAATATTCGCGACAAGTTTATAGTCCGTCGGTAACGACGTTAGGTCAAATGCCAAGATACTCGTCATATGAAGTGTAAAATCAGCAGAAGCAAACTCAATCTTCAGTTGATCGGCCAAGCGTTCATCAAGTTCAACAGCAACTACTGAAGCACCTTTATCCAGTAATACTCGAGTGAGCGCACCAGTACCAGGACCAACCTCGAGCACCGTGTCACCTGATTGTACATCAGCGGCCACGCACATTGCCTCAAGGCTAACGGTGTCGTGTAGCCAGTGTTGTCCTAAGGATTTTCTTGGTGTTTGATTGTCGCTCATAGTCTATTGTTGTGCTACTAGCTGTTTCTACTGGACTAACGCGGTAAACGATGCTATTCCGCCCTGCACTGTTTCGCCGCTTGATGTGCCGTAGCAACGATACGTATAGATTCCACCAGACTCGAGTTCGGATCCGGGGATTGACGTTAGAGCACTAGCATACACATCTGCTTCTGTCTCGCCAATAGCGTCTGCATCACGTGAAGTTTGGTTTTGCGGCACAAGTGTATTGCCGTAGCGTAACCAAACCTCATCAACACTATCACCAAATACATAGCATTCAACAAAAACATCTCCACCAGGAGATTCTTGTCGAGCTTGTCCTGTAATAATCTGCCTGTCGGGAGTATTAGCTCGGGTGTCCGAATCTTCAGTGCCAGCAATTGGTTGGTTTAATGGCGTGTCACTACTGCCGTCTACAGCTTCATTCGCTTGGTTTACCTGTGATTGGCTAACCAGTGTTGCGTTTTGGTCCTCTAAATCTGCTAGTTTCTCATTGAAGTAATAACCAACACCCAAACCTGCAGCAATCAGTATAATAAAAATTATAATTGTAACCTTGATCGAAACACCGTTATTGCGTTGCGATGGTTGATGTTGTTGTTGTGTGTGCTCCATATGTGGATCTATTGTATAGTACTAGCTGTTTTTCTGCAGTTGTAGAAGCGGCAATCCAATTTTTTTGTCCTGTGCTCGCTCGAGCTTTTGTTCTGCTTGTAATAAATGCAAGAATATCTCAGCGGTGCCACCAACTGCTAATTCTTTAACGTGGCCGCCAAGCGCCCGCATATCCCTATCAGAAAACGAACCATGAATATGTAATTTTGGCTCATTATCCAACCAAGCAACATTACCATGTAATCCAGTAATCTCTACTGTCTTGTCAATTAGCTTCCAGATGTATTCTTGCGCCTCCAGATCATAATACCCCAGCTCAGCCCAAAGCGCTGCGCCAAGACCACTTATCCATGCACCTGCTATCTGTTTGTCTGCTACTAATTTCGTTAAAGATTGCATTAAAAGCTCGCCTTTCTCAAGTCGAACTACGTAATTAAATCCATCGAATTGATACGTCATATTATAAGTGTATCAAACTTACCACCAACGATTTCTTTGCCAGAAATCGAATGCATTTGACCAGCTTCCATATCGTTGCTTGGCGTATGAATCACACCATCGTAGTTGGGTAACGGGATTCGATGGCCAATCTGAGCCAGCCGATGCCATCTTTGCGCCTGGCAATGCCTGACATAGGCCATATGCACCTGAACTAACGTTTTGTGCAGTCACACCCCAGTTCGATTCTTTTTGGATAATAATATCAACGTAATAAAATTCGCTCTGGCTAATACCAGCTGCACGCATAACCTCTGCTCTATCGCCGACGACAGTTGGTGGTTTTCGTCCTTGTGCAACAACTTGCGTAATAGGCTGCTGTACGATTACTTCGTCTAAGATACTGCGGCTACCGTCAACCGAAATTTCATACACGACCACCCTCTTGCCTGGACGACCCTCTTCACGAATCTCAGAATTACCAATCAGAATATCATAATCATCGACATATTCCTGCGGCTGTTCAATTGATTCCTCCTCCATCACAATTTCTTTGTTTGGGTCGGTGACAAATACTGCCATATCTGGCTCAAGTACCTCATCTGGCTCAGGGAATACTGCAGCCTCAGCCAAGGTAATCCCTCGTTCTAACAACAATTCTTCCACTGTGTCTGCATGGGTACGTAGCTCGTAATCTACTCCAAAAAGATTTAATAAGAGCGGTGTCGAGCGCTCAATAATAATGCGCTCTGATATGACGCCCTCCCGAATTG
Organism: Candidatus Saccharimonadota bacterium; assembly: GCA_024635455.1. GTDB lineage: Bacteria > Patescibacteriota > Saccharimonadia > Saccharimonadales > SLHW01 > SLHW01. The sequence goes on along the minus strand of JAGXIU010000002.1, from coordinate 316,087 downwards.
CACCGACTGCATCAATTGGCTCAGACGTGTCTTTTTCTACAATGTCATCTGGGTGTACCTCTATACCAACTTCCTCGACCACACCACGAGGTGCAGGATTTGCGGTTTCTGCAAATACTCGCTGGTCACCGTCTACAATAAGCACGTTACGGGATCTATATAGGTTAATCGAAAAATCATCGCCAGATATTTCTGTGCTCAAGGAAGGTTCAATAACATCAGTTTCTGAGACTTCAACATCTAGTCGTTCCAGCAACTCAGCTACTGTCTTCGCCCGAGTCGGCAACGACTGATTAACGCCATCAATTGATAAGTTCACCACGCGAGCATCACTTGCACCGAGTGTTGTAGCACCACTAGTAATAAACAGCACTAAGCTAGCGAAAAACAGCGCCAAGAAAATCGTCACCGGTAGCACGAGTGGATGCTGGTGTATTCGCTGTAATAAAGCGCCGAAACGTTTGCGAAGCGCAAGAGATTGATTGCTCATAGTGTATAGAACTTTCTGAGACGATTACTCCACATATCCGCCTCAGAAAGCCAGCGCTTATAATAGCAGACTTACTACTGTTTTTCTAGCCTGGCAAGGGCCTGCGAACTGCTATCGGGCAGTGAAAGCGTGCGGATATTTTTTCCGTTTATCCATTTGCTACCGACAATTTCTAATTGGGCCGTCTTAACCCTCGGCTTATGAGATAGTTCAGCTGCATATAGCGTAGCCTGAAATGGAATATACCTTTCTCGGACCCGTACTGGCCGACCAAGTTGGTGTAGCTGGTTGGCCTGCAAAGATATACCTGTTTCTTCTCTTACCTCACGCAGAGCAGCTTGGGTGTGACTTTCATTCGCCTTGACGCCCCCTCCAGGAATTTGCCACTGCCCAGCGCTGTACCACGGTTGCACAAATAGAATTTCGTCATTATGTCGTATGATGACACGCACTCGTGAGCTATTGCGGAAGGTCAGGAATAATACTGGCCAACCGATCCAAAACAAAAGCTGACCAAGCCCGAGCCAAACCATTAACACTGCCCATTTCATGCTACTTCAATCGGGGCAAAGCTGATGTTAATCTTCTTTGGCCCTTTGCCCTTAAAGTAGATGGTCGCGATATCACCATCAAGCTCAACGATGGTTCCTTCCCCAAATGCGGCGTGCTTGATAACCTGCCCCTCTGATACTTCCGGTACGTAAGCAGGTTCTTCAGGCATGCTAGGTTGTGGAAGTGATTCGTAGGCTTTTGCTGGGTGTTCTTCGGCATCAATGTCAGACAAAAAACGACTCGGTGGATTGTGTTGCATACCGCCGTAAAGCATACGCGCGTTGGCGTGCAGCAGGTACAACTCTTCTTCTGCGCGCGTAATGCCCACGTAACACAAGCGACGCTCTTCCTCCATCTGTTGCTGGTCGTAGAGTGAGCGGGAATGCGGAAAAATTGATTCTTCCATGCCGACCATAAATACAACTGGAAATTCTAAACCTTTCGCAGCGTGCAATGTCATCAGTGTTACAGCATCAGAACCAAAATCAGCGCTATCTATATCGCTTATAAGCGCGATTTCTTCAAGGAACGTTTCTAGCCCCAGCGCTTCGTAGCTCTGCGCCACGCTAAGCAACTCATTGACGTTCTCCACTCTCGCCTCGCCTTGTACTGATCCGTCTGATAGAAAATCTTTGTAGCCAATCTTGCTGACTAAACTTTCAATAAGCACTGGCAGCGGCACACTATCGACGTGGTCGCGGAGTGTTTGCAAAGTACGATGCAGCTCGACTAAGCTATTTCGGGCACGTGAGGTGATTGAATCGTCGTCTGTCACTTGAGCAAAGGCCGCCTCAATACCACCGACTCGTTGGATAAGCTGAAAGAACTTACCAACCGAGGTTCCACCAACGCCACGAGTCGGCACGTTTATGATGCGCTCGAGGCTAACCCGATCTTCTGGCTGGTATAGCAAACGAATGTAGGCCAAGATATCCTTAATCTCTTTGCGGTCATAGAAGCGTACGCCACCAACCATTCGATATGGTAGGCCGTAACGCATGAACAGCTCTTCAATTGAACGACTTTGAGCGTTCGTCCGATACAGTACCGCAAAATCTTTGTGCCTGCGCGCGCCCATATCAACCGCTGATTGTACACGATGAATAATTGCCTCTGCCTCAGCTCGTTCATTTTGCGTCTGTAGAATTTGTACTGGTGTTCCAGCTCCAGATTCTGTCCATAACTCTTTATTTGATCGCTGCTTGTTGTGTGAGATAACCGCATGCGCAGCATCAAGGATTGCCTTAGTGCTACGGTAGTTTTGCTCGAGTTTAATAATAGAAGTTTTTGGATAATCTCGCTCAAAGTTGAGAATGTTACGAAAATCAGCCCCACGCCATGAATAAATACTCTGCCAGTCGTCACCTACCACGGCGATGTTTTTATCACTATTTACCAGCAAAGATATGAGTTTGTACTGTGCGTTATTAGTGTCCTGGTATTCGTCAATCATGATGTAGCGGAAACGCTTTTGCCAGCGGGCACGAATCTCAGAGTGCTGTTGGTATAGATGTACGGTGCGAGCAATCAGGTCATCGAAGTCCAGCGCCCGAGCGTCTTTTAACATCTGCTGATACAGCGGAAAAACTTTACTGGCAGCCTCGTGCAATGGGCCAGACCCAGCTCCTATAAACTCCTGTGGCGTGACCAACTCGTTCTTAGCTGAACTAATAAGATTACTAATAGCCCGAGCCGGAAAGCTCTTTTCATCTATGTGTAGCTGCTTCGAGGCACGCTTAATGGCTGTTTGCCTATCAGCCTCATCAAATATGACAAATGTACTTGGAATACCAATATGCTCGCCGTCCTCACGAAGAATCCGCACACAAATACTGTGGAATGTTCCCATGAATGGCATGAACCCTCGAGACGCAGGCAGTGAACCTGACTGTTGACCATAGATAAGCTCAGCCACACGAGTACGCATCTCGGCAGCGGCCTTATTAGTAAACGTAACTGCTAAGATATTTTCTGGCTGTGCCTTCCGCGTATCAAGTAAGTGCGCAATGCGGTGGGTCAACGTTTTTGTTTTGCCTGAACCCGCTCCAGCCAATATTAACAACGGCCCCTCTGTTGTTTCTACCGCCCGTTTTTGTTCTGGATTAAGATCATCAATTTTGTTATCTAACACCACGTCATTGTAGCAAAGATAGCTCGCTCCTGCGTCAAAATAATGCCTATAATCGAACGGTTTTGAGGTATGTTAAAAAATACTTATAATGCCGCGCTGATCAGCGAAATAAAAGACAGCTGCAATAACTGCAAGCAATGTCAGGATTATGAGAACAGAGATTGAATTACTACTGCTCGTATGAGATATTTTTACAAAATATGTCTTGTTATCTATGTGTTCTTGAATGGTGCCGTCGATTTCCGTAGAGACCTGCTTAGTCGAATTCTTACCGCCTGTTGTCTGGTCTAGGACCGCATCAACAATGGCGTTTTTTGGTTCTACATCATCAGCTTCTTCATCTTCCGTCGTATCAGGTGTTTTATCTGCCCCCGCCGTAGCCGTGTCTGGTGCATCTGATGTGAAAGTCGATTTTGGCTCTGGTGGTTTTTTGGTTTCCTCTGAAGCTGTATTAGTACTAGTTGTATCCTCTGAATCATCGTGAGGTAGTGGCTGAATGGTTTTGCCTTTTTTCGTATTTGTAACCTTGATGCTTTCGCCATCTTTTTCGTTGCTATCGGTTTTTTCTTTTTCAGTATCGCTTGGTTTATCTTGCATCATGGGGTCTTTCATCATGGTGCCGCTACCAGTAATAACTGGCTTGGATGTTGCGCTAGGGGCAGAAGTGCCTGGGTGTGATACGTCAAAAACTTGCTTTTTGTTTGACTCACTATCAGCCATATCTACGAGGCTCCATCAGCGTGCTTCAAGTTGTACGCCACGTCGACAATCCCAGAAAACTTGTGGTAATTCAGGCTTGCACCACCAACCAGCACGCCGTCACAGCCATCTATTGCAAGATAGCCTCCGACGGTATGATCATCAACACTACCGCCATACAGAACGCGAACTTTATCTGCGACTTTTTTCGAATAAAGCTCAGCTACTTGCTTACGAATGTGAGCAATGGCGTCTCTAATATCATCGGGTTTGGCAATTTCTCCACCAAATGTACTAATTGCCCAAATAGGCTCATAGGCAATAACGATATCTTTGACTTCCTCTGACGTTAGATCACTCAGAGCAGTGGTAACTTGGTCATGAAGTACTTGTTTTGTCTCGCCCTCGGTACGCTCTTGGTGAGTTTCACCTACGCATAAAATCGGTGTTATTTCGTTCCGAACAGCAGCGGCTACTTTATCACGCACAACCTCTAGACTCTCGTCAAAATACATACGACGCTCAGAATGACCGATAATTGCGTAATGAACCAGGTCTTTTAGCATCGTAAAACTAACTTCTCCAGTGAAGGCACCTTCGTCTTTGTGATAGCCGTTTTGTGCGGCTAATCTGAACTTTCTCCGGTCAATCTGCATGCTCATTGGCTGCAGCACTAAACTGCTCGGCGCCAATACGACTTCTATATCGCGGTGAATCTTAATACGCTCATGCAAACGATGTAACAGCAAGCTGGCTTGGCTCGCGTTTAAGTGCATTTTCCAGTTTGCGGCGATGAGAGTTCTTTTCATAATTTCTTTATAGTCCTTGTGCTTATTGTACCATTGCTGACTATTCTTTGTCCCACAGCGCTTCGACACCAGGCAATTGCTTGCCGCTCATCAGATCTAAGCTAGCACCACCACCAGTGGAAACGTGGTTGAACGCACCCAGGAATCCTTTATTTTGCAAAAAGCCGACGGTATCACCACCGCCCACAATGCTAAACGGTTTATTGCCATATTGGCCGCTGATAGCCTCTACGACGGTTTCGGTGCCGTGTGCAAATGGGCCAACTGGACCCTGCAGGCCATCTACTTCTGTGACGCCCATGGCGCCATTCCAGACGACTGTATTTGCCAGTTGTATAGCGCCAGCTATGAATGCACCTGAGTATGGACCGATGTCGAGTAGCATGTCGTCAGCTCCCAGCTCCGTTTGATTCCGTGTTGGTTTAGCTGGATACGATTCAACATCTGCGATTACGTGCGAGCTCCAGTCGACAATCCTCGTGTGAGCTTGCGGGGAAATTTCTGAAGCGGCAATCCCATCCTGCGGTAGATAAAAAACAAAGTTTGACTGTTTGGCTTTCTTCTCTACTGCAGCCAGGAGTTCTTCGGCTAGTGGAACGTCTGCTTTATCAAACTTACTTTTGCCAATATTAACGCCTTTTAGATACAAAAATACATTGGCCATCGCACCGCCAACGGCCATAATATCTGCTTTTTCTACAAATTTATGCAACACCCCTATCTTGTCAGATACTTTAGCGCCACCGACAATTGCCATCAATGGTCGTTGCGGGTTTTCCATGGCGCTGTTTATGGTGCCGACTTCTTGTTCAAGTAATAATCCAGCTAGACTTGGAAGATGCTTCGTTATTGCGTCAGTGGAGGCATGGGCACGGTGCACAACACCAAAACCGTCCTGCACAAACACTTCACCATGCTCGGCAAGCTGCTGCGCAAAACCATCATCGTTCGCCTCCTCTTCCTTGTGGTAGCGCAAGTTTTCTAGTAGCAAGATGTCGCCTGGCTCCAGCTCAGCTACTTTTTGTTTTGCGTCATCACCAATTGTATCGTCGGCAAACTGTACCTCTCGGTTGAACTTCTCCGCTAGACGTTCAGCAACCTGACGTAATGAGCAACTACTGTCTTGATCGTCTTTTGGCCGGCCAAGATGAGATATGATAACGATCGAGCAAGCTTGCTCGAGTAGATACTGTAGCGTAGGAATAGCTTGCGTTATACGGTAGTCGTCAGCGATAGTACCATCATCATGAAGTGGCACGTTAAAGTCAGCTCGAACCAGTACTCGTTTATCGTGTAAGTCGTATTCTTTGATTGTTCGTTTATGAAAGTCCATGGTTCCCACCCTTCATCTTTCTTAGAGCACACGCACCTTAATGGTATCAGTGGTGCCAACCACGCCTGGATGTTGGCCAGAGGCGGTTACGATAATATCGCCTTTTTTGAGCGCTCGTTTATGTTGCAGCCAGTCGGTTAGTTTTTTTGCTGCGTGCTTATCATCGGGCCGAATATATGTTTTTGCGCCATAAATAATTGCAAGTTGTTGAGCTACTCGAGTGGAGGATGTAACCGCAAGAACTGCCTGAGAGGGGCGCCGAGATGCTATTTGTAATGCCGTTGCACCGGACTTCGTCTCGGCGACAATCGCTCGAGCCTCTACTTGGTCAGCGAGGTGAATGACAGCATCGCAGATTGCATTTTGACGACGGTGATCTTCATGTATTTCAAACTGTGGCTTAACTGGTGAGTTTGCTTGGGTATAAAGAATAATGCGTTTCATGACTTCGACTGACTCTACTGGATATTGGCCACTGGCAGTCTCATCAGACAACATGACACAGTCTGCGCCAACAATCACCGCAGTGGCAACATCAGACACTTCCGCGCGGGTTGGGTCAGGCGTTTCTGTCATGGTTGCCAGCATTTGGGTCGCTACTATGGTGGCTTTGCTATAGCGCAAGCCAAGCCCAATAATCTGTCGTTGCACAATTGGCACTGATTCAGGCGAGGTCTCTATGGCTAGGTCGCCGCGTGCCACCATGACAGCATCGCTGGCTTTGACGATTTCCTCGAGCTTCTCGACAGCTGCACCGGTTTCTATCTTGGCGATAATTTTAGCTGTGCTGCCGAGGTTTTTTAGCATTTTACGTAACTGGTTGATATCGTCTGCCGACTGGACAAAGCTCAGCGCCACATAATCAATATCGAGCGTAGAGCCAAAGGTTATGTCCTTCTTATCTTTCTTGGTAATAATATCTCCGCCGAAGTCAGTATCTGGCAAATTAATACCCTTGCGCTTGATGAGAATGCCGTCGTTCTCTGCCCGCACATGTACGATACCGTCCCGTACACTAGTAATCTTGGTTTGAACCTTCCCGTCATACAAATAAAGTCGCTCACCCCGCTTTACTTTTTTGCTCAAATCATACTGTAGCGGCAAGTGTCCACTGCGCTCAAAATCAGCTTGGTAGGCAAACGATATACTCTGCCCAGCTTGCACCGTGAAAACTCCTTCAAAGTCACCGAGGCGAATCTTTGGGCCTTGTAAGTCCTGGATTATAGCAACTGGCTTAGAATATTCGTTCGAGGCTTTGCGAATCCATTTAATCTGCTGTTCACGTTCCTCTTCGGTACCGTGGCTAAAGTTAAGTCGTAAGCCATTTGCTCCAGCTTTAATAAGCTCAAGGATAGTCTTATAGCTATTTGATGATGGACCAACCGTAGCGATTATCTTGGTACGCTTCAACTGATCAATCGACACATTTGGTGCCTTTTGCGTCATTTTCATATACATCTAGTATAGGCTTATAGGTTCATCTAGCAAGGGGTATTGTGGTTTTTTTTGGATATTTATTTAGAGCTGTGGTTCACATAAGCCTACCGGCGTATACTAAAGCCGTGATACGTACGCAAAAAGATATACAAAGTCTCGGTGCAATTATGGGGATATGGGCTCATCCAGATGATGAGACGTGGTCTTCTGCTGGTATTATGGCCGCCGCAATTGAGAATGAGCAACGAGTTTGCGTACTCAGCGCCACCAAAGGCGACGACGGACAAACCGCTGATGAAGCTAGCTGGTCTCGCAAAGACTTACGAAATATACGTGAGTCCGAATTCGGCGCGGCACTTGCCGCAATCAGCGTTGAGTCGGGCGTGCTGCTGCATTACCCTGACAACAAATTAGATACTATTGATGAGGCCGATATTATCGAGGTACTTACGCAGCATATATCTGCATTTGCCCCCAATTCGATTCTTACTTTTGAGCCGACCGGTATTACCGGTCACCGTGACCATCAACTGATATCAAAATGGGCACGAAAAGCCGCACTCGAATCCAACGCCAACATTTCTGTATACGGCGCCGTGGAAACAACCGAGAATTATAATGCTGTCGGTAAAGAGGCTGACGAACTGTTTGATATCTACTTCGCAACTGATAAGCCGAAGCTCTACAACCAAGCAGATGTTGATATCTGCTTTGAGCTGACAGAAGACATTAAGGTCAAAAAACGCAAGGCTATGGAGGCTCACGCTAGTCAAACCAGTGGCATGAGCAAACATCCAGTAGGCAAAAAGATTCTTCAAGCCAGCCTAGATAAAGAGTGTTTCATAAAGCTCTAGAACTGTTTTAAGCCGTATTAAACCCGACACACTATAGTATGTCGGGTTTAATTATTCCTCACGGGGAATATCTCCTTTCAGTCGATGCGCCTGCGGAGCTTACTCGATGCAAGATGAGCGCCTTCACGGGGAAAGCGCTCCGGCTTACGCTCGGGGCTATATCCGCTTAGCCATGCTCGAAGTAAACTTCTGCGCGTGGCTTCATTGGCGCCCGAACCTGGGTGTTCGATTGTTCCACTGCATGGAACACACCAATGAAAACACCCCACACGAGGTGGGGCGCTTTCATTGGTGACCTCACGGGGAATCGAACCCCGATTACCAGGATGAAAACCTGGCGTCCTAACCGTTAGACGATGAGGCCATGAGTGCTATTTACTAGACTATAATAACAGATGTAAAGGTGTTTTTGTCCTGAGTTAGGATGACTTGCTCGGCGAGCCTCGTAGAGCTGGCGCCCTAGCCGTTAGGTGGTGAGGCCACCTAATGTGGTGGCTATAGGCTGGATGCAGACTAACCGAAAAATTGTAGCACAATCTGTTAGCCTAGCGAAATCCCCGCAATTATAGGCGGGGATTTCGGAGCACATGAGAGCGGTCAGTTTTTATCGAGGATGTATTAGCTTCGTCGAGTAACTACTCGGTGAGCTGCCGCACTCATCAGTGTGGTTATAGTGAACAATCCTGCGATACTTGCTGGGCCTGTAGATGGAAGCTCCGTAGGCTCTTCTGGGTTACGTGGATTCTCAGGATCCTCGTGGTCTTCGTCGTCAGGTACAGTAACGGTTATGCTACATGCGTCACTTGTTTCTGTAACTGTTTCGCCGTCAACTGTGCCTCGGACAGAGACTCGTACTGTGTATGTACCTGGCTCGTCGTAAGTGTGAGTATACGGATTATCGTTAGTTGTGACATCTTTACCGTCACCGAAATCGTACACGTAAAGGTCTTGGTCTGCGTCATCACCTGATGTATCAAATGATGTCGTGAACTGGAATACTCCATCGCCTTGGTTGCTGGCGCTCAGTTGCTCACAAACGAGAGCAGACTCAGTTGGTTCTTCTTCCTCTTCGTCACACTCGACCGATACAAGTGCCTGGGCGGTGTTATAGAACTCGTTCATGCCCGCAGGTCGAACAACGCCGACGTTACGCAAGTCATATGTCTGGTTGCATCGTTCGTATCCAGCAAGTGGATCAAGCTCTGAAGTGAACCATACATATCCAGTAGCACCTGGACCATAGTTGCCAACATTTATTCCGCCCGTGGTGATATTATCATTATCGAGGTTGCGACCGTCTGGGTTGTTACTGTTGATCAACCACGTCGTACCATCGATATAAGTGTGGTATTTTGGCAGGTTATCACCAACCATGATGTCTTCGAGCTCACTATTGCCTTCGTTACGGAAACGAATAAGGTATTCTAGCTCATCTCCTGGTACAGCCTCTGTACTTGTTGACCAGTCGTCTGCACCTTCACCAGCGTGTCGAACAAACTTGTTTACACTGACAACATCTGCAATAACACGTACTTGGATGGTAACCGTCTCGTGATAAGCGTTACAACCGTTTAGGGTGCCACCTCGATAGTCATCAAGGTTTACGCCGCTATCACTTAAGGCAATGTCGTCAGATATTTCAATTGTTTCGTAACAGTCGTCAGCTGGATACTCCAAGCCAGTTTTACACTCGTCTCGGCCTTCAGCTGCGCCAGCGTTGTAGCGGTACTTCGCAGTACCTTCCATATATTCAACGCGGGCTCGTTCAAGCGAGAGGTTTAGCGTCGTGTCGTCAACGACTGTGTTAGCGTTGTCGGCACTAATCGTACCGGTGATGACTTGCGTTATGCCTTGATCGTTCGGCACATCGATAGCAACGCGTGTATTCTCTGCATTGGCTGCTTCTGGCATCTCACGGTTGTGTAGCCATACCTGTACTTGTACAACGTCATCTACCATTGCGTCGGTTGAGTCGCTATATTCGGTCTCACCTGCAGTCACATTTAGTGCCTCGGTGTTACCTTCCATAAGAACCTGGCTTGATTGTGCGTTGACAATTCCAGCGAGCGGCAAGGCTATCGCAACTAGTGTAAGAAGTGTTGCCTTCGCTTTACCTTTAATGTGTGTGAGTAGTTTCATATTCATGCTCCTTTATTACAGCTGACTGCTTAGTTGCTACCTGTTACACCGGGGAATCCGCCGTCGAGGGGGTCATCGGTGTTGGTTTCTTCGTCTTCTTCGCCAGTGTCAGCGTCTTCACTCTCAGCATCATTGCTGGTGCCTTCATCTGTTCCTGGAGAAGTTACGTCTTCATCGTGATCTGGATTTTCCTGATCAATCTCGTTACCTTCGTCATCAGTGTGTGGAATCTCGTCTACAACGCTTTCCTCACCGCCACCTGGGGCTTCTCCACCATCTTGTGAATCGGGTACTTCTGTGCCAAATTCTGTGTCGTCAAGATTGGTTGGGTCACCCTGTTGGTCTTCGACAACATCTTCGGCGTGTCCACGACCTGGATAACCAGGAGTAGGTGTTGCCGTGTCCGTGTGTGGCTCTTGCTCAGCAACTGGTGGTGGACCATCAGCTGGTGCGTGTACACAACGGCCGTCTACTATGGTGATACCTTCTGGAAGATCACCTATAATCCACCAGTCACCTTCATTAAACTCATCCTCAGTCACATCTATAATGACGCCGGTGGCTGGGTCACAAACTTCTAACATAATTGGCTCCTCTGGTGGTTCATCGATTGGTGGTTCATCTACTGGTGGTTCATCAACTGGTGGTTCTTCAACTGGTGGTTCATCGATTGGTGGTTCATCGATTGGTGGTTCATCTACTGGTGGTTCTTCAACTGGTGGTTCATCTGGGAACACGAAATCTCCGTACTGCAAGAATGCACCGCAATCAACTCGTGTTACAACTACTTCTCCTGTTTCTTCGTTTAGGTGTATAAGGAAAATATCTCCAGCTGCGAATTGCCTTGTGCCTTCTGCCACTTCGCCCTCACCGTTTTGAGTTACATAAGGGGTGTTGGTGAATGTACCCGCCCTGTCGGCTTGAACTGCAAATGTCTGAAATCCTTCTATGTTACCGTTTTGGGCGAACTCTTCAATTTGACTAGCATTGAATCCCATATTAGTCATGGTTTCTACGGCATGTGCAGCACGATCTTCTCCGTACTTACCATTGAGCACATCCATTGAACCATGGATGCTGTCATTTATAGTAAAATGGCCGTCTTCTGCTGCTTCGATAACTGCTCCACTGTTCATCGAATATACGCCAGCTTCTACCGGGCTCATTGAAAATATGTCAGTATTCCAGTCTTGCTTAAATACGCTAAGATTATCGCCCTGGCCTAGGCTGTTAATCGCATCTTGTGCTGCTGCGAAATCAGCTTCCGTAAGTTCTTCTTGGTCTCTGTTTAATTGATTTTGACGTTCGGCGTCTTCATCTGCTGCGCCTGTATCATCTCGTGAAGAAACTGTGGTCATTTCGTTATCTTCTGATTTATCGCTAAATATTGGATCTGCTATTTCGCCATCATCTTCAGATGCAGCAGCAAGCCCATCGTCATTATTTTCAACGGCATCTCTATCGTACTGAGTGACGCCAAATATTACGGCTGCAGTAAGTGCAACTGCGCCTATTGTTTTCTTAAGAGGAGTCCAGAACCGCTTCCGTTCTGATTGTTCTGCGGCTTCAGATTCGTCATTTGAAGACGCCTGTTCTGGTATAAAGGGAGTCTCCTCAGGATCTGTTTGCGCTGGAAGATCTAGTTGTGCTTGTAGCGCCTCCATGCGTTGGTCTAATCGTGACATGGCACTCTTCAAGCTAACCATTAGATCTTGTATTTCACCATAATCTTTTTCTATTGATTCCAATTGATCTCGAAGCTTCTGCTCCGATAATGCTTCAGCTCGTAGTCCTGGATTTTGTAGTGTCTCACTCATCTTCTCTTTACTCCTATTTAATTAGGCTTATGCCCTTGTATGTCCTCTGACCGCAACCTCTCAAAATTACGGAAACATACGATTACAGTTGCTACTCTACCACAAGCATAAGCTATTGTCAATTGTTTTTACACAAATTGGGTTATATTACAAACTTCTTGTGTTTTTTTCTTGTGATGATAGTCGTATATAACACCTGTGATAACGCATTAGTACGGGGTTTTTCGTGCTTTTATTTGTCTTTGCTGTCATCGTCTGTAGCGGGCTGGATTTCTTTTGGTATGAGCTTTTCTTTCGGCAAGGTAAACCCAAAGGTACTACCTTCTCCCTCTTCGCTCTTAAATATAATGGCGCCACCTTGAGCAATTACCACTTTCTTAGACATAAATAGCCCAAGACCAGTACCGTCAGGGCGAGCCTTACGCGCGTTACCTGCTCGATAAAACTTAGTAAATAAGTGCTGCTGATCTGCTTTTGGAACACCCATACCTGTATCTGTCACGGTATACTCAACAGTATCTTTCTTGTCCTCTAGCTTCACTGTGATCGTGCCTCCACTAGGTGTGTAGTAAATGGCATTATCTATAAAGTTCATAACGACTTGGCGCAACTTTGTCTCGTCCAGCATCAATACCGGGAAGTCATCTGGCTTATCATAAACTAAGTCGAGCTTCCGAGAAGATGCGGTCTCTTTCAGCTGCTGTACTTCACCATCTACGATTTCGGCTAAATTAGCTTTTATTGATTCGATAACAAATTTGCCGGTACGCAACCGAGAGACATTTAACAGATCGGCTATTAAATAAACCATGCGCTGAGAACTGGTAAATGCTTGGCTGAGCAACTTTTCTTGCATTGGCTTCACCTCACCCGCGTCACCCTCTAATACCATACTTAGGTAACCTTTTACTGATGTAAGTGGAGTTCGCAGCTGGTGTGAGGCCATACTAATAAACTCGTCTTTGGTCTCATCCATCTGCTTGAGCTTCTCGTTGGTTTGGCGCAACTTCTTGGTCGCATCGTCCACCTTCTGTTGCAAGGTCACGTTAAACTCTTCTATCTCCTCGAAACGTAGCGCGTTCTGGATTGCAATGACTAGCTCATTAGCGATAATTTCAAGCATCTTGATGTCTTGCCGACCATAAGGACTACCGCTCTTTTTTGGGCCAAACATAAGGTAGCCAACACCCTCAACGTCGTACTCAACTGTGGTTACAAGCCTCGCTATAACTTCGATATCATACCTGTTCAGAAGGGATTTAAGTTCATCTTTGTCAGACTCTAAGTCACTGGCTACAACAATCGGGTCATGAATGTGTGAGGCCAACGTTCCGATTTTCTCTAAGTCTTCAACATCTATGTCCTTACTGTCACCAGCAAGACGATTTTCCATATACTGCGTCTTTCTTATATTGAAGGCACAAAAATCAGACTTAAGATGAGCCTTGATAACGGCGACTGTGTCGTCGAGTAGCGGGTCAATGTCGACTCTTGTTACCAAAACCTTATTAAGCTGATCTAGGAATTCTTGTGGGTCATAGGCATCTCTATAGAAAACCCTGTTGGATAATTTATCGAAGAAATTTTTTACCGGCTGAAATACAAATGCAAGTACAACCGCAATTAACGTAAAGAGTACCTGCTGTGAACGTGGCAACCGAAGTGTTTCATCAGAAAATGTATTGATTAATAAAAATGCTGTGAATGAAAAGACAGTTGCAACAGCCAGCACAGAAAGCAAGTAGCCTACCGTTCGTGCAACAACAAGCTTAACGTCAAACAGTCTATGCCAAACTATTAAATAACCGACGACCAAAACAAAGAAAATACTATATATTGGGTTTAGGACCACTAAGCTAACGTTCTGATACAGAACTGGTAAAACAAAGCCTGTGAAAGGAGCAAAAAACAACATTGGCGCTATACCAACCAAAATCCAAGCATATTGCAATCGTTCCCGATCTACCGTATTTTTTATTTGCTTTATTAGTAGAAAAAGTGATGCCAGTAAATAAACGAGCAGATGTAGCGCAAAGACAAAAATAAGTGGACCAGGGGTTGGTGCAGGGTTTCGACTTGGCTCTAAACCTGAAAAAACAAGTGGAGTAAAATTAAGCGCAACCACAAATGGTGTACTTAGTGCGCCTACAATTTCAACACTTGAAAGTGAACGAGTCGCATCGATCAGCCGAACAGCAAGATAGTAAAGAAGCGCAACAGCAAGTGTAGAAGCTGAGATGACTAATCGGATATAAAACAAACGTTCATCCGTCTGAAGAGAGAAATAATTTGCGGTAATATACACCCCCAAAACTATTGCCAAACCTCCATAAAGCCGATTTACTGCATGTTTTGGATTCCTACTGAACACAAACAAGCCAGATATGAACGTCGTTAGTGCACCTATTGTGAGTACTATCTCTTCAACCATTTCACTGCATTATAGATGATTATGCTTTTAAAGTAGAAATCGCTTTTCGATGGTCAGTTTAAGATACTAATGTTTTATTTCCGGATAAAGTCAATCAAAGCGTGCATAAACTCACTGCCGGACGCTTGATTCTGAAGCTTCATGATATGTTTTGGTGATAAATCATAACGGCCTGAAGAGAGTTCACGTCCAAGAATAATTTCTCTCATCGCGAGAGATGCGAGAACACCGCTTGCTGCAGCAGAAGTGCTGAGCTGTGGTAGCCCACCAAGGTTTTCCCCTATGTCTTTTGCTGATCGTAGTAATCTAGTAGATACATTTTTTACGCCTACTATTTTCAACATGAATTTTCCGCGTTCTTCGTCTGAAATCTCACCAGTAGCGAGGCGTTCGAGGTCTTTATCCTTGATTTTTCCATGAAATGGCTCAGCCTTACCAAGATCGTACCGTTCTACATCCAGCAATGATTTGTCTCCTGTGTCAGTCGCCATTACTAATGGTATGTTGTGCTCTCGAGCAAACAAGCGAAGCATCGCCTTTGAGGGTAAATCGTCAATTTCATCAACAAGTACGTCTGGAACGTTGCCGGCTTCTGCGAGCGCGGAAATATTCTGTTTATTTATGCCTTCGCCATAGTGCTCTTGGCTTATGTAGGGGTCAGTTTTACTGATTCTGGCTGCGGCTAAATCTAGTTTCTTTGTGCCAACATCTTCGAAGAAGCCATCAACTCGGTTTAAATTTGACGGGGCTAGTGTGTCCATGTCACTTATGGCAATGTGTCCTCCTATCCCAGAACGCAGCACTTCTCTTAGGACATTACTGCCGACGCTCAAGCCGATAATTGCAACACGGGAGTCATATAACTTTAACTGTTCTTCATCACTTATAAGGTGTCTATTCCGAGAGGTTCTGAGGGCTCGTAAATCGGATAGCTCTGGATATTGTACCAATGTGTTATCCCAAGGAAATAGAAACCACCTCCCATATGCTGGTCCTTGTTCTATAACTTCTTGGCTATACCGAGCGCGTGCCTCATCATCATTTATCTTATCGGGATGATTTAACTCGAATAGATCATCTGCGATGACTGGCAAAATATCGGGGGCTACGCTAACATCTTTCGCTGCCATGAGATCTTCAAGCTTTTGATTATCAACCGTGTCAGCCAGATCGAAGCCGCATGGCTCTTGCCAGCGCATGAATGGCCGAGCATTTCTAGTCAGATAGCTTTCGATTCGTGGAGATACAGCTGAACCTTCTTGATATGAAACCATTGCCTATAATCCATCCTTCTGTCCGAACGAGCGCAAGATATCATAACGCGCCTGACGAACTTCATCACTCATAAATTGTTGATTTAAGCCATCGGTATAGAATATTAGACTCTGCGCAAGCCTTCTTTCAGAAGCGGCCGTATCCGCACTGTTAAGGGCTTTAAGTATATTATCGTTAAATTGATCCGGAATAGTGAGAAGGGGTCGGAGCTTTATACCTGGCTCGACTCTTGGGTCATCAATAGCAACGTCCTCACCAATGACAAGGAAGTTATCGTCTCCTAAGCGTGGGGTGAGTACTTCATGTGTCGCAGAAACCATACTAAAGAAAAAGACCTCATCTTTCCCCATAGCACCGTGGATTGCGCTCCGAAACAATTCAAATATTGCTCGAGGGGCACCGGCTTTCGTTTTTGCGAGAGCTGATATTTCTTTTATGTTTTGACCATTCTCATGTCGTAGGTCAAGTTGAGCTGCTCCAATGTCGTGCAGTTTTTCTGCGCAAGCGTTATATGCCGGCAATGACTTGTAGTCTTGGCCTTCTGCTACGTGTATTTTTCGCATACTGGCGCAATCATCACCATTATCCGGGTTAAGGGCCAACATGTACTCTACGTTTTTGCCACGTGCTTTATCGATGTCAGAAGTCAAATAACCCTCACTGGTGATGGCACCTTCATTTACGAAACGCATGTTTAGATAGCCCTCGGCATGTATCCGCCAAGCTTCTTGCGCCATACTTGGGCTATCATGCTCCATAAAAATCTGATGTACATACTGATCAGGCTCAACTTGAGAAATTAGCTCAAGTCGATCTTTCCTGGGTAGATGCTCGGGGCTACTTTGTGATTGGGTAGTGCTAGGTAACATTAAATTTTTCCATAATTTCCAGATATAAAAAATGCGGCACCAAATCTAGTAGCTTATAGCCATAAGATTTGGTGCCGCATTTATCTTCTAAAGTACCCTGCTATACTAGCAATATATCTATAAATTGTCAATCATATAATCAAAGTCATATATTTGCAAATGTACAAAATAGCTATCATAGAAGACGAACACGCCATCGCTGAAATGTATAAAATGAAACTCACCTCTGATGGTTATGAGGTTGAGGTGGCAAACAACGGTGTCGAAGGTTACGACCTTATAAAAACCTTCTCGCCTGACCTCATCTTGCTCGACCTTCGCATGCCTGAGATGTCTGGCGATAAAATGCTAGAAAAGGTTCGACAGACTGGCTGGGGGAGTAGACCGCGCGTAATCATCTTGACTAACATTAGCCGAGATGAAGCGCCCAGTACGCTTCGTTTTCTTGGCGTGGACCGTTATGTAGTAAAAGCCCACCATACACCTGCTCAAGTTGTAAGCATCGTCGAAGAAATCCTGTATTAGTAAACCGCTTTTGCTGTACAGTGACCGCCTTCTACGTATAGTCTAGGCATCTATGGGTAATTATGAATCAGCACACCAGTTCCAGGACGATATGCAAGAGCGTCTCCCCGTACTCGCAAATATTGAACACGATTTGAAGCAACTTGGGGCTCGAGTGTTCGATAGCACAACCTACACTGCAGAGTTATTGCACGACACTGAACTGATGCCGTCTGATCGTGCTGCGCTTGTTTCTGAGCTATTCGCAGAATCAGTAAGCAAGATATTTGATTGCTCGGAAGATGGCGCAGAGCATAGTGCAAACTGGGAAATAACACACCCTCTGTGGTCAGACGAAGCATATGGCTATATTTATCATGAAAAGACGCCAAACTGGGAGTTATTTGATATAGCCTGCACGCCAATAGTCCTCTTGATGCCAGACGAAGATACCATGATGTCCCTGCAAATAGAGATAGACCACCAAGAAATACGCGTACTTGTAGAGGGCGTTGATCTCGACTTCACCCGAGATAAGGAGGTTGTGCAGAATCAGTATTC
This sequence comes from Candidatus Saccharimonadota bacterium, assembly GCA_024635455.1. Taxonomy (GTDB): domain Bacteria; phylum Patescibacteriota; class Saccharimonadia; order Saccharimonadales; family SLHW01; genus SLHW01. The sequence continues at coordinate 298,186 of JAGXIU010000002.1, read as the reverse complement.
TATAATCAGCTACATACTTGCATCGATGCAAGAGTCAACTATCACAGAGACCACATCCAACAGCTTTATTGACAGCAGTGAATAAACATCTAGAATACAAATATAGTAAATAAGCAGCACAACGTATGGCAAAAATCGTCCTAGCAGAAGATGACCAAATGCTGGCAGAAATATACCAGACACGCCTAGAGATGTCTGGCCGACATACATGCAAGGTAGCCCACGACGGACTGAGCGCACTAACTATGATTCATTCTGAGATGCCTGACCTTGTATTGCTTGATCTTATGATGCCACAACTATCTGGCGACCAAGTGCTTCAGCGAATGCGACAAACTGATTGGGGTAAAGATATTAAAGCGATTTTCTTGACCAATATTAGCGAGTCAGAAGCACCGCTGAGTCTGAATGACCTCCAGTTTGAGCGTTACATCGTCAAGGTAAGCCTCAAGCAAAATGACCTCGTAAATATTGTCAACGAAACGCTCGGCCTAGAAACGTCATCTACCTAGAATCTGTTAGAGAAATTGTAATTACAGCAGATTTTACGTAAGATTAGAACATGGCTACCAAAATTGCGATAGTCGAGGACGATCCAGCTATAGCCCAGATGTATCGAATGAAGTTCGAAACCGAAGGGTACGAGGTAGAGACTGCCGAAAACGGCGTGCTAGGGCTTGAACTTGCCGAAGATATGCGTCCGAGTGTTATCCTGCTGGACTTGATGATGCCAGAGATGGGTGGTGATGAGATGCTCCAGAAACTTCGCAAGACTGATTGGGGCAAAGACATCAAAGTGATTATTCTCACCAACATGGGCGAGCAAGAAGCGCCACCGATTATTAAAGAGCTAGATGTGAAACGATTTATCGTAAAAGCTGACATGACTCCACGACAAGTTGCCGAGATGGTTAAAGCTGAGCTCGACGACAAATAAGCAGCGACTGTCCTGACAATGAGCTCTTATCCTGTAGCACTGGGGTGCGGTATTTATCATCGTTCGATGCTACAATTACCATATGAAGATTGCACTATTGGGATATGATCGGCAAGGTCGATCAGCCCTAAAGTACTGGTCAAGAGATGGCAATGAAATAACTATTTGCGATAAGAACAAAGCCGTCGAGACCCCTAAAGGGGTGCCCACTCAGCTTGGAGAGCACTACCTTGCGAACTTACATGAGTTTGATGTATTGGTTCGCACCCCTGGAATACACCCAGCAGCTATTCAAACTTCAAACCCAGACAGTCCAGATATCCTCGAAAAGACCACAACCGTAACGAACGAGTTCTTTCGCGTTTGTCCTACCAAGAATATTATTGGTGTCACTGGCACCAAAGGCAAAGGCACGACTAGTACGCTGATCGCCAACATGCTTGAGGCGGCTGGCAAAAACGTTCACCTCGGTGGAAATATCGGTATACCTCCACTGGATATGCTAGAAGATGCTATCGAGCCAGATGATTGGGTTATACTAGAGCTCGCCAATTACCAGCTAATTGATCTAGCCCATTCACCACATATTGCACTCTGCTTGATGATTGAGCCAGAACATCTAGACTGGCATAAGTCTCTTGATGAATATTTGCGAGCCAAACAGCAACTTTTCCTCCACCAAACAGAACAAGATATAGCGATTTATAAAAACGACGACAACCGATCCATGCACATTGCTCGCAGTAGCCTAGGTAAACACGTCGCTTATTTCTCAGAGCAAGGCGCTCACGTACAGGAAAATTCGATAGTTATAGACGATATAGAAGTTTGCTCATTGGACGATGTTGCTTTGACAGGCGCACACAACTACGAAAACGTCTGTGCAGCGGTGACAGCAGTGTGGCAAGTAACGCAAGATACTGCAGTAATGAGGCAAGCTATCAGTACTTTTAGTGGGTTACCGTTTCGGATTGAGCCTCGCGGTACACACAATGGCATCGATTACTACAATGACTCCTTCGCCACCGCCCCAGGCGCAGCCATTGCAGCAATTCGAGCAATACCAAACAAAAAAGTAATGATCGTGGGTGGCTATGATCGTGGCCTTGACTTCCAAAAGCTCGCAGAAATAATCACCAAGCCAGAGGCAAACGTACGAAAAGTCGTTCTGATTGGTGCTTCTGCTCAGAGAATCGCCAATACATTTGATGAGGTAGGTTACGCCGACTATGTGGTGTCTGAGAGCACGTCAATGCAAGAAATTCTGCAACGAGCCACAAAAGAAGCTCAGACTGGTGATGCTGTCGTGCTATCGCCCGCTTGTGCAAGTTTTGATATGTTTAAGAACTTCGAGGTGCGCGGCCAGGCCTTTAATGAAGCTGTGGAGAATCTATGAGCCATTTTCAACGTTTTATCTTTTTGTCCTATCGTTTTGACGAGACGTCCAAGCAGGCCGTTTTTACCTACAGTCTTGATGATGAGGTGCAGTTCGAGGAACGCTACACTTTTGACTTCAAATTTACTGACTATGACAAAGTGGCCCTGGACCGAGCACTACAGAATCTCTTCTTTATGGCTGGCGTCTCCTACTACAAAATGTACCTACCACCAGAGATTATCATCGAAGCCGGACAGCTCAACGATGAAGATGCAAAGTTTTTTAGCGAGGTCTATCAAAAAGGTCTGGGCGAGTTTTTCTATACGAACAAGCTCAATCCACGCACAGAAATTCCTTTTGTAGCCAATACGGAAGAAGCAACGGCAGTTTCCATCCGTGAAGATGCCCCACACGGTCAGCTAATTGCACTGGGTGGTGGAAAAGATTCACTGGTCAGTGTGGAATTCTTGCGCGACCTACCAAATGTTGCGACCTGGAGCCTTGGTCACCGTCAGCAACTTGAGCCGCTTGTTGAAAAAGTAGGGCTTCCTCATATGTGGGTTGAGCGACAATTAGACAAAAAGATAAGTGAACTCAACCAAAAAGACGCACTCAATGGACATGTGCCAATTTCAGCAATCTTGGCTTGCGTCGGTACAATAGTCGCCATTCTCTCTGGAAGATCTGATGTTGTTGTATCAAACGAATACTCGGCTAATGAACCAAACTTGACCTACCAGGATGTACCGATTAATCATCAATACTCGAAGTCGCAAGACTTTGAAGAGCAATACCAAAACCTGCTGAAACGTCATTTTGATACAGCTCAACACTACTATTCGTTTTTGCGGCCACTAAGCGACCTGCATATAGCTGAGCTATTTGTAAAAAGAGGTTTTCTGAATAAGTATCAAGGCGTTTTCAGCTCGTGTAACCGCGCCTTTACCCAGCATAGCAATCGTATGTTCTGGTGTGGTGAATGCCCAAAGTGCGCTTTTACTTTCCTTGCCCTTAGCCCTTTTGCTGAGCAAAAAACCCTCGAATCAGTTTTTGGCAAAAACCTGTTTACCGACTCAAAACTAGAGCAAACCTATCAAGAGCTCTTAGGAATCCAAGGTGATAAACCACTAGAATGTGTCGGTGAGATTAAAGAAGCCCAATCTGCACTAAAGATGGCCCAAGAATCTCATCCTGAGATGAAGAAATATGAAGTTTCGCTGCCTGAGAGCTACGACTATCGCCAGCTAATGCCCGATAGCATGCCAGAAGATATTCGAGGGTTTTTATTGTCTGAGGTTAGCTAGCGTGATTCCCAGCAGCTCTGATAACGTTTTCGAACAGTGAGCAAACCGTTAGAGGACCGACACCACCTTTTGGCGGAGTGACAATAATGTCATCCCGCTCGTACACATCTGCGGCAACATCCCCGACCGTCTTTCCACCTTCGCTCGCCACACCAGCGTCAACGACCACAACACCTGGCTTTAACATATCTGCGTATATAATTGCTGGACTGCCAGTCGCGGTCACAATAATATCCGCCTCTTGAGTGAGTGCCTTTAGATCTTTGGTATCCCTACTAGCAACAGTCACTGGCAAATCGGCTGACTCGAGTATTGACCTTAGTGGAGCGCCGACCAACTTACCCTGCCCGATTAATAAGATGTTTTTGCCTCGTAACTCAATATTGTAACCAGCAAGTAGCCACATAATTGCCATTGGCGTAGCAGGCTGAAAATATTGCGTACTTCCAAGAGCATCGACGTCCTTCTGGGGATCAACCTGGGCTAAGAGTGTGTCGGTTTGTGACGGATCACTTAATGGCAGCTGAACAATAATACCGTGCACTGTATCGTCTGCATTGAGCGCCGTTATACGATCAGCTACATCAGCTTGGTCTAAAACATAATCATCAACTTCTACCGATATATCGGCGCCGTATTGCTTCTTGAGGCGCACATACGTATTTATAACTGGGTCGTCTTTGGCTTGAATAATCGCCAGTTTTGGCTGGATATTATGTGCCTGAATTAGTCCACGCACTTGATGAGCTTGTCGTGACTTTATATATCCGGCTAATTCAGTTCCATTGAGTAGTTTCTGCACGAAAGGTATTGTAGCACGCAACAACACCTATAGCGTGATCTGGCTCAAGCAGTTGAGCTATATTACTGAACGGCGGTGAATGATAGTGAAGTCAGCCTGCTCAGAACCTTCGGTCGTCTGATCAAACTCTGCTGGCTTGGGTTCTGCGGCTGGATTTTCAATACCAGCCATAATGCACGCGTTCCTAGCAAGTGTCAGCGCTATACCTAGCTCTCGCTCTCGAGCCTCTATTTGTTTTTTTACATCTATTGTACGCGCCATCTCATGAGAAATTCGTTGATACCGCTCTAATGGCGTCTGCGACTCTGTAGACTCTAGGGTTGGTGGTGCACTTTTGATACGAGGTAGTTCAGACCGTATGCCGTGCGGCTGTAGTTTTTTTGGGATTATCGGTTTTGGCTGGTTTGTCATAGTGTTTTTATGAGTTTAACTATACGTTTATGTTTATCATAGTTCCGCACTTCTATATGCGATATTTATCACACGATATTACCTTAGGTTGAGCCTCCAGGAGTAAAGTGACTCCGGCCACTAAAGATCGTGTCGTATTCTGACTTTGCGGCAGCCTCTCGGTCTTTACAGTCACGTATTCTTTCATCTATCGACACCTGTACATCAGGGTCCCGGTCTGGACTACAAATAATTACTCCAAGAATAAGCTCGTCATAAGCTCGCCTTGCCGCACATAGTTCTGTCACAGCTTCCATCATTGCGTCATCTCTACTAATTGATGTGTCAGCTGGTAGAGTAGGTGTATCTTGGTATGATTGTTTTGTTTCCATACAAACGAATTGCCTGTAATTAACGTTCTATTACTACGAACTATACGCCACTATTTTTGTAAATCTAGCCTAATTTTGTATATTATCTAATATTTCCGCGGCTGAAGATTCTTAATCCACTGGAGGGCTCAGGTATACTGTGCGTTATGCATGTACTTATAATCGATAACCAATCCGATAATTTACCGGAATTAGTTCACGCTTGCCGCCGCAATCAGCTAACGTATGATGTGGTCAATTCACTCAGCACGCATATTGAAGCGAACTCCCGAAACTATGATTTGATTATCCTATCTGGAGGATTGTGGTACAAAGACCCTACACAACAAGGGCTACATTACGGCGAAGAGATTGAGTATATACGACACGCACAGACGCCAGTTCTCGGGATTTGTCTTGGCATGCAGCTACTGGCTGCCAGCTACGGCGGAGAGCTGACAAAGCTAAAGCATCAACAACACGGTATGCGAACAATTGAGCTAACACAAACTGGCCAAGAACTGCTTGATTGGACAGATAACTTCCCTGTCTATGAAAATCACACTGTAGGAGTCACGCAAGCTCCCTCACCGTTCGATATACTTGCTACTTCCGAGGACTGCATCGAAATTATGAAACACGAGCACCAACCTCAAATCGGCGTACAGTTTCATCCAGAAAAACTACATAAAAAAGAGCATGCTCAAGAAATATGGCACTCACTATTTAAGCTATTGCTGACTGATTATTCTTTATAGCGTCAAAATGTTTGGGTCGATATAGCGAAATCGGGGAACAGGCTGGCCATCAGCCTCAACATCTTCCAGAAACACATCCGACGAGCGAGCTCGCTGATCCACCTGATGTACATCAAGTGTACATATAGTGGCACGTAGATCGTCAAAATTTCGTCGGTCTCTATGTGCCGAGCAAGCCCAAGCAACTGGTAATATCGTCTGTCCTCTGGGGTGCTCTTATAGCTCTCATGTACTCCCACCTCTGGAGGCATGACCTCACATTTTTGGCTCCATTTCTATGAACTGAGTATAGCAAAAACAGAGCAAATCACCTCTGTTTTAACCATACTCGTATTGGATGACCGCCGTACTTCTTGTTGCAACTGCTGCCCAAAACTTTAGTTTAGCCACATGATGATAAAGCTAAAAAGTAAGAAAAACGCACAAATCGCAATTAATTGCATTTTGGCTGTTAGGCGTAGATTGCCAATTTTTATAGTATTACCCCCTATTGATGGTCTCTCCAGTAAGTCAAAGGGATTATTGATTGGCATGTAGTTCCAACTATTCATGAGGCGGGTCATGTAGGCTAATTGCTCTTTAAGTGCCTCCTCTAGTAGCTTCATATTTGCTGGGTCATACAAAGAATGCCGTGTCATTAAGATCATCTCATTTCCAAAAAATTCTACATCAAATAGTCCAGAATGATTTTTTAGTATCTGCATCATATTTGGGGCCAATACACTGAGCGCGTTGATTTGTAACCCAGAAGGTATATATAAATCAAAATATTGAGAGAAATCACCTTCGAGTTGTAATTTCTGGGATTGGGAAAATTCGGTGCGTATACTACTCCAAGCACCATCATCGTTTTTGTTTGAATCAAGCACTATTTGCGGAAATACCTTAGGCAAAGCTAATCTGATCACTCCTGTTGTCTGCTGTTTTATGTATTCTATTTTCTGATCTTCAGTCGCTCTGCTGTATCTACTGTAGTATTTCCCGTTGATTATATTATCCCACATCAGGTACATCGTAAACGGATAGCCCATGTAATTGCCTTGAATGACATTGTATGCATCTTTAGACGCTGTTGGGCCAACCATACCAAGGTGAGAAGGAAGTTTTTTGTAGTCTCGCCAGTTGTATTGAACCAGTTCAGGTTTTTTTGAATAAAATTCATAACCATTGTCACTAGCAAATTTTTGTATAGCTTGTTGGGTTAAATCGTCACTTTGCAAGGGGTATGGTGGTATTTTTCCTGAAAGTGGTTGCAGTGAATCAAGATTCATAATCTCATCATAGCAAACTGCGATTTGGAGGGCTACCGTACTACTGGTTACAACTATTTTTTACCGATGTGGCCGAGATGAGTGTTTTTGAATCCAGATTCAAGTTTCAGGCCATACCCAAATGCTCTATCCATTCCAATGTGCGCAAACCAGATTAAGCTCACTGCTATCGTCATACCTGAACCTGTGTAATATCCTGCAGCCCCTATAACTAAAGGGATAGAGATGGAATGTCCTACATTGTAAATGTATGCGCCGACTTTATTGTTTATGAGATAACCAGCCATAAAAATATCTACAAGCAGCAAAGCTAGAATAAATACAAAGATATTCAAATTCAGATTCACGTATACAAAAATACTAACTACAAGCAGAGTAAAACCCTCTAGTCTTTGAAAGATAATGCTTTGTTTCATAGAATTATTATAGCAAAAACAGAGGCGAATTACCTCTGTTTTAAACATAAGCGTATTGGAGGGCTACTGTGTTTCTTTTTGTAACTATTTTTTTGTATGCTGAGGTGAATTAGTCTTTCTGGAATATCACGCCAATAATCTTTTCTGTCAGCTCAGCTTGGTTACTAAAATGAATCTCGTCAGAATAAAAATTAGCTAGAAGATTACCCAGTTTTTCATTTCTATTTTGTATTTCAGCCAAAATCTGTTTTGGGGCAGGTCGCCATTCTTGAATTGTATCGAAGTATATTTCTGCTAGTGCAGCCACCTTAATATGTAAAACTAAGTTTGCTGTCGCAATATCGCCATTTGAATGTGCCGCGGTAGCAAACCTAATTTGGTCTAGAGCATCAAACTCAAAATACTTCAAATCATCTTCAGAAAGAACCGCTTTTCCATTTTTTGTGAGATCAATGGCAAATTCTTTCAAAGGTTGTATTGAATTGTCTCGGTCCATTAAAATTTTTGCATGTGCCCAAAACCTATGTGTCGCATCTAAATCTGTTTTGTAGTATTTTTTTGCACCCTCTACGGAGGTGTATATTATTTCAAACGCTTGACTCTCTACGTATTCAATTGATCGCTTGTAACCCTGTTTTACAATTACGAGCAAATCAACATCACTGTCTTCCCTTTGATTACCTCTGGCCCACGAACCAAATAGAGCAACCCCTAGAACGCTTTCATCCTTAGTTAGCTTCTGCAAAAAAGTTGTAGTTGCTTTATTTAATTCGTCCATAGACTTAACTATAGCAAAAACAGAGGCGGGTCAACTCTGTTTCAAACATAACAAGATTGGAGGGCTATAGCGCATGCCAGCGCGACTAAAGGTTCTTTTCATTAAGTACGTACTTTTCATTGATTTTGGTCAGCTGTATCACTACATTCTTTCTTTCGAAAACTAATTCCCAGCCATTATTTTTAGCGTGTTCGTAAAGCTGTTTATTTGGGTTAAAGGCTATCGGCTTTTCGACCATATTGAGTATTTTTGTATCGCCCTGTGTATCGCCTATGCCGATACTACCCTCAAGGCTTAGATTATTTTTTGACACAAGCTCATTGAGAGCGTCGGACTTATCTATATGAGTTATTGTAGAATTGCCAGTAAAGAGGCCGTAATTATCACGCTCATGCACCGAGCCAAGCCAGTCGTCAAATCCATGATATTCACAGAATAATCTTATTATCTCTACCTGCGAGCCAGATATTGCCAGCAAAAAATAACCCTCTCGTTTTAGTCTAGCCAACATTTGTTTTGGGTATACATATACGTATTCCTTTTGAGACTCAAATACTTGCCTTACAGCTGTCTCGTAATCTTCAGGAGATAGGTCTTGCAGTTGTTCTTGGTATGCAGACATGAGCGAATTGGCATATTCCCAAAAAACTTCATCTGACTTTCTAATTTTCCAGTCGGAATATGCGCTATCTATGGCTTGTCTTGTGATAGCGTCCAGCTTCCCGCTCCTGGAGAGCTCATGAACAATCTCAAAATACAATGAAGAGCGGAATAGAGTGCCGTCAAGGTCGAAAACAGCGAATTTTCTGGGTTTCATAAGTGAAGTATAGCAGGACGAGAACGATTAAACATATTGGAGGGCCAGGAGGGACTCGCCCACATTCTGCGGGCCCAGAACTTCCGCCGTGACAGCACTGCTGTCAGGTGAAGATTCTCTTGCGGATTGCCACTGGAAATCTTCACCCACGACACCTTTTTGGCGTTTCGAGGAGTCGAGCCATTCAAGACAATCAATATAAAACGCCCACCGGTAACGAAAAGGTGGGCGTTTTATATTGGAGGGCCAGGAGGGGGCTGCCCGCGGCACGTTGCGTCACTTTCTCGAAGCAAGCTTCTGCGAGAGATCCTTACGAACGAACCACTCGACTTACATCTTCGCCAGGTGGCGAATCTGTGTCTCAGGTTCGGAGCTCGTCTATCCAATTCAAAAAGCCACACAAGGTGGCTTCATGAATTGGAGGGCCAGGAGGGACTCGAACCCTCGACACCCTGCTTAAGAGGCAGGTGCTCTAACCAGCTGAGCTACTGGCCCGATTGCTACTAACAGATGAGACTATAGCAACTTATCCCTGTTATTTCAACTGAAATTTTATGAACCCAAGAAGATACCAAGCTGTCTGGCAGTGTAATATTCGTTAGTTTCGCGTGTAACCTGTTTTATACGCTCCGTAGCCTTTTCTATAGGAACCGTCTTCATCTCACCATTCACTGCACAGACCATGCTTCCAAACTTTGCCTGGTCGTACACTTCTATTGCTGCAATTCCATATCGCTTAGATAGGATTCTGTCTGCCGAATTAGGCTTAGTACCACGTTGCGTATGCCCAAGTACAGCATGCCGTACGTCAAATTCATTACCTGCACGCCGATTTATTTCACGCATTAACTGTTCTGCTGCGCCCGTGTATTGAACCTCACCAGACTCAGTATGCTCATATTGATACGATCCATTGACCTTAGCGCCTTCGGCTATCGCAATGACGGTAGAACGATTATTGCTCTGGAGTCTATGGCGCATAAAATCGATAAGGTCATCTATTGAAAAGTTAAACTCAGGGAGCAATATGGCATTTGCCCCACCTGCGAGACCAGCCGACAAAGTAATCCACCCGGCGCTACGCCCCATACATTCAACAATAAACGTTCGCTCGTGACTGGTAGCAGTTGTATGAATCTTATCAAGCGCATCAACAGCTACGTCTACGGCGCTACTAAATCCAAACGTTACGTCCGTAAAGCCTAGGTCATTATCTATAGTCTTGGGCACGCCCACAATATTCACGCCATACTGCATAAGCTGCTGCGCCGAGGCAAGCGTCCCATCGCCACCGATGACGATTAAACCTTCAACACCAAGACTATCTAAATTATCTTTTGCCTCTTGAAGAATCTGAGGATCGATTGCAATCGTTTTGTGCTTTCCAACTTTACTGCTGAAACGACCCTTGCTAGTAGTTTTAAGGACAGTTCCGCCCAACCAACTTATGCCCTTGACATCATCAACACCTAGACGACGATACGACATATCACCAAGTAACCCTTCGAGGCCTCGCTCGAATCCAACTATCTCATACCCTAGGCGAGTACCGTGCTTAACAATGCTGGCTATCACTGCATTGGTTCCTGGGCAATCACCGCCACCGCTCAACACACCAATCTTACGCACGGATAAAATCCTTTCCCACATTTTGTATTAGCTTAACCATTTCTATACATTATAAGGATGCATGCACAAATAGTCCAAAAAAGCTCCCCCTACCAAACACATAAACAATCTGTTAAAATACACTGGTTAATCTTCTTAGGCACCGGTAGCTCAGTGGATTAGAGCACTGGTCTTCGGAACCAGGTGTCGTAGGTTCGAATCCTACCCGGTGCACCAAATAAAGAGTCGGCCTTGTGCCGGCTTTTTTATTGGGCTATCGAGCGAGATTCGATTTGCCGGAGGGAAGACAGTGGTCGCAGGATCTTTTTTTTGTTAATATTTAGTTATGTTGCAAAGAAAAGTTCACCCAATGCCTGATTTTATCAAAAATGCCCTCCAGGAAAGAAAACTAGTAGAAGCTTACAATGGTAGGCCTGAATACCAGAGAAATGATTATATAAGCTGGATTGAGCGCGCAAAACAAGAGCAAACTATAAACAAAAGGCTCAGCCAAATGCTAGACGAGCTAGAGGCAGGCGGTATTTATATGAATATGAAACACAACGCTTCAAGCAAGTAACGCTCTGGACTGGCCTAGCGTACTGCGCCGATGAAACCACCTTCCTCAAAGATCGGCTAAAAAGAATACTTCCTAAATCGCGGAACAAGTTCACCCTCAAATTCTACCTGCTCAATCCACTCATAAAGAGGGCGAGTAAACGTAATTTTCAGCCCATATAAAGCTTGGTAAGTAATCGCCACGGACTCATCTGATTCCATGATAGTTAGCTTCTGCGCCTCATAAATATTGTCTAGATTCTTGTAGTTAGTATATAGTCCACCAACTACAACAAGCTCACCAGCCAACTCAATATTCTCTTGTAGTTCGTGCTCTCTTTTACTCATGTTGAGATATTGTATCAAGTAATTTATGCGAATTAGCATTAGTATTTCGTTACATGATCAGCCCGTCGCCTTTTGTCGACCTCCACTAAAGAGGGCTGAGCTATTTTAAACTACTCAGCCTAGCGTGCTATCATGCCCTCATGTATAAAAAAATCCTCATCGCAGGAGCAAGTATCGGTGTACTGCTGGTAATGGTTTTTGGCATAGCTATGGTTGACCAGGCGAGCAGCACAACAAACGATACAAATAATCAAACCGCTCAGGAAGAAGCGATTTCTAAAGCAAGACTGTATGAGTCAGATGAACTATGTGCTCAGGTGATAACGCCGGCAATACACACCGAGACTGGCGCTGAACTTGCCTTCCCAAGTAGCTGCCTAGCACCGGGCTGGGAAGCTACAGAATAAGCTGAGTGTAGGCAAGGACGAGCTTTACTTCTAAGCTCTATTGCTCGTTCTTAAGTTCGTCTTTATCGTCTTTTGGTGCTTCTAGGAGTCGTTGTGTTTGTTCAGGTTGGTGCAAGATACTCTGCAGTAGCTCGAGTAAATTCTGGGCGTGCTCCCTACTCATGCCAACCCGGGAGACTATCATTGGCTTTCCCATAGGCCCAGCTGATTGCATAAAGTTTATGACTGCCCCATGCTTGTTCGCTGAAGCATGTGTTACATCAGTGTAGACCACTCGAGCATCTTGTGGCAGCACAAAGGCACCAGCCTGCTGAGCGCTATCTGCAAAGTTTTGCATGACAGCGTCTTCTTTGCCGTATCCAGCTAGATTCCAGAGCTTGGCAGCGGCATCATCACTCAAGTCAAAATGACTTATTAGGAGAAGGAGTATCTCTTCGTCGGGTCGCACTTCACCGTTCTCAAAACGTGCCAACGCTTCGACATCTACCTCTACTGCTCCGGAAACTTCGGCTATACTTTGGCGCAAGCGAAGTCGAATATTTTTAAGCTCTACACCCAGCGATTCATATAGCTTTTGTTGATAGTGATTATCGCTCATATGATTTCTATGGTACGCCTGCTGGCGATTGTTCGCAAGATATTTCAGTGCACATACATGCGTCTTCAGGGTGGTGAGAACGAATAAAACGAGTATACTGAACTCATATGTACGTACTTGAAAATGTACCCTTGCCAGCTTACTCAACTATGCGCGTAGGTGGAAACGCTCGCTATCTCGCTGACATCGCAAATGCCCATGAAATCTCTGATGCAGTTGCATTTGCTGAAGAAAAGCAGGTACCAATATTGATGATCGGATCAGGTAGTAATGTTATATGGCGCGATGAGGGCTTTGAAGGACTTGTGCTTGTTAACAAAATCCCAGGGTTTGATATAAGCTCCTTTGATGACTCAGCGTCGTACGTAACGATTGGTGCTGGTGAAGACTGGGATAGTGTCGTAGAGAGAACTGTTTCCGCTGGACTCAGTGGTATTGAGCAGCTATCTTTGATACCTGGCACAGCTGGAGCAACGCCAGTTCAGAATGTTGGCGCCTATGGGCAAGAAATCAGTAACGTACTTATGACGCTGCAGGCATATGATTTGCACGAAAAAACGTTAGTTACTATGACTGCATCTGATTGCGAGTTCGGCTACCGAACGAGTCGCTTTAAGACCAGTGATCGTGACAGGTTCTTGATTACGTCAATTTCATTGATTCTATCAAAGCGCCCACCAATTCCACCGTTTTATCATGCGGTAGACCAGTATTTGAAAAAAAACGATATATCAGAACACAGCGCTACAAATATCAGGAAGGCAGTTATTGACATTAGGAAATCAAAACTTCCCGATCCCGCAAGTGTCAATAACGCCGGCTCATTCTTCAAAAACCCATATATTGTCCGATCTAAACTTACTCAACTGCGCGCCGATTACCCAGATATCGCATACTGGGATGTTGATGAATATAACGTTAAGCTGTCGGCAGCCTGGCTTATCGAACAAGCTGGTTTCAAGAGTGCTCAAGATGATGAAACCGGCATGGCGACATGGCCAACACAACCACTCGTACTCGTAAATCAACATGCTAAGACAACTGCTCAGGTGTTAGCATTTCGAGATAAGATTGCCGGCGCTGTACAAGAAAAATTTTCGGTAGAACTCGAGCAAGAGCCAGAGCTACTACCGTAAATTATTGACGCTTGTGCTTATCTGCATAATTGTTGCTACAATTTATGGTTATGAATGAACGACATGGTGGAGACTTTTTTGAACAGGAGGCTCCAGAAAAGCTAAATTCTCTATTCGATAGCCTATTACTATTTGACCAAGAATCACTTAACTATGCTGATTGCCTGCGAGAGATAGGCGATGAAGCGCTTGCCTCTGATTCATTGTCACGAGGACAAGTCGAAAGTATGAAGAAAGCCTCAGAGGAATTAATACGTGCAACCACGACAGCGATAATATTTGGCTTTGGTCAAGATGACGCCACTTTTGACGACAAAATGAGGCTTGCCCATGAACTTGTAGAATCTGATGAGATACTACGTACCGATATATACGCAGAAATACTTAACATAGCTATTGGCGATGAGCCTTTAGAAACCGACTTTAATGAGTTCAGCGAATATCACACACTCGGCATTGATGACCCGGAAACTATTGATGCGACAGAAGCCATTGTCGGCTCAATACTCTCAGACCATGAGGCGCACATGCGTAGTGATCTAAATGTATTTATTGGCAAATTACTTTTTGACGATATTGAATAGATTGGGTTATTCAAGTGCGAGATGAGGGTAATGGCAGCTTTGAAGCAAGCTCTTGAACGTGCGCTCGTAGAAGATCTAACTTCTTATCGTCATTTCTATGCTTAATCGCTGACTGCATCAGGTCAGCGATTTGTGTCATATCGTCTTCTTTCATACCACGACTAGTAATAGCTGGAGTTCCGAGGCGAAGACCACTTGGTCGAAATGGCGGCAATGGATCGTCAGGTACAGCGTTCTTGTTCATAATCAGGCCAACCTTCTCTAGTGCTGCTTCTGCTTCATTACCGTCTATATCAAATGATTGCTTGACGTTCACGAGTATTAGATGGTTATCAGTTCCTCCCGTAACCATTCGAAAGCCACGCGCATCGAGCTCACTAGCCAGCCGTTTTGCATTAGTCACTACTTGCTTGGCGTAATCCTGAAACTCTGGCTGAAGTGCTTCATGAAAGGCAACTGCTTTGCCAGCTACAGCATGCATCTGTGGGCCTCCCTGTACGCCAGGAAATACCGTTCTATCAATAATAGTTGGTAGATTATCTATGGTCTTTTCTGGTTTTTTTAGTGGATTGCCGACTGTTCCTTGACTCAATATCATACCGCCTCGTGGCCCTCGCATAGTTTTGTGCGTCGTTGACGTCATAATATGAAAGCCGTGGTCGAATGGATTCGCCAGCGCCCTACCAGCTATTAAGCCAGCAATATGAGCCATATCAGCCATGAGAACAGCACCCACTTCATGACCAATCTCGCTAAACTTCTGATAATCTAACTCGCGTGGATAGGCGCTAAAGCCTGCAAGAATAATCTTTGGCTTGTGCTTCTTTGCCAAGTTATAAATTTGATCATAATCAATCTCCCCCGTATCTACATCTTTCATGCCGTAGCGAATAAAGTTATATTGTCTGGCTAACACGGTGACGGGGTGACCATGCGTCAGGTGCCCTCCGTGTCCAAGATCCATTGCCAGCACTGTATCACCGGGCTCGAGCCATGCATGGTAGACCGCTTCATTCGCTTGAGCGCCACTATGTGATTGTACGTTTGCGTGAGCACAACCGAATAGCTGTTTTGCTCTATCAATGGCGAGCTGCTCCACCTTATCTGTGTTTTCTTGCCCGGCATAGTAGCGCTTTCCCGGATAGCCTTCTGAGTACTTATCGGTAAATACGCTACCTAAAACATCCAGCACCTGTTTGCTGGCGTGGTTCTCGCTCGGAATCAATGTAAACGTTTCAGTCTGACGCTTCTGCTCGGCAGCTACTAGTTCATCAATAACTTTGTCACGCATTGGCTTTTCTCCTTTGGTTCTATTGTAGCAATATTTTTAGTTTCGTAATATGTATCATCAAATGTTTGACATTTATATCTTCGGGGATATAATTATGGCGCAGATGGTAAAGACAAACGAAAAAATAGGTCAGTTAATTTATCAGGTACGACAACAGCGTGGCCTCACGCAAGCTGACTTTGCACGCAAATTAGGAACTTCGCAGTCGGCAGTGAATCGCATGGAGAACGGCAAACAAAACATGAGCCTTGAAACCATAGCGAGAATTAGTGACGTACTAAAAAAACCACTCATAACAGTAAGTGGTCAAGCTACAAACCTTAGAGTCAAGGGTGGACACAAATTATCTGGAACAGTAGAAACGAAAACGGCAAAGAACAGCGCGGTAGCACTTCTATGCGCAAGCTTGCTCAATAAGGGCACAACTCGATTACTTCGAGTCCCGCAAATTGAAGAAGTCTATAGAATTATCGAAGTACTCGAAAGTTTGGGCGTCAGAGTTCGTTGGTACGGTGGAAGTAATCTAGAAATAAAACCACCAGAGAAGCTCAAAATTACTGACATAAATGAAAGCGCCGCCAAGCGTACACGAAGCGTAATAATGCTCGCTGGCGTGCTGATGCATGAGTTTAAAGAATTCAAAATCCCTTACGCTGGTGGCTGTAAACTTGGCAAGCGCTCGATTCAAGCACACATGTACGCGCTAGAGGACTTCGGCTTGAATACCTCTGTTAAGACAGCACGCTACCACATGAAGGTATCTCGAAGTGCAGGCCCGGCAAAAACCGTGCTATATGAAATGGGCGAGACGCCAACCGAAAACGCCCTGTTCGCGGCGGCTCGTATGCCCGGCACAAGTACGATTCGCCTTGCCTCTTCAAACTACAATATCCATGATGTTTGTCACTTCCTGAAAAAACTTGGCGTCAAGGTGTCTGGCATTGGCACTTCTGATTTAGTGATCGAGGGTAAGGCGAACATACGCAAAAATGTATCCTATAGCATTGGAGAAGATCCGATTGACGCTATGTTCTTTCTTACAGCTGGGGTCGTCACCAACTCAAAGCTTACTGTGGCACGATGCCCGATAGACTTTCTCGAGGTTGAACTACTCAAACTTGAGAAGATGGGGTTAAAAATCAAACGAAGCAAACAGTATTTGAGTGAGAATAACCATACGAAACTATCGGACGTAACTATTTTTCCACACAACGGATTACTGGTTGCTCTCGAGGACAAGATTCACCCGCTGCCATATCCAGGGCTGTTGCCTGATAACCTATCCTTTTTCGTACCAATTGCTTCAGTTGCAGAGGGCACGACCCTTATTCACGATTGGATGTATGAAAACCGCGCTATTTACTTCACAGAGATGAGTAAGCTTGGCTCGAATGTAGAGCTAGTCGATGCCCACCGAGTATACATCCATGGGAAAACAAAGTTCACACCTGGAGACGTAACCTGTCCGCCGGCTCTACGACCGGCAGCTATATTGCTCATTGGTATGTTAGCCGCAAAAGGAACTTCCACGCTACGAAACGTTTATTCAATAAATCGTGGCTACGAAAAGATCGCTAGCCGGCTAAACGATCTCGGAGCTGATATCGAGATTATGCACGAGCTGTAGGTCTCTTTGGGAGGTTACTTTTTTCGTTTGCTGGTTGTAGCTGGCGTTAATGTATTTACCGCAGAAGTGAGCAATAATCCGAGCAAGCCATACACAATCATTGCGAACAAAGTCGAAAACTCGAATACGAACTGATTTTCGAATGTTTGAGTGGGGAATATTCCACGAAACGGCTCAAGCAACACTGCACTCATCTCATACACCCATGAAACAAACCCTGCTGTATCGTTGGCGCCGAACAGGCGGAGTATAAAACGAAGGCCAAGTACCGTAAGTACGGTGCTGACAAATACATTAATTAGATTGGTTGTAAAACTTATTAAACGCATAGTAACTCTCCTTTTTATATCTACAGTATAACTGAGAGCGCAAGTCAAATTAAATCTTACTGCGTAATCTGATATAATCTTTCTGTTCACCTGCGAGAGTCGTATAACGGCTAATATGCCTGCCTTCCAAGCAGGCGATGAGGGTTCGATTCCCTCCTCTCGCACCATTCTGTGTAAGCACAACAGATGAAAAGACAACACATTTTTGTACCGTTTTCTTATGACAATTATGCCCCGGTAGCTCAGTTGGATTAGAGCAAGTGGGTTCTAACCATTAGGTCGGGGGTTCGAATCCCTCCCGGGGTACCAAATAAAAAACCGGTCTAAATGACCGGCTTTTTATTTGGAGTGTCGAGTAGGATTCGGTTCACCGACCTGGATTTGCCGAAGGCAAAGATAGTAGTCGGGTGGTTCGGTGATACAAGCTGTCACGCAGGAGCTCGCTCCGAGTAACAGCGCAGAAGCAACGATGTCATCCCTCCCGGGGTACCATAGAAAAAGTCGGCACTTGTGGCCGACTTTTTCTATGGGTGCTCGCGTGGGCGAGGTTCAACCCCTCAGGCAAGTTTGGGGATTGAGCATCACGCACAGAAACTTGCTTTGAGCATCATTAGTAGATTAAGAATGTCATCCAGTCCAAGCTATCGACATATTTGCACTTCAGAAACATATCCTGCGCGTACGTTCTCTAGTGATTTTATGACTTCTATAGGGCTGTTGCGGCAGAGCATAAAACACGATATAATTACCCCTGTTTTCTGATAACAATATGGCGGATGTATCTCAGTTGGCGACCGATAGGTCAGGAATAGTAATGGCGCTTTAGGCGCTCTAGCCAATGAGATACAGTGTAAGACCAACGTACAAATCTTTAAGAATATGGCGGGTGTAGCTCAGTTGGTTAGAGCGCCTGGTTGTGGTCCAGGAGGCCGTGGGTTCGAGACCCATCACTCGCCCCATAAAATTTACTTCTTAAAGACTATTCGGATCTCCTCAAGATAATGATCTAATGTATTAATTTTTTGGATATATGGTAGTTTCACATACAAAGTAATGAAGTAGGCTTGAGGACAAATATAATGGAGAAGTCAGAAAATAATCCAGCATCACACTATGACCTATCGCCGCAACGTAGATACAAATCACTCGTAGTTGGCGTAGCTACTCTAAGCCTGCTTGGTGCCGCGGAAGCTCCCACGCTAGAAAAAGAAAGCCCTGTCACTGAAAGTATAAATGCGCAAACTGACGGCCCGGACAAAGAGAACCAAGCTGAAACTTTAAAAGTTGAAATGCCCGAAGAAGCACCCCTGGAAGCGGAGATACGTCCGGGTACATCTATAGATGTAGTCAAGAGATGCGTCACTGAGGACACGTGGGAATTCACCGTTAAAGCTTCCGACGACAGTAATGACCTAGATGAGAGCGGTCTTCAGAGCAGGATTGCCCCACATGGCGGACCAGACGCCGACTCGCCAGAATATAACCCTGATGTCATCTACCAGCTAAATCTTGAGCCCGGTGAAAGCAAGTCAGTAACCGTTACTAGCCTTCCGCAAATTGCCCGCTATGAGTGGGTTGATACCGGCAAAAACCAACTGCTGGCAGAGCTGAACAGTAGTAAGGTTGACTTTACGAAATGCAAAGCAGAAACCGCACCAGAATCTCCAATTGAAACCCCAGAAGAGCCCGTCGAATCTCCAGAAGAAGCTGAACCTGAGCCAGAAATGCGCGAGGAACAACCAACCGAAACAGATGCTACTGTCGAGGAAGAAGATGAGGTGGATATACCTGTAGGGTCGGCCGAGCCTCAAAAAGAATTGCCAGCTACAGGTATCGGTGCATTGGCTCTTGCCCTTGGCGGTAGCACCATGGTTGCTGCCGGCGGCTCACTTGTCCGCCGACGAAAGATGTAGCAAGGTTATTTCATAGAGCCTTGGCTCTAAACCGGCCACTTATAACGACAGCGGTCTTTAGTCTTTATAACTCGAGTATTGTACAGCACAGATTTGCTTTTTTATGTTTTTATTGTTATAATATTATACATATAACGCTATAGCTAATGATAAAAGGCAGGAACTCGTGAAGTTTTTTTTAAAAAGACCAACGACACAACAGGACAAGAACAGCATTGATGAGGCGAAAAAGCCTACCACTCAAAAGATAAAACGAAGCAAAAATCTTATATACGGACTGCTGGTAGTAGTCGTAGCTGGTCTAGGTTTCTGGCTGTATACACAGAACGATAACCTCGGCGATACAGGAGAACAGCAATCTGCAACGCCCCAAAAAGAAGAACCCCTAGAAAGTACAGAGCCACTTAACCTTGATGTTACTGACGGGAGCCAGTTATACCGAGTGGTCTACACTACTCCTCCGGAAGGTGGCACTCACGCCGTCGTAGATTTATTTAACCAAGAAACCAACTCTTTTGAGACCTACGATGATTCGGCAAGCTTGCGAGACTTCAAGGTGTCAGAAGATGGTCGCTACGTGGCAAAAATCGATGGTGAAGCAGTATATCTTGCAGAGACTGCTGAGCCGCTGGATTTTAAGGAAGTTATTCCTCCAGCCGCAGAACCAACCACAAACAACCAACTGGTATGGCTGAGCGACAGTAGCGGCTTTCTCGTGCGAAACCGCGAAACAACCGAAAGCCAGGGATACTTTGAAAGTTATAAATTTACCGTGTCTCGCTACAATATTGGCGAACAATCAATGACAGAGCTGTTTACGCATAGAGAAACCATGGGTGGAATTCAAATCGTTGATACAGATACCACACGAGACGAACTGTATTGGTTCACCAGCGGAGAAGGTGGTATGCGGGATCACCTGTATGTCAATCGCATCAGTAATGGTGAAGAAGTTTTGGTTAAATCACGTCTACCAGAAGCCGATACACACGCCCCATATGATATGTTCGTACGAGATGGATCGGTCTATTACCGAGCAACTATGCCGGATTACTCCACCAACGAACATACGTATCTTCGAGTATACGAGATTGACGAAGATCACAGCTGGCCAGTATTTGGCTACAGTAAAACTAATGAAGCTGAGAATAGCAACAGATACTCGAAACCAAACATCCAATGGTTTGCCCCCGGAGTGGACGGCTCCATACTCACCATGCTTAACGTCGCTGATGGTGACGATCGGCTCACCGGTGTATACGAACTAGTCCAAAGACCTCGATGGACTGCCCCAGGAAACACACTCTTACGTAGAAGCGGCTCGTACTACTTGAGTTACCACGAAGGTACGTTTGAGGATATCGGTACATTTATAGCCACATTCTGCCCGGACGAATGCGAAGAAGAACGAAGCCTTTATCTTCTGCGCGACAAGCGATTATATGCAGTGCCTGCCGCGCATGTCAGCACAAATGGCACCGTGTATCTCACGTCTTCCGATAACTAATCCGGTTGCTCTACCCGATAGTGTGTATCAACTCTAGTTTTTGTTATACTATCATGTGAATAAACTAGCAAAAAATAGGGAGACAGCATGCTACAGAACATCAAAGTATTCTTTCGGGAATACCGACAATTGGCATTTACATTAACCGCGATTACCATTGCGCTAGGTCTACAGATTAGCGGCGAACAGACTGCTACAAACTGGGTACTTGGTGTTGCTGCCAGTATTATGCTGGTGTTCTTGCTTATCGATATGGTACGAACATTACGCGAGGGTAGTGTTGGTATTGATATATTAGCAGCCACTGCAATCTTAACTTCAGTCATACTTGGTGAATATTGGGCAGGTATGGTGATAGTCTTGATGCTCACAGGCGGTGAAGCCCTAGAAGACTATGCTGAAAAACGTGCGAAAACTGAACTAACCTCCTTGATTGAACGCAAGCCTCATAAGGCACACATAATAAAAAGTGGTAAACGTGAGGACATTAGCGTCACAAAGATAAAGGTCAAAGACCGACTGGTGATTCTACCTGGCGAAGTTATTCCAGTAGACGGTATCGTGGCAGAAGGTGAATCAAGTGTTGACGAATCGAGCCTAACTGGGGAAAGCTTACCCGTCGTCGCTAAAAATGGTTACAAAGTTCTTAGTGGCTCAATTAACATTGATGGCGAGCTTACTGTTGAAGCAACCCAAACAGCTGCCAACAGCCAATACGAACAGATTATTAAGCTCGTACAATCTGCCAACGCCAGTAAGGCGCCGTTTATTCGTATGGCAGACCGTTTTGCAGTTCCCTTCACTATTGTTGCCTATATTATTGCCACCTCTGCCTGGGTTGTTTCAGGCGACCCGATTCGCTTCCTGATGGTGCTTGTCGTAGCGACACCATGCCCACTCATATTAGGTGCACCGATTGCCCTCATATCTGGCATGAGTCGAGCTGCTAAGCACGGTATCATCGTGCGCACCGGATCAGCAATGGAGCGCCTCGCCAACATCAACACTATGGCGTTTGATAAAACTGGTACGCTCACGTTGGGTACTCCTAAAGTTGAGTCAGTCATAGCACACAAAGGTTT
This sequence comes from Candidatus Saccharimonadota bacterium, assembly GCA_024635455.1. Lineage (GTDB taxonomy): Bacteria > Patescibacteriota > Saccharimonadia > Saccharimonadales > SLHW01 > SLHW01. The sequence continues at coordinate 275,976 of JAGXIU010000002.1, read as the reverse complement.
CACAAAAAGCGATATATTAACCTATGCGGCAGCCCTAGAGCAAAGCTCCACTCACATACTGGCGAAAGCGGTCGTAGAGCATGCAAAGAACAAGCACTTGTCAGTAACTAAAGCCAAACATGTCAGAGAAACCGCTGGTAACGGCTTGACTGGACGAATGAATGGTAAAACTATTGCTATTGGCCGACTATCATTCTTGGACTCTGTCGGTGTAGACATACCAGAAAGCATAAAGACACAAGTTGATACAACTACTACCTTCATATCATTCGACAACAAATTAGCTGGTAGCATATCGTTCTCTGACAAAATACGACCAGAAGCTAAGTCTATGCTCCAGCGCATCAATAAATCTGGTATCGCCCACACTATGATGGTAACTGGTGACTCATCTGCTGTTGCTCACAAAATTGCCAAAAAGCTTGGTATTGAAACCGTCAAAGCCGAATGCTTACCAGCAGATAAAATCCTCGCTATAGAGCGCGCCGAGCATCAGCCAGTTGGTTTTGTCGGTGACGGAGTAAACGATGCTCCAGTACTTACTACTGCTGATATCGGAATAGCTTTGGGAGCACGCGGATCGACGGCAGCAAGTGAATCTGCAGATGTAGTAATAATGCAAGATGATGTCAGCAAGGTGGCTGACAGTGTAGAGATTGCTAATCGTACGTTTGCAATCGCACGGCAAAGTATATTAATAGGTATCTTCCTAAGTATCGGCTTGATGGTTATATTCTGGAGCGGTCGCTTTAGTCCTCTGCAGGGTGCGTTTATTCAAGAAGTTGTAGACATTGTGGTCATCATAAACGCCTTGCGTGCACATGGGGCTTGGCAAAGCTTCCGCAAGAATAAACAGCTCAAGCAACAAGTAGCAGCGCAATAACCACTGCTGGAACGGTGACATTGTCTAAACCACGTGGTGAAACGTTCTCTACGAACGTTGCCACCACTGGAATAGCGGCAATGTAGACTAGCATGGTCCCAATATCGAGCGTCGGTCGAAAAATAGCTGCCATAGTCATAATCATCACTGATGAAACATAGAATGTGGCTGTGCCGAGTAATGTCTTGCGTTGCTTGGCTATATTGTAGGCAGTTTTCTGGCCGAATCGTGAACCGATGACCGCAGCCATGCCGTCAGCAAATGCAATGTGCAGAACCGTTACCGCAAAAATTGTTTTAGTTGGCTCAATAACTGCTGCCAAGATTATGACCAATGGTGCCACAACATCGCCGATGCTACTGCGCTTTATATCAAATAAACTCGGGAATATATAAAAGTACCGCACTGCGACTGCGCCAACCAACCCGATTGCCAGAGCTACCCTAACCTCTCCCCATGACATGTATATCGGCCACGTTGCTATAAACGTACCTATCGATATGTGAGCAAGTTTGCGCGATGCTTCGCCACGCACTATCTTCCTACTCCAGACGTACTGGTTAATGACCAAGAGCAAGCCAATGCCGATAAGGCTTATGAGAATTTCAAACATCTAACCTCTATTTAAGCGCAGGCGCTGCTCAGGCGCAACCGCAAGTCTATTTAGAAATTGCTCGCTTGACTGAAGCAGGAGTCGGGATAAGTACGGGTACTTCGCGTTTATATGTCTGAAAAGCATCTTGCTTCCCCCACTTTTTATCAGCATATTTTTCTAGAATCGGTACTCCACTCCCAAACAGCAATAGCGCGATTATATATAACGGACTTATTAAGCCACCGAAAACAGCCAAACCGCTCAAAGAAGGCAGAACAAACAGATACAGACCAGTCCATACCATCATCTCTCCAAGATAATTTGGATGGCGTGACATTCGCCAAACACCCACGTCTATCCATTCGTGTTTTTTTGCCTTACCGCTGAACTTAAACAAAAACTTTTGGTAGTCAGCCGTAGCTTCTAGCACTAGACCGAGTGCAAAAATAATAATGCCGGCCCAAGATAACGCCGTAACAGTAGGGCCAGTCTCCTGCCACAACAAAATGCTCGCAGCCAGCACGACAAACACACTTACTCCCTGTAGTAACCAAAAACGCAAGAAAGCAAAGAACTTATCGCGCATATCATCGAAGCGTGAGTCTTTCCCCATTTTATTGATGCGTATCAATAAAAAACCACCAAGGCGAACTGCCCAAGCCAACACTGCGAATAGTAGTATGGCGTGTGCAAACTCACGTTCACTTCGTAAGTAGGCAGCCAACGCAACGACTGCGAAGGTTACACCGTATGAAATATCTGTTAGTTTATCTGTCTTAAAAATAAATGCCGGTATGAACATGAGTATGTTGATGCCGACTGATACTGTGAACGCCCAAAGTAAAAAATCCATAATACGTAGTATAGCTTACCGGACTGGCTTTTCCGATATCCACGTATCGGGGGTGTTTGCTCACCATATTTTTTAGTATCTAAAGTTATTGCGCTGCAGGGTATGGAAATTTCCTCTTGAGGTGGTAGAATATAGTCTGCTGATACAAAACGTATCAATTACACCTATCGGGGTGTGGCGCAGTTGGCTAGCGCGCGCGGTTTGGGACCGTGAGGTCGGAGGTTCAAGTCCTCTCACCCCGACCAGTAAAGATTTTATACGATTTGAAGTAAGTCTTAAATGGCTCCTTCATCTGGTAGGAGACCACATTTTCGCTATCTACATGTACGTTCAAGTAGATTAAACGAGCAATGTGGTCTTTTAGTACAACGTCAGCAACTTTAAGGTGTTTGCTGGCGTTTTTTATTACGTTCAAGAACTCCTCAAAGCTCATAATGTCTTCGTCTGGATTTGTTCGCTGTTCTGTAAGTTTATCAATTTCATTACGTAGTTCGTTAGCTCTGACACCCTGTTCGTTGATATGAGTTTCATTAGTTCTGTAGATAGGACTATTCTTGTCTAATGTAATAATCTTCAAGCTACGATCCTTGATGTCTTTCTCGATACTCTTAAGTGAACCTTGAAGCGAGTGAATCTCTATAGCCTGTTTGTGTGCATTGGCTTGGTTGCTTACTATTAGCTTATTGCGTAACTTCTCGTAATCGCTCTCATTGACTTCTATATTCTCAAGCATTTCGTACATGAACTTAAATATGACTATTCCTCTAACTGACTGGCTAAGTTTAAGCTCTTTATTCTTACGCTGACAGTGTGCATTGTCACACCTATATGATAATTTTCTTGTCTTGTTTGAGGACTGTGGTGTTTGTGGGTACATCTTTGAATTGCAGTACGCACAATAGACCATTTCCACTAAAGGTTTGAATACACTACGTTTGGTGTTTTTAGTAGAGCGACCTGTCATCTGCTGTATGTAATTGTATGTGTCCTCATCGGTAGCTGGCTTAAAATTGTATTCATCAATCTCTCTAAGGTCTACAGGCTTATCTGTCTGAATTAGGATTCCATAATAAAAGGGGTCTGGAAATACAGTATTACTTAGTATCTTGTCGCTCATATTTACTTTTTGACCTGCTTTTTCAGCGTTTTCTTTATAAATACGTGCGTAACCATTTTTGTTCATGTAATTTGCAATCGTTTTGAGTGAATCACCTTTTTTACGCATCTTCCATGCATCACAAATTAGTTCAAAGTTCTTGCAGCCATCTTCATCATCTGGTCGATAAATACCGTCTTCATGTCTAATATAGCCGTGCTTTGGAGTTCCTGATGACTTACCCTCTTTCAAGCCTTTCTTAACGCCTCTATTGACGTTTTCTGAAAGTCTTCTTGAGTAGTAATCAGCCATGACGAAAGATATGCCGAGGAGCATCTGTCCACTTGAGTCGTTAACAAAGTGGTGTGTTGCGAACTTTAGGTCAACAATACGACCTGCATCAATAAGGCTCAGTATACGACTGCCCTCTGTCATATTCCGAGCGAGCCTATCAGGGTTCCAAGCAACAACCCCATCATATTTACCTGCCTCAATGTCTTGAATCATCTGGTCGAACTTAGGTCGATTTCCAGCTTTTCTTGCTGATTTTTCCTCTGTAATCTTTTTGACAATACGCATTCCGTTACGTCTTGCTAAGACTTCACATTCATCAATCTGGTCATCAATAGAACGCACCTGACGCTTTGGATCATCAGTAGATTTTCGTGCATACAATACATACCGAAGCGTTGTTATATCTATTTGTGGTTCTTCTTCGTCTTCATACATACTATATATTGTAGCTTAGTCAAAGTACGAGTGCGAGGATTAAAGCTCTATACGACCACCGTTATTGTCGCTCATAGTTGTTTCATTTAAGTCGGCTAGATTGTTTTTAATATCTGCCTTTTTAAGCAACTCCAACAACTTAAATAAGCTGTCACTATCTTTGTTTTGTGTATTTTGATTTGATGTAACATCGAGTTTTGCATCGTAGTCCACACTGGTTCTTTCTTTGACCAGTGAAGTGTTTTAAGTTCTTCACCCCCATGAGTTTTCTCAGTGCGATAGGTGTTATTAGTTCGCTAAGGTTTTTATGAAGTCTTAAAATAAGTTAAGACCCCATGTCAAAAACCTTCCTGAAAAGGATTTCTTGGTGGGGTCTATACTACTAATTATACTCTTTACCATAAGCATTGTCAAGTATATTTTATGGTAATGCTACTTCTGTATAATTAGAACAGGGGTAACGCAGAAAACAAAGGAGTAAAATGGAAATAAGAAAAGCTATAGGACGAAAGCCCAAAGTCACCTATACAACCATGCTAAGGCTTCAAGATGCAATACAACACAACAGCACAATAAGCGAGGCTTGTCGCTGGACAGGCATAAGTCGTACCACTTTCTTCTACTATATGCGTAATAATGAAGTGTTTAGGGAGAAGATGCTTGCGGCAAAAGAAAACCAAAATAAGGTAGTGTTCAGTTTCTTTACACTTACCTAGAAAACACCCATGTTTTCGTTAGGTTTTTAATTATTTTGATGTAAGAAATCAGCATGTTGTACAAGCTAATAAATGGCGTTGATAAGTAAAAAATTGGATAAAAAAATCGTAGGGTCTTGCTCTGCACATTACAGATACATTTAATGAAAGACAATTAAGCCCTCTGTGACGTACAGAGAGGCGTTTAGCGAGGTTTTTGGACAAAAGTTGAGTTATGTATATGCCTGTAAATAAATCGCTAATATCGACTTTTAGGCGTTTGGCTATTTTATTGAGTGTTCCTAGCCTTGCCCAACGTTTACCAGTTTCAATGTATGCGATTGCGACAACACTCATACCAATATCATGTGCTAGTTGTTGTTGAGTAATGCCTTTGTTTTTTCGGACCTCAGCAACACGTTTACCAAAGGCTTTCATTAGTTTCTGTTCGGTCATGTACTAAGCGTAGAAATAATAAACAGATAGTTACATAAACCAACTGTTTATTATTTGCATCATTTAGGGTATATTTACAGGTAAGGAAATTAAATGTATATTATAGTTAATACTAATAAGGAGATTTATAGTGAGTTGGTTTAAGAAACATAAAATTTTGACAGTCATATTGGCTTTTATTGTGATTGCAGTAATTGCAAGTGCAGCAGGTGGTGGTAGTGATAATTCAGGAAACAATAGTGGTGGCGAAAATAACACTGCTAGTGGAGAGAAGACATACAGGTTTGACGACCGTGCAGACAAGCAACCCAAAGACGTAGAAGTATTGCCAAGCGAAGCGGCTACAGTTGACGGAGTTAAGATGACTCTTTCTAACGTAGTTTATAAGACTACTATAAGTGAGTTTGAACAAGCTGGAAGTGGAAAGACCTATGTTATTGCTGATGTTGCACTAGAGAACACCAGTAACGAAACTAAGCCATACAATGTGTTCGATTTTCGTATTCAGACTGCGGAAGGACAAGTTCTTGATGGAGCATTTGCTACCGTGGATAACTCATTAAGCTCAGGAGACATGGTTGCTGGCGGAAAAGCATCAGGACAGATTGTTTTTGAAGTACCAGTCGAAGAAGGACACCAGTATGTTATCTGGAAACCGAATGGATTTAATGCGGACCGTGCTATCGTTCAGGTTAAATAAAAAACAGCAACAATAACTAAAGAGACGGCTACATGTCGTCTCTTTTTATATGGAATAACTATCTCTATGCTTGTAGCTTAGTGGTTTCGTTCAGGTCTAGTATTTTCTTTGCGTTGCCTTATTTCCCATAACGCATCTCGGTATTCAGGCTCATATAGATGCCAATCACTATGTGCTCCTGATTTAAAAGCAGACTCGATCCGCTCCTTCATTGTGCCATGTACTGCGATTAACAACATAATGGTAACTACTACTAAGAAAAAGAACTGCACCAAGCTCAAGCCGTTGTCAGATGTAATCAGCAGAATGAAGACAAAAACTAAATAGCCAATCGCAGCACCAGAATCACCTAAACGCAACAAGTCGGTTGTTGAACCCATAAAATCCTTCTTAAAGACTTGCTCCATCTCACGTTCAATCATTACTTCAACCTGTACATTTTGATAATAAGGATCAGTGTTTGTTCGGGAGACTTTTCTCTCTGCACGTTTAATAATTGATTCTTTATCTATATCGCCAATTGAAAAGTGTGGTTTATCGTTATTCATAGGAAATCTTTACTTTAATTGTATAGTAACGCTAAATGCTATCAAAATATTACAGCGAGTAAGAATAATTGACTAGTACAATGGAGCTGACACTGCAATCGAAACCATCATTGTATAATATGTAAAAAACAGGGGTGGCGAAAATAACACAAGCACTTGACAAGCCATTTTGTTGCTAAAAATATACCACTACCCCTGTTAGCACGGTTCGTACAACATACAATGTACGACATGAAATGGACTTAATGTCCAATTAGTATTGTTATCTTGTTCAAGTCGCATCACGTTTATCAATAGGAAAGTGCTAATCTACCCCTGTTAAAGCTCATATTCTGCTACTGTTGATGCAACTCGTGGATGTTTGAGTAAGCTAGACATTTCACGCATATTTGAGCTTCTACACCAGTAATCTTTAAGCGATAACAGTAGTGGCTCAACCTGTTCAAGCGTAATCGCTCCTACTCGACCAATGAAAGAGCCGTCCTGTCAGGGGCGGCTTTTTCATTGCTTGAGAGTGGCTTGAACCTCCGACCGCAACACGAAGTGTTGCAGAGGTCGGACGGTTCGGTGGAGCGAAAACTCTCGCAGATGCTAGCATCGAGAAAGTTTGAGCGGAGATGAAGCCGAGCACTGAATAGTGCCCGGCCTAAATTGTCCTCTCACCCCGGCCAAGAGGAACTTTGTCTAAATTCACCATCAAATTGTATGGTGGATTTAGCTTTATAACAGAGATGACATCGTCTACAGGACAGAGGTTCAACACTACTTCTTTGTAGACTAACCCCTCCTCAATCAAATCCTTAGTATTGCTGACTGTTTTCAGATACGAACGATATGTTCAACAAATTGTTTCTGCGAGGGCAATGACCCACTAAGCATCTCGACCTCATTCTTAGCCTGTTTCACACTCGGCTCACCACTGTTAATCAGCTCTTGATGATGTTCTAATTTGCCCTTATGATGTTTCTTTTATGTTATAGGGCCGTCTCGCTGTGAGTTCTGATACTTAGAATAATTGCCCTCCTGTTTTGTAAGTTAACGCTTAGCCTCTGCTAATTTACGGTTTGCTCTGTCTTTATCAGCAGATAGTTACCCCTCTGGTCACTCGATGTACTTTTTGTAGGCTTTATCCGTGTTCTATGTCAGGTGTTGAATAGCCCACGCTATATGAGAAGTTAGGTGTTTCATTCTAATACTTTTAGACAGTATTTTGCCGTACATCACATAGCGACGTTTTTTCTTTAGGAAGTATTCTCAGGCTGCCTTTTGTAATACTTGCGTAGTGGTCAGTCAGTTCAGATACCTTGTATTCGCTCTCTGGTAGCTTAAAAATATTACCGTTTATATTATCTGGCATAGTGTGGTCGTATCATAAGAATTATTGACATTACATGCTTATTATGTTAATGTATTACCCATGACAAACCCAGAAATTACACAGCCAAATACAGCAGAGATGCTTACCCTTGCTATAGACAACAAGTTCACAGAAGGCACTTCCAACAGAGGAGGTATTGTACGCGACCACGAAGAAAGCCTTGCACTTATACCTGCTGGCACGCTTAGCCACTGCCCAACAGCTTCAAGAGTTTACTTGGAGCGACCTATTCCTGAAGAAGCAACTGAAGCTTTGGATAAGTGGTCTACTTTTAGTGGGCATAGAGTTACAGTGTTTGAAAGCGGGGGCCATATTCAGACTGACTTTATCGCCAGAGACGGTGTAGTTATGAAGCGTCAAGTTATAGACTACCCAGGAGATTATGAACCTATGCCTGGAGAAAAGGAGGATGAACAGTTGCTTCGTAGGGCCGAAGAACTACTTGGTGACGCACTTACCTCCACTGCTCTTGGAGCAGTGGAGCGTGCTGCTGAATTAAATAGGCAAAACATTGGCGAGGCTCTTCCTCCTCAAGAAGTAGACGAGCTTCTTGGCTGGATTAGCGCAGCTATTCCTGAACAGCAATAGCCAACTACTAACTAGCTCAAAAAACTTTAGCTTATAGAATTAAAAAGCACTACACCCATGAAAAACTCAAGGGTGTTTTCATTTTCTAAAGTGTTAGCTCATTAAAGCGTTTACGCAACAAATTTAAGCTTTTGCCAGCATGCTTGTTCTTAACGACATCTACAAGAGCTATCAAGTCCTCATCATTGGGGGCTATAATGAAATCCCTGTCATCATTAGCGGTACCTCTGCAACTAGCGGTTACTAGCTTGCATCTATGCTTCTGGATACCAGTAAGCCGCCCTGGGGGTTTTTGCTTGGTCGCTGTTAGGGTGCAAGAACCTCGTAAGCGAGCACTGTCGAGCGGAGGTTTGTGAAACGACTGTGTAACGCAGGAGTGGATATAGCCCTGCGCGGAAGCCAGAGCGCTGTCCTCTCACCCTGTAATAAAACATAGCCTAAAATCATATGAAACAGGGGTAATAAACCCGACACACTATAGTCTGTCGGGTTTATTTAGGTGATAATTTGTTGTATGTGCTCTATGGAGTGCGCGAGGCCAGTTTCATTATCTATATCAACAAGTGCGGCGTTGAGCTGCCATGGCTTGTCTAGGCTTAGCTCATTTTTTGTTAGTTTGCCGTCTCGCCAACGCGGTACAACAGAGTCAAACGTAACACCCAGGCTTGAATGTAACGACCCACACATACCTACATCAGTCATATGAGCTGTACCTTTTGGTAACACCATTGCATCTGCGGTCGGCACATGCCAATGATCACCGATGACCATGGACACGCTACCGTCGAGGTAATACCCGATGATACGTTTCTCGCTACTAAAATCACCATGGAAGTTCACGATGCGGGCAACGATATTTCTATCTTTGTTGTGTTCGAGTATTTCATCAATCTTATGTAATGGATTAGATGAATCGATCTCTCGCCCAACGGTTGCACCAAGCAAGGACACAACCAGAACGTCACCCTGCTTACTCGGCAATATCTTCCAGCCATCACCTGGACAATCAGTCATATTAGCTGGACCTATTACTGGCATGTTCGGATCTTTCAGCGCATCGTGAAGCTCAGAATTTTTTGGAGTATGATTACCGCCTGTAAAAAAATCAATGCCAAGCGCCTGCAACTCGTGCATATCAGCTAATGTCATGCTTTTGCCATCACTCACATTTTCTGCCTGAGCAAGTATCAAATCTGGTTTATGCGTAGCCTGTATGTTTGGTAATAGCTGAGCAACAGTATCGATACCAGGACGCGCCATTATGTCACCGAGGTAGAGAATTTTCATTATAGATTATCTCCTATCGGGGCACTATCCTCAAAGTAACGTAGCTGGTTATTAGGGGAGAGTGCATGGGTTACCTGCTGATGCGTCCAAGCACTCAGGAGTGGGCGAGCCTCCTCAAGGGTTACGAAGCGCATATCGTCCAATTCCTCCGCTTGCAAATTGATGCGAGATATACTTGACGTGTTAAGTATTCCACCGAGAAAGTAAAAATACAGCTTATCGATAAGGTCGTCTTTCGCTGACCTGTAGTCAACTGAGCAAAGTTGCAAACTTACTCTGTCGATAGTAAGCCCGAGCTCTTCTTTTACTTCACGGACAGCACCATCTAGTGGAGATTCGTACTGTTCTACCACTCCGCCCGGTAAGCCCCAGTCTTGTCTGTAGTTTGGCTTTACTAATAGCACTTTGCCATGCTCATCCAGAAACAGCACCGCCGCTGACATAGGCTTGCGTGGCTGGCCGTTAAACCACTGCTTGTGTTCTTCTTTACTAAATTGCATCTTTACCATCGTGAAACTATTTGGCGTATTCGGTAGCACGAGTCTCGCGAATCACGTTGACCTTAATAGTTCCCGGATACTGCATCGTCGACTCAATCTTCGTCGCTATGTCCCGAGCCAACTTAATCGCTGCTAGGTCGTCTATATCACCAGGCCTGACAAATACTCGAACCTCGCGACCAGCGCTAATGGCGTATGATTTCTCAATACCTTCAAAGCCGTTTGCGACGTTCTCAAGGTCTTTCATGCGTTCAACGAAGTTTTCTGCACTAATGTTGCGTGCACCAGGTCGTGATGCGCTAATTGCATCAACGACGCGGATAATCATAGCTTCGAGCGTGGTCGCTTCTATATCATCGTGGTGCGCCTCTGCGGCGTGTGCGACTTCTTCTGGAGCACCATACTTGCGGAGCATCTCAGCACTAATATGGTGATGCTTGCCCTCCATCTTGTGAGTGAGAGCCTTGCCAAGATCGTGTACAAGCGCTGAGTATTTGGTAATCTTTACGTCAGCGCCGAGCTCTTCAGCGATAATGCCAGCCATGTGCGCCATCTCAGTACTGTGCTTGAGAACGTTTTGACCATAACTGGTTCGGTACTTCAGCTCGCCAAGGAGTTGTAACACTTCCTTCGGAATACCGATGATACCAACCTCTCGAGCGGCATCTTCGCCGGCTCGCATGACCTCTTTTTGGACTTGTTTTTGAGCCTTTTCTACAACTTCTTCGATACGACCGGGGTGGACTCGACCGTCTTTTAGTAACATTTCGAGCGCTATTCTAGCCACTTCTCGACGTACCGGGTCAAAACTGCTCAGTATAATCATGCCTGGTGTTTCATCAACCATAATGTCGACACCAGTCGCACGTTGCAAGGCTTGAATATTTCGACCCTCTTTGCCGATGATTCGGCCCTTCATATCCTCATCTTCTAGCTTGACAGAAGATACGGTTCGCTCGGCAGTCACTTCACTCGCCATACGCTCCATAGCGCTCACAATAATCGCAGCTGCTTTTTCCTCTGCCAAATCTTTTGCTTCACCCTGTAACTTGTTTATGAGACCCTTGACGTCTTCTTTGACGTCTCGCTCTGTCATTTGAAGCAGTTTCTCGGTAGCGTCTTTTTTCGTAAGTTTGGCTATTTTTTCTAGCTTCTCTTCCTGCTTTGTTCGGATCTCTCGGATAGCGTCCTTAAGCTCCTCTACGTCAGCTTCTGATTTGCGAAGTTTTTCAGTACGCGTATCGAGGTCGTCCAGCTTCTTATCAAGATTATCCTCGCGAGTAATCAAGCGCTGCTCAATGTCTTTGATCTCCTTGCGACGATTAGCTTCGTCTTTTTTGGCTTCTTCTGAAACCTGCTTGGCTTCTTCACGCGCTTTTTCTAATTCTTTCTCGGCTTCTTTTTGGGCTTTCTTAAGCTCTTTTTCTGCTGCCTCTGAAGCGTTGATATTTCGTTTTCTGCTTATCGCCTGGCTGCCGCCAAATCCAACAGCAACACCAGCTACTGCAAGCAGTATGGTTATTAATTCCATAGCATTCCTTTCATAAGAATGACTGAATTAGTGCACCCGCTGACATTCACTCTCACTTCATTAGTCAACCAGAAGAACTAGATTCAACAATCAAATATTATCGTTAATTAAAAACAGTTGTTGTAGGATTTTGCTCTCAAATTTCACAAAAATTCCTAACTCTTACTATACGATGTGTGAGAAAAAAATGCTACAACTCTACAGCATAAATTACGAGTCTGTCCTGGAATTCATCCGTCAATACATTATAACGATTGTCTACCGCCACAATATTCAAGCCATTCTTGCCTGTTTCGTGTGGGATCAATAGTGATGTCGTCTGAATTTCCTTATATGGAATTTTTTCTTTTTTGCGTACCTCGTAGGTGTAGGTTTTGCCGTCACCACGTTCTAGCTCGATAGTATCGCCAACCTCCAAAACACGTGCATAGTAAAGTGCGCCACGCTCGTTAGCGCCAGAGACATGTCCGTTTAATAATACCGTGCCTGACTCTCCTGGTTTACGGCTACCTTCGTACCAGCCAATATCGAATATATTTTCAGGCGTAACGAGACGATTGCCTATATCTACTTGAACCTGCTTTATCATTGCCTCTACATCTATAGCATCCATTCGCAACAAGCGTGGCTCGTCATCAGCTACACTATAGTCACGTAATTCACTTGCACTCCGAGGTGATTCATCGATGAACTCTTGTGGGATTTGCTCTGGCCGCGCCGCTTCTTGTTCTGACTGCTCCGATAATACTTGCGCCTGGCCGGGATCGCGCGCTTCTATCATGTACGCCACTGCGCTCCCTGTAAGTCCAAACATTAATAATAGCCCAGCAACAATAAACGAATACCGCGATCGAGAGGGTGTGGTCTGGACGATCGTTTTTTTCGCTGCTGGCAGTACTAACTTTTTTGGTGGGTTAAATATATCGTGGGGTTTTTTTACGGCACTTCTTTGTAATACATTGGATTTCTTGACTGGTCGGTTATTGGAGGTAGTAATAGGTCGGGAAGGTTTCTCTCTGGATACATGGCGCCGCACCTTGTCATTGTTAGGTTGAGGAGATTTATCTTGCTTGGCTCGACTTACTCGCGCCGGCCTATCTGAGCTCTCGTGCGTAAAACCACTGACAGAACCATATCGTTGCGCACGCCGACTACGCCCGTGCGAGCGCATATTACCTCTATCAACGTAGCTGTTTTTTCTTGGGTGGTTCATAGTAGTTTTTCTTTTGATATCAAACTCAGTAAATACCACAAATATGTGGTTTTTTAACTGTTAGCCTCAATTTATTGAAGCTTTTGGAGGTAGCATTTGGTTTCCTTTTTTGTTAAAAATTACTACATTTATTACTATACTGACATCTGTTTTATTGTCAATAGATGGACAGTATATCGTTGATTTATAAACAACGAGTTTAACTTGCTACTTCTTCGGTGTTGTCGTGCGAGCAGCCGAACCATATTCTGGAATAACTGGCGCGAGGTTCTTGGACTGGCTGAGCTGCTCTATGCCAGATGCAATCCAATCCTCACCGTTTGCCCCCGCTAGTGGCAGTTGGTAGGCTAAGGCTAACGCTTGCATGTACGCCAAGCCAATCCGAATACCAGTAAAGCTACCTGGCCCTTTGTAGACTATCAACCCATCTATATCAGTGAGCGAACATTGCCCATCCTGTAGTAACTCGTCTGCTTTCCGGTGAATTGTGTCGGATAACTCTCTATGGGCTTGCCAACGACAGCTCGCGATTATGTCACTATCGTCTAGCAGTGTTATCTCAGCTTCTGGTTCGTTAGTCTTTAAGGCTATTATCTTCATATACGCTCCAGTATATAGGCAAACAATGAATCAGCTTGTACGCACAGTTCACGCGTGCTTTCACCGGTTGCAGTAATAGTTATCGTTATACGCTTACTAGGTAATACGTGCTGCACGACTTGAGACCACTCAGCAACAATTACAGCATGATTATCCGAGAGTACTTCTCGTAACTCGTGCTCCAGTAACGCAGCATCCTGGATTCTATATAAGTCATAGTGATGAATAGTAACCTGCTCAGATTGATAGATCCGATTCAAAGTAAATGTCGGACTAGCGACCGCATCGTGACTGCCAATACCGCGAGCTAGTCCACGAACGAAGGTAGTTTTCCCACCACCGATATCACTAACAAGATCAATTACTTCACCGCCGCGTAAGGCTGCGCCAATTTTCTCTGCGAGCGCTTCGGTCTCCTCTGGAGACTTTGTGGTTCGTGTTTTCTTACTCATGTTCACATATGAGTATCTAGCCAAAAAATACTGCCGTCAAGTAGTAGTTAAACGCGCTATAATGGGAGTAGTTATGCTTATATTGTCGAAGTCAATCATGAAACAGGGTATTTTGAGCTTGCGAACTGGTGGCGTTGTTGCTACAGCTGAGTCACCGATTTTCAACCCAGATAACTTAAAGATAGAAGGTTTTGTTTGCAGCGACTCCTTTAGCAAAGAACGGCTTATACTGCTCTCCCAGGACATTCGGGACCACATAAAACAGGGCTTTGTAGTAGATGATTTCGACGTGCTAGTAGAGGAAGATGAGCTGATAAGACTTCGTGAAGTTATTGCGCTCGATTTCAAAGTACTGAATAAGACAGTCGTGACCAAAACAAAAAAGCTTGGCAAGGTCCTCGACTACGCAGTTGATTCTGAATCGCTTTATGTCAAAAAATTATATGTCGGTCAGAGCTTGCTCAAAAACCTCAGCCAAGGTCAGCTAAGTATCGATAGAAATCAAATCATTGAAATTACTGATACGAGGATTGTTGTAAAAGACCCGCTACAACTCACACCCGTAAAAGGCCAGCGAACACCACGACCAGCCCTAGGTTAACCTGCCTCAGTTTCTTCGAGCACCTCTTTTATATCACCATATGAGAAACCTTGACCACTTAAATATCGCATAAGTTTCTGGCGATCTTTATAGCGTGTCTGCGAACTTTTTTGCTCGATAAGTTGCCGTAGAACCTCTTTGTCATCAGTATCATCGTACGCTAAACAGTCTGTGATGATTTGCTCTGGAACGCGCTTTTGCAACAACTCTTGACGAAGTTTGCGCTTACTCCTAGGTTTTAATAGACGACGATTTTGAATCCAAGATTGAGCGAAAGATACATCATCGAGATAGCCCTTATCTAGGAGCCGTTCAATGGTTTGCTGAGTAATGACCTCATCGTATGACTTTCTCTTTAAATATTGGCGCACCTCCCATTCACTCCTCGGACGCCGAGCAATCAGTTGAATGGTTCTATCGTATGCCTTGTCTGACTGGGCTTGATCCTTCAGCGTATGCAGCTCGTCCTTTGATAGTTCTTGGCCAATTCGCAAACCAGTCTCTAATAATGCCCCTTCAGAAAGACTGCAGGTGTACTCACCATCAATAAATATAGAATACCTATCGCTTCGTTTGACCTGTTGCTTTATAGCGCTGATACGATTTTGCTCAGCCCCTGCCATCTACTCTGCTGCTTCTTTAATTTTCTCTTGAACTTTTACAGCCAAGGCTTCCATATCTTTTGGATTTTCAAGCAAGTAATTTCGCATGCTTTCTCGACCAGAGAATTTTTGCTCATTAAAGCTAAACCATGGACCGGACTTTTCAATGAAGCCATGAGTAACAGCGAGGTCTAAAACGTCACCTGAGCGCGAGATGCCCTTGTTATACATGATGTCGAATTCTGCGCTTCGGAATGGTGGTGCCATCTTATTTTTTACAACTTTGACACGCGTTCGGTTACCGACGATTTCATCGCCTTTTTTTATCTGTGAAATGCGCCGGATATCCATACGAACTGACGAGTAGAACTTAAGAGCGTTTCCGCCGGTTGTCGTTTCTGGGTTACCGAACATTACACCAATCTTCATGCGAATCTGGTTGATAAATATTACGGTCGCTTTGCTGCGCGATATAACACCAGTTAGTTTACGTAAAGCTTGACTCATGAGCCGTGCTTGCAAGCCCATGTGGCTATCGCCCATATCACCTTCAATCTCAGCCCGTGGAACCAATGCAGCCACTGAGTCAATAACAATAATATCTACTGCATTACTTCGTACTAGCGTCTCAGCAATCTCAAGAGCTTGTTCACCATTATCTGGTTGAGATAGCAGAAGATCATCTGTATTCACCCCAATTCGTTTGGCATATTGTGGGTCAAGCGCGTGCTCAGCGTCAATGAATGCAGCTGTACCGCCGGTTTTTTGCGCTTCAGCAATAGCGTGCAATGTAAGCGTGGTCTTTCCTGAGCTTTCTGGACCATATACCTCTATGATTCTCCCACGCGGGATACCGCCGCCAAGAGCAATATCCAGACTTAGGCTACCACTTGGTATAGTCTCCACGAGGCCACCGTAGCCCTCGCCCAGCTTCATAATTGAACCTTTACCGTACTGTTTTTCTATCGTCTCCAGCGCTAAATTAAGAGCCTTTGATTTACCACTATCTTCTGTCTTTGATGCCTTATCTTTTTCGACTGGTTTGGTTTGCTTAGTTGCTTTTTTACTCACGCACGTATACTCCTCAGTTACTGTTATTTCCCTGTTCCTTATAAGTATAACAAACCTATGTTCATGAAAAAGGGTTAGCAAGAGCGGCTATGTCCTATATAATCAAGCATAACCTGTATGCGTATATCAGATAAATTAGTCGAAAAACTACTCATTGATGCTGGCAAAGTAAAGTCAGACCAGCTCGAGTCTTTGCGTGAGCAAGAAGAAGCCGAAAAACGTCCGCTTCAAGATTTAGCAATAAATAACGGCATCGTCAGTGAAAAAGAAATGACTGAGCTCTACGCCAAAGAGATTGATGTTCCATTTGTAGAACTCAAACCAAAGGAGATTAAACGGGAAATTTTGCGCCTTATCCCAGAGCGTATAGCCCGACAATACGCTGCGGTATTATTTGATGTTCAGGATGATGGATCGAAGATGTTGGCCATGGAGGACCCTGATGACATTCAAGCACTCAGCTTCTTAAAGAAACAGCTTGGCGATGCTATCAAAGTTCACATCGCTACGCGAAGTGTCATTCAATCTTCACTTGATCAATACCGCGGGAACATCGGTAATGAGCTGACAAAAGTTGTCTCTGATGAAGAAGTCGAAGAGGTTGAAGAAGATGAGGTGGACGAGGAAGATCTAGCCGAGGACTCACCTATTGCCCAAACAGTAAACCTTCTTATTGAGTATGCCATTCGTAGTAGCGCAAGTGACATACATATTGAACCGCGCGAGAACCACGTTGTTGTACGTTACAGAGTTGATGGCGTGCTACGAGAGGCAAATAAACTACCTAAACGTGTCCAAAATGCACTCGTATCTCGAATAAAAATCCTTGCTAATTTGAAAATTGATGAACGGCGCGCACCACAGGATGGACGATTCAAAATACAAGTCGGTGGCGACGTTTTTGCATTGCGCGTTTCTACACTACCAATCTCTGAAGGTGAGAAGGTTGTCATGCGTATCTTGAACGAGTCTGGTAAGCCCATCACGCTTGAAGAGCTGGGTTATTGGGGTCACTCACTTGATTTACTGAATAAAGCCATTACGCAACCACACGGTATGACACTCGTTACGGGACCGACTGGGTCTGGTAAATCAACCAGTTTGTTTAGCGTTCTCAGTAAGCTAAACAAGCCATCTGTCAATATATCTACGATTGAAGACCCAGTTGAGTATAAAATTCCAGGAGCTAATCAAACTCAGGTAAACCCCAAGGCAAATATGACATTCGCAGCTGGACTGCGAGCCTTACTTCGGCAAGATCCGAACATAATCATGGTTGGTGAGATTCGTGATTCAGAAACAGCGGGACTAGGTGTACAGGCCGCATTGACGGGACACCTCGTCTTTGCAACCCTGCACACGAATAATGCAGCGACCTGTCTACCTCGTATGCTTGATATGGGTCTTGAGCCATTCTTGATAGCTAGTACTGTCCGAGCTGTCGTTGGTCAACGATTGGTGCGTCGCCTGTGCGTCGATTGTCGTGAACCAGCAAGTCCAGAAGCAGCAGAGAAGAAGAAAATCGACGATATATTTGGTACAGATGACGGCGCAACGATGAAGAAAGTGCACGAGTTAGAAGAAAAAGCACTGGAAGACGGTATTGGCCAAGACAACACGAAAGGCAAAAACTCAACCAGCGAACTTAGTACGACCGAATCATCTATAAAACAACTATGGAAGCCGCACGATGGCGGCTGCGATAGTTGTGGCAATATCGGTTACAAAGGCAGGATCGGTATCTACGAAGTGCTCAATAATTCTCAGACGATTCAAAAACTCATCGTATCGAATGCTACGAGTGACGACATCCAGGAGCAAGCTGTAAAAGAAGGCATGATTACCATGCAAATCGATGGTTTTATTAAAGCGCTTCGTGGTCAAACCAGCATCGAGGAGATTCTGCGCGTAACGGCAGAAGCATAAATTCGATGAAGTTTACCTATACAGCTATAAAAAAAGACGGGTCAAAAATTAAAGGATCCGCTGAGGCAACCTCGAAGGAAGAATTGGCGCACACTCTTGCCAAGCAAGGCGCTCGACCGCTAAGCATTCAACAGCCAAAAAAATCTCTCAACATAACTATATTTGAAGGTAAGGTAAAATTACGTGACCTGGCTGGTTTCACGCGACAATTATCAACAATGGTCTCAGCTGGAGTTCCGCTTACAAGAGCTTTTGTTACGCTACACGATCAAACGACCAACGATATGTTCAAGCGAACAATTGGTGAAATTGCCAAAGACGTTGAGGGCGGAATTTCGCTTGGCGATGCCTTCCAGAAGCACCCTAAGGTCTTCTCTGATGTGTACGTAAACATGGTGCGAGCTGGAGAGGCAGGCGGTATATTGGATGAAATACTCAAGCGACTCGCCGTTCAGCTCGAGGGTGACGCAAGTATGCGCAAGAAGATAAAAAGCGCCATGACCTACCCATCAGTTATATTAGTTATCACTATCGCTGCTTTCTTCGGGATTATGATTTTTGTAATGCCGCAACTTGGTGAAATCCTCAAAGATCTCGGTGGAGAAGACGCCGAGCTTCCAGTTTATACACAAGCACTGCTCGGTATTAGTGACTTTATGCGCTCAAATGTTTTCTTGGTGCTGGGTGGAGCATTTGCGGTAATCACGTTAGTTATTCGCTACATAAAAACGCCCAAAGGTAAGTATCAGTTTCACGCCCTACTCCTTAAAACTCCGGTCATGAAATCTATTGTAACCAAAATTGCGATCGCTCGTTTTGCACGAACCTTTTCTTCGCTAATGGCAGCTGGTGTTGGTGTGCTTGACGCACTAGAAGTCACTGGTGGCGCAATCGGCAATAGGGTAATTGAGAAGGAACTAAAGAATGCAGCGGTCGACGTCAAAAACGGTAAGCTACTCTCAGAGCCTTTGTCAAATAGTCCTCACTTCCCAGCAATCGTGTCACAAATGACTGCCATTGGTGAAGAGACAGGGCAAATTGACGTTATATTGGTCAAAGTTGCAGATTTTTACGAGGAAGAGGTAGAGGCAACAATCGACGGACTTAGTTCGATCATCGAGCCTATTATGATCGTCATCCTCGGGGCTATGGTTGGAATCATAGCAATTAGTGTGATGGGACCAATTGCATCACTTAGCCAAAATATAAAGTAGTTATAGCCTAAGATGCACTTGACGTTATCCCGCTTACGACTATAATTACAAGCATGACACTAGGATTCTAATCTGTAGGGTCTAAAGCACAATAAAAAACCTCAGGAGGGTGGAACCATATGAAAACGAAACTACAGCAAAAAGGCTTTACAATCATCGAGTTGTTGATTGTAATCGTCGTTATCGGTATATTAGCGACAATTACTGCGGTAGCACTTGGCGGTGCGAACGCTCGAGCTCGTGATGCTAAACGAGAGTCTGACGTTAAGTCACTGCAAACAGCGATAGAGGCCTACTATACAATTGAAGGCTCTTCGAACTATCCATCAGAAGCAGATATGAATGACGCTGCGTTCAGAACTGCTAACTTCCAAGGGCTTGACGAATCGGTCTATGAAGACCCGAATGCTGCTGACGGCACGCTAGCAACCACACCAACTGCAGATCAGTATGCGTATGAAGCAACTCCAGCTGGCTGTGACAACGTAACGACCACCTGTGACGGCTACACATTAACTGTGACGCTTGAAGAAGGTGACGTCATTACACGAACCAACCTACAATAATCAGTTAAGATTATTCGGTTCACAAAAAAAGAACCTAGGGACAAACCTAGGTTCTTTTGTATAATGAGGCATAAGCATGTTAAAAAAACTCAACCAATCTGGCTTTAGTATTATGGAGATTATTGTTGCTTCAGTAATCTTTCCTATTATTGTGTTTGGTTTATACAACGCGACGCAAGCAGTCAACCGTTCTTATAGCATTGCTCGACAGTACAATGAGATCTACGCAGTATTGAGCGCTTGTCCGGAGCTAGATAGGGCGCTGGAGTTTAATTCCATCACTGAAGATAATGATTGTTTCCCAAATAACACCTTTGAGGTTGAAGGTGGGTCCTCTGGAATAATAACCTATGAGCCAAATGTAATTATCCAGCAAACTGAGGACCTCAGTGCTACAGAAGAGTTGTCCGATATTGATGACGCAAAAATAATATCGATTGATGTAGGCATACCAAATACGAGTGCGCCACCAGTCGAATTACGCCTGCTCGTAGCCAGAAATGGGCTTGGGCAGCAATGAGTCTACGCACACCAATAAATAGCGACGGGTTTACGATTACCGAGCTGCTAATTGTAATAATCGCGACTGGAGTCATTAGTGGCGCAATATTTAGCTTTACATTTAATTACTGGCGATCAAGTTATGTGCAACAATCGAGTGTAGATTCGCTTAATAGTCGTTTGAACGCAGGTGATATATTGCGAGAATTGCTTGCATCCTCAACCGGACTCATCAATCAGAACAGTATCCCTGAAAATAATGTACTAGTGCCAGATCCGGGTAACGGGTTGTTCTGGGATGAATTGCGCGCTACAACCGAAACGCGAACCGCTACGGCTGGCGTTATTACGCCAATCCTATACTTTAAACGGTTTAGCTTTGACTCAGATAGAGATATCATTTTTGATAATCTTGTGGCATATGAGGATGAATATGTGCTCTATCTAGATGGTGACGATAAAACATTATATCTTCGCTCCATCGCAAACCCAGATGCCATTGATAATAGGCTACAAACTAGTTGCCCACCGGAGAGTGCGACTAGCTCCTGTCCGGCCGATAGAGTTGTGGCCGAAGATGTGTCGTCGCTAGATGTTCGATACTTCTCTCGTACGGGAAACGTGGTCGACTATACATCCGTTACAGATCCAGATACGGGCGAGTTTATTGGCCCAGATTTTCCGGCAGCCGAAGTTGCAGAACTTACGATTAATATATCTAGGACGCCACCATTTCAGCAAACTGCGACAACACAAGTAAGCACCACTATCCGAGTGGCCTTAAGGAATTAAGCACATGAAATTACCTCAAATAAAAAACCAGACTGGCAGCATCATTGTTTCACTCCTAATCATCACTATTCTACTAAGTAGCTTTATCTACGGAATACTTTCACTTTCTAACGCAACTATTGCGCGTTCGCGGCAACGGATATTTGTACTTCAAGCACAGTATGCGGCAGAGTCTGGTGCCGACACAGCTATCTCAAAATTAAACGATGACCCCTCCTACCCTGGTAACGCTAGCGAGACCACCCTGCTCGACGGCGATCGATACAGGGCCACTTTTGACGTATCCGTATTAGCCGGCTCAACAGCAAAGCAACGAACCATCATAGCAACCGGCAACGTGTATGTACCTGCAGATGCGACCGAAGCAACCTATACCCGAACAATTGAGGTTGCCGCTGAGCAAAGTTCTGAGACGACGTCCAGCGGTCTACTAAGTCGCAACATTCTACATCTACAAAGTGGTGTAAAGACGGTCACCGCCCGAGATGTGTATGTGAATGGCTATATATACATTCAACGAAATACATCTGATTTAATTGCTGAGAGCGTTACAGTAGCAGGCCGAAACACTGGTTCGGGAAACTGCTCTATCGAGGGTATGGGCAACCTAATTAAACCCGACTCTTTTACCGACCCAGGACAAACTAAAACAAAAATAAGAACAGCTTATAATAATTGCATAACTCCCCCTGGGAATAACAACACGACTAACTTCGATGTATCGGCTAATGAATCAAATATCAGCTTAGTGCAATCGACTTTTATACCATGGTCGTATGTTTTGGATTCGAGCTATGGTGCGGCTGGTAACTGTAGTGATTGGACAAACTCAGGTGCTAGTTTAGACATACCGAGCGCAGGTAACAACAAGTTGACGCATTACCCCGACAGCGCTGATGGCACTGAAGAAAGTTGCGGTGATGATGGTTCGATTGACTTGGGTTCAAAGCAGATAAATATCTTGGACCACACACATCTACGTGCCGACTTATGTGCTGATAGCGGCTGCCAGCCAACATTCAATAACCCAGATACTGGTGATGAAAATACGAAATTCGTCTTTGTTGAAGGGACGATAAATTTCGATAGTTTAATAACTGCACCTGGCAGTGGCCCAATCGTATTCGTCTCTTACGGAACTGACCCTGCTTCGAAAACAAGTCGGTGCCCACTGGGTGGGTCAGTCTTCTTAGGGAACTCAGGCAACACCTCTGCACCAGCGGCGTTTTTACTAGCGACAAATGGCATCTGCTTGGATAGAACTCGATTTGGCAGTGAGCCTGCCCTTGGGGGTATATCAGGCAAAAATGTATATATATCATCAAATCCAGGTACACCGTTTGACCTCGAACTTGACCCGACCTTTCCGGTTGATGAAATTCCAATAGATCTTTCGTGGCGAGCGATATATTTCAAGAACTTATAGGCAATGGATCAAAAGAATTACAAGAAGCAACCAGCGTACAGATATGCTATGATAGCCATAAGCTTATATGCTTTGGGTGAGCAAGCATGAATGATACAAAATTTTACCACGACAAACCAGTTTTCGGCATAGACATCGGCTTTAACTCGATTAAAGTTATGCAGATGAATAACACCAGCGGAAATCGTCAGGTGATTGGCTACGGTGTTACGAGCTTTGATAAATCAGCAATGGAGGACGGCGTCATAACCGAACCAGAGAAAATTGCGGAAGCCGTCCATAAAATGTTCGAGAACGACATTGTTGGCAAAATCACCACTCGACGAGTTGCAGTCGCTATACCAGCATCTAAAACCTTTAACAGAACCATTCAATTCCCAAAAATTGATAACCAAAAAGAGCTTGATGAAGCAGTTCGGTTTGAAGCCGAACAATATATACCTGTTCCACTCGAACAACTGTATATGGATTACGGTGTAGTAACCCAGACTGACAAAGGGACTGAAGTGCTCGCCACTGCCGTACCAAAGAAGATTGTCGACTCATACATGACCACTATGAAGCTACTCGGCTTAGAGCCAATTGCGGTAGAGACAACCATTAATGCTTCGGGGCGATTATTCTTACATGCCGAGCAAAGCGATGAGCCAAGTATTCTGATTGATTTCGGCTCACTGTCCTCGGACATTACTATATTTGATAAAACGTTGGTTGTAACTGGAACCGTATCCGGTGGTGGTGACAACTTTTCCGATCTAATCTCTAAGAAATTAAATGTTACCCAAGAAGAAGCACATATTATAAAAACAAAGTACGGACTTGGTGTTAGTAAAAAACAAGCAGAGATAACAGAGGCGCTCAAGCCAATCCTCGATCAACTCATAAAAGAAATCAAACGAATGATTCGCTACTATGAGGAGCGCAAAACTGTTGAGGGTAAGATAGGCCAAGTTGTGACACTAGGTGGTGGCGCTAACATGCCCGGGCTATCAGAGCACATGACCAACCTCCTGCGTTTACCGGTACGCATGTGTGATCCGTGGCAATCATTACAGTTTGGCAAACTGCAACCACCAAATAGTATCGAGAAGTCTATGTATGTCACTGTTGCAGGGCTTGCTCTCTTGCGCTCACAGGAGATACTTTCATGATCAACTTACTCCCACCTGAGACAAAACAGACAATTTTTTACGCAAAACGTAATACCCTGTTACTGAAATGGCTGGCTGCACTTACTGTAGCGATCATTGGTGTATTCGCTGTTGTTATGTTTGGGCAGTTTTATATAACGCGGGCAACTGATCAACTCTTACAGGATATTGATCAGACCGAACAAGGTTTAGCGCAACAAGACCTACAAGAAACCAAGACGAGGGTGCAAGAGATTAGCGACTCGCTTAATCTGGTTGTCCAGGTACTATCTCAGCAAGTTCTCTTCTCTGATCTTATCAGGCAGGTCGGTAGCGCTATACCTTCAGGGGCGGTCTTGTCAGGTCTGACAATTAACGAAACTGAGGGCGGTATAGATCTGCTGGCTGATGCAACGGATTACAATACAGCCACCCAAGTGCAGGTAAACTTAGAGGATCCTGCAAATGAAATATTTGCATCTTCAGATATCATCAGTGTTCGTTGCGAGCAGGGTGAAGATAGTCCGACATATCCATGCCAAATAACTATTCGTGCTTTATTTGGCGAAAACAGTCAATTCTTGCTGATACCAGAAGCGCAACCAAACATTGAAGGAAATTCCTCATGAGTGGCAAACAACTATACCAGCTGTTCTTTGGACTGGCCTTATTGCTCGGGCTCGGGCTTATCGCCTCAGTATATTTTGGCGTCACGATGCTCGAGGAAAGCTCGGAAGAGCTGCATACGGCGAAAGTGCAACAAGAAGTAACAGAAGCGCAAGAGCTATCGCTCATACAAGCAAAAGCAGATATAGAGGAATACAGTGGACTAGAACAACTAGCAACGCGGATTATTCCGCAAGAGAAAGATCAGGCGCGTACAGTCCGTGAAGTTATTGCCGTCGCTCAAGATAGTGGCGTAACAGTATCAACTGTATCGTTCCCTAGCTCTAACCTCGGCGCAGCCCAAGCCAGTTCACAGTCTGTCATAACTCAAGCAACTCCAGTACAAGGCATACCGGGATTACTTGAGTTAGAGATGTCAATCGGAGTATCTGAATCACCGACGACGTACGATCGTTTTATCTCATTTCTAAATAAGCTCGAACAAAATCGTCGTACGTCCCAAGTCCAGTCCATCTCTATTATTCCAGATGAAGATAATCGCAGTCTACTGACCTTTACTGTTAATCTGGTAGTGTACATAAAGCCATGAATATAGATATTAAAAACATTACTAATTACCTATCGAGATTCGCGAAAACACTGGTGCGCTTTTTGCCCTTCATGTTTATCATCGCTAACCTAATGGTCTATGGATATTTGGTGCTCCATATAAACAGCTTGACGCAAGTTGAGGCCGATGAACTTACCGTTTTAGAGCAGCTGGAGTCAGTCAATCGGCCAGAGATTGACCAAGCGGCAGTTGATAAAATCAAAGAACTACAGGATCAGAACGTACAAGTTGACGCACTGTTTAAAGAAGCAAGAGATAACCCATTTTCAGAGTAATAGAGCGCTAGAGAAGCTCTTCTTGTGGACTAGGTGAGTCAGATGCCTGATGTTTAGGTTTTTTTCCTACATGCTTATAGGCTCGTGGGGTGACTTTTCTACCGCGCGGAGTACGCTCCAGAAAGCCAATCTGTAATAAATATGGCTCCAGAAAATCTTCAATTGTTGAGCGCTCATCACCGGTGATAGCAGCCAGTGTTTCTACGCCGACCGGGCCACCGCCATGATGGTCGATGATGACGTCTATTAGCTGCCTATCAGCTGGGTCTAGTCCTATTTCATCGATTTCAAGTAGCTTGAGGGCGCTTTGTGCGAGCGGCGTATCTATAATACCGTCGCCGTTTACGTCTGCATAATCGCGCACTCGCTTGAGTAATCTATTGGCTATACGTGGCGTTAATCGCGCTCGAGAAGCGATGATTTCACTCGCAGCATCGTGTATCTCGGTCTCGAGTATCTGAGCAGACCGCGTTATTATTTTTTGTATATCCTCCGGCGTGTAGAATTCAAGGCGGTGCATGATACCAAACCGATCGCGCAAGGGTGCCGCCAGTGCACCGGTGCGGGTCGTGGCGCCAATAATAGTAAAGCGCGGCAAATCAAGCCGCAGGCTTTTTGCGCTTGGCCCCTTGCCCAACACAATATCGAGCTTAAAGTCCTCCATAGCGCTGTAGAGCACTTCCTCAACGCTACGTCCAAGTCGATGGATTTCATCAATAAATAAAATATCGCCATCCTGTAGATTAGTCAGCAAGCTGGCTAAATCAGCCGCCCGCCCTATAGCCGGACCAGAGGTAATTCGAATTTGTGCATTCATTTCATTCGCTATCACGCTGGCCATAGTAGTCTTGCCTAAGCCGGGTGGACCATAAAGTAGAACATGATCAACCGGCTCTTCTCGCTTCTTAGATGCGGTAATTGCTAATCGTAAATTCTTCTTGAGCCTATCTTGGCCAATATACTCGTCAAATGTTCGAGGTCGTAGCGTTTGCTCGAATTGATCCTCGTTTGCATCAGGTTGATCATCTGCTGTTTGTTGTACGATTCTATCTATAGCCATAGCCTACTACCGTTTCAAGGCCTGAGTTATGCGTTGCTCAACTGACAAGTCAGGATCAATGTTTGCGAGCGCTTCCAGCGCATCGACATCGCTGTAACCAAGCGCCACGAGCCCCTGGAATGCCTCGTCATTGCGCTGACGGCTCGCTGCACCACGCGACACGACAGAGTCAGCAGAGTCACTTGAGCTAAGCCCAACTTTATCGCGCAGTTCTACAACTATTTGTTCAGCTGCTCGCTTACCAACACCTTTGGCTGTTTGTAATGTTTTTATGTTACCGTCGGCAATTGCTTGTCGAACGCCGTCTATTTTATCGATATCAAGCAACGCAATAGCAACCTTTGGGCCAACATTTTTTACTGTTAAGAGCTGCTCGAATAATCGTTTGGTGTCTTTGGATAAAAAACCAAATAAATCATGCGCATCTTCTTTAATATGTTCATGGACGTAGACATGAGCCTCTTTACCAGACTGCAATAATCCGTGATCGGCACCAGTTACAATCAATCCGTAGCCTACACCACTGCACTCCAATACCACACGGTCTGGTTCTATCTCAGCTATAACACCACGTAACGTTGCTATCATGCTATTAGTTTATCACCTTCGTAGCACAGGGCAGCAGCTAAGGCATCTGCGCAATCATCCGGCTCGGGTAGGCTTTGAAGTTTTAGCATAGTCTGCACCATTTGTTGTATTTGATTCTTCGTGGCTCGACCGTAGCCAGTTAGAGATTGCTTTATTTGTAGTGGAGTTAACTCCACTAGCTTCAAGTCAGCTTGTTTCCCTGCCAACATAACAACACCACGCGCATGACTGACGCTTATAGCCGTGGTGACATTTTGTGCAAAAAATAACTTTTCTATCACCATTACCTCGGGCTTATTCTCTTTTATAATCTGGGTAATGCACTGGTATATCTCTAGTAATCGTTCATCGAGTGGCTGATGAGCTCTGGTAGTGATTACGCCAGCATCAACCATAGTTTTCTTCTGGCCCTCACTATCGATTACTCCAAATCCGAGAATACTAGTTCCAGGATCTATACCAATAATTCTCATGGGTTTATACGTCTATGCTATCAGCAAATGAGAAGTTAACATATGTATCACTTACGTCATCAAGCTCTTCAAGCGCTTCCATTAAGCGCCTTACTTTGCCGGCAGTCTTCTCGTCATCGACTTCTACAGTGTTTGTTGGCAGGTACGTTAATTGTGCTTCGCTAATCTTTAGCCCTGCGTCTTTTAAGCTGTCCCGAACTTTAGCAAATTCTTTCGGGTCAGTGTATACGACTAGCTCGTCATCTTCATCTTGCGCATCTTCGGCGCCAGCTTCAATAGCTTGAAGCGTTATTTCGTCACCTGTTCCCTTAATACGAATTTCACCTTTTTGTTCAAACTGGAAAGCAACGGCACCTTTTTCGGCAATATTACCACCATGTTTCGAAAACGCAGTTCGTACCTCAGGATACGTTCGATTAATGTTATCTGTAGCCGCTGCAACAATAATAGCAACGCCGCCAGGACCGTACCCTTCGTACATAACTTCTTGGATTTGTTCGCCGCCTAGCTTCCCGCTACCTCGGTCAATTGATCGTTGAATGTTGGCAGCTGGCATATTTGCGGCCTTGGCCCTGTCTACTGCTAAACGGAGTGCGAAATTCATATCCGGGTCAGCCCCATCACGAGCTGCAATTGCTATTGCATTGCCGTGTTTGGTAAATATTGCACCGCGTTTGGCATCTTCAGCTGCCTTACCGCGTTTTATTTTGGCCCATTTACTGTGTCCAGCCATACATCCTCACTGGTTATTTATGCTGTGTATTCATCTGTTAGTATAGCATGCACGCTGAATCCGCAAACAAGCTGACGCACTGGCTACAGTATAAAAAGTATTAATATGTTATAATTATAGTCAAATTAGATAAGAAGCAAGCGCTTTTCAATCGTATAAGCGCTTTTTTCATGAACAGGGGTGTTATACCCCTACAAGGACACGTAATGATTTCAGAGAACCAAGATGCCAAAAAAATTCGTAATATTGCTATTATTGCGCACGTTGACCACGGCAAAACGACACTGGTAGACGGTCTACTTAAGCAGTCTCAGACATTTCGCGATAACCAAGCTGAGATGGAGCAAGAACTTATTATGGACAGTAACGATCAGGAGCGAGAGCGAGGCATTACCATAACGGCGAAAGTTACAGCCGTCCAACACGATGACTACCGGATAAATATCATCGACACTCCAGGGCATGCTGACTTCTCTGGTGAAGTTGAGCGCACACTTAATATGGCTGATGGTTGCCTACTCGTCGTTGATGCGCAAGAAGGACCAATGCCACAAACTAAATTCGTACTGGCCAAAGCACTACTAAACCACCTCAAGCCAATCGTCATCATTAATAAGATAGACAAACCAGGTAACCGCATCGCAGAAGTCGAAGATGAACTGGCTAACTTGTTCCTAGAACTAGCTGTCGATGAGGACCAGCTACAGTACCCGTTGTATTATGCGATTGCTCGTGACGGAAAAGCTTGGCAGAACCCGCCAGAAAACAGTGACGAAGAAGCAAACTTAGACGTAATATTTGAAGCAATAACCCAACATGTACCAGCGCCGAATGTGGCGCCAGACCAACCATTTCAAATGTTAGTAACTGCATTGGCTTGGGATAGTTTCAAGGGCAAGTATGCAATCGGACGCATTTCCCGTGGTGCAATCAAGCCAAATGATGCCGTATCACTGTGCAAAAAAGACGGCAGTATCACGAAAGCAAAGGTGGATGGCGTCTACATGAGTCACGGCGTGAACCGCTTTGAAGTAGTAGGTGGTGTCGCAGGCGACATCGTAGCTTTGACTGGTGTTGCTGAAGCGCAAATTGGCGAGACAATTGCTGACAGCGAACATCCTGATGCTTTGCCAGTCATGGAGGTTGAAGCACCAACCTTGAAGATATACCTTGGTCCGAATACGTCCCCGTTTAAGGGCACTGAGGGTAAATTCTCGACGAGCCGACAACTAAGTGACCGGCTGAACAAGGAGCTCGAGACCAATATCGGACTACAGGTTGAAGACGACGGCATTGGCTTTGTGGTAGCCGGTCGTGGTGAACTGCACCTAAGTGTTCTAATCGAAACCATGCGCCGAGAAGGATATGAGTTCGAGGTAGGACGGCCACACGTGATAACTCGCGAGATAGACGGTGTTGAACAAGAACCAGTTGAAGAATTATTTATTGAGGTACCTGAAGAGCACGTTGGCACTATTCAAATGGAGCTTGGTGCACGTCGAGCGCAGCTACAGTCACAGTCATCGAACAACAAAGGAACCACCAAGCTAACCTACAGCATTCCAACTCGAGCGTTGATTGGTCTTCGAAATACGCTACTAACCAATACAAAGGGAACGGTTATCATGAGTAGCCTGATGGACGGCTATCAACCACTTGGTAGTGCGCTGAATCAGCTGCGCAACGGCGTTCTGGTTGCGCACGAAACCGGCACAACTACACCGTATGCACTCGAGATGGCTGGCGAGCGCGGCACCGTCTTTATAGACGCAGGTGAAAAAGTCTACGCTGGACAAATTGTAGGATTAAATAAACGCCAAGAAGATATGGATATGAATGTCTGTAAGGCAAAGCACCTAACCAACATGCGCAGCTCTTCAAGTGACGGCGTTGTACAGTTGACCCCACCAACTATTTTGAGCCTAGAACAAGCAATTGATTTTATCGAAGACGATGAACTGCTAGAAGTTACGCCAGAAAGTCTTCGACTGCGGAAACGCGAGCTTGATAGCAATAAGCGTAATAAAAAGAAGAAGTAATCATATAAGACCGCTCAGCCGTCGCTATCGACTGCTATACTAGAGGTAATGATTCAACGAGACGCGCTTGCCATTCTTGAAAGTGGTGTATCTACCCTGCTCACCGGTGCTGCTGGCACCGGCAAAACGCATGTATTAAATCAGTTCATCCAGCGCGGGAAAGCTGACGGTAAACACATAGCGATTACCGCCACTACCGGGCTAGCGGCAACTCACCTAAACGGCAGCACCATCCACTCCTGGGCAGGTATTGGCATTCAAGATGAATTGCCGCACTCATTTGGAAAAAACCTAAGTAAGCAACGACGGGAACTCATCAATAAAGCCGACGTACTCATAATCGATGAGATAAGTATGCTGCATGACTTCCGACTCGATCTTATTAACCAGGCCATGCGTGAAGCTCGAGACTCAGAGGAACCGTTTGGTGGCGTACAGGTCATTCTTTGTGGTGATTTTTTCCAGTTACCACCGATTAACCGTGGCGATAGTCGCTATGGAGGCTTTGTTACTGAGTCGCAATCTTGGCAAGAAGGTTCTTTTGAAGTTTGTTATTTGCACGAACAATACCGACAGGCTGATGATCAATACTATACCGATATATTAAACGGCATCCGTGAAGGAAGCCTGATGCGCTCACAGCTTGACCGACTCCGTGCTCGAGAAGCTTCCGTAAAGGATTCTCATAGCGTTACACGGCTCTTAACCACCAATGTGGATGTTGACGCAATTAATCAGAAAAAACTCCAGGAGCTCGACGGTGACATACACAGCTACGAGATGAGCACTACTGGTAGTGCTCGTTATGTTGAACAGCTCAAGCGCTCGTGCCTTGCATCAGAGACCCTGCAACTTAAACTTGGCGCGAGTGTCATGTGTATCAAAAACAACCCAGAAAAAAAATACGTAAACGGGAGCTTAGGCACCGTTGTCGATTTCGAGCCAGATACTGATTATCCAATAGTACGGCTATTAAACGGCAAAACCATCACTATTCGGCCAGAAGCCTGGGAACTAAGGGATGGTGATAAAAAACGAGCTGGCCTAACACAACTACCCATCCGTCTTGCCTGGGCGATAACAGTCCACAAGAGTCAAGGTATGACACTTGATGCTGCACAAATAGACCTCTCTAAGGCATTTGTCGAAGGTATGGGTTACGTAGCGCTCTCCCGCGTCCGCAGCCTTGATAACCTGACGCTAGATGGCATAAACAATATGGCACTACGAACCAGCCCGTATGCTCGCGAGATAGACGTCACCCTACGCTCTACCAGTGAGGTGACTCATCGCAACCATCAAAAGATTATAGATGACTGGCAAAAAGCCGAGGAAGAACGAAAAAAACGTCCCGCAAAAACACAAAAAAACAGCGGTAACTGGGCGCAAAAACTAGAAAAGATGCGTCAAGAATATCCCAACGCTTACCGACCATGGCGAACTAAGGACGATGAAACGCTTATAAAACTATTCCAGATAGATAGTGACATAGGTAAGTTATCGAAGGAATTCGGTCGCCACCCTGGCTCCATAG
Organism: Candidatus Saccharimonadota bacterium; assembly: GCA_024635455.1. Lineage (GTDB taxonomy): Bacteria > Patescibacteriota > Saccharimonadia > Saccharimonadales > SLHW01 > SLHW01. Next base: position 244,104 of record JAGXIU010000002.1, on the reverse strand, counting down.
AAAAACGTCTCGAGAAACTACTCGGTATCGAAGCAAAATAACAAAAGTTTGATTAGCGGCACGCACGCCCCTCCTCAAAGAAAAGAAGTCACCTTGTATGGCTTCTTATCTTTAAAGCATGTATGTATCTCGTTGACGTAACAAAATTACGTACTAACAAGGGGTTATTTATAACTAGTACGTAATATTTCTTGTGCTGAAGTATGTACTAGTTCCGAAGCTTTCTTGCCTGTTATGAGTGAGTGTTCTTTACAGATTTTATAACCTAAGCTATATCCAAACCATCTATCTATGTTTTTAGCGCCAAAAAACCACTCACTATGATTATATGTTTTGGTTTTAATCAGTTTTTTTGCTTTAACCAATTGGTCTGCCTTTAGACCGACTTTGGCATAGATTGGTGCTTTACCACTGTGCTCTTCTTCGTATAAGCAAGCTATGCCTTCTGAAATCATCGCTTCACCTAAAGTTTCTCCGTAGCCAGGATCGCGCCATCTCATACAATGGTGAATTTCGTGAAATAGCGTTTCGTCTAATTTGTCTATTGTGATTTTATCCGAGTTGGGGTCAAACGAAACATACAGATGGTTTGGCCCAGGAGAATTACCCCCCATACCGTATTCTGGAATAGCTAAACCAGCTGCTGAAATAAAAATGATGTCTATCTTATCAGCTTCCAATTCCTTCTGGGCAACTGGGATTACCCTACTTAATGATCTATCGATCATTTCAACTAGGTTATCTAATTCACCAGTTGAGTTCGCAATATAGTTCTTTATCGTTGACATAGTATTAGTGTACCAAAAAACAGAGGCGATTTACCTCTGTTTCAGGCATTAGGGGTATGAAGGGTCCAGTGAAGTAATCGTCCTTCGCTAAAACTACGAGTGGCGTGACTTGTGCCTTGATTTTAGCTTCAGGCATAACCCGGACACCACCTTTGGTAGCTCGTGTCGTGAGTTTGAGCCACAAAATTATGACAACTTACTTTACAGCTGAGCCGAAGCATTTCTTGTTGAGTTGTATCATTAATACTATACTTAACGCTTAGGAGGCTCTATGTGGTTTACCACCTTATCAGCCCAAACACTCTGTTCTAAGATCAATATAATCAAAAAGAAAGAAGCATCATGCGTCTAAATAATCAAGGATTCTCTTATTTACTCATTCTCGCGGTCATCATAGTCGTTGTTGTAAGTTTTGCGGGATACAGAGTTTACACAGCTGAAGACACTAAGACAGTCACCGAAAACACTGCTCTCGAGAATAGCACTAACTCAGAAGATCAGATTACAAAATATAGCAATAATTACTTTAGTTTTTATTTTCCCGCGTCTCTTGCGCTAGCGAACTATGGTTCCACGAACAGTATTACGGTTACCGGCTTTCATGATCAGAATGCTCTTGTGCTACGGTTCATGCGAGCAACGCAGCCAGATTTTGAGCAACCAATGTGTGCTGGCAGCAATGAGGATACGGGTGAGGCTTGGACATGTTCCGTGTCTGATATTATACCGATTAACAACATTCACTATCCAGATGCGAAGGTAGTGTTCGCAATGCAGGAAGATACGACATCATCTTCTCGTTTTTCCGCCTTTTACCTAAGTAATGACCCCGATGTTACTGTTGGTAGCAATGATTTTAAAAACGGTATCGTGCTCGATAACTCAAATGTCTTAATCGCTGAATTGGGTGCATACACTGAATTCGATATAAATAATGACTATTGGGGCGATACGGGCAAAGGTTTTCTTGAGTCATTCAAAGACTCGGCCGACTACAAGGAGTTGCTTCACGTTATTGAGTCAATTGAAATAGAAGAAATATACAAAACATAACTTCTGGCGATTAGCGGCTCGTATCGATAATAGCTTCACAAAAACGTGGCTACTTTCTAAAATTAAGTTTACTCCTTGGTTCTCTCCAATAAAAATACCACATACAATATGAAGCATTTTTATTGGAGGGTCCAGTGGCGCTCGGTCACGCTCCGCGACCCCGTCGCAACATCTTTGCAAACAAGTTCGCAAGAGTTGGCCGCTTACAAAATTGCCAGTGGGTCAGCACGCGCCCGCTTGTGACGGGCTTGTTATATCCACTTCCTTGCTCGAAATAAATGCTACGCGCTTATTTTCTCGCTGCGTCGCTCCACGAACACACGACCTACATCTTCGCCTTATCGGCGAATCTCTGTCGTGGGTTCGAGCCATTAGATCAGTCCAAAGAAAAAACAGTCACGCAGTGTGACTGTTTTTTCTTTGGAGGGTCCAGTGGGGCTCGAACCCACGACACCCTGCTTAAAAGGCAGGTGCTCTAACCAGCTGAGCTATGGACCCCCAGGCCTATGCTTTCGACGATATACTTTACTGCCTCGAATATCATCCGAGCACACAGGCCTGGAAAACCATAAAAAATTGTCAAATAACCCCTCACATTATCGATAATTTCAGAGAAAAGTCAACCGCGTCTATCTGTTATATCACTTTCTCTTGCCTTCTTTTTTTGATTTAGTTAAAAACCACAGAGTAAATAACTGGAGTAGAACGGTTACACCAACGATAAACTGCGCAGAATCTAATAATATTTCGCCAACCTGAATGCTGGAAATTTCTAGCTTAATCGCCTCTGGTAATATGGGTGCTGCAAAGGCAGAAAACACAATGCCTGATAATATAAACGGCACGAAATGTAGTAACGTTTTTGCCCTACTCAAACTACCGTGCAGAAATATGCCTGTTAATACTACTGGCAAAATAAGCATCGCAAAACCAACGTAGCCTAATGCAATATCACTTGAGATAAAAGGCGTCAGCACTAAGATAGCTTCATCTGCAAAATAACGTTCTAATATCTCAGCAGCTAATATGCTTACGAATAGATGCGAAGTGTTCACACGAAATAGCCCACCAATCAGTAGTGGAAAGCCAAACAAAAAGCCGAGTATTACGTACGCTTCCATTGCCTCATCTTACCATAAGAAGTTAGAGTTCTAGACGCTGCCCGGGTTCAACACCAGCTGACTCAGCGACACCAGCGTTTAACTCAATGACATAACGAGCTGGCTCAGCACCACAGAACGATTTAGGGTATGTTTCTGGCGCAATATCACTCATAACATCAACTATCTGTGCTTGTTCGTTCAGCCAAACAATATCGATAGAAAAGTTCATGTCTGGCATCCACATACATCGAGTATCCTCGACGCCAAAGTCAAACAACATACCAGCATCCACCGCCAACTGCTCACGACCCGACAACCCACGACGGCGCTCTTCAGCGCTTTCGACTGATTCTAGCTGTATACACCTGTTCTGCTCACCTATCGGCGTACAGGTATCCGTAATAGTACCTGAGATTATTTGTTCATTTGGCTCATCAGAAGGCGTAAAAAATACGAGCACAAATAAAAACAAAATGGCAAACGAAAATAAAAATACTCCCCGCTTATGCACCCACACGGTCGCGTCGCCGTTTGCCTTTCGCATTTAACTCAATGTAGTCAATGATTCTGCCAGCGACATCTCGTCCGGTGACTTCCTCAATAGCAAACCCTGGGCTCGCATTTACCTCAAGTACGAGCGGGCCACGATCGGAGCGCATCATGTCTACACCACACAATGATAGCCCCATAGAACGAGCTGCTTTCTGAGCAGTTTTTCTCTCTTCATCTGTCAATTTAACTGGTGTACCAGAGCCACCTTGATGGAGATTGGAACGAAAGTCATCGTCCAAACTCTTTCGTTGCATGCTAGCGACAACCTTTCCGCCAACCACAAAGGCTCTGATATCTGTGCCCGATGCCTCTTCGATGAATTCTTGCAATAAGATGTTGGTCCCGTCGTCGTCCATAAGATAGAAGGCCTGCAGCACTGATTTGGCTGCTTTCTTCGTCTGCGCCAGAACGACACCATTTCCGTGCGTACCACGCGCCAGCTTGATTACCACTGGCATACCGCCGAGGTCTTCAAGTAGATCTTCGACGTTGGTGTTCATACCACGAGAGAATACTGTCTTTGGGATACCTACCCCAGCCCGTGCCAACAATTGCATACTGCGCAGCTTATCGCGTGAGCGAACCAGTGCTATCGAGCTAGTAGTAGTGAATACACCTTGCATCTCAAACTGGCGTACAATTGCACTTCCATAACGAGTAAATGAACTACCGATTCGTGGCACGATTGCGTCAATATTGTTCAAATCTACCCCATCAACGCTCACTAATGGGTTGTTCTTCTCAATACTGGCGTAACAGCGCAAGTAATCGATTACCTCAACATCATGCCCTCGCTCTTTTGCGACCGAAACCATTCGCTTCGTAGAGACATTGCCGGGACCTTTGGATAAAATAACTATCTTCATATGTATAACCTTTCTAACTCGCTTACGATACGTGAGAGTGACTACGAACGTCAACTAAAAACTGGTTCGCCTTCAAGAACCGTCGCCCAATAAGCACCGGCCAACGCATTTCGCTTCTGTCAGCAAGGCTAATGTGAATCGGGTATTCAACTCCCTTAATAATAATGCGCGTATCGATAAAATACCGCAGCTGAGTAGTGCCGTTAGAGCTACGGACCATGCGTTTTTTGTATGCAGTCGTCTTCTTTATCAGTTCAGGATGATCAAACGGTGAAAAATACAAAACACCGGTACCATCCTCTTGCTCTTCGTGAATACGAGTACAATGAATGGCGCCAGAATACGCACCAGTGTCGATCTTAGCCTTAACGTGGTTCATGTCAAACTCAGGAAAAGTAATTTCCTCAAAGGCAGCAAGTATTTTCTGATGTGTATCTTTACTCATGTGTAGATGACCCGAATGGTACTATATTAGCATTATTCGTGCAAATTGTCAATATATAGGCACGTTGTGCAGCCTGTGTAGAACCAAGACAATGAATGCCACCAAGAGCAGCACGAGGCTCGCTATCAGTAAAACGAATCCGGATTGAGGCGACTGTTGCATATTACGTACTTAATTATAACGCTTATTGCAAAACTATGTCAGTAACTTTTGTGCTGGCTGGACAACAGAATGAGCCACGATAAGTAATCGTTGCCAACCACGATAAACTCTTTGTCCAATGGACTCGAATATATTCGGTTTAACAGTCTTGACTGTATCAACTGATACAGCAGCACGCTCCTCTGTTTTGGCTGGACGTGCTACTGGACGCACCACTGGGCTTACTAGCCGTGCATAATGCGCTACCACGACTGTTGTTTCAATGCCCTCTAAAGTCCCGGTGGCCACACCAATACCGATGTGAGTAAACGATTGATTTAGAACATTAGCTCGATGCATTGGGCTAGCCATCCATGCCTCTACCATTGACTCTACTTGGTAGAAACCTCGTGCTAAGTTTTCGCCAGCCATCTCGTATTCTACCCCTGCTTGCTCAATAAATACCCATGGTGTTGTACCGTTCGGCGCATCGTGACTCCAGTAGTTGTTAGCTAGCATATGTTCTGCTTTCTGCTGAGCAGACTGATTCAAGCGCTCGTCGACAATAAACTCATCCAAAGAAGCGCTTTCACGTTCTTGGTTTGTACTGACTACTGTTTGTTGTTGTGTTATAGGTGCAGCCTGAACAGATACACTACTAACTAGCATTAAGCTTGTAAGCAAAATGGTGCTGAACAGACCTTGCCAGATGCGACATAAAAATGACGTACTACGCATGGTGTGACCTCCCCCGTTTTCCAGAACGGGACGGTGCAACATCCACGTAGTGCGCCTCACATAAAAAAATCCCCTTAACGCTTACGCGCGAAGGGGACAACTAGTGCGACACTCTATGTAAACAAGAGTGCAGTGTCCGGTTTCGCTACTGACTCCCTCTAAGACCAAGCGACCAAATACGGTCCTAGAGATCAATGCCTACACTACATGAATATGCAGATTAATTTATGATGTTCTGACGATTCTTCTCGTCCACTCATATTTTACCACGCCTGGCAATAAATTCCTATTTATTTATTATCAACTAAACAGGGATGACTTACCAGAATCTTGAAACGACTTAAGCAGGTCCTTCTGCTTTCGGCTCAGCTTAGTTGGCGTATCTACATGGATTGTCACGATGTGTGGCCCGCGTGTCTCTTTCTTTAGGTGAGGAACACCGTGATTTGACAGTTTAAAGTCAGTACCAGACTGAGTACCTGCCGGAATCTTAATCTTTATCGGACCGTCAACCGTATCTATTTTGAGTTCGATTCCTAAAGCTGCGTCGGCCATTGATATATGTTGTTCACTTAAAATAAGGTCACCCTCACGCGTAAACTTCTTGTGCGGCTTAACGCGGATATTTACATAGAGATCGCCTTTCGCGCCATGGGCGACCGCCTCACCATGCTCTCGCAAGCGGATTGTTGCACCATCATCTACGCCAGCTGGAATCTTTAGATCGATGTTCTGCTTCTTTGACTCGGTACCTTTTCCTCTACAGACGCTACATTTTTTCTCTGGTACTTTACCGCGACCTTCACATTTCGGACACACTGCTGCTTGTTGGATATTACCAAATACAGTGCGCATCACCCGCACTGTTTGCCCAGTGCCTTTACACTCGTCACAAGTCTCTAGCTCATGACCTGGCTCAACCGTTTTGCCCTTACAGTGGCTACAAATATCGTCCAGTGTTATTGAAACGCTAGCATCAGTACCGAAAACTGCTTCTTCAAATGAAAGCTCAAGCTCTGTCTCAACGTCTCGGCCACGATTGCGTCGTGATTGCTTGCCGCCACCAGCGCCACCACCGAAGAAACTATTAAATATATCACCGAAACCCATATCTCCGAAGTCAAAGTGAGCTTCCTGTCCCTGACCAAAGCCACCGAATCCGGCGAATGGGTCGCCGCCACCGCCAGCAGAACCACCAACACCAGCATGACCAAACTGGTCATAGCGCTGACGCTTAGTCTGATCTTTTAGCGTTTCATATGCCTCATTAACCTCTTTGAACTTAGTTTCATCACCCCCGCGATCGGGGTGATACTCTACCGCTTTTTTCCGAAAAGCTTTCTTAATCTCATCAGCGCTGGCGTCTTTTGAAACACCGAGCACCTCGTAGTAGTCACGTTTTGACATAATCCACCTTGCTGTATGTATATATCATTTAAATCTTCTGCACCGTAGCGTATTTTCGCGTAGCTGTCTAGTTAGTACCGTCTTTAAGCTTATCGTCAATCGACTCAAGTAGCTTAGTTTGCTGCTCTTGATGCTCAGCAATCAGTTTGAGTGATCGGTTCATTTGATCTAGCGCCGCCCGTAAATCATCTATTGCATCTTGCATCTATCAGCTCGCTTCCTGGCTATTTCTTGCCTTTTTTCTTATCAGAGTCTTTCTTGTCTTCATCGGCTTTGTCGTCATCAACAACTTCACCTTCGACTGGATCATCCTCTTTCTTTTCTGCGTCATCTTTCGCTTCGTCGCCTGATTCATTCTGCTCATACATCTTTGCACCTATCGGCATGATCTTTTCTTGCAGCTCTTTAGCCGCTGCTTCGAGCGCATCTTTGTCCGATTTTTCGTCATCTAGAATTTTCTTAGCTGACTCCATGGCTTCATCAATCACCTTTTTGTCGTCATCAGAAATCTTATCTTTATTGTCAGTCTTGAGCTTCTCGGCTTGGTATATTGCGCTATCGAGCACATTTCGAGCCTCGATAGATTCCCGCTTTTTCTTATCTTCTTCGGCGTGCGCTTCAGCATCTTTTGCCATCTTCTCTACTTCATCTTTTTCAAGATTACCGCTATTTTGGATGGTGATACTCTGCTCTTTACCGGAACCTTTATCTTTTGCAGTGACATTCAAGATGCCGTTTGCATCGATATTAAAGGTTACTTCAATCTGTGGTACACCTCGTGGCGCTGATGGAATGCCATCCAGGACAAAGCGTCCAAGTGACTTATTGTCAGACACCATCTCTCGCTCACCCTGTACGACGTGAATTTCAACTTGTGGTTGGTTATCTGCTGCGGTGGAGAAAGTCTCACTCTTGCTGGTTGGGATAGTTGCATTTCGCTCTATCAATTTGGTTGCGACACCGCCAAGCGTTTCAATACCAAGTGAAAGCGGCGTAACGTCTAGTAGTAGTACGTCCTTTACGTCACCCTGCAGTACACCACCTTGGATAGCCGCACCTATAGCAACGACTTCATCAGGGTTAACACCCTTCATTGGCTCTTTACCAAAAATCTTCTCAACTTTTTGCTGTACTGCTGGCATACGCGTCATACCACCGACTAGTACAACGGCATCGATCTCGCTCGCCTTGATTCCAGCGTCTTTAAGCGCCTTTTTACATGGTTCTTCGGTTTTATCAATAAGTTCATTAACAAGACTCTCGAGCTTAGCTCGTGTAAGTTTGTGTTCAAAGTGCTTTGGGCCATCAGAGTCTGCTGTCAAGAACGGCAAGTTAATATCTATCTCGTTCGTGGTAGAAAGTTCAATTTTCGCCTTCTCAGCTTCGTCACGTAATCGCTGCATAGCGGCCTTGTCGTCACTGATATCCAGGCCGTGTTCTTTCTTAAACTCAGCAACAAAGTAATTGACAATAGCACGGTCAAAGTCTGCGCCACCAAGGTGTGTGTCGCCGTTGGTCGATTTGACCTCAAAGACGCCGTCACCTAGTTCAAGAATCGATATGTCAAACGTACCACCACCAAGGTCGTAGACAGCTATTTTCTCGTCCTTGTTGCTATCCTTCTTATCAAGTCCGTATGCCAATGCTGCTGCAGTTGGCTCATTAATAATTCGCTTTACCTCAAGTCCGGCAATCTTACCAGCATCTTTGGTAGCTTGGCGTTGCGCATCGTTAAAGTAAGCAGGTACGGTGATGACAGCTTCACTGACCGTATCGCCAAGGAAGCTTTCTGCGTCGGCTTTTAGCTTGCCGAGGATCATAGCGCTAATTTCTTCTGCACTATATTCTTTGTCGCCCATCTTCACCTTTACACCGTTGCCGCTTTTGACCATTTCATAGCCCATCAGCTTGATGTCGCGCTGAACTTCTTTGTCTTCCCAGCGACGACCAATTAAACGTTTCACTTCATAAATAGTGTTCTTTGAATTCGTAACTTGCTGTCGTCGAGCTACTTGACCAACCAATCGTTCGTCGTTCTTGTTCAGTGCTACTACGCTCGGCGTTGTGCGGTTGCCTTCTGAGTTGGCCACAATCTCTGGCTTACCAGCCTGCATAACTGCCATAGCTGAGTTAGTTGTACCGAGGTCAATTCCAATAATTTTTCCCATTGTAGTAAATCTCCTTTTTTCCTATATCTTGTACTATTATTAGCAATAAGCTTAGTAGAGTGCTAATACTATTCTAGCATACAGAATCTAGCACTCTATAGTCAAGAGTGCTAAGTTATTTTTTACTCGTTTTTACGTTTACCATCGCGTGGCGAATAATATGATCACCTAACTTGTAGCCAGTTTGTAGCTCGTCGGTAACAATTTCTTTGCTGCCACCTTCTGAGTCATCCATACTTACAGCTTCATGAAGTTCTGGGTTGAACTCCTCGCCATCAGTACTAATTCGCTCCACACCAAGCTTTTCTAATGTTGTTGCGAATTGCTTTATAACGCTCTCGATGCCTTTTACATACTGATTGTCCACCAAGTCCTCCGGGACATGTTGTTGTGCTCGATCAATATTATCGATAACTGGCAGTAGACTCCGAATAACATCAGCTGTTACATAAGTCTTGAGTTCAGCCAACTGCCCCTCATGGCGGCGGCGAATATTTTCGGAGTCTGCTCGCTCGCGCTTTAACGATTCTTGCAGCTCTTCAATTTGTTGAGACAGGCTGTCTAAATCAGCGCCCGTACTACTTTTATTGGCTGTTTTTTTCTGCTTATGTTCATCTGGGTTATCTTGTGTACTCTTTTTACTCATGTAATTCCTCCTCTAATACTTCTCCGGCGTGGCGAACCAATGTCATGACATCGCGGTAGCTCTGCCGAGTTGGTCCAATCACGCCAATGTAGCTGCTGTCACTAAACGGGCTACGAAACTTACTGATAATCAACGAACAGCCAGCTGAGCGACCAATCGGATTTTCACGACCGATATATACGTTCAACGGCTTATTGGGCGCAGCTTCTTTTAGCCATGGCTCTAAGTTGTCGAGCAATATAGCGACCTGCTTTGCTTGGCTACCACTGATGAACTCGGGTTGGCCAAATAAGTTTGATAATCCGCTCATGTACAACTGCTTACCAATCGTAGCTATACCAAGATTATGCGTCAGCTCGACAATTGTATCAACCGCGTTACGGATAGTACGCTCGGCTTCACCGCCACCACTAACTCGGGCTGATAGTGCTCGCTCAGCGCGCCCTTGAATTTGTTGTGGGTTATCAGAATCAGTTACTTTGTTTACATAATAACGATAGCCTTTATCAGTTGGTACGCGACCTGCGCTTGTGTGTGGCTGATGAATGTAGCCAGCTTCTTCTAAGAGCGCCATTTCAGCACGAATGGTTGCCGAGGAGACACCGAAGGCTTTTGCAAGCAAGCTAGAGCCAACTGGGCTGGCCACTTCTGCATACTGCTCGACTATAGCGCCAAGAATCTTTGCCTGTCGTAGGGTTATATTGCTGTCCATTATCTATTGCAAGTGTATCGTTCTAGCAGTCAAAGGTCAAGAGTGCTAGACACTATCGTTGCATCAGGTTTATTGCTACGCGGCAAGGAATTTTTCTGTATCGATCAGCAATTGCTCGATAACTTGGCGGGCTGAGTGTTGATAATTCGGCTCTTGATAACCGCTAAACACCATTTGTTGAATATGTTCGACGGCGTGACTGAGCTCATCATTTACTACGTACATATAGTGGTCATTCTCAAGAGCATGTCGAAATTCTTCGCAGGCACTACGCATTCTTCTCTGCAGTTCGTGACCATGCATCTTCCCCCGATGGGCAAGACGCTTATGCCACTCGTCAAATGAGGGTGGAACCACAAAAAACACCGTTGTATCTGGCTTTACTGCTAATACACTATCAACGCCGACTATCTCAATGTCTGTTATAGCAACCTTGTTTGTTTTTTTAGCTTTTTCTAGCTCACGTATACTGATGCCAGAAACCTGCTGATTATGTATGACTGCCGCCTCGAGAAACAAGCCTTTTTTGATATCTCGAAGCATCTCTTCTTCACTTCGGAACCAATACTCAACACCATCTTGCTCTTTGACGCCGTTATTAATGCGAGGTTTTCGCGTCGTATCGGAAATAACAAAATGGTATTCTCCTGACGAGAGTAAGCGATGAATAATAGTGTTACGACCACTCGAGGTTGGGGCGGCCAATAGCACCAAGCGCGTGGCTTGTAGTATTTCTTTAGCTCTGCTTGATACGTGATAGCTTGCCAGCAGTTGCTGGAACTCACTGAGTTTTTGTAACTCATTCATGCAACTAGTTTATAGCAGAGTAGACAGATAGTACAGAACACATACTTTGCAAGTTATTGACGTATGCGCTAAAATAATAAGCAAACAAAAAGCTTGAGATATGTACCCCAAGCATGCAAATGTTTGGGGTATTTTATTCCCGCTTTAACAGCGCTGTGAACGCTTCTGATGGGATATCTACTTTTCCAAACCGCTTCATACGGGCTTTGCCCTTCTTCTGCTTCTCGAGCAACTTCTTTCGACGAGTGACGTCACCACCATATAGCTTAGCTGTCACGTCTTTCCGGAAGCCTTTTATGTTTTCTCGAGCAATTATGCGACCACCGATTCCTGCCTGCAGGGCAACTTGGAAGTTTTGTTTTGGTATAACTTCTTTGAGCTTTGCGACCGTCTCTCTCCCCAGTGGCTCGGCTTCACTACTATGCACCATGGTGCTCAGTGCATCAATTCGCTCACCGGCTACATAAAAGTCTAGCTTCACCAAGTCCTCGGCATAATATCCAGACAGTTCATAATTGAATGAGCCGAATCCACTTGTGACGCTTTTTAGTTGATCATAGAAGTCTGTTAATAAGTTAGCTAGTGGTGCATCAAAGGCAATTAAGGCGAGCTCTGCATCCATATAGCTAATATTTTTCTGCACGCCGCGCTTACGGGCAATTAGCTGAATAACTTCACCGACGTAAGTTTTTGGTACGACAACTTCTCCGCGCACCCAAGGTTCACGTATTTCCTTTACCTGTGCGGGATCGGGTAAATCAGTGGCTGACTTTATTTCTAGCTCTGTGTCATCTTCCATAGTTATTTGATAATTAGTTGATGGCGTCGTAGTAATCAGCGATAGATCATACTCACGTTCTAGTCGTTCACGCACAATGTCCATGTGGAGCAGCCCCAAGAATCCAACACGCATACCGAAGCCAAGCACCGGTGAGTTCTCTGGAGTAAACTGCAAAGCTGAATCGCTCAGCGCTAATTTTTCGATACCGTCTTTTAAGTCTTGGTAGTCCTCGTTACTCTCAGGGAATAATCCAGCGTAGACGAATGGCTTTACGTGCTTATAGCCAGGCAAGGCTGCAGTAGCAGGATTTTTCGCATTAGTAATCGTATCGCCAACCTTAGCCTCTCTCGTACTACGTAAATTGGTAACAATATACCCGATTTCGCTCGTTTCTAGCTGTTTATTCGGTTTCATTGCTGGTGAAAGCGAGCCGACTTCAAGTGCTATACCCTCGGCTCCGGTTGCCATCATCCGTAACGGCGCTTCCTTCCTGAGGTTGCCATCGATTATGCGCGCATAAAGAATTACTCCGCGATAATCATCATAATAACTATCGAATATTAAAGCTCGCAGTGGTTGGTCTGATGTACCAGTTGGTGGCGGCACCAAGTCAATTACCGTATCGAGGACTTTATCAATACCAACACCGTTCTTCGCTGACACAAGTAAAATATCTTCTTTTTTGCAACCGAGTAAGCTTATGACTTCTCGGCTCACCCGATCGACGTCAGCCGCCGGAAGATCTATCTTGTTAAGAACAGGAATAATTGTAAGGTCCGCCTCCATAGCAAGGTACACATTCGCAAGCGTCTGTGCCTGGATGCCCTGACTCGCGTCTATCACGAGCAAAGCACCTTCACATGCCTGTAGACTGCGTGACACTTCATAACTAAAGTCAACGTGCCCAGGCGTATCGATCAGGTTCAGTTGATGCTCTTTGTACTGCATGCGGACAGGGGCTAACTTTATAGTTATGCCCTTTTCCCGCTCTAAGTCCATCCTATCGAGCAACTGCTCCTTCATGGCTCGCTTCTCAACCGTACCGGTTAGCTCAAGCATTCGGTCTGCCAGCGTTGATTTCCCGTGGTCTATATGCGCAATAATACAGAAGTTTCGGATATTGGATTGCTCTCTTTTCATACAGCCATCAGTATAACAGGGGTGGTGTATATAAGAAAATCTGTCGCCTATCTAGAACTTTATCGGACGCCAAATCAGACGTTTTGCGTGAGCTAGTGTCATTTTTGCCTCTTCTAATCCAAACAATGCCGACGCAAATATGTGCACTAGTATGGTGGCACCACTAATGGCAGTCAGCTTCGAGCCGAGCGTAACCAGGCCACGGTCGCTTATCTGTAACGGCAAGAATGAAAGCATGATAAAGGCTGTCAGTATACTAAAGCCAGTCACTGATGCAATCTTAGTAATCCCAAGCCAAAAGGCGCTGTTGATTATCTTTTTATCACGCATAACCATTATTGAGCCGAGCACGACAACCTCAAAGGTCGCTGTAATTGATTGTGCCATCGCCAAGCCAGATATGCCGTATGCTTCGGGTCGCGCTAATGTAAACGCAAGTATGATATTTAATGTAATCGCCAACACAGATGTATACAGCGGTGTTTTGGTGTCTTTGTGGGCATAGAAAAATCGCGAGATCATACTATAGATGACCCGGAAGAATATAGCGACCGTTAAGTAGCCGAATATTAAGGCAACTTCAGGCGCAACATCACCGAATATCAAACGAGCTAGGTAGCCTCTACCGAAGTAAGAAACGACCACAACCGGTACTGTCATCCATATCATCAGCCGGATAATACTTCTGAAATCTTTTCGGAATAAATCTGGACGATTCTGAGATAATCGTTCAGAGAGGCGTGGAAAAGCTGCTGTGGCAATGGAATGCCCGAGCAGCATAATTGGTACGTTCATCAAGGTAAGAGCAAAGTTGTAGTAACTAACGGGGCCAGTACCAAGCGCCTGAGCTCGGTTTACCTCGACCACACTGTTCACCTGGTCGACACCTTGGTCAAGTGATCGAGGCGGCAGCTGACGGAGTATTTTCTTAAAGGATTTACTCTTCATCTTGATTGTTGGTGTATAACGGAAACCAAGGCCAACCAAGCCAAGTAAAGCTATACTTAACTGCAAAAAACCACCCACCAACGCACCAACACCAAGGCCAACAATACCCATACGATCAGACAATAGGTAAATACTAGTAATAATGGCAAAGTTATACGTTAGTGGCGCCACAGCATAAAAGAAAAAGCGACCAAATATTTGCTGCACACTGGTTAAAATTCCTGATACGGTGAACAATAAGGGGTTTAATGATATCAAGCGCATTATCGTAACTGCTTGCTCAAAGTTTTCAGCCGGTAAGTTTGGCGCCAATACCTGCATCAAAGGCCGAGCAAACGCAAAAATGATAACCCCAACCACACCCATTATTATCAAGAGAAGGTTCAGTAAACTGCTGGAAAGTTCCCAGACACTTTTCTTATCGCCAATTTGTAGTCTATCCGATAATATCGGAATAAAAGCTACGCCGAGCGCACCAGCAGCAATTGTATAAAAGAAGAAGTCTGGTATCTGAAAAGCGGCGAAGAATGCATCAGATGCGCCGGGGTCAGTTACAGTAAAGTTAGCACTAATAAGTCGGTTACGTAGGAAACCGAGTAACTGCCCAGCTAAGGCGACAGCGACTAACAACGTGGCTGCGCCGCCGAAACTAATGCGTTTATTGGCGCGCGAAAATATACTCATTACGCTACATTATATGCGCGTTACGGACACATATCCACCTAGAAATATCTGATTTAATATAAGGATGCCGATTTCGGCATTTTTGAACCCTCAAGAATCTTGATAACTTCATCTGCGTCGATAGTTTCTTTCTCGACAAGTGCATCTTTAAGCTCTTCAAGTTTCTTGGTGTTCTCTTTGATAACAGCACGCGCGCGTCTTGCTGCCTCTGTTACCAATGTCTCAACTTCTTCATCAATCATTTTTGCGGTTTCTTCGCTATATTGTTTTTCGTGTACCATGCGATCCATCATAGTACCTTCCTCAACGTGAAAGACTTGGTCACGTAATTTCTTGCCCATGCCCTGATTAATAATCATGTCTCGAGCCAACTCAGCTGCTTTTTGTAAGTCAGAGCCAGCACCAGTTGTAACTCGGTCACTGCCATACATAACTTCCTCAGCTACACGCCCACCGAGCATGCGCGCTAAAACATCTTTGTATTCGATGATGCTATGGTAGCTCTTGTCTTCCGGCGGGATAAACCAGGTAACACCACCAGTGCCGCCACGTGGAATAATAGTCACTTTGTGCACCATGTCGCTATCAGGTAATACGTGACCAACTACGGCGTGCCCAGCTTCATGGTAAGCAGTAAGCTCTTTCTCGTGGTCATTCATTATTTTGTTACGGCGCTCTGGACCAATTGCAACTTTTTCGAAAGCTTCAGTAATGTCTGTCGCTGAAACCTTCTTGTGATTATTGCGAGCAGCTACAATTGATGATTCATTTGCAATGTTTTGCAAGTCGGCGCCTGAAGTACCGGCAGTCTTCGCAGCTAACGCGCTCAAGTCAACATCTGGTTCAACTGGCTTGTTCTTAAAGTGCACTTTAAGGATTGCTTCGCGGTCTTTGCGGTCAGGCAAAATAATGTTTACGCGCCGGTCAAAGCGGCCAGGTCGCAGCAAAGCTGGATCAAGCACATCGGCTCGGTTGGTTGCAGCGAGGACGATGACGTTTGTGCCTTGTTCAAAACCATCCATCTCTACAAGAATCTGGTTTAAGGTTTGCTCACGTTCATCGTGTCCACCGCCCATACCGCTACCACGTCGTCGGCCAACTGCGTCAATTTCATCAATAAAGATAATACATGGCGAATTTTTCTTTGCCTTCGAGAATAAGTCGCGAACTCGACTGGCGCCAACACCGACAAACATCTCAACAAACTCTGATCCTGAGATACTAAAGAATGGAACCTTAGCCTCACCTGCCACTGCTCGCGAAAGCAGTGTCTTACCGGTACCTGGAGGGCCGACAAGCAGTACGCCTTTCGGGATTTTTGCGCCGAGAGCTTCGAACTTCTTAGGAAATTTAAGAAACTCAACCACTTCCTCAAGATCTTGTTTCGCCTCATCGGAGCCAGCGATATCATCAAACGTGACCTTTTCCTTGTCACTCCCATATAACTTGGCCTTACTCTTGCCGAAGCTCATGGCCTGATTGCCTTGACCCTGCGCGCTACGCAACATAAATAGAATCAATGCACCGATAATAAGCACTGGTAACAGTGATATGCCGATATTGGCAAAAATAGTACCAGTTGACGACTCTGATTGTGGATCAACCACGAGCCCCTCTACGTCACCGTTCAGGCCTTGCTCGTAGATAGTTCCCTCTTCTTTAATAGACTCGATGCTTGGCTCTTCTTCACCTGACTCAGTGACAAGCAGCTCATTCCCAGTTATTTCAATACGAGAGATATCGCCACGATTGGCCCGCTGCACAACTTCTGAAAGCGGCACTTCCTCTAATTCTGGTGATTGACCGGCAGTAGAAAATATAATAATGCCAAACAGTACCAAGAAAGCGATGAAACCGATGTTTCGATAGTTCTTCTTGTTGCCGGGTGTTTTGTTCGGCTTCTTCCCAAATGATTTTTTATCCATAGACGAAAACATTATACCTGATATAGCTACTTTTTTGGCGACTTTTTTTCTGAGGCAGTAATTATCATGGCTTCATCCGGAGTGAGAGATAAGATGTGACTAGATACTATATCGTGCCGCGTTCCACTACCAGCAGTCTTTATGGTAATCGTAAGCCGCTCAATTCCTCTTCTGTCAAAGTCGCGTATACCGTGTTTACGCAACCAGTAAACCAGCAGTTCTTTCGCGACAATGTGCGGTAACGAAACAAAAAAATCCCGGTCCAATGATCCACTTTTCGGCTGCTGATTGACCAATTCGCCTAGGGCTTCATCGATAGCTTGATTTGATGTACGAACTTCCGCGATCGAGCGATCCAGAGGCTCCAGCTTTTGAGCGCTCAGGCTTGGTAAAAGCTGATTGCGAATATAATTACGAGAAAAAGTGTTGTCTTGATTGGTTTCGTCTTCGCGCCATTGGAGTTGATGGCTTCTTGCATACATGTAGATGTCTTTTTTCGTATAGGCGATTAATGGCCGCTGTACATCCGCTTGACTCGACAGCGGCGCCAGACCTTGCCGTCCAGTTCCGCGCAGTATGTTAAACACTGCTGTTTCAAGCGCGTCATCTTTGTGATGCGCCGTAAGTATTGCCTGTGCATTACAGGCTTGCATGACTGAACGGAGAAATACATAGCGAGCGTCGCGCGCCTCTTCCTCGCTGGCGTGCGCGCCGAGCTGACCAGCCTCATACACAAACGGAAGATTATATTGTTTTGCGTATTCTTGGACTAACTTTCGGTCCTCGATAGAGTCTCGCCGAATGCCGTGATCAAAGTGCGCCACTGTAAATCTATACGCTTTATCATCAGACTGAGCCGCCAAAGCATGCAGTAAACTCATAGAGTCAACACCTCCACTCACCGCAATAACATAATTCCCTGGCCGAAGCTTCATATCCATAGTTACATCCAGTATAACGACCCCGACGCGCAGACACTAGATAAACCCACTGCAACATGCTACAATCTCCCCTGTTCGGTAGAGATTTTCTCGTACATTTACCTAAACGACGTATGAAATCGTTGCTACGGCAAGGTAGGTCAAAAATAGATAACGTGCACACCGGTGCACTAACAATCTAAAGCCCTTACCCGCAAGCTGTTCAAGTAGTAGCGCATCATGCAGCAATAATATGGCAGGGTAGCTCAGATGGTTAGAGCGCAGGACTCATAAGCCTGAGGTCGCGAGTTCAATTCTCGCCCCTGCTACCAATGTAAGGACCCCGTTTTGCGGGGTCTTTTCATTGGTCGGAGGATGGGTGATTACGCCCATGACCTCAGTGAGGTCGCAGAAAATAGTCAAATCTTAAGTGAGATTTTACTTTTTATAATAGATGGTGGAATCAGCCAACCGGCGGAGTCTACCATCGTATGTTGTTTCAATTCTCGCCCCTGCTACCAATGTAAGGACCCCGTTTTGCGGGGTCTTTTCATTGGCTGGAGGATGGGTGATTACGCCCATGACCTCAGTGAGGTCGCAGAAAATAGTCAAATCTTAGTCCTGTTTACAGTCGATCTTCTGGAAACTCTTCGAGCGTACGCTGAAAGTAAGCGCTGTCTTGCTTTCGTAATACAGCTAGCCTGCCGACGACGTTTTGGCTTTTATCAAGAGGGAGCATGGTATTGTGAAATATCTTTTTCATATTGCGAGCAGAAGGAGTGTGCCAGCCTTTTCGAGACGAGTAACGGTGTACAACAGGGCCACCCTCCTGGTTTCTGGTTATCAAGTAGCAAGGCTTTAAGCCACCCATATCTGGTTGCGTCACCCAGAGCATTGATAACGTGTCTTTCTCGAACTGTACATCGTGCATCTCTTCGTATATAAATGTCAAAGATCGGTTACCAGATGTTTCGGTACCTGACCACATGGTAAAACCGTTGCCTAATTGCGTCTTAATCGACTCGCTATTTTCATCGGAGTTATTCAGGAGATCAATTAATGAAAGTGCTGTGCCTATGCATGCGTAACTGTACCCCACTTGCAGACTCATAACATCGGGACTATCATCCGCTTCTGGTTTAAATTGTACGGGTGGTTTTGAGTATTCAGGACTTACTCGATACAGCATAGGCTTGATGTGCTTTCACTTTTCCTAGTGTTGCTTGACATCTTACCACTTTTTATTCATAAAATAAAAACTCCTCTCGCAATGAGAGGAGTAATTTTAGCAGTAGAAGAACTACCAGCTTCGGCGATTGCCGCCACCATTGTCATGGCGAGGTTCACGCTTTTCCATAGGACGAGCTTCGTTCACTGTGAGTGATCGTCCGCCCATGTCGCTGCCGTTCATAGCTTTTTCAGCTTCTTTACCTTCGTCTTCGTTTTCAAACTCGACAAAGCCAAAGCCTTTGCTACGACCGGTGTCACGGTCGGTGATTATCTTTGCGCTTGCAACAGTACCATGGGCACCGAATGCATCTTTTAGCTCATCTTCAGTTGTGCTAAATGGCAAACCACCTACAAATAACTTATACATGTATTTTTCCTTAATTAGTAACGAACAGGTCGACCTCTTACGAGTCTTGCTTTCATTTGGCATGGTCTGTTCTGTACAAAACAAGGAACAATAACTACCACTGCTACTAACTGTGTAAGATCCTGCTCTAGTATTAAAGCATATCTGACGGTATAAAACAATCACGTACTTGACAAATCTATATTTATGTGTATAATTATAATTAGTTTTTCGCGTAAAACAAACATACAAAAAAACAAAACAGCAGGAGGTTTCATGTCAAAGCTTGCATATGAGTATGCACCAGCAGCGAACACATCGTTTCTGAGAATTGATAAATTACTCAAGAAACTCTGAGCACACAGTTTGTAGCTACAGACGAGTCACATAAAATACCGGGGCGAAAGTCCCGGTATTTTTTATACGTCTAAACAATGCTTCGTATCTATGACAGATAGAGTGGGTCGACTATCAACTCTGCCACTGTTTGGTGGACCATTGATTCTATGTGGTGGCTACGGCTTTTTGTCGAACCCTAATTAACTTGTTCGGTAGATTGTGACGTCCCAGGACCGTTAATCCAGGCACGTAGTATCGATTGCTGAAATTGCGAAACCAGTAGGTAGCCGACTGCCATAGAAACGATAAATGCAACAATCAGCATGAGCCGTGACTTGATTGATTCGTCGGTAATTTTTTTCATGTGTTGTTTTCTATTTTACTACGTAACTCCACGGCAGTACAAACAGCTTACTAGCTTGGAATAAACCCGACACACTATAGTATGTCGGGTTTATCATGTATTGGATTACCGCTACTGGTAACGAACTGCTTAACGTGAGAAAATGTTCCGGACTTTCCACCAGAATGATGGTTCAGGGATTGCGCCTTGTGTCACCAGTGGGACCGACGTTGTTTCAGGTCCATGCTCAATGCGAGCCGTTCCGATTTGTTCGCCGGGTACATTCCCTGACTCAAGTGACTCCGCCTCAGCAACTGGTGTTATATCTGCGCCTATCCAGGCGGGCACAACTGCCCCACCAGAAGACACTATTGGGATAGATTCAGATTCATTCATCCATGGTGCCTGGTACGCTCCGACAACTGCACCCTCAGCCAGTACTTCTATGAAGCCAAACCCTCGGTAAGCGCTTTGTAGCAACGATTGTGCCTCCTGATATAACACGGTCTTATCAGGTTGCCCCATTACTACACCGACAATCGTTGCCTCACTTGTCTCCGTAAGCGCGTGACGTGCAGCGAATAAAAGGTTAGCGCCTGCCTCATCAGTTGTTCCAGTTTTTATGCCAACAACGTTCGGATTGCTTAGCAACTGATTTGTGCTAAAGACTGTTTCTACTCCAGGATATATTTGTGCCTGTTGTCGGGCAACGATATCTGCAATTACTTCATTCTCAAGTGCTGCCTGACCAGTTAAGACAAGTTCGGCTGGCGTGCTGACAGACGCAGGTGAAAAACCACTCGCATCTGCAAGTGTGGTTTGCTCTAATCCCATGCCAGACACCATAGTATCGGCATATTCTAGGTATCCTTCCATGGAGCCAAATGCCCAGGTGGCGAGTGTATCTGCCATGTTGTTTGCAGAGGGTATCAACAGTGCTTGCATGGCTTGATACTGCGTAAACTGCTGTCCTGCGCTTACCGGATATGCCGATCCGCCACGACTAACATAGCTGTTATACAAGTCTTCATCTGCTTGACTCATAGTAATACGTTCACCGTCCTCGCCGAGCGCAAACGGTCGCACCTCCATGATGGCTAGAGCCAGAAACAACTTTGAGATGCTCGCTATCGGAACTGACTCGTTCACTGACTCAGATTCTCCCAATACGCCATACCCTTCTGCTCCAATAGCTGCTATGCCATTGATTGGCCACTCTAGCGTCACAGCTTCTCCTGGAACGGTTTCTAGCGTGTACATATCTGCCTCTACTGCTGGGACCTCTTGGAAAAAACCGCCATAGATAACTAGTCCACTTGGCACACCAAGCAATATGACCCAAAAGAACGTAAAAAGGACTGTCCGCATACGCTCTGATAACATCCCTGAGTTTTGTTTTACGCTATACATGATTCAAATCATAGCGCGGTTAAAGCGATGTGTAAAACATTCGTTACTATTCTGTTATTTTCATGTCTGTATCGGCACCCTCTCCTGCAGCTATTGCCTGAAATGATATAATTAATAGCATAAATAAGGAGGAGATATCATGGCAGACGACACGTCTAAGGGTAATAATGACACAACAAACAACACAAATCAGGGAGCCGAGGATATAGATCAAGTAAAAGTTATGGCTGCATTAGCCTATGTAGGCATTCTTTTTTTCCTGCCTCTCGTCACCAATCCAGATAGTCAATTTGGCAAGTTCCACGCCAATCAGGGTTTACTACTGCTTATAGCGGGCATTATTATTAATACTGTCGGCGCTGCTATACCGCTCATAGGTTGGTTCATAATCTTACCACTAGGTAACATATTTACCTTGGTGCTATTTGTTATGGGTCTCGTGAACGCACTCAATAAGAAAATGCAACGTCTTCCCCTCATTGGCGGATTTGACATAATAAAATAATGTAAGCGAGGAGTGTACGGCAATGGCAGACAATAATCCAACTCAAAACAACAATAACCAAGCTGGACAATCACCACAGCCAGAGCCAGCTAGTGATAGCCAAAAAAAGACCGTTAAAATAATACTCATCGTCGTTGGTGTAGTGGTTATACTCGGTATCATCGGTATAGCATTGCTCGGTTATGCAGGTTCAAAGATTGGAACCTCAATCCTTGAAGATGTGACTGACAGCGAGAACATCGAGGTTTCAGACGACGGCGTCACCATAGAGTCAGAAGATGGCAACTTTAGCTCCACGCAAACGCAAGAACTGCCAGACAACTTTCCAGCACAAGTACCATTACTTGATGGTGATGATATAGTCGGCTCTTCGCGCTTCACCCAAGATGGTGGCACAATCTGGTCAGTATCATTTTCGACCAGCCGTTCGGCTGAAGAGGTCTACGATTACTACGAGTCAGAGTTCGATAGCGATGACTGGGACTCACAATCAAGCTTTGAGTCAGGTACCAGCAGTAGTGTGTCTGCGGTGCATAACGATGGAATACGTGTTGGCGTAACCATCAACCAAGACACCGATGACACCACAAGTTATACGCTAAGCGTTACTGAAGAAGGTAACGAGTAAGGAAAAGTGTATTAGGTCTTAATCCTAACTATTGCGGTAAACACAAAAAACCTAAGGTTGTAACGACCTTAGGTTTTTTATTGCGACAGATTTTTTCGCACTCTGGTTACTGCTGCGGCACAAAAGTGAAGGCGTAGCCAATTTGACCAGCTCGGCCAGCTCGGCCAACGCGGTGAATGTAGTCGTCGTAGGTTTTCGGAATAGAGTAGTTTACGACGTGAGTAATATCTGAGACGTCCAGCCCTCGAGCAGCTACATCGGTAGCGACAAGAATTGGCACCTGGTTGTTTTTGAATCTACTCAGTGCTTTTTGGCGCTGACCCTGCGTTTTGCCACCATGGATAGCTTCGGTCTTGAAGCCTCTATCGTTGAGGTCTCTGTGTAGGCGTTCAACATTGCGCTGTGTCTCGTTGAATACAATCACTTTAGAGACTTCGTTTTTTATCAAAAGGTCATGCAAT
This sequence comes from Candidatus Saccharimonadota bacterium, assembly GCA_024635455.1. Lineage (GTDB taxonomy): Bacteria > Patescibacteriota > Saccharimonadia > Saccharimonadales > SLHW01 > SLHW01. Next base: position 221,018 of record JAGXIU010000002.1, on the reverse strand, counting down.
TTATCAATTTTGTCACTAGAATTCTGAAACTCTAGTACGTCTTGGTGCACACTGTCACTTGTAGCGCTTGCCTTTATAGCAATCGAAACTGGGTCACTTGTGAAAGCTTCAATCAGTCCGCGGACCCGGTTATCCATCGTAGCGGAAAAGAAAAACGATTGTCGATCACTGCTCGCGTGCTTGAGAATTTCAGTCACATCGTGCACAAAGCCCATGTCCAGCATACGGTCTACCTCATCGAGGACGACTGTGTTGAAGTTATGTAGCTTCAAGGTGCCGCGCTGCAGGTGATCCTTGATTCTTCCTGGCGTGCCAATAACGATGCGTGGCTTATCACGTAAATCACGTAACTGCGCACCCATACTCGAGCCACCAATGAGTAATGCCCCAAATAGGCCACTTCCCTTTGCTAACTCCTTGCACTCTTGTTCGATTTGCTGAGCAAGTTCTCTGGTCGGTGCAACAATCAGCGCTGCAGACTTCGGCTCAGTAATCAGTCTCTGCAAAATTGGCAAAGCAAAAGCTGCGGTTTTACCAGTTCCGGTACTCGCAATACCGATAACGTCTCTACCGGCAATCGCTGCAGGTATCGCCTGGTCTTGAATCGGTGATGGCGTCTCATAACCTTTAGACGTTAGGTTGTCTTGTAAAATTTTCGCAAACGGAAAATCGCTAAAGCTGTGCTTTGCGTTATACGCTTCTTCGTTTGCTGCTGTGGCAACCTGTACGAAGCGACGCGGGTCAATGTATTGACCAGCCCCACGGTTTTTGTTGCGTTGTTGTTTTTTGTTACGTCCACCACCGCGATGTCTCGCTGATGGGGCACGTGAGGAACGGTAAACATATGGCATAAAAAAAAATCCTTATTGTATGTAGTTAGTTAATTACTTCGATTGTTCTAATGAGATCAAAGTAATTCGGCTACAAACTCGGATCTGTCAAACAATAGCACCCACTGTAGCATGCTGTTGTTATTATGTCAATATTTACCCAAGAGTGTAGCTGCTGCGGGAGCCACGTCCTCGCCCAATGAGAGCAATCATCTTTATAATACAAACGCCGCTTTTGCTCCATCTATCCACCCCACTTCAGCCGTCCTTGCCTATATAGCTTCATGTATGAGCAATTGATTTGCTACAGTAATACCTAATGCATAAGAACAATCAGGCAGATAATCAGCCTTGGCAACAAGCAGTAATTTACGAGGTGTATACCAAGAGCTTCAACGAGAGCGCGAAACCAATCCCGAATGGTCAAGGGGATTTACGTGGTATCACCGAAAAGCTCGACTACCTCAAGAAACTAGGCATAAACGCGCTGTGGCTCTGTCCATTCTACCCGTCGCCGCAAATTGATGGTGGCTATGACATCAAAAATCATTGTGACGTAGACCCGATGGCCGGCAGTTTGCGCGACTTTGACGAACTCGTAGAGCAAGCGCACAATCGCTCGCTGAATGTCATGGTTGACCTGGTGCCAAACCACACGTCAGACAAGCATATTTGGTTCCAGGATTCAGCTGATGGTGGCAACAAATCCGATTGGTATATATGGAAAGACCCAAAACCAGATGGCTCACCGCCGAATAATTGGGCGAGTGTCTTTTCTCGTATTCAGCACGAACGACGCAAAAAAGGTGATATTACAGTCGCTAAAGATGAGCTAACTCCGCCAGTATCAGCTTGGACTTATCACGAAGCGCGAGGTCAATACTATCTTCATAGCTTTTCGGAGCATCAACCGGACCTGAACTGGGAAAACCCTGAAGTACGTAACGCCGTCAAAGACATTATGCGCTTTTGGATTCAACGTGGAGTAGATGGCTTTCGCGTCGACGCTATTCCGTATCTGGGCAAAGACCCTTCCTTTCGTGACGAACAACCAAATAGCGACTATCACGAAGATGATCGCGACGCAGATACTATGCAATGGCCAAACCCTTATGACCAACTGCAGCTGGAGCATAGTGGCGCCTACATGCCAAAACTTACACAGCACCTTGCAGAAATAAGCTCAGTGCTAGATGAGTATCCGCTTGATTTACGTATCATTTATGAGGCGTATTTACCGCCAGAAAAGCTCCACGCCATTGATTGCATTTCACCACATAATTCCAGCTCGTTTAACTTCACGCCATTAGATATTCCTTGGCAAGCGCAAGACTATAAATTATTTTTGGACGAATATTACCGATTACTGCCAGAAAAGTCGGTCGGCAACCAGGTATGTGATAATCACGATCGACCACGAATTGCCTCGCCTGACGTTATGGGAGAGCGAGCAGCTCGATCAGTCGCAGTGCTTAACCTAACGCTACCGGGCAATATATTCCTCTATAACGGTGAAGAGGGTGGTTTTACTAATGTCCCCATCCCGCCTGAAAGGCGACATGATCTCCTTGGCTTTCGTGACGAATCACGCACGCCAATGCTATGGGATGACAGTCAGAATGCTGGCTTTTCTCTCGTCCAGCCAGAATACCTCTGGTTGCCTATTGATAAAGACTACAAACAAAAGAATCTCGCACGACAAGCCGGCAGCCCGCAGTCGTTTTTGCGGCTCTATAGTGCGTTGCTTGAAATGCGAAATTCACATCCAGCACTGCAGCATAGCTCCTATACCCCGCTACAAACAGACAACGACCAAGTCTTCGCCTTTGCCCGTATTAATACAAAAGCATCAGAGCACACCATATCGGTCATAAACTTCTCCAACGAGCTACAAAATGTGCAAATTAAAGATAACCTCACGCACCAACAAATACTGATAACGAGCTACATGGATAATGCTGCATCACTCAGCGATGATAGATTACAACTTCGCTCTCATGAAGCTATCGTTTTAGAGTGATGAGTATCGTACCAAAGCAATTGCTACCTATTGTTTCGTAGCCTCAGCTAGAAGCAAAAGCCAAAAATACGAAGAAAACTATGAGCGGAATAAATACTAGTATGAATGCTATGTTAAGGATTAAGCCGACTTTTGATAATGTCACCGGATAACCCTCTTGTTTAGCTTTTTTCATACCGATAACACCAAGAATAATGCCTACGATTTGCATCCCAGCAAAAGCCATAACAATACTTATAATACCTAGGATGTCCGTAGGTTCAGTTTGTCTGCCTTGAGGATTGTTCACCACGTCTGGCACTGGTGCCTGGTGTGGTGATTGTTGCTGGTTTTCTTCTGACATATGATTTAGATTACGGGGCTAGGCCTTATTTGTAAATATATGACAACTAGAGTAAGGCTGTATTTACTTCTTATTTTTGGATATAGCAAATGCGTCTACTGCAAACGCTACTGAAAACAGCAATATAGCAGCAATGACCGGCAGCCATTCAGCTATCTGAAAGTTATCAAGTGATTGGTTTACAGCATCCTCTATCGAAGCTGGTAATGCCGCAAACCACAAAATAAGTTCTGATACGAGTACGAGAGAGCCGAATACAACTCGCTCTCGTAAAAATATGTAGGCTGAGCCTGGTAATACAAAGTTAAGTAATGCGTATGCAAAGTGTTTCATATTGCTATTGTAACATATTGACGGCTTTAGTCAATGTCATGATGCGGCAAAACCCTCAACTTGATCAGGCGTGGGTATAAAAATGAATACGCAAGTAGAATTGCGTGTTCAAATGAAGCGGGGGCAGGACAATCGCTTTGCTCATACGCACTCGTTGTCCTCGAAATACATTTCTGCGGGCAACTTCGTTGGCGCCCGAACCTTTTTTTTGCTACGCAAAAATTTCAGGTTCTCGTCCTGTCTCCGTACCAGAATTAGCAGATTTTATTTCTGGCTAGGAAAAATTGAAGCGCAGACCGAAACGTATAAGTAATACGTAGAGGGAGCACTGGAAATTTTGACACCGCCAGAAATAAAAAAGCCAGCGGAGTGATGAGCTTTGCTCATCAGCAGGCTGGCTGATCTGTCATTCCGGTAGCCCAAGTACGTTCGAATTGGAACGAAATCTGTACCGAGCTAAAACGGTGGATTCAAGTTAAGGTTGTTCTACCTCTGGCTACTTAGACAGGCAGCTGGGACTAGAACTGCCCGAGCGTAGCGACTAGGCATTCTATCCCAGCAACCCCCCCCTTTTTTTTTTCTTGACGTAAAGTATGTAAATATTAATACTCTCGCACAATAGCAAGAGGTATAACCGAACGACCCCGCCCGAATGATTAGGCTTGGCACCTATATTACTTACGGAGTAGTATGTAGTTATGTTAGAAGGAGAAGCTAGCGTATGCAGATTGTATACATTTCATGGGTAGTATTTTTTGTGTTGTCTCTGACCCTATATAGCGACAACGAAAAAACGCAGGGTTTGTTAAAAAACTTCAAACGTTTTCTTATGTTTTTAGTAATGTATATTACTTGGGCATTCGGCAATATATGGCTTGTAGTAGTACCTTTTTTGATAATCCCTGTAATTGGGGGATTAATTTATAACACGAGACTATTAGCTGGACTTAACTCAAAGAAAAAAAATAAAAATGACAAACGAGTTAGTAAATACAACAAGTGAGGAGTTTATATAATGGCTAAACAAAAGCGTAAAAACTGGAACGAAATGAGCAAGGTAGAAAAAACCATAGGTTTAATGGGTGTTGTGATTATTGGCTTTATCGCCTTAGCTATCATTTCAGGCATTGTTGGTGTTATTACTGGTAGCGGCGACAATAATCCAAAGGAGACTACCAAGACCGAGCAAAAAACTGTCGAAGAACCAAAACCACAGGCTCAAGAGCAACCCAAGCCTAAAGAGATTAGTCAACCTGACGCCGAGAACGTATGCCAAGATGCTAACTTTTTACAAAACTACATAAACCTAGAAAATACTAGCATTGTAACTTTTTCATATAGGCCCTACTTCACTGATATGGGCGACGGTACAAAATCGTTACAGTGGAATGGCAAGGATAAGACCACCGATAGCAGTATATTGTTTGTTTGTGACGTAGCTACAGAGGGAGACAAGGTAGTGGTAAAGCATTTAGCAATAAGCGGTAATACGGTGTATGACGCTACGGACAACTAATGAGCGACAAAACCAAGCTATCGCAAACCCATCTAGCCGACTAGTTTCATTCGATCATTATGCCATTTAAAGTAATCTACTGTATTTGAATTCCAATGATTACATTCATTTCCATCAACTGAAGACAGGTGCTCCAGAACTGTACTAGATAAATTTTCGTCTTTTATGACAAATACATTTTTATCAACTCCGATATAACCCTTCTCATACAATTCATCACACCCAAACTTACACATAGGCATAGAAATATGGTTGTAGTCACGTCTTTCTTCGTCTGAACAGTCACTACGTTTTTTAATGTGCGCAGCGACTAGAAATGTAACAGGGAATTCTCTGTGACATATGCCGCAATCAACATACTTACTTTGCTTGAAGTTAATGTTACGAAGATATGCTTGCTCTGTGCGAGCCTTAGTTGTTACTGTCTTGTCCAGGGCTGTGTCTTCTGAGGGCTCGATAGCCTTGAGATATTCATCTCGCGTTGGGACAGGTTCATAAACTGCACTTTCTAACTCTAAAGCTGAAATAACAGGATTGCTTTTCTCTTCGTTAAGCACAAGAGATTGCTGAAAGTTATTATATGCAGCATAGGCAAGCAGCTCATTTAGACGTTCATAAGATACTTTTTGGCTTTGTACTTCATCTAGAAAATATAAGTACTCCCACGTGCGTTGTTTGTCGTCATAACCCCAGAGTTCACAACGGCTAGATTGTGGTTGTGTAGCTTAAAAGCAACGGTACTGGATGCAAAGGCAAATTTCTGCCGAAGAAAAAGAGCGACATCACCCTTCTCAATCCTGTTCCATTTACCTATGTTGCTACCTGCAGGAGTGAATCCCCACACAGGTATCTCATTTCCTTTGTATAGTTTCTCTAGTTTCTGCATCGTCTCAGCATCTAGATGTTTTTGAATACGACTTAAAGGAACAGGGTTAAGTACAGTATCGACAAAATGCTGTCTAGCATTTTTATCACTTGCAGGTTGTATGATCAGATTAGACATTATAACTCCGTGTACTTTTTATGGTTGCCCTTAGCTTTATTAACAGGGTATTTAACAGCGTTCTCCTCTAGTTTAGACTTGAACTGCTTAGTCAAGTCAATGTTTAAATCATTAGCCAGTAATAGCACCCAATACATAACATCTGCAAGTTCGTCAGCAAGTTGAGACTTATTTTCAAGCATGTGCTTATTTATTTCTTCTTCTGATTTCCATTGGTAGTGTTCTAGAAACTCAGAAGCTTCTAGAACAAGTGATATAGCCATGTCTTTAGGGTTGTGAAACTGTTTCCAGTCACGCGCATCTCTAAACTCAGTTACTAGTTTCTGTAGTTCATTTACATTACTCATATACAAATCATACCAAATTTCACAAAGCTTTAAGTTACAAGACTTTAGTAGGGCTTTTCTTAGTATATAAATTGTAACGTTGGAAAGACTGCTCTGAGTTGCCTAAATTAGCTTTCTAGGTGTGTGAAATAAGACCTCTAGTAAATTGCTGACATGTAGATAAGCCTGAAAATATTGCTTGTTCTGCAGCTTCTTGGGTTGGTGCGACAGGGTTTGAAGTACCGTGTCTGTCAGTTTGCCCTCTCCAAATTAAAGACAAGTCTTGTGTGATTGTTTTTATACCTTTGTATTGACTATCTTCCTTAATAGAAATTTTGTAATTTTCAGGATTATTTTTTAGTTCCCCAATAATTGTTCCCAACGTAGCCCTGCTATTATTTGGAGTGACAGTTCCCCAAGTAGCAGCCTCAACAGCCTTAACGACATTGCTATATGCTGACGAAGGGTTCGGGTTACGCCCAAATGCTTCATTCCAAGCTAACCTCATGTACTTACTGGCGTCTCCAGTCTGTGTCGCTAGATCATCCATTGCGACTATTACAGAATCATCTACCCTCTCTTCTAGTTTAGGTGTACCCTCGTTTGTTGCAACTTTCCACTTAGAGCCAGATTGCTCAAGAATATTATCCAGTTCTCTGACGTTATTTGTTAAAGGAGTTCCAATCTGCAGTAATCCGTCAACAACATCAAGCTTGAGGTCTTCATTGACATCTAAACGACTAAATAAACTTCCTAGCATCTTGTATAGGCTATCTGTTCCAATCAAACTCACACGTAAAAGCCTCTCTAGCCTCTCTATGGTATTGACGTTTGCAACCACTCCAGCATATCCACTGCCTTTTGCTATCTCCTCGCGTATCCAGCTATCTATTGAACGCTTCATCCAACTGGGTACACCATCATGCAAGGCATCAATGACATCACTGTTGCTTTCGTGCGTTGAAAAATGTCTGCCAGCCATTATTTTACAAAATCCTTTTTTTGAATTATTAGTAAAATTATACCTAACACAAGATTAAAAAGGTATGCCTTATGCTTATATGGACAAAAAGATAGTCACGGCATCAGATTGCTTACCAACTTGTTTACTCTCACACAATAAGGGAGCACGTATAAATAAAGTAGAGAATTAATAACATGAATAGATAGATATATTTATCCCATCCCCCTAGTATTTGAGGGTTCCCATAGGACCTTTATATAAGAATAAACTACACCTAGACGTAGGCTTCAGGTGTTAGAACCCGTACTCATTCATTTTTTTTCTTATGCAATCAGTCATATCAGTTGAATCTGGTTGATTGCCTCTACATGCATATTTAGCATCTGACAAGGCCTCTTCGTATGAGTATGTCTCCGGTGTTTGTGGAATTTCACGAATCTTAGTACCAATGTACTTCTGTGCGTCTATCACTGGAGTGCTATAAACAACATCTTTGAGCCCATTTTTAATGCATATTGTCTCAACTCCGTCATATCCAGTAATGGTGACTAGAGTCTCACCAACATAAAGCCAATCAGCAGGAATTTCTTTTGTCGCGTGAGGAATTACATTTTCGTAACACTGAGTATCTTTTTGAGGGCTACTTTCTACCGGAGTAGCTTGTTCGGTCTTGTAGATGTATTGTTCACCATTTGAATCTGTGGCAATATACTCTCCAGTACCTCCGCAGTACACAGTTTCTAAAATTACGCCTCTTAGACGTTCTTCCTCAAGACGAACATAACAAGCTTTTTGTGCTTCTGTAGGGGGCCATGGAGTGTTAAAAGTAATATCTACTTCATTCTCGGGCACACTATCGTTAATCTCTGTACTCTGTACTGTAACAGGGTTGTTTTCTCGGATTTTATCTAAGCCGAATACTATACCGACACTAAAAAGTACAATTAAAGCTACAGCTACGGCAAGATGCTTAGTCTTATTCATTTGCTTGAGTCTAGAGTTTAATCTCTTACGAGTAGAGACCTTCTTCTTTTTTGCTGACTTCATTAAATGAATTATATCAATAAATATGGTATAATTATAGTTATTAGATAAACACGCTAAGGTGGCGCATCGAGCCAAGAGCTGACCAAAGGGGTAAAGCCTGGGTCATACCGTTCCGAAATCGATAAATTATTTAATTAATTTATCTACAAGGAGCGGTTTTTTATGGAACAGTTCGTCCCTAAAAGCAAAGCAAGACGAGTTCTCGGCAAGAGTTCTGATAAGTACTCAGACACCCAACTGCGAGAATTCATACATAATTTACACCTTATAGCTCGTGAGCAATTAAGGTATAATGGTTCCAAAGTGTGTTGACTCCAAAGGGTTTGGTGTACGCCCCAGAGACACGTAAGTTTGGAACCAGTGAAATGAGTCCACTCTACAGATACGTACCCACTAAAAAAGACCTTCCAGCGTCTGAAAAGTCTTTCTTGGTAGCGGGGGCAGGACAATTCAGGCCGGGCGATTATATCGCTCTGCTTCATCTCCACTCAGCCATGCTCGGAGCCAGCTCCTGCGCGTGGCTTCATTCCACCGAACGCTGCGACTAGCATATTTTGCTTAGGCAAAATCTGCGTCGCAGGCTCGAGGGCTGTCCAACAAGAAAAAAGACCCACCATTCGGTGAGTCGTTTTTCTTGGTAGCGGGGGCAGGACTCGAACCTGCGACCTCGTGGTTATGAGCCACGCGAGCTGCCGCTGCTCCACCCCGCGTTAGTATCCGATTAACGGATATAGGTTTTCAGCTTTTGCAACAGTTAGCAATATTACCAGAGAATAGGGTAACAGTCAATTGCCTTCTATTGCTCGCGAAAACCACGAAAGAAAAATTCACCCCAGGCTTCTAGATTTTGTTGATACCACGCTTTGTCAGTTTGCACTTGCTGAGATGCATCAGACTCGTCTGCCACTTCTACGCTGTGCTCCAGTGCAATACGCTCCGGTACAGTCAGAACTGTTTCTCCTGGAGCAGCCAAACCAAACTGGCGTCGAGCCTGCAATTCCAGATACTTATCGGTGTTATAGTATTCGTTTCGTAGCTCTAGATTGGCATTCTCGAGCCCTTGAATAGTAATCTCGTTCTCGAGCTGAGCAATCTGTTGCTGCAAGGTAAAGTTCTGCTGGATTACTCCAACACTACTCCAGCTAACTAAGAGCGCTATCACGCCAAACCCAATCGCACCAATCACTCTAGTATCGCGGAGTGCGTCGATAATCGGCTTGAGCTTGATGGCGCGTAATTTTCCTAGCATATTGCTACCATTATAGCGCAGTAATACCACTGTCACGTATCTGTACTTATGCTATAGTTTATAGATAATGAAAGGTGGGCAACATACGTGAATCCATGGCTACTTGGCAACACGCTTGAACCAGTAATGCAGTCAGTATCTACCGACAGCATCGTTTTAGCTAGTACGTTGTTGGTCGGCTTGGTATTTTTTATGCTCCATCATAAATATCAGCTCAAGGCATTTGTATTCTATGGATTTAGTGCAATCACTTTCGTGGCTACCACTGTACTACTGTTATCCACTATTTTGCTGCAGACAACCTCAGACTCTAGTGGCAACGGCCATAGCCAAGCCGAGATTGAGTTTTGGGTGTGTAATACAGAAATCAAACCGAATACAGCCTACATAGACAGTGGCCGACAGTTCTCCCAAGACGGCAAACGCATATCTGTTTCTGGCTTTGTTGATAATACATCGTCAACCGCCAGCCTTGGCGCTTATATGCAGGCTATTGGCGGTGAGATACAGAGTGAAAGCATAACAATCCCTCTAAAGGACGACTCAGCGAGTTGGCTCGCCTCGCAACAGTGGATCGACGGCGATCCGCAGGGCGCTTTAGACATAGGATTTATCGAGCAACATATGCTACGCAACGACGATTCAGGCGCGACGTTGCTCGATATCACAGATGGTCAACGTTGCCCCGAGACAAACGAAACCGAGTTACAGGTATTTGTCTACACTGCAGATAGGCAAGCAAAAACCTACCGGCAGCAAAAACTAGATAACCCAGCTGACTATGTATTATCGAGCAATCAATCGGTTCCTCCTGGAGACTGCGTTATCGTTGAGTTTAGTCAACCAAAGAACACCACCGACAAGCTGTGCCCAAGCTACGGCCTACGAGACAACCTACGTTGCGCCGCCTTCGGCGTTAGCCGCATCGATGATCAGCTCTGCTCATACCAAGAAATTACGCCGCAGGAGCAATCGCTATGATACTCGTGTCTACCACCGAACTTATCAGCTCTGTAGCCCAGCACATGATCCAGCTATTAGCCCTGCTCTGCATGCTACTCATCGCCACTGTGTATATTCGTTCAACGAGCCTATTACGCTCCCTTGGATTGGCTTTTGTGGCTGGTGTAGGCCTTGCCTACATAGGTCAACTTGCGTACGGAGCAATCTTGCCCGGACTACTCAGTGACATCCGAGCATACCTTACGCTTCTAGTTACGCTGATACTCGTCCTACTCTACTTACGGATGGTGCAGACTTATATGGAGCACAAACAGGTATCATTCCCTGCTGAGCTTACTCGTCTATCCGAAAATATCAGGCGACTCGCAGCTAACCCTATACCACTATGGGTGATGTTGCTTATCGGTTTTTTGATCGGCATGATTGAACCGATATTTTATGGGCAACAGCAACAGTTGCTTACGAATGAACTACTGTTGAGTATTAGCTTGCCAGCAATACTTCTACTGCTCGCTGCTGTAGCCACAACGCTTGCCCCTCTATTTATCACGCTTGTTATTGCTACTAAACTTGTACCTCGTATTCGGAAGCAAGAAATAAGCACTAATACCAGACAAGCACTCAGTCTCATAAGTGCAACCGGTCTAATTATAGTGTCGTGGCTGCTAGTGCTCGTCGCTCATAGTTTTTTATAACCATAATTGATTGTGGTTTGTTCGAGCCGAGGCTTCTCGTATACTTAAGAGAACATGCAGCAACCTGACAAATTACACGTAACCCTACTGTTCCTGCTAAAAGACGATGAAGTGCTCCTCGCCATGAAGAAGCGCGGTTTCGGTGCCGGCCTGTACAACGGAGTTGGAGGCAAGCTTGACCCCGGCGAGACAATCGAGCAAGCCGCCGTGCGAGAATGCCAAGAGGAGGTCACCGTAACGCCACGCAACATACAAAAAGTCGCTGAGCTTAACTTTGTTTTTGCTGAGAGTAAGCCGCCACAACCAGATATGTACGTCACGACTTTCATTGCTACTGAATGGGATGGTGAGCCAACTGAGACAGAAGAGATGTCACCCAAATGGTTTAAGCTAGCAGAGATTCCGTATGAAGATATGTGGGAAGATGATCCATATTGGCTTCCACAAGTGCTCGGGGGCAAAAAAGTCATCGGTGATTTTAGCTTTAACGCTCAGAATAAGCTCCTACGCCACGAAGTGCAAACAGTGCACGAATTCTAGGTGATATACTCTACTTACAACATATTGGTGGAGAAAGTGAGGCACTGTGTCTGCTGAAACATACCGAAAAGCCATAAAAGAACCCAAAGATCACCTGATACTCGGGCTCGATAATATGACCTGGGATGAAGCCAACTCCATCATGAGCCAGACCAAGCCATACATCGGCATGGCAAAGATAAACTCGCTGGCAGATAAAGAAGGCTGGCGATCGGCCGTTCAGGCTATCTCATCTCTCGGTATGCTGACTGTAGCTGATGCTATGTTGCACAATACACCGAAAGCAGTTGGCGCACACACCCAGAATATAACCGAAACAGGAGCGGCATTTATTACTGTTCACGCCAGTGGCGGTCCGGCCATGCTCGAGCAAGCAGTTGCCGGACGTGACCGCGGGCGAGATAATATCGACAATGTCTTTATGCGCTCCAAAAGACACCTCATCGGTGGGCTGCTCGGAGCCACCGTACTGACCTCGCTTGATGGCAGTGAAAGCGTATCAATATTCGGTGATAGACCTGATAAAAAAGTACTACAATTTGCCCGAATGGCACGTGACAGTGGCCTGGACGGCGTTCTGTGCTCTGCCCACGAGCTCAACGTCATACGAGAAGACCGTGACTTAAGTGACCTGCTCGTCGCTGTTGGCAGCATCACTCCCGCTTGGAGCAAGATACCAGTCGACCAAAAACGAACCGCTCGACCGGCTGAAGCAATCCAGCGTGGCGCAGACTACCTCATGCTTGGCCGCAATGTCACACGAGCCGAAGATCGCCGCGTGCCGAAATATGCTGCCAGTGAAATTCTACGTGAAGTCACCCAAGCCAAAGAAGAAATGACCGCATAAAGCGTTTCACCGAATAACAGCTATCGTAAACCCGACACACTATAGTCTGTCGGGTTTATTTTATCCAATACTAGGCAATTCCCTGGTTCAAATCCGATATAGAGTATCATCCACCAAACAAATAACCCGCGCGACACCCGCTTTATAAAATGCTTTATATAAAGCGGAAGAGGAGGAATTATGCAGGCCAAATAAAAAAAGCGCCACTTGATTGCGCTTTTTTGATATTTGGCCAGAGTACATTCCGACGTGGTGGGGATGGAGTAACCTTATTTGAAACTCGCCCACTAGAGGATATTCTAGCAGACATAGCAGAGGGCTGGGATAGTACACGCCGTTGTATGGGTAGGGTCAGAGCTAGTGCATTTACTGAGGTTAGCTATGTACTCTAAGGTGGCTAGGAGTATAAGACGAAAGCGTTTGAAACAGGGCAACATCAAGTACAATAAATACAGATGTTTATCAAAAACCTCACAATCAAAAACTTAAGATGTTTCGCAGATGAAACCATTGGTGAGTTTAATGTGCCTGACGGCACTACGCCGGGTAGTGGTCTCAATATACTTATAGGTGAAAACGGCAATGGCAAAACAACAGTGCTTGAGGCTATAAACTTTCTGACACAAAGCTCGTACTCAACCAACAACACTATGGATATTAGTGACTTTAAGGATATGGAACAAGAGCTATCGGTGTCCTATAAAAGCAGCGCTAACTTCAAGTGCAAAATGCCACCTGTTTATAGGGGTTGCTCGTATGAGGCTGACGGTATTACATTTACCGCAAAGCCCCGAGGTAGTAAATCGCCTGGCAAGCTATTATCCACCCCTTTTCAGGTGTCATCTGTCTTCAATAACACCGCAGCTAATTATCTGAACGCAAGTGGTCAGGATAGTGGCAAGCCCATCATTGATTATGTTCGGATGTTTTCTGCCGAAAATATAGATGGTGATGAGCTTAATATTTTTTACTTTGACAAGAACCGTACCCGACAACTCACACAAGGTAACTATAAAACAACTTTTGAGCGCATTTGTGATGATTTGAATTGGCGCTTTGTTAAAACCATTAATAATGATGCGACCAAGAAACAGGCAATTATTGATAGCCTTACAGGCGACTACTTCCAGCAAGCTAAAGACGCCGCGCAATCCGGCGCTGGTCAGAAAGTTGCTGACGACCTTGCGGATTTCTTGGACAACGAAAAATACAAGAACCTTAAACTAGACATTATCAATTACTTACAGCCGTTCGGAACAGGTATGCTTGCCTTGCGAAAGGACGCCTCATTACTACAAATTTTGTCCAAAGACCTTGGTTCTGGTGTTGAGATGATTATAGCCCTGCTAATGCTCCGTAATATTGGCAATGCCTCAAGTGGGAAAATCGTATATCTCATTGATGAGCCTGAGGCACATCTGCATCCTAAAGCGCAGAAAGAGCTATTGCGCTTACTGCTTGAGGAAAGCAAAGACAAACAGATATTCTTATCTACGCACTCGCCATATATATTTAAAGACGCCATTACGAGCAGTCCGGGACTTTTTCTTTTTAAACGCGATAACAATGACGAGATAGTTGTAACGGATGCTAACGACAGTGGTTTTGGGCATTTTCCTTGGAGCCCATCGTGGGGCGAGGTTAACTTTAGTGCCTACGATTTACCAACTGTTGAGCTGCATAACGAACTATATGGCTTTATTCAAGAACAGACAGGCAATTATCGGGAGGCAGATTTAGAAAACTACTTTGTCTCAAAAAGCATCTCGCAGAGTAAAAGCTGGATTAGGGTTAACGCAGGTACACCGCAGCCTGCATATAACACAACGCTCTATACCTACATCCGCAATAAAATCCACCACCCCGAAAATACACAAAATGCTGATTACACGGACACAGAGTTTCGGCAATCAATCACAGAAATGTTGGCTTTGATTGACGCGGGTCTTTGAGGTATGGCTAAGAAAAAAGTATACGGAAAATGCAGGATTTGCGGTGAGGAAAAGCAGCTCTCGCAAGAACACTACATACCCCGCGCAGCTGGCGGCGGCGCAAAGATTACACTGTATAGCGGCGATGAGCTAATAAAGACACTTCACAAAGACGAGGATGGTAACGACTATAAGCCACGCGGCAAAATAAAGCAGAATGGTTTGGCTGAGCATACCCTATGTAAAGAGTGCAATGAGTTGTCGGGCGCGCTTTATGATAAAGAGTTTGCGCGGTTTCATAATGGTGTACACCACATTATCACCTCCTCAATCACAATCCCTAAGGGTCAAACTATGGAGAGTTACCTTGAGGGTGAAATTGTAACTATGGTGCTACAGGATATTAAGCCCCTCAATATCGCTAAGCGTATGCTGGTTTCGTTTTGCTCCGTTGAACACCCTGGGCTAACTGACAGAAACCCCGAAATTAGGAAAGCCATTCTTGATAAGGACTACCTGCCAAATACTGATGATTTTGCCCTATATATGAGCCTACATTTAGGCAATAGTGCCTACTTCGGCACAGTGGGCGCACTAATGAACATCGGCGATAGATACATCACCCAGGCTTATGCTGGTATAGAAAACGAGCTAGTCGCATTTTATTATTCTGGAAATGATGAGACAAAAGCTCTAGGGTTGAATAATTGCGCTGATATTACGCCGTGGCTTACGCGATATAAGTATGACCAAACGGCAACTATAAAACTTGAATTAATGTTCAATAAATCACTGATGATACGTTTTCCAATAAGCTCTTAATTTACACAAACAAGGCGGGGGGCATGCCCCCCTACCTCTGTTAAAGTGACATTCCGCTGTCTAAATACCCTATTTGTCGGAGCAATTCCGCCAGCGTTTTTTTCGCAAAAATAGGGAGTACCGAATATTTGTCTCTCTCATTGAAATACCAAGTATTTTGGATAAAACGCAATAAAAATCAGTCGTCTAACAGCTGGCGCTACTCTAGCCAAAACAGTATAATAAGTATTGTCTAAAACCAGTATCATCAATCGCATTTTTGCGTGTTTATGCCAAAAAATGGGCGACTCGCGTAAAAGTATTCGGCGTAAGCTGGTACTGGTTTTAGACGACCTGCGGGTCGTCCTTTTTTATGGACACCGCTTAACAATAATTAAAACGGAGGTCCATATAGTGAAAGACAAGAAGATATTTAAGAAGTGGTGGTTTTGGTTAGTCGTAGTTGTTGTACTCGGCGCGATTGGCGCAGCCGGTCAATCAGGCAACAAGACTGACACCACTAGCAACCCTAATAGCTCACAGACGACAGATAGCAATAAGAATACTGCTACCTTGCCAATGCTCAACGCAGCCGACTACAAAGGCAATGAGGGGCTAGTAGTTTACAAGGAGCTAAAGGGTAAAGGCTATACCGTTGACGCTGATTTTGAAAAGCAAGCACTGACCGACATAAATGGCAAAGCCTCAGATATGTTTGAGAAACTAGACCCAAACAAGGCGGATGACCGACAATCGGTAGACGCATTTGTAGTAGGCGACCTAGTACAGACTGGCGACAGCGTAAAGCTAACCATTGCGCATCAACCGACTAACTAAAATGGAGGAAAAAGTGGACGCACCAAAACAACCCAAATCAAACTATGTACGCGAGCAAAAGGGTCATAGTATCGTAAAGCATGTTCTTTTCGGCTGGCTACTGCTGTGGATACCGGCAATTTATTACACCGTATCCCCAAACCACTACTGGCACACATAGGGCAAGGTTTGTTGCCGCTTACACGCGGGAATAATTTAGTTGAGTTATAATAAAAACACTATTAACAATCTATGTATTTCATGTAGCAGCCAAATACGGAGACAGGACCGCTAAAAAGTCTGGGGCAGCACAATACATGAAATGTAAGTAAAACGAGATACGACCTCGGCAAAAAACGGACTTACGAGCGTGGCTAACGATGCCATAGTGTACTTTTGTATGCGAATGGCTTGGGAGTATCAACGTGAGTACCGTTTCTCAACAAGAGCAAGAAGTAGGCAGTTTTGTAGAGCTAATTAAAGTTTTGCAAGAAATAGATACATCAAGTCCAAAAGCCAAAGTTAACGAACAGTCCATAGACGATAATAACGGTGGGCGCATCATCTTATAGTCAATGGTAGAATTGGCATATGTACGATGAGCAAGAGCTAGACCTAAGAACGCTTAAATATGTGCTGTACCTGCGTAAGTCCACAGAGGATGAGGGCAGGCAGATTAGGTCTATCAAAGACCAAGAGCGGGATTGTAGAGACCTAGCTAAACGCTTAGGGCTAAATATCGTTGATACTATATCCGAGCAAAAATCGGCAAAGAAACCAAACAATCGCCCTGAGTTTACTAATATGCTAAAGCGTATCAGGCTCAAAGAGTTTGACGGTATTATTGCTTGGCATCCTGACCGACTTGCCAGAAATATGGTTGAGGCGGGCAAAATTATTCATATGCTTGATACGGATGTTATTAAAGATATTCGTTTTGTTTCGCATCAGTTTTCAAACGATGCAAACGGCAAAATGCTTTTGGGTATGTTGTTTGTATTTAGCAAGCACTACTCCGATGACTTATCTAGTAAGGTTACACGCGGCGTAAGGGGCAACCTGCGCGACTATAAATCAGGTGGCACGCCAAAACACGGCTATATACGCGACACTGAGGGCATCTACCGCAAAGACGGCGATAACTTCACTATCATACAGACGGCGTGGCATATGCGGGCTAAGGGCGTAAACCAGCAAGAGATTTGCGACTACATAAACTCTCAGGGCTATCAGAAGTTCATAGCAAAACGCGGCGGTCATACTACATTTACGATGGCTGACAGTACGCTGAGCAACTTATTCAAAGACACCTTTTATTATGGTGAGCTGAACCAAGCTGGTCAGACCATTGACTTGATAACAGCGCCAGTACCATTTGAGCCAATGATTGACCGAGATACATTCTTTATGGTCCAAGAGCTTAGCAGAACTAGGCGGCGTGCTGGCAAGAAAAATCGTAAGCCAATCTTGCCACTTCGCTATATGGTTTATTGCGATGTATGTAAGTTTGATAAACCGATGCAAGTCGGACGCACGCGAGGCAGGGATAAAGTTCATCGCCTCAACTACGCTTGCTTAAACAAGGATTGTCCGAGAGAAAGGGGCTACAAGAGTATTCGCGGCAAGCTGGTGTTTAGCGAGATTGATAGAGTAATAAAAGAAAAGCTACTGAGCCTGCCTGATAGTGCATACGATGAGTACCTCAAAGAGATTAAGTCTTATAGCGATACAGCTAAAACAAAATTGCGTTCAGACCTTAGCAGAGCAAGAACAACCAAAGCTGGGTACGAAAAGAAAATAGCAGAACTGTCACCGAGCCTATCAATCGTCAAGCACGAACGCGCCCTGCAAACTATCACCGAGCAGATTGGCGAGGCATCGCAAATCGTACAACAGCAAGAGCAACTCATTGAGAAATATCAGAGGAGTATTGAGCGCAGTACCTTGCCTGCCATTGATAAAGATGAGTTTAAGGCTACCCTAAAAGAAATGGCTCAAAAGCTCAAAGCTGCCGATGTGGTTCAAAAGGACATCATTGTCAGTAATTTGTTTTTGAAACTCTATTTTGACCAACAAAAAATGACGCATTACTCCTTTAAAGAGCCAGTTGCGTCATTAGTTGCGTTACCGTCATTCCAAACTGGTGGGGGTGGCTGGATTTGAACCAGCGACCAATCGGTTATGAGCCGACTGCTCTAACCCCTGAGCTACACCCCCATATGGGTCAGACTGCCTCATTTTACCAGATACAAGAGGTAACTCGTAGTCAAAAAATACGAAAAGTGTCATACTGAAACATATGCGGATAATTCTCTTCACCTTTGTTGTGCTGTTTGTAGCACTGGTTTCAGCTGTTGTGTTGTTTTTCTTTATCCTCGCTCCCAGCGATAGAAAGCTGCTATTTACACCGGTAAAAACCGTTTCGGTGCAGAATGAAGAGCGCTCATATCGACTGGTTAATGGCTCGAATGATGAAGCGAGACCACTGCTAATAGGGCTCCATGGCTTTCATGATCGTGCATGGTGGATGAGTGCTTATTCAGGACTCCATATACTAGCGGACAAAGAGGACGTCACCCTAGCGCTCCCTTCTGGCCAAAAACAATCTTGGAACGGAAAATTCTGCTGTGGCTGGGCATCCCAAAACGACATAGATGACATCGCTTTTATTACCGCTATGATAGACGACATACGTAAAGATAATGCAATAGATAGCCAGCGCATCTATGTTGTCGGGTTTTCAAACGGCGGCATGTTAGCTCAGCGACTGTTACACGAACGGCCAGATTTATTTGCAGCGGGAGTAAGTGTCATGAGCGGCGTCGGCGACCGCGAGACAACGCTAGATATCAGCGATGCACAAGCACCTCTGCTACTTGTGCAAGGCACCACTGATAATTATGTACCGCTAAATGAACAGCTTTCCAGTGCCGGCTTCAACTTTTTGCCAGCAAATGATACCGCTGAGATATGGGCAACACACTACGGACTACGCGATAAGCAACTTCAGCAAACAGATGCGTACGATGAATATACGTGGGAATCAGACAATAATAATCAACTTGTACAGCGGATTTATGATACCTCGCACCGATGGCCACAATGGCGTATATGGCAATTACCTGATTCAGTACCTCCGTCTACGCAAGAAATGTGGAACTTCTTATACCAACACCGGTTGTAACCAACCCGATGCTTTATTGATCCAGGTTCGACTTCCCTCGAACACGAGCAATGGCTCGACTTAAAAATACTGACAACTCAAGGTGTTGTTGATGGCTGGCTGGCACTTCAGGCAAAACACTAAGTTGCTCAGGCTCATCCCGAATACCAGCTGCGTCCTTAGCAACGTGCAGACCTTTTGCCCCAAGCTTCAACAATGAGCCCTTCAACCGGCCAAGAGGGGCATCCTCATCAAGTGAGTGCGCGGCAAAAGATATAAGCAACCAAGAGTCAGGTGTCAGGACCTCCCAGCGTTGCTCCAATGAAAAGTTTTCGCTACCAGCGTGTATATACAGTTCAACACCATCCTGTAAACGAACTCGTGCGCCAACATGCTCAGACTCAACATCGAGCTGCTGTTCGTGTAAGAGCTCCCTCACGCCCTGTAGTACATGGTTTAGGCGCTTCTTTCTATCATCAGAGAAGCCTGGTTCGATTTCTACGGATAATGCTGGTTCCTGCTCAGCCATTCTGACCTGCTTCTTTGATTATATGTAAGAGTTCGTCTGCATCTTTTGCGTTCATTAACATGTCGCGAACTTCTTTGGCGCCAGGAAACTCATTGATATATATCTTACAAAACTTATTAAGCACACGTATATGACGACCGCTAGTGCCCCACGTTTCTTGAAATAAGCGCACATGCTTCTCATATAAGTCGAGCTTCTGCTGTTTGCTGTATTCGGCCCACGGCGACTGCTCGGCAAACACAAACGGATCCTGGAAAATCCCGCGACCAATCATAATGCCGTCCAACTGATGCTCCTGGGCAAGAGCCAGACCATGCTCTCGACTCATGACATCTCCGTTACCTACTATGTGTGTCTCGATGTCCATATCGTCTCGTAGCTGGCGTATAGCACCGATAGCACCCCAGTCTGCCGGGACTTTGCTCATCTGCTTTCGTGTTCTACCGTGAATGCTTAACACGTCAAGCTTCTGCTGAAGCAAAAACTCTGGCCAAGAATAATCGACTTCATTAAACCCAAGACGTGTTTTGACGCTGACGGGTAGCTTACCCCCAGCGCCTTCTTGCGTCGCTTGAATTATTTCTTTGGCAAGTGGTCGATCGTTGACAAGCGCGACACAACAACCGTTCTTCACGACGGCCTTATCAGGACACCCCATATTAATATCAATGCCTGCGTAGTTGATATCTTCTAATCCGCTTGATTCACGCGCAAATGTGCCGTCAGCCAGTTCTTTTGCTGTCTTGTAGTAATTTTCAGGTGTCCTGCCCCAAATTTGTGCAATAAGTGGTTGTTCAGATGCGCTAAACTGTAATCGATTGAGTAGCCGAGGTCTACCGGGACTCTGCAAGCCATCGACATTCACAAATTCGGTAAAGTACATATCTGGTGCAGCGCAACCACCAACCACACGGCGAAACACCGTATCGGTCACATCATCCATTGGTGCCAAAATAAAGTAGGGCTTTGGTAACTTACGCCAACTATTTTTCATCTTTATCAGTGTACGTACCAAGCGCCTCTTGGGCAATACGTGTCACTTCTTGCATATAACGACTGCGTGGAGCGTGCGAGACAATCTCCTCCAGTCGCGCTGTATAAAATCCGGCGCGACGACGTTCTGATAACAGCGCAGCAGCGATAACGGAACGAACCTCCACAATTGGCGTTGCGGCTACTGTTTCGATTCGTTTCTGATAAGCCTCGGTGGGTGTTTCGGTCGTGTATTGGTCTTCGATACGCTTGTGCTTGCCTGAACCTTCGTGCTCCCACCGAACTTCTTTGGTTGTCATCATATCTGCCGTGCTACGTGGATTCTGGCGCAACAAGCCTGTGATATCGATATGCCGTGCCAGTACCGCGTAGGCATCGTGGCTATCGCCAAACTCTTCCGCTAAACTGTAGCGATAGTGCACAAGGTCGTCGATGCGCGCTTGAAGATCTTCTAGTGCATGAACCGATGCTCCAGCGTTGTTCGCGTAATCCGTAACCTCGTAGACAATGCTGCGCAACGCCTCAACTCCGCCGCTGATGCCGTGGTGATGCTTTTGCTGATGAGCAAAGACTTCTTCAAGTTGGTGCCAGACTCCCCGCGGACGATCCGGATTATCGAGGTAATCAAGCCATGGCAAGACCAAGTTCTTTTCCTTGTGAGTTGCCGGCAAAAAACCTGCCCGGTCATCGCTGCGGATTCGCATAATATCTTCTCGAGCGGCTCGTCGTTCACGTGATACCCTGCTCGTACCTGGCGGCTCTTCAGCAGTTGCCTCAGCTTCATTCATAGGAATATCTATCGGTGTCGTCGCTTCAATCAGCGGATAAGCCTCCTCTAGCCTGGTGCGCAACGCTTTTGCCTTCTTATCATCACGAATTCCTGAGCCACGCTGCAAAAAATCTGAAAAAGCCGAGCGTGTGGTTCGGCGGGCGATGTGCTCATCGACACCACTATCGATTAAGGCATACATACCAGCAGCGTGGGCGAACTGCTCTTTCGTGTGCTTGGTGACATTTATTATTGATGCACTGGTCGACTCCACTCGGGCGTCGCGAACCTCATCGTCTAAATCAGTGTCTCGACCCAGCACCCAGCGGTAATTCTCTAGACGCTGTTTTTCTTTGAGCAGATCAAGCACGTTTTGCAGTCGAATATTACGCTCCAGCAGATTGACTGCCGGACCGCTCTCAGAGAAGTCACGCACCGCATAGTGCTGCGTGCGCTCATTACTCACAATAAGTTGCTCTTGCTCAATTTTAGACATCTATTACTCGAGAGTTGTGTATAGAAAAATTACGTTACTATTCTGGGCGGGGCAGATTGATGCGACGCTCTTCACCACGACGTTGGCGGTGCTGTGCTTCGTGCTTACGTGCGTTCTCCCTGGCCTGAGCAATTGTCACTCTACCAAGCTGCTGACGCGTCGAACGAGTTTGTGGCTCGTCTTCTGACTGAGGCTCTGTATCATCAAATGGATATTCAGTCTGTTCAATATCTGGGGCAAAGTCATCTCTCAACATATGTTTAGGAACATCATAACCTAAATCCTCTAAAGAATCAGGGCTTACGCCACGATTCATATCATCGCGCATATTCTTGTTAGGATTACTTTTAAATTCTGACATGTAATATATTATATCACACTTAAGCATAATCAGCAACCAGAACCCAACACGGACATCGATGTGCGCGTTCAACCCTAACCCCTGCTTATTAATCCCTAGCCGCTAATTACAGGCTTTGACCGAACTGATTGGTGAGCCGCACAGACAATAGTTGACTGTTACCAATCCTGGGTGCTCAGGCTCTCATTGCAACCGATTAAGACGATGTGAAAAAGAGGCGTACTTGGTCGCGAGGACTGTTTGAGGAAAAACAGTGCTGGTGGCACTGTTTTTGTGAGTTCCACAGCGAGCCTATTTTTGACTATCGGCTTAGTAGGCATGTGATGAGCTGCCTGCGGCTCTTTTGCATACTTTTGTAGCTGGAGACAAAAGTATGTTTTCTTTTGCAAAGCAAAAGACAAATCCCTAATTACTAGATCCTGACCCCTAGTTTCCAGTCGCTATTCCCAGCGAAATACCCGAAAGGCCACCAAATAAATCAACACCAACCAACCACCGAGCATGGCAAGCTCCGGCCCAAGCTCAAGCAACGTTCGCCCTTCTGTAATAATCAGTCGTAGTCCATCGATAAGTGGTGTTAGCGGGAAGAAGTTCGAAACTGTCTGTAACCACTCAGGCATAAGGAATCGCGGGAAGAAAACACCGCTCAAAAACATCATTGGAAACGCTACTAAGTTAGCCAATGGTGCTGCCTGATTCTCATTTTTTGCCCAACCACCGGCAGCCAAGCCAACACCAAACAACACGATGGTACCAAGAATAGTCAGCAGTATTAAGCTAATGTAGTCACCCCTCATGGACACGTCGAACAGCATCACTGCTACAACGAACATCAAGGCGACCGCCATAAGGCCAACGAATGAGTTAGACAACACGTTAGCAGCAAAGTACTGCCATACACGAATAGGCGTCGTGTGATAACGACGCAAGATGCCTCGTTCCTTCATGCGTGGGAAAACAGTTGTTGGACCGAATACCCCGAGTGAGAGGATAGTAAACCCGAGCAAACCAGAGAAAATATAATCAAGCGTGGTTAAACCCTCTATCTCCGTCGCCTCAACCGCGACAGTGAATGGTGTTTCAACAATGACGAACTCGGCGTTAATTTCCGCAAATACGCTCTCGAGAATGGAGCCAAGAGTTACGCCGGCCTGCTCGTTACCTCGGTCATAGAGAACTTCGGCAGTGCCACTCGGATAGCCAGCTTCATCCGATACTGCACCGAAACCCTCTGGGAGCGTAATCAGTGCGTCGACTGACCCGCGGTTCATCTCCTCGAGCGCCTGCTCTTCTGACGAAACCTCTTCGTTGATAGTGAAGACCTCGTTTTCCTCCAGCTGCTCGACAAAGTTTTGCGAAAACGCACTGTCTGAGTTGTTGATAAGGCCAATGTTGAATGAAATGTCAGTTTCGCGTCCGAATATACCACCGAAAACCAACAAGAAAATCAGAGGGAATACAAAGATAAAGAATATTCCGGTCTTATCTCGGAAAAGTCGACGGATATCGATCTTAGCAAAAGTAAAAACTGGTCGTAATTGCTTCATCATGCCCGCAACTCCTTGCCTGTTAAGTCTATGAATACATCTTCAAGATTCGCCTGCGCGACTTGCTTTTCTTTTTTGAAGCCACGTTTAAGGAGCTTCTTAATGAGTTTGTCAGGACTGTCTAGTGCAATGATTTTACCTCCGTCCATAATTGCCACTCGGTCACAAAGCTTTTCTGCTTCGTCCATATAATGGGTCGTCAATATAACTGTGACACCATTATCGCGTATCGACTCTATGAGGTCCCATAAGTTGCGGCGAGCCTGAGGGTCAAGCCCGGTTGTCGGTTCGTCTAAAAATAATACTGTTGGTTTATTTACCAGCGCTGCGGCGATAGAAAATCGCTGGCGCTGACCACCAGATAAGCTCTCTGGATAGGCGTCGGCCTTCTCGCTTAGCTGCATATCAGCAAGTAACTTTGTCGTGTCGACTCGCTCCCCGTAGGTTGAGGCAAAAAACTCTAGTAGCTCGGTCAATTTTGTTTTTTCTTCGAATGAAGCTGTTTGAGGCTGCACACCGATCATCTGCTTAATTTTGCGAGAGTTCTTGGACACATCTATCCCGTCCAATACGCACGTACCACCATCTATTGGCCGCATAGCTTCAATCATTTCTAGCGTGGTCGTTTTGCCAGCACCATTCGGGCCAAGTATGCCGAACACTTCACCCCGCTTTACACTAAAACTCACACCATCAACGGCCATATTAGAGCCGTAGGCTTTTTTTAGATTTTTAACTTCAAGAATAGCGTTACTCATTGAAGTATTTTATCAAAAAAAATGCACCGGCGGTATAGCCGGTGCATCTCTTCGAAATAGTATGTACTATTTTGTTCGCTTAACGGTTAAGAAGCCGTTGCGTGGGTTTTCGTTTACTTCCATACCTGCTGGTAGATCAGTAGCAGTCTCAGAACGCTCGTCCTTACTGAAGTAATAAATTGTCTGAAGTTTTCCGCCACGAAGTGTGACTTCCTTTGAGTTCAAGTAATATGTGACACCTTTTGAATTTGTGTGCTTGTAAGCCATAGTTTGACTTCTCCCTCTCTCTTAACTAATAGTGATTACACCATACGCCTGTCAGATTACTCTTGTCAAGGGGTCGTCGTAAAATCTACTCCTCTCAAGGTGTTATACAGGGAGAAATATCTTTAACGCAAGAAGTAGTTGCAAGCAAACATGCTTATGCATTACAATGTAGATTGTATAAAGAAAATGTAAAGGTGGTTAAATTCTATGGACTTAAACGCAAATCGTGGTGGTCGACCAACACAACCAAACGCGAGTAATCAAAGTGGGCAGCAAGGCAATCCTGCCAATCCGGTAGCAAATCCAGCTGCGCCTAAATCAAACAGTGACTTGTTTAGCTCAAGTGGTAAGAAGCCAAGCGAAACAAGCAAACGAAAATTTCTAAACATGAAGTTCGCTTCAATTGCCCTGTTGTTCTCTGCAACGATTTTGGTAATCGCACTCATAACTTACATGGTTATCGGTGGACCAAACAAAAACGAAGCTCGCTACGTTGAAGATGATGCATATCAAGCAGTCTTCCTAAATGGTGGCCAAGTTTACTTTGGTAAGACGACTGATCTAAACAACAAATTCTTACGCCTCGTAGACATTTACTACTTACGCGTCAACCAACAAGTACAACCAACTGAAGAAGGTCAACTACCCCAAGGAGATGACATATCACTTGTGAAATTAGGTTGTGAGCTACACGGCCCACAAGATGAGATGCTCATAAATAGAGAGCAAGTTGTTTTCTGGGAAAACCTAAAGGGTGACGGTGATGTAACGGAAGCAATAGCTACCTACAGAGAAGAAAATCCTGACGGACAAGATTGTGATACATCCCAAGAGGCAGGAGCTGCCGGGGCTGGACAACAACAAACTGCTCCAACAGGAACTGATGCGCCAAACGACACTGGTGCAAGTGCAAACGACGAAGATCTAAACCTCGAATAAGTCTTAGGCCTGTCGTAATAACAAATAACCCCTTGTGAACTCAAGGGGTTATTTTATTGGTTCAATCGGTGACGCAACCACAGTGCAACACTTGTGCGAATTAGTAAGAAGAATCCAGCAATGAATCCGAGCAATAAGCTCCAACCAGCGAGGTCTGGTGACCAGCGAGGAGCAACAAAATCAAATTGATAGAGCTCTTTGGGCATCTCTTTTGCCTGTATACCGTTTTCAAGTACATATTGCTCGACGCACTGGACACGCCCATTAGCCAAGCGGCCTGCAGGAAAACGCCCCTCACAAATACGCTCAGCATCCTGGTAGACTGATTGGTTTGCGGCACGAACCCGAGCTTGTTCTTTGTCCACTAGGCGCTCATAGGTATGCTGCAGCTGGATTGGTGGATGAATTGCCGTATCGCTAGAGGTAAGATCTGCGTTCATATGACTGTGTACGTGGGCACGAAGATCACGCAAAGCGCTCTCAACACCCTCACCTGACTCATCGGCCTGGAAAACTTGATCACGAAGCTCGATCATACGTAAATTGTTCTGTCGTAGTGCAAATGCCCCGATACTCAAGAAAAAAACTGTTGCAATCAGTAGATACCAACCAGATATTGGACGGAGGCGTTTTTCGTAGTGATGAAGTAGTCGCTTGTGCATATATCTATTATAGCCCCTTGAACCGCTCGCTCACCGTTAGGAAGTTTGATAACGCCGCTACGACAAAGCCGACGATGATAGCAATTTCAAAGCTTACTGCGTAACCCACTAAGAGTAGTGCCACCCATATAATTGTTTTTACGACAGAGCCGGCAGTTTCTAGCAATGTTATATAGACGATTCGATTGCCGGGCTGATCGTCAGCTGCATCATACATACCCTTCTGAAAAGAAATACGCATAGCAACAGCGGTTGAATCACCAGCAGTGTTTACGACAAATGCAAATGGTAATGTGTTTACGAATGGCTTCACTAACTGGATAAACACGTCACTCATGGCAGATATTCTTAGTAGACTTCGGCCGCGCTTTTTATCAACGATTTTACCGATTGCATATGCTGTGAATATCGATACGACAAAGCCGACCGAACTCAAGGCACCCAACTTCAAATATGCGTTGGCACCGAGTGCGAATATCCCAAGATACAGCGGCCAAAGCGAGACTGAGAGTTGGTGGGATATGGTCAACCCCGTGAATGATACAAGGTCCCGAGTAATCGAGCGTAGACGGATATTACGAAACCGTATTTTCTGGCGGACTCGTATTGGCTCTGGTGATGTTAACAGGGGGCCAAGTGCAATCAGCAGCAGCAATATCATTGCAAGGAAGATATACTGCGGACCAAAGACTGTAGCGAGTACTCCACCGATCACCGGACCTATTGCCCCACCGATACGCTGAACGATACTGGCAAAGCCCATTTCCTTGCCGCCATGCTCACTATGTTTTACCTTAGAAAAATCAACATGATATGCCGTAAAGAATAGGCTGTTCGCCGCAGCGAAAATCAAAGCGACCACCCAAAGTGGCCAAGCAAAATCGGGTAACGTCAGAAATATCACTGAAGAAACGAGCTGCAACAAAAAACTCACAATCATAGAGTGTTTTGGGCCGATACGAGCCACTAATAATCCAGCTGGGAGATGCGTTAAGCTACGAGCAGCAAAATAGGCTACATAAAAACCAAAAATTGCACCGAGTGAATAGTTTAAGTCATATAGAAATAGCGGTATAAATATACCGACTAGGCTAAACGCCATCATCCGAAAAAAGCTACTAATATAAATTTGGCTCAATTCATCAAACGTGGCATGACGCCAGAAATGTCGGTGCCGAAGGAATCGATTAATAAGTGCTTGTATCATTAGGGGGGTTTTTGTTTTACTTTTTCGCTCATAATCAGTGTACCATATACATATGCACGTATTCTTCAGCGGTATCGGCGGAACAGCCATTGGTCCACTCGCTCAAATAGCCCACCAAGCTGGGTATGTCGTATCTGGCTCTGATAAACAGCCCTCTGATTATATTGACTACCTCAAAAGTCAAGGAATTACCAATATCAGCATTGGTCAGGACCGTGTTGCCATCGAACACGTTCACGCCAAGACCCCAATTGATTGGCTTGTATATTCTTCAGCTGTGGCTATGGAGCAATCGGATAGTGCAGAGTTACAGTTTTGCCGTGAGAACGATATAAAAACCAGCAAACGTGACGAATTTATCGCGAACTTCCTAGAAGACAATAACCTAAAGATGATCGCTATTGCTGGCACGCATGGCAAAACGACCACTACAGCTATGGTTATATGGTTACTTAAGCAGCTGAATATCCCTATAAGTTATTCAGTTGGGGCCAAACTCAGTTTCGGGAGTATGGGGCAATACGATAAACAATCAAAGTATTTCATCTACGAGGCTGATGAGTTTGACAAGAATTTTCTGACCTTCCAGCCAGCTATGAGTATAATCACTGGTATTGATTGGGACCATCCAGATATCTACCCAACGCGGAATGAGTACAACCAGGCTTTCTCTCGCTTTATTTCTCAAAGTCAGCGAACGCTCATCTGGCCAGATGACGCAGAGCGACTTAGCCTAGCAGATACAGACAAAGTAGAACTTATCAAAGAAGATAACCTACAAACGAGCACATTGGTAGGTCGCGTGAACCGTAAAAACGCATCGATTGTAGCCCTAGCCATAAGTCGATTATTGCAGAAGCCTGATACTGATGAGTTTATCACTGCATTAAACGATTTCCCTGGGGTTAGTAGGAGATTCGAGGAAATAAGCAAAAATATCTACAGTGATTACGCACATACCCCAGCTAAAATCCGCGGTGCGTTGCAGATCGCCCGAGAAACAGCAAACGGAGACGTCGTAGTTGTTTATGAGGGCCTGCACAACACTAGACAGCATTTTATAAAAGAGGACCTCAAGACACTGTTTACGGGAATCGAACGGCTATACATCGTACCTTCATATCGTGCACGGGAAGACGAAACGCTCAAAGACCTTACACCGCAACGACTGGCCGACATAACCACAGCAAGCGCACCATCTGAACCAGCTAAACTCAATGAATCACTTCTTGAAACAATTCAGCAGCATGCCCGTGCGGGTGACCTGGTTCTTTGTTTATCAGCTGGTGGCGGTGGATCACTCGATGAATGGCTCAGGCAACAATTTAAATCTCGCTAACGATTATCACCACTACCCTTGAGTGCGTTGCGTTTCTGTCTATCGGCTAGCTTGGCTACATTCGTCGTAGCCACTGACTCAAGTGGTATATCTAGATAGTCAGCAATCGTAGCGATATACCAAAGCACATCACCAAGCTCCTTGGTGATGTCTTCTGTATCGAGCGATTCCGTCTTGCCGTCTCCGTCACGAATCAGCTTCTTAACCTTCTCTGCTATCTCACCAGCCTCACCAACAAGACCAAGAACACGGTGATAAAATTCGAGTGGCTTATCATTGCTCGCAGTTTTTAGCGCAGCTTGCTGATAATCGTTAAATGTCATGGTTTATTTCTCCCTTTTCTGCATCAATTATAACAACTCCTTTACGTAAAACAGTAACTCTACTTTTAGCAATAATTAACTTGCTGTCTCGCCTGGCGTATTGTCTTTTCTGATTAATCTCGGGCCTGGTGGCTATCCTGCGAAGCTGTGGACAATATTATCTACCATATAGTTATGTTCATTAATAAAATAAGCTAGTACAACACTGACATTCTCTCTTATTATTGCTATACTACGCCTCATGGAAACAACAGTTGAGACAATTGAACAATTCTTTAATCAGCATGCTTTTGCAGTCGCACTTATCGTTGGCGCAGCCTATCTTTCTCGAAAGTTCGCCATGGTCCTCGTGAGCCGTGTTGTGAAGCGAGCCGTCCATCACGATAATATAGCGTTCAAGATTGCTGAAGAAAAGCGAGAAAAGACCCTCATAGACATTATCAGTACTGCCTTGCGCATCGGTATCTGGATTATCGCCGGCATGATGCTCCTGGAGGAGTTCGGCGTCAATATAGCTCCGCTATTAGCTGGAGCAGGTGTTATCGGTGTAGCGCTTGGTTTTGGGGCGCAGTCTATCGTGAAGGATGGCTTAACTGGCCTGCTTATTATATTCGAGAATCAATACCGTGTCGGTGACGTGGTCCAGGTAAATAGTGAAGTCGTTGGGATGGTCGAGAAAATTACCCTACGCGAGACTGTGTTGCGGGACCTTGATGGCATGGTGCATCACGTACCGAATGGGTACATCCAGGTTGCTACTAATATGACAATGGAATTTTCTAACGTAAATATAGATATTGGTGTCAGCTACAACGCAGACATCGACAAGGTCGAAAAAGTCATCAATGATGTTGGTGAAACCATGGCTCATGATGCAGACTGGAGAGAAGCCATCATTGAAGCTCCAGCATTTTTGCGAGTTGACTCCTTCGCCGACTCATCTGTTGTTATCAAAATCCTCGGTAAAACGACAGCCGATCAACGATGGGCAGTTGCTGGTGAGTTTCGCCGTCGCCTAAAAGCTGCCTTTGATAAAAACGATGTCGAAATACCATTTCCACAAATGGTTTTGCACCAACCTGCCAACAAAAAGAAAAGTTAAGCCCTAGTTGGTTGTTTCTTGATTATCAACCGTATTACTGACGGGTGTATCCGGGTCTTCAGTTATATCGTTAAAGCCTTGATCTAATGTATTAAGTTCTTGCTCGGATTCCGCCAATTCTTCAGTTAGCGCGTCTACTTCACTTTGTAGCTCATCTATTTGCTGCTCTGCTGCTGAATTATCCACTTCAGAAATCTGCTGCGTTTGATTAGCAGGCACCGGGTCAGCGTCTTCATCAGCCTGCTCCATATAAGACATAACGATTAAGCTCATAAGAATAAGCGCGATCACGATTGCAAAGATTATAAAGGCAACAGGTTTATTGCTTTTTGCTTTTTTGGGTGCCTTACTGGCTTTTTTATCCGGTTTTTCATCAGTTTTATTCGATATCGCTTCTGAGTCGTCTATTTTTTCTGGTGTATCTTCTACGGGACTCGCCGCACCGAGAGTTGGTGCTGGCTTAGGTGGGTTGTCTGTAGCAGAATCATTGGCTTGCGAAGATTGGTCCGTCGCTGCGGCTGCCTGCGCTGGTACGTCTGATTGCTCCTGTTCTGGGGGTGGTGATTTTATAGCAGGGTTTGACGGCACAGGAGATTGATCAGCAACTGGTTGTGAATCCGGTTGTTGCTGGTTTGGCTGCGGAGCATTTGTTTGAGCTGGGGGCGTAGAAATGTCATTAACAATTGGGGGATTCTGCGGATTAGCAGGCTTTTGGTTTTGACTGGCTTCTGGTGATTGTTCCTTTGGGTCCATATTATCGTGCGTGCCTTATATGTTTATTGGTTATCTTATACGATAATAGCATAAGTACTTTGTATATATCACAAAGAAAGCCGCCCACTTCGAACTGTTATCAACTCATCGCGCTTCAGATTATCAATCACGGTATGCAAGCGATCGTCATTTATTATTTCTTCGACTTCAGTTACTGTTAGCGAACCATTTTTTGTTAGTAAACGTATTATTTGACCGCGTAGTTGCCTGCGCGATCCCTGAAATACTGATTGTCGACTGTATTGCCTGCTCCGCCTGAGGCTTTGGTTGCCGCGCGCCTTTAACCATGAGCCGTAGTCCATTAGCGCCCAATAAAATTCCCTAGGATTAGTCACATCCATTGTTTGTTCAATTATTGGTGAAATTTCCTTGTCATCAACCACATCTTGCTCCTGAAAGAAATGATGGATATAAACCGTCCGAACGTTTGTCTCGATAAATACGTGGGGTTGATTATACGCATAAACACAGATTGCAGCCGCAGTATTATAGCCAATACCCGTACAAGTAATGAGTTGGTCGATAGTCCATGGTTGCGTGACCTGCTCGAGGTACCTACTTGCCTCTTGTAGGTAAATAGCGCGGCGATTGTAGCCAAGCCCGCTCCATAGACGCAATACGTCAGCTCGTGAGGCACTAGCAAGATCGTGAATGTCCGGAAACGAATCTAGAAAGTCTCGAAATTTTGGCTCCACACGCGATACCTGTGTTTGTTGGAGCATAATCTCTGATACGAGCACCTTATAAGCATAATGTGTGTCGTCCGGTTCTTTGGATCGCCAAGCTAGACTACGCCCATGCAGTCGATAATATTCCATAACCGTATACTGGAAAGCCTTGATTGTAGCTGCGTCCATATCAGCCCTCAGTATGTCACATCAATTCTAAGGATTTATAACCTAGTAACTGTACCATCGTTCTGTTGCTGAGGCTGGTGTCACGTTGACGATTTTTTGTGTATTACCGTTTTCTGTACTAACGACGTAATCAGCTGTTTCGTCGAGTGTATTTACACGATAAACAACGGTTGTTTTGTTGAGCCAGCGCAGAGGATAACCAGCACCTGGCGCTTCTTGTAGGATTTCTTCGCCAGTCTGATCAGTACGCTCCAGGACAATTAGACCTTGACCATCACGCCGCTCGGCACGAGCAAAAATAGTGTCATCCCATGGGTTTTGTTTATAAAACCTGTTTTGCGGGTTTACTGGCGCTTCGCTCAACGCCTGGTTCGTATCATCTACTAAGCTGTAGTTATACCACTGGTTATTCGTTGCTATGGTGAGATTATTCAGACTAGTTCTAAATAAGCTCCAAGATTCTCGCTCTAACACCGTTTCTCGCTCATCATCAATCACATGTATCCGCTCCAAGTTTGTCTCTGTTTCCTGGAATATGCTTGATGGCGCAAAGTAAACATACGGACCAACCGGCATGACGCTATTGAAGTAATTACTGGTGGCCAGTGTTATGACGCGCTCAGTTCGATAATTATAGCGAACAATCCGATGGCGCTCAGGATTAGTCCCGCTGGCACCTTCGGTGATCTGCAAGAATACCAAATAATCGCCGTACCAGTCGATAAGCTGAATGCGCTCTGACGTAGCAATAGTCTCCTGATAGTCATCATCGGCATCAATAATAGTTAAGTTACTCAGGAGAAATCCATCGTCATTGCGCACATTTTCACGCGTTGAAATCACTGCCAGTCGATTATAGTCAGGGTGAGCAAGCAGAGTCATATTATCGTTCTCATAGCCTGTGCCCTCTAAAATAAGCTCTTCGCTCTCACCATCTGCATCTATCGCGTAGATGTCTCGCCGAGCATCGCGTTCAGATACAAAAAAGTGCCTCAAGTGGGGTACTAAACGTATAGTCTGTTGTTCGGTCGTATTTGCATCTATAACAACCGTCTCCGTCCGGTAACCCTCAGCGTACACATTGACATTCAGCTGCGGAGCGTCGTCTTCTGCATCTATTGTTAAGCGGGCCAGACCATCCTGGTCTGCAAGTGCGCTGACATCGTCACTAATAACTTCCGCCTCACTGACTGCACTCCCTGACAAGAAATCTTCAAGAACAAATACATACTGACTACCAGTTGGGTATAGCCAATACTCGCCAAGTGGGTTACTGCCCCAGCCAAGTGTGATATTAAGAGTTCGGTTCGCAAATGCCCGGCGTGACACATGAAGATCACGATCGCCAAGGCGTAAATCTTTTAGGGTTGCGTAACCCGTTTCATCAGTTAATGCTGCACGATCACCAATCCGCACTTCGACATTCCGTAGGGGCTGCAAACTACTGTGGTCAATCACCCGCACAGATGTACTGCTACGAACACCGAGCGAATTAAGTACAAAATAACGAGAAGTCGGCACAATGCCAACTAATATAATAGCTATCGCGGCAGCAAATAAGGTGCTGTTTCGCTTGATTGGGCTGCGCCACCAATTACCAATAGCGTGCTTTAGCTTGCTCAGCAAAGACTGCTTCGGCTCAGGAGGGTGAGCTGCCTTGTCGGCCACCGCCAACGACGTATCACCTTCTTTTGCGATAATATCCTGAACGGCTTTATCGGTCGTGGTGTCCTCGAGCTCATCAGGTGCGCTTTTCGGCGCTTCTTCGTTCGTAGATTCTGTTGCCGGCTGTTCAGCTGAAGACTGCTCGTCAGCGACTGGGAGTGCAACATCTTCTGGCTCCTCGATGTCCTCCTCACGTAGTACCTTTATATCAAGTTTCTTGTCGTCCATCGGTAAGTTTGGCCGAGGCACCAGTTCGCTTTCTTCGGCTGCCAGCTGCTCCTTTTTATCCTGCAGCGTTCGTTCAGTCGCCATCAAATCATCGACTCGTTTCTCGAGGTCGCTGTAATTATTCTTCGCTAAATCTGGTTTTCGTTGTTTACTCATGAAGATGTCGTGATTACTCGCTAAAATTACTTCTTATAATTGTAGCAAACCTTAAGCGTAATCACCCAAGCAATGTCTAATAATTATTCTTGCGCTTGCTTTGGTTCCGACGCTGTCGTCGTGTCATTTTTTTATTTCCAGTTTTTTTCTCATAAGGTGCGGTTTGGTCTATAGGTACGTCACTGGCTTGACCTAGGTTAGTGTCAGTCTCAACAATTTGGTCAGATTCAGGATAAAGTTCGTGCCTTGGCTTGGCTAGCTTTGCTAACAAACCAATGATTACGACAGCTGCTACGAAAATAGTTACCAAGAGTGGTGCACTAATGTCTACACCTAGTAGGGATGAATCAGAACTAGCTACAGTGCTATCCTGACCAACAGAAGCCGTGGTAGATGAGCCTTCGCCAGGTACAGCTATGGTAGTTTGGCTACTATCGATGTTCTGCAAATCAAGAGTTTGTTGTAGATTACTGTTTGTCCCTGCTTGCGGGTCTTGTACATTCGGCACCGGCTGCCCAGTTTGCCCCTGAAGATTTGATTGTTGATTTTGCATATGTACTACTTAGTATGCCAGCTATTTAGTTAAGCTACAAGTAATGCCTCTTTAGAAAAACTAATCTGATGACAATGAGTAAACAGTACCGTCACTCAAAACAGCAGAGACAGTGTACCCTACGCACGGCCTGTCGACAGGTTCGCAAGTGTAGTCATTCGTATCAACTGGCTCGTAGGAGTACACGCCACGTTGTGCTGTCCTGGTAAGGACTACGCGCGAGTCGGTATCGTCTGGATCTTTAAAGTCAGCCTGCTCAATATCGGGAAAAGCACCCCGCCGAAAACCACTGCTATTCATATTCGTCAGGTCTGGATATACACCTTTCTCAGCAAAGTATGCCTGCAGGCTACGATGAATCAAATCAATGTTATCTCGACGCTGGTTATCATAGACTTCTTGTAGTTCAATTGTTGGCTTTTCAGCCTCAGAAAACACTCGATCCGAAATATCAGCAGCCGGACCTTCTCCATCAACAAAAGTCTCTGGTGGTTTCACTGCTGTTAACTGGCGCTCAGCTTGCAGTTGCGAGATAAAAAACCAGCCAACTGCTATAAGCATCAATAACCCACCGATAATAAGGGCCGCAATAATCCTGCGGCGTATTAGTTTTTGCGAATGATGTTGATAGGTTGCCATCGCTCTCTATTGTAGCGCATATGCTAATAAACTACGGCGCTAATCGGTTGATGTCGCGTGGAAATAGGGTCGCCTCTTTAACGCTATGCAGTCCGATTGCTTTTTGTACCAAGCGATCAATACCAAAGCCGCAGCCACCGTGTGCCGGCAAGCCGTTCTTAAACGCCTCGAGGTAGTATTTATAACCTGGGTGCTTGGGGTCAAGCCCAGCATCTTTCATCTGCTGAACAAGTACATCGTAGCGATGCTCACGTTGTGGACAAGTCGCAATCTCTAGTCCGCGGAACAATAAGTCGCCCCATAGAACAGTTTTTTCATTCTCTGGATTTATCATATGGTAGAACTTCATTGCTTCAACTGGAAACTCGGTGACAAAAACGGCTTCACAGCCCTGCTTGTCCTTCGCGTAGTCACAAATCCAACGCTCTTCTGCGGGGATGAGATCCTTTTCTTGCGTGGTGTCCTCGCCAGT
Organism: Candidatus Saccharimonadota bacterium; assembly: GCA_024635455.1. Classification (GTDB taxonomy): domain Bacteria; phylum Patescibacteriota; class Saccharimonadia; order Saccharimonadales; family SLHW01; genus SLHW01. Next base: position 184,995 of record JAGXIU010000002.1, on the reverse strand, counting down.
CGCCTCGGTATACATTTGATGTACCTGTGCCACTGTATAGCGCGGAAAGTCAGGCTTCAACACAAGCTCTGGTGCGCGAAGCTCTTGCAGCTCATCAGCGTGTTCTTCATATAGGTTTGTTAAAACCTGGAACACCATCTTCTCAACCATTTGTAGGACTTCGTCATGATCCTTTATGAAGCCGATTTCTAAATCAAGCATTGTTGTCTCACTCAAGTGACGAGTTGTCATACTTGGCTCAGCGCGAAAAGCAGGCCCTATCTCAAACACTCGTTCAAATGCTCCTACCATCATCTGTTTATAGAGCTGCGGACTCTGTGCTAAGGTTGCTTCTTGGCCAAAATAATCAAGTTTAAATATTTCCGCACCGCCCTCAGTTGCTCCAGCTAGTAGTTTTGGTGTTTGAATTTCAACAAATTCCTGACTGTGTGCAAACTCACGAATATAACGGTTCAGCTCTGAGCGCAAACGAAAAATCTGCTGTTCTTGTAAGTTTCGCACATTAAGTGGTCTATTTTCGAATAAAGTGTCTTGGTTTTCTGGCTTATGATCAATCCGCTTATCAACCTCAATGGCTGGCTGCTCCGTCACAGGAACATCAACTGTTATCTTTGGCTGGTGTAGCTCTGCTCCATGTGGTGCCCGTGATTCTTCATTTACAAGGCCCGACACGGTTACTATCGTGCCAATCTGCATACCGCGCAACTTCTCAACCTCATCAGCGTCCTTAACGACGCACTGAACCAGCCCCGTCCTATCACGAACATTTATAAAAGTAATACCGCCCAAAAGACGTTTTTTGTGAACCCAGCCAGCTATGGTGATTTCTTTACCCACATGTTGTTTTATGTCTCTACTCAAAACTCTCATCAAATATCCTTGTTTTTCAAATTTACTGGTAACGTCTCGCGCACTACCTTAATTACTAGATTATTCTACCACTTCTGCACTCAATGACGCATCACCTGCAGGGTGATCGTGGTTTTTCTTATCTTTTTTTGCCTGCGAGGCAGCTACCGCACGCATACTTTCATAGTTATCAAACTCATCAACAATTTGCTGACCAAGCACACGCTCCAAGATATCTTCTATCGATATAACGCCCACATACTCCTCGAAGCTATTAACAACAATAAACAACTGCTGGTGCGTCTTGATTACGGCATCAAGTGCGTTTCGCAAAGTTTGCTCTTCGTGTACATAGCAAACCTTGGGCTTCATATAGGCCTTTATCTTGCCGCCTTTGCGTGCGTTTACTAAGTCTCTTAACAGCAAGATACCGACGATATTATCTGGAGAGCCGTCATAGACCGGAAAACGCGAAAAACCACTATTATGAAGCTCGGTTAATAATACCGGTCCAACACTCTCATCAACTGCCACGTTGTGCACTACGCGACGCGGCGTTAGAGTATCGGCTACCGATACATCGCTGAATGTCAGTGCTGCGATTGCTGTATGAATCGTGCTCTGAGGTATACGATTATCTGCTTGCTGATTCTGCTGCTCAAGCAATGATATGATGTCTTCAACCTCATACATTCCGCTATGAAAGTGGAGTGGCCTGCGCTGACGTATGAACGTATGCACTCGGTCGATTACTGGATGTAAGTATTGCAGTAGACCAGCAATAGCAGGAGCAACGTAGGTGGCGGTCCGAACCATCCACTGACGGACTGCCTGCGCCGGCCACCATATATAGAAAAACCAAAGCAGAGCCACAATCACGAAGGCCGCAAACCAGGTATCTACAGTGCGCGCAATAAACACGTACAGCAGTGCATTGACTACAACAGAAAACGTCAGCAATAATACGCGCAATGAGTACCCGTAAGCGACTGCTCGATATAACCCTTGCGCCAACGCATCGCCGGCTCTGGCCTGTCGGCGCAGTTCCTTAAGAGGCACGTGCTCATAGGCTCGCTGTAGGCCAACCGCAAAAAGCGTTGATAGGAACAGAATAATCCCAATAAAAAGTTGCATACAGTAATGGTACAATAAAATAGTGAATAAAGAGAAATCCAACGGAAGAGGAGCAGAGGTTTTATGAATCGATTTGCAGTAATAATGGCGATATTAGTAGTCGGGTTTGGCGCTATTATTTATTTCAACCGACAAGACGCACCTGAGGCCGGCGAGGTGAGCAACCACGTCATTGGCGAGGGAACATCCGGTGTTACCCTTATCGAATATGGTGACTTCCAGTGTCCATCTTGTGGACAATACTTCCCTGTGGTTGACTCGATCAAAGAAATCTATGGCGACGAAATTAGCTTTCAGTTCCGCCACTTCCCTCTTATCGGTAGTCTGCCCAACTCAATGTCAGCCCACCGAGCAGCCGAAGCTGCTGGTCTACAGGATCAATTCTTCCCAATGCACGACCTGATATACGAGCGGCAACAATCTTGGTCGCAGGCAGACAACGCTGCGCAGATTTTTGAAGGCTATGCTGAGGAGCTGGAACTCGACATGGAGCAGTACCGAGCTGATGTCGGCAGCAGCGAGGTGCTTGCCACCATCAATGCCGACCGTGAACGGGCTGATGAACACGGCGTGACCGGTACTCCAAGCTTCTACATTAATGAAGAGCCCATCGAAAACCCACAAGATGCCAGTGAGTTCTTCGCCGTTATAGATGAATACATTGAGCGAGAGACTGGTGAACCGTCACAAAATTCCCCGCTGAACGCGGATGGAGAGATTGATCCAACCATAGGCAGTCAATCGGGCGACACCTTACCAGAGGGTTTTGACCCGTCTGAATTCGTCCCAGACGAAGAACAATAGACATAATCTTAAAAAATAGAAGTAATAAACCCGACACACTTTAGTATGTCGGGTTTATGTTTTGGTCACCACTCTTCTCTTTAGTAGTGAATGAATTGTTGCCAACTTGGGCGTTTTACTTGGACGTCCACTTTGTGCCTCTTTTGTTGTATTATTTTTATTTTGATAGGCATATCGCCGTATCCTCCCTATAAACAGCACTGGCTAGCACATAAACCACTCGCCACAGTACTCTTTGTATTTTTGAATGTTTTTGTCTTCTTTCGGTATGTGCATTACATAATTCATACCTTGAAGTACTTGTAATAGTACCAAGGCATGAGAATTGTGTAAAGACATTTTTCCAAAATTTGTGCCCAATTGTATAGTGTTGTAAAGTTACATAATAAGGTTAAGCGAAAACAAACATGGACGGACATATATTTACTGAGATCACACTACTCATCTGCCTAGCAGCCAGTATCGCTATGCTTATGCGATGGCTCAAGCAGCCGCTGATTATTGGGCACATTATGACTGGGCTTTTAGTTGGGCCAACATTTTTTGGTGTCGTAGAATCACCCGACACTATCGCACTGCTTGGTGATTTTGGCATCGTACTACTGCTTTTCATTGTTGGACTTGGCCTTAACCCGCGAATTATTAAAGAGGTAGGCAAAACGGCAGTGCTCACCGGTGGTGGTCAGGTACTGTTCACCGTTCTATTGGCAAGTGTTTTGACGCGTTTGCTTGGCTACAGCAGCACCGAGTCGCTCTATATTTCTATCGCCTTAGCTTTTAGTAGCACCATTATTATCCTTAAGCTGCTTAGTGATAAAAAGGAACAGAACAAACTCTACGGCAAAATATCAATCGGATTCTTGCTCGTACAAGATATAATCGTCGCCTTCGCCTTGGTTTATGCATCGGCTGCCGGTAATGAGCTCGGCCCAATCGATATTGGTATACTCGTGCTAACGGGAGTGTTCGTTATTGCAGCAGTAGTAGCAGTTACCAAATTTATAGTTCTCCCGCTCACCACCTTCCTAGCACGCTCACAGGAATTGCTGTTTTTGTTTGCCATCGCATGGGGATTTGGTATCGGTACAGTATTTTATGAGCTCGGATTCTCGGTTGAGATTGGTGCACTTATTGCTGGTGTTGCGTTAGCTAATATATCGTATGCTCAAGAGGTGGCTTCTCGCCTGAAGCCACTACGAGATTTCTTCTTGATTGTATTCTTTATAGCACTTGGTGCTCGTCTAGAAATTGTAAACTTTACTGAATTTATCGGACCAGCCATCGCTATGTCTAGCTTGGTGCTATTTGGTAATCCGCTCATTGTGATGACTATTCTTGGGCTACTTGGATATACCAAGAAAACTGGCTTCAAAGCCGGATTAGCAGTTGCTCAGATTAGTGAATTCTCACTCGTTTTCTTGTTACTCGGACAACGTAGTGGCCAGATAACGACGGAGATTGTAGCCACAGTTACACTTGTAGCGATTATTACGATTGCTACTTCAACCTATATGATCACCTATTCCGATAAGCTCTACAGTCTGCTCGAGCCATATTTAGGCATATTCGAGCGGCAAAAACGTCGACACGAGCACGAATCACACGGCAAACATGATGCCGTGCTTTTCGGGTACAAAAAAGGTGGAAACGAATTCGTAGAAGCGTTTAAGAAAATTGCCAACAATTATGTCGTTATCGACTATGACCCAGATGTCGCCGACGAACTAGAGCGCAAGCACATTCCCTATATTTACGGCGACGCAACTGACCTAGAGCTACTTGAAGAAATTGACCTCAGCAAAGTAAAGGTAGTGGTCAGTCTCGCTTCGGACCTTGACACCAATGTCCAGCTACTCCGCCACCTAGAACTTGTAAACAAAGATGCTGTGGTCATCTGTCATGCTGATAATTCCGACCAAGCTGCTCTCCTATATGGGTACGGTGCTAGCTACGTCATGATGCCAGCATTTATTGGTAGCGAGAAAGTAAGCTCGTTCCTAAAACGAAACAAGTTTAGCAAACGAGAATTCAAGCACTACCGGGATAAGCACATTTCCTACCTCCAGGACCACTACGAAGCTAAGCCGCTTGATCCATAGAGATTTTGCTTTCGAATATAATCTAAGACGTGTGGCTGTACCATATCTGAGGTGCCCTCGTGCTTTAGTTGCGCTCGTATTTTACTTGAACTAATTGGTGCGCCTATTCCGTCTATGATGTGCACTCGAGGCTTCTGATTGGTCACAGTAGCCAGCTTCTCTAAGCGCTGCTCAAGCTGATTTCTTTTTAGTGTGCGCAATATAACGGCAAGCTGAACATTGCTGAGGAGTTCGGTAACTTGTGGCCATTGAGCTATGTGCTCGGCTACGTCATCCCCCATCAGTACATATAGTTCACTGCCCTGAAAACGCTCACGTAACATCGGTAGTGTCTCGGTGGTAGTGCAGTACGGGTCGTCTATCAAGATATGTTGAAAGCCTTCGAAATCAGCAATCGCACGTTGCACCATTGCACTACGATGCTCAAACGCCTTAACTCCCTGTTTACGACGTGGCCGTGGCTCAACAACAAAGAGCACACGTTGCAAACCGAGCTGCTCCATAGCGCGTTGTGCGCACATAATATGACCCTTATGAATCGGATCAAAGCTTCCAGCAAAGATACCAATACGCTGATTTATTGCCATAGTTGTTGTACCTGTTTATCGACATCCGGCAACGCCTCACGAACGTGTAAAGACATCGCTCGTATCACCGACCACATGCCTACCATCTCAAGGCCCTCTTCTAGGGGCGTCAGGAAAAAGTTATACATAAGGCTTTCATCGCTAATCGGAATGCTAATGTACTCCACGCCGACAGCACCCGTCAGATAGATACACGCAGCGACAGTAATGCGCACAAAAGTACGGTGAGGCATGGCGCGGTGCACGAGCCCCAAGCCAGCAGCAGCCCCAAGAGCAATCACCGGAATTACAAACAACCAGGCGTTTGATTTATACGACGGCACAGTGCCAAGCTCAGCTTGCACGTGCAACAGCTGCAGCAACAGCTCGTGAAAACTGGCAGTTTCGCCAATAGACACGACAAGCAAGGCCGCTGCCAACAAAGCCCAGACAGTCAACGGGAGTCTGTCTGTTCGATAATGACGATACTGGGACGCTACAAACACTGCGCTCAAAGAGGCCACCGCTGCGAGAAACGAGGCGTACCACGTTGTCACATTCAGCTCCAAATCAACGTTGAAGCGCCAGGTCACTTCATCCCAGAACACACTGTCTGGAAAGAAAAACCGCGTGAGCACCTGCCCAGCAAGATGCAACACAAGAAACACGCTGATTGTCCATAACGTTATACGTAAGAAACGACTACTCCAATGGCGGGGCGGGGCGTCCTTATTTTCACGACTCGTCGTCGCCTTAGACATCAGCCGGTATTCCCTCACAGCACTTCGTTGGCATTTTGCATTCTGGGCACACGAAATGGCCGTGCAATGGCATAATCGGATAATGACCGCAGGAATCACAAAACAGTTCTGGCGAACGTTCATCAACGAGCTCTTTATACTGTTGGTCGTGCTTATCTATCATTTCTGCTTCTATTTTAACACCGAACACTGATGCCACAATGCTGGCATTTTTCAATCAATTTATTTCTCGGTCGCTTATTATTATGTCCATGTTTACACCTAAATTCTAGCGAGCCATACTTATCTTCAAATATACCGTTAAGCGATAACGGATTATCGGTAGTACCATCGGTTTCACCACCATTAAACATTGGACACGAGCTAGAAGCTGCTGTTTTAATAGCTTTCATTTGTAGGTCAAGTGCCTTCTCTGCATCACCTTGCTGGCTCATAAGTCGAGCGGCATCTATATAACCTGCTGACTCTGCTCCAAATACCCGCACATCGATAGATTCATCGCTGATTGCGCCCGTAACCAAAGCTTGTTCGGTCAGCTTATGAAGCCGTTTAATTGCCTGTACCGGTGAGGTGAAACTATGCGCCTCAGTGAGCAACTGGTCAGTGACCTGCTGGACCACTACATCAAAGTCACGATTTCTCTGTTCGCACTGTTCGGCGTAGGCCACGTAGTCTATTGGCTGCGAATGTGTCTGTTGCTCACCATAAAATGTACCACCGATCGCCCAATCGTATTGTGCCACGATATCGACAACGCCATTTGGTGCAGCTGTTTTTGGTATAAGTAAAATCTGACGCAGACCGTCTTCCTCGCTATCTAGACTATAGCTAGCACCATTTTGTTGTGCTATATACTCAACTGCCTGCGAGTCATGTCGGGTAGCATATGCTGATGGCTTGCCGGCTACCAGTGCAGTCTGTAGCTCAACGTCGCTACCATCCCTATGACGCAACATCTGAATTGAGCAAGTGTCAGTGTCGCTAAAAAACCCATAATCACGCTTGGTTTTTTCATCATTTGGCGCTAATGAGAACACTACTGCGTCATAATCCTCTAGCGCCCCTGACCCAAGCAACTCCTCAAATGAAAACACGTTTTCAAGCTCTTGCTCTGAACGACGGCGCATTAATGGGTTCAATGTAGTGTAGCGAAGGGTATTTGCCTGTATATCGGCAAGTGAGCGACCCGATTGCGCAAGCTGGCCATCTGCATATGTCAAGAATACGCTGGTTTGGTGTCCTGCCTTATATAAAATCTCAGCTACATTGGTCTGCACGTTCTGCTCAACTGCATGCCGTGATTCTTGATCACCCATACGAGCTGCCTGTGTTGCAAATAAAAGCGTCGTGTTGCTACTGGTCTCTTCTTGCGCCTGCTTAACGTCAACTACATTATTTACCGCGAGAGAACCGAGTAATTTTTGCGCTCGGCTTCGAGCAATATCGGACTCAATCGGCCGGGCCTGTTCTGCAAGTAGCCACCGATCGATGCGCGGCCCCTGCTCAAACTTTTCTACTTCTGGATGGGTTGCTAGTTGTAACACTGTATCGCCTATGCTCCTTTAGCAGAATAGACGGTCACACCAGGAAGGTGACAACAGTTGCTCCTGCTCGGGAGTCTTTTCTTGCTGTATCGGACTTTCACCGTTGCGGCACAGTGTAGGAATTTCACCTACTTCCAGCATAAATTGGTAATTTGCCTATGCCTAGTAGTATAGCGTATAAGCCCTACACTAGATGTAGTATTTTTAGCAATCATAGAACTGATTTATCACACAAACCCAACCTCAACCCACTTAAAGCCCCGTGTCTTCTGTTCGGGCTTCAAAAAACTGATTTCATCAGCGGAGAAGCCTTCGAGTTTAGTCAATCCTTGACCTTATTCATCATAAAGTAAAGGTAGCTCGCCCTGTCGAGAACGAGCCTCGCTAATTACTACTTCCTATTTTCTAACCCTTAATAATTACTTCGCAAAAAACGTATTCACAGCATTGTACAAAATATCAAAATTCGGCCGCACATTTCTATCCTCATACAAGAAGAAGTACTTATTAGTGCCGCTTTCTTCGCCTGTAATCGTAATGGTGTTTATCGGTTCGCCTGATTGACCAGTGCCAATAATGTTCTCATTAACGATTCTACCGACATCACATATAAAGTCAGTATTCGCCCATTTAGTTTGAGCTGGTGGTTCATTTCTGCGCTCATCCCTATCTAAAGTTTCACTACCAGTAAAGCTCGAGCAATTTGGTGATAGCTGTCCTCGCTGCAAACGATTTTCTGTAACAGTGACAGGTAATAGTCGGACAACTGGATCTTGCGGAATCGTATTTATATATAACGTCAAATACCGATTATCCTCATCCTTGAGTGTCGCTTGCCAGGTGATGCTTTGTTCGTTTGGCGAGTTAACTCTATCTATCTCTCGCCAGTCACTGGGCAGCTCAAAGTCGAAATCTGGCTCATGCACAAAGTAAACATCACTATCGCTGAGTACTTGCGCGACTGTGCGACCCTCTCCTTCGACAACTTCTGCCTGGTTGTTCCGCAAATCGTTATAAACAAAAAATCCAGCAAGCAATATACCGCCTATCCCAAATAAAAAGCTAGCCACGAGTAAGCCAACTTTGACTTTTCTCGTTCGTTGATTGTGTCTGTATGTATTTAGCATGGGCACATACCCTTAAAGAGCATTATACGATGATTCTCAAAAAAAAGCGAAGTGAGGGTACGGAGGCACTACTCTTCTAGTGGCCCGCTTGACTCAGCTTCTGGCGTTTGAACGTCTAGGGCGTCAGGGTTGTCATCGATCTCTAGACTGCTCACATTGACGATCTGAGCAGTACTCGGCCGATATAATACTGCGAGTTGAGCCTCAGGATAGATCAACGCAACGTCCCCGTTCTCGGCTCGTTCAAAAAATGGCTGATCAGCAAGTAATTCTTTATCCTCAACTGTGGCAACACTCGGCGTTTCGCCTTCCGGCAAATTATATACTCTCCCAACCTGATCAATGTATTCTTGTACGCTGGCTTCTTCAGCTGCGCCTGGGTCACTCTTAAAAAGCTCGATAGTTTGGTTAGCAGTTTCTAGCTCAGATTCTTTTTCTTGATATTGCCAAAGTAAAAAGCCGTTGCCAGCAAGAGATGCCAGAAGAATTACGCCAATGATTATCTTCGCTACTGGAGCGCTACTTTTATTACTCGACACAGATGTTTTTGCCATATGTTTATCTATAATACCGCTAGTGCTACAGATACGTCAACGGATAGTCAAAAATACCACCGTTATCACCGCCAAACCAATACGATAATAGGCGAATGTAGCGAGGCTATGGTGAGCTAAGAAACGAAGCAAGAATCGGATTGCCAACAAGCCGCTGAGCATCGACGCACCGATGCCAACCAACAGTACACCACTGCCAGTGCTGTCCACTACTGATCCACTATCGAACACGACGACCTTCAGTATTGCGCCAATCATTATGGGAACTGCCAACAAAAACGAAAAGCGCGTCGCCGCAACCCGATCAAGCCCCATAAACAAACCGGCAGTAATGGTGCTACCAGAACGTGACACACCGGGTACTAACGCCAAGGCTTGCGAAAACCCTATAACCAGTGCCTGCGTGAGATTTGTCTGCTTCACATCAACTTGCGGTTGCTTCGTCGCCAGACGTTCTGCCAACAGCATTAATAGTCCGACAAACGCTAAGTTAAAAGCTACCAAATAGCCACTCCTGAAGCTTGACTCAGCTGCGCCCTGCAGTAAGGCGCCAAAAAACGCCGCTGGCAACGTAGCAATAGCCAAGAACCAGCCAACTCGCCGGTACGCCCCGCCATAGATAACATCTTTTATGATTTGGTATAAGTCCCGCCAAAAAAACAATAGTATTGCCACTAACGTACCAATGTGTAGCGCTACATCATAACGTAAGCCACCACCATCCACGCCAAATAACTCTTGCCCGAGCAGCAAATGGCCAGAGCTTGATACTGGAATAAACTCAGTCACACCTTGCACTAAGCCCAATAGCAATGCCTCAATAATATTCATACTTGTCTAAGTATAGCTACTCAATAGCAGAACCGAAACTTTTGTATTTGCTAGATTACAGTACTTCGTAACTCTCTACCATCTGCTCAAACACTGCCACATCAACCAAGCTACTGTCCTGAGCTGCAAAGTTAAATCCAGGCGTTACATCGCTCGGTGTATTGCAGGTTGCGTGGTAAGCGAGCGTATCGAAAAACTGTGTTCCAAGCGCCATAATACAATTGTCGCCATCAACAAGCGTGTACTCACTGCTTGCGGGGCCAGCCACGCTGCCGTCTCTATTTTGAAATTGAATAGCACCGTCAGCTGCCACAGAAAAGCCACCTGGATCAATTAACGTACCACCGCGAGGCTTAACTTCGTAATCAGCCTGCAGGCCGCCGACTGACACTGGATCAAACTCACTGAAGCCAAAGTAGTCACTGTTACCCTGGTCATCAAACTCAGCTCGCACAACTTCGCCCCAATCCTGCGGATAGAGGAATGTTATGCCGATTTCAGTATTGCTATACCGCACCCAGCCATCAGGAATCAGCTGAGTATCTTCAGCTGGCTCTGACGACTCACTGGGGCTATCTTCAGGTTGCTCAGTCGCTACCGGCTCTGTAGTTTCTTGCTCGTCTTCTTGGTTTGACCAAAAATACCACCCGCCAACGCCAAGTAGGCCAATGATAATAAGTATCAAAATAACAATAAGTGCAGAGAATCCGTTTTGGTTTGTTTTCATACTTAAAACCTCCTGATTATGTCTCTATTATAAGTTGCCAGTAAAGCACGCTCAACTAATGACATGGTTTGCTATACTTAAACCTAAAGATCAGATAAGCAATAAAAACATCTATGCCAAAACTAAAATATAAATACAAAAAAGAACTCAAGCGCATCATTGAGTACATGATAAGTGGCGGAGCCCAGTTCTGGAGCGGCTACGGCGCCTTTGCGCTGTTTGACATCGTTTTTAAGGTACCGTTTTGGCCAAACCGTGTGTTGTCGTATGGATTAGGTGTCATGGTCAACTTCTACCTGCAGCGCTACTGGGTTTTTGGTAGAAAACGACTGTCAAAAAAGCAAATCCATGCATCTGCAGAGAAGTACTACGGCCTCATGTTCACCAATTTTTTAATAGACCTAGCGATTGTTGGCGGTTTGTACGAGCTGGCTGACGTGTCTCCTTACATTGGACAGTTTGTTAGCGCTGGATTCTTTACCGTGTACAACTATTTATTATTCAAATACTGGGTATTCAAGAAGAAGAGTGCCGAGCCTCATGATATTAACCCCGCCAGGAAAACAGCCATGCCGACCCTATCGACTCGTCCGCCTAAAAAACGCTCAAAATAACGGAGAATGTAATGAGTGAACCAGGCAAAACCGTTCGTCCAACCAAAAAACAGCAAGAGCTACTTAGCTTTATTGAATCGTTTATTACTGAACATGGTTATAGCCCAAGCTACCGTGAGATAAAAACCGGCATGGGTTATAACTCTATAGCCACGGTGTCTCTACACATCAAAAACCTAATCGATCGTGGGCACCTACAAAAGCGAGATCACGCCGCTCGTTCGCTCGAGGTCGTCAGTACCGATGCTCAAACTAAACTTCAAACCAACCAGATACAACCAAGTGAAGAAAAGTGGCTGATAGAAAAAATCGAGTATTACATAAAAAAAGTCGAAACCGAGTCAAAAATCAATCAGGCTCACATTGACGAACTGTACGTGCTCATCGGCGCGCTCAAGATCCTTGGCTTAGATGGTGCAGCACAAAGCTTCCTGCCACGCCTGACTAAGCTTAAGGATAAGTTACCGACTGAAGCATCTTAAGAACAGGTTAACTCTATTCAGTCGGCTTATCGGTGCCGGATAGGTTTACTGCTACATCGCCGATCCGTACTTCAATACCATCACGGTCGACGATCTTTACAACCTCGCCATCTTCAAGGTCTAAATCAACTGTATCGATATATTTTGGATATTTATTCTTCTGAGCTGCTAAATAAGCGCGTGTATCGATAATTGGGTCACCAATTTCTCCCTGACCGTCCCTGATAAATGCTTCTTCTGATTTAATTGCTGTCTCTGTAAGCGGAACTGGGGGATTATTCTTAGCTATTTCTAGCTCATGTTGGCTAGCCCGAAGCCCAAGGATACCCTCTCCGGTATCCATTCGTGTTTCGTGTGTTTCATTTTTATGTGTCATAGTACTACTATAATAACACGTGCAATCATATCTGTCAATTGAGTTACATATCTACGGCTATTCTAAACCCGACATACTATAGTCTGTCGGGTTTATGTGGTTGCGTTTCTCGTTAGAGAAAAGTAAATTGCCCAGCTAGTGAAAAAAGTAAGCCACGAGTTGCTATAATACCCCCAAGATGAAAAACAACGCCTCGCTCGCCTTCTCACTCATCCTAATAGTCGGAGATTTCGCAGCATTAACTGCTGCATTCATTGCATCGTATATTCTGCGCTTCCGTATTTTAGAGATTGAGGGGAGCTCACCTATCGCTGGTACTACCTACGCTATTGCTATTATCAGTACATTGCCGATATGGATTGCCATTCACGCGCTTATTGGGCTGTATGCGCATTCCGTCTATGATCGTCGCTTTGCCGAGCTTGGCCGGCTCTTGATAGGCTCCGTTATTGGCATCATGGCGGTGCTCAGTTACGACTTCTTTAATCTATCGATTGACTTATTCCCTGGTCGCTTTGTTCCCGTCTACGGAGCACTGCTCGGCTTTGGCTTTTTAGTATTATTCCGCTCGATCGCTCGGGTTATTCGTCATGCGTTATTCCGATTAGACGTAGGGGTGAGCAATGTCTTGTTGGTGGGTAATACTACGAGCACCGAACATATTGCCCAAGCGCTCAGTAATACAACCCACACTGGCCAACGAGTTATTGCTACCGTTGGTTATAAAGTACGAGGTATACCGCGATATGATTCGTTCCAAGAAGCTATCAACAAACTACAGGAGCCAATCCAAAGCATTATTCAAACCGAGTTATTTGGAAGTACAGCAAAAAACAACGAGATTTTACTATACTCACAAGAAAACCACACCGCATACAGGTTTGTACCTGGCAACAGTGACTTGTTTGTCGGTGATATTAGCGTCGAGCTTTTCTCTGGTGTACCAATGGTTGCTGTTTCGCAAACATCCTTGACTGGCTGGGGGCGCATCATTAAGCGGTTATTTGATTTCTTCGCTAGTATCATTATCTTACTTATCAGCTCACCTGTCCTGCTCCTGATTGCGCTTATCATTAAGCTGTCTGACCCGCGAGGGCCAGTCCTGTTCCGCCAAACGAGACTAACGCGGTTTAACATTTCGTTTAAGGTATTTAAGTTCCGCACCATGAAAGCCGCTTATAACGGTCTTTCGCCAGAGGAAGCCTTCGCCAAGATGGGCAAGCCAAAACTTGCAAATACCTACCGCAAAAACGGCGACTTCTTAGTGAATGACCCGCGCATTACGTTCGTTGGGCGACTTTTACGTAAGACTAGTCTAGATGAGCTACCCCAGCTACTTAATGTCATTAAAGGCGACTTAAGCCTTGTTGGGCCACGTGCACTCGTACCGGACGAGCTCAAGTCTTACGCTAAGCGCCATGCCATTCTAAGCGTAAAGTCTGGCATAACTGGGCTCGCACAGATATCTGGTCGGCGTGATATCGACTTCGAGGAACGTAGACGGCTTGATATCTACTATGTGCAGAACTGGAGTTTTTGGCTCGACATCAGCATCCTCTTCCGCACTATCCGCGCAGTCATCGGTGGCATCGGCGCCAAATAGGATCCAGAAACCAGAAGTTATAACCTCAGAAATGGGCCGTTTTTATACTTCACGCCCCAAAAAAGCTAACACTCTCCTTGACACTCTATGACAAGGACTGTCCTTGTCATAGGTGGTCAATGATCTGCTAGCTGATGCTTGATTGCATCGATCTGTTTCTTTTGTGAGGTGTAGTCTTTGCAGAATTTTTCATATTCATTTATGTCCGTAAATAGAGCTAGTATCTTATCGGGTTTTAGCCAAACTGCCTCTCGCCTAGCCATATAGTTCGGATAGCTAGAGTACTCAAACGTATCCAGTGTCATGTTCACATCAAGTGCATTTAGATGTATGTATCGAGAAATATGCGCCAAATATGCGTCGTTATCAATTCGAGATGCCTTATATCTTCCCTGAAATAGCCCGCCTACACGATCATATTTGTGATTAAAGTACATTACATATCCCGTCATGACAGACCGCATCAAGCGCTGCATGGCATCAGCTGCGTGTTGATAAATAAATAGATGAAAGTGATTGGGTAGCAAACAAAAGGCGAGTAACTCGATCTCTTCAGAAAGATTACTTCTTCTGAGCCTACCAATGCCAGGCAAATCTAGCTCATTCTTCTGTAGTTCTTTTTCAATCATTTCTTTTGGCGATAGTGCAACTTTAAAATAGCTTAAGAACACTTCATAATCTTGCTCATCAACAAAAATATTTCTTTTTTCAACTCCGCGATTATAAATATGGAAATATGAATGAGGCACATGTTCTTTTATCGTATTCTTGCTTGGCATACTCATATTCTACACTCTATGACAAGGACTGTCCTTGTCATAGGTGGTTGTTATCGCTGTGCTATCTAACCTTTCCTCTGATGATTTGTCTGCCTCATCTCAAGAAAACTTACGGTCGTACGCAGATATAAAAGCGATGTTGATAATCCTCGAGTAAAAACTCTTCACTACCTAAGAGTTAACTCGTTAGTTAGCGGTCAACATCAATAAGCTGTATTTATTGGCTAAATGTTTGGGTTGAAGCAGAAATTTACCGTGGAGTACGTCGGTAGATGAGGCGCGACAATCCGCTCATGAGCGCCAGCGGAGACACGGTTGCATCATCGGACGCGATCTGATCAGCCGTAAACTCAAATATATTCCTCGATTGGTTCGACATTTCCACCATCGGCATAGCCGGTACGACCGATGTATCTATCCAAAGCCCGAAGCTATCAGGAGACACCATCATCGCCTCACTAGCACTAGAGGCATAAGAATCAGCCAGCCCAACAACCGCAGCGCCCGTAGCCAAACAGCCGGCTGCGACGCCCAGCCATATCTTTTTCTGATCACCGTGCACGCGCATCTCGGGATACGCTAGCTTGGCCACAGCCATATGAGCATTGTCCAGCAATGTCTCCATTGTTTCTCGTTTTCGCATAGTTATATTATATAACTTTTATACGTTTGTATAAATCTAGCTTTGCCCTTGCGCTTTTTTGGCGATTGAGCCGACATTCTGCGCATGCGTTTTATTCGTCACCAGAATACCTTTGTCGGTTACCACCACAGCGACGTTATCCAGCCCAATTACACCAACCGGCACGTCAGTATCATTTCGCACGTAACTGTTTGATACCTGATCTACTAGGGCGTCGCCTTGCACTGTATTGCCGACCTCATCCTGTTCATTCACCTGGTGCATATCACTATACGAACCAACATCCATCCAGTCGAATGAACCTGGCGCCACCAGCAAATCTGGCACACGCTCTATAAGAGCAGTGTCAATCGACTCACTCACGAAGCCAAGATAATAATCATCATGCTCGTTGGCGTGCTTGGCAGCTATTAATTGTTGGTAGTTTTCCCATAAGCGCGGTGCATGCTCGTGTAAACTTTGCTCAAAAACAGCAAGAGGTGCTACAAAATAACCCATATTCCATAAATAATTTCCCTTATCGAGATATTGCTGAGCAGTTGTTTTATCTGGCTTCTCTTTGAAGCTCACCACATCAAACACCTGGCCGCCGTTGGCGTGCTCACCGCGCTGAATGTAGCCAAACCCAGTTGCTGGATGAGTTGGGACCAAGCCAAGTAGCACGATCCGTTGATGCTTGGTTGAAACCTCGCCAGCTATCTGCAAACTCTCGACAAAGCCTTGTGTATCGCGAATGTGATGATCGGCATGCATAAATACAATTGGCTCTTCTGTATCATGAGAATTTTTAATCTTTGCTAGCGCTGCAATTACGCAGCTCGCCGTCCCGCGCCGGCCTGGCTCAACGATGACATGATCAGCTGACAAATCCGGCAATTGTTCACATACATGATGAGCGTGTGAAGCCTCCGATATAACGTAAATCGTGTCAGCAAGTTTCGTTGCCCTGTCGTAAGTATTCTGCAGCAGAGATGTATCACCAGTTATATTTAGTAGATGCTTCGGATAGTCGCTGGTCGAGAGCGGCCATAGCCGTGTACCCGAGCCACCGGCAATAATCACAATAATCATGCACTTATCCTAGCATATCGATTACAGCCTATAGCGAGGTTCTAACCCCTCGCCACGCCAACGCTCGTGCATATGTTTTGTGACTGCTCTTATACGAAGCGGTTTAGTTTTCCTGAACATTGTTACGAAACGCTTGACGAAACTCACTTGCTGAAAACTTATCTGCAGATGCAGCTATCTCATCATGTTGCCAACTCGTGTCCTGGAAATGCTCCAGCACGCTGACCAATGACGCCACCGTTTGCTCGGCAAACAACAGTCCAGTCTTACCTGGCTCGACATAGTCGAGCGCGCCACCAGCCTGATAGGCAATAACAGGTGTGCCAGCCGCCATAGCCTCCACCGGCGCAATACCAAAATCCTCGTGAGCTGCAAATATAAAGCCTTCTGCACGAGCGAGTAAAGTCGGCAGCTCATCATCATCCACGTCGCTACGTAGTGTCACGCTTGGACCAGCTCGTTTTTGCAATCGTACATGCTCTGGGCCGTTACCTACTATTGTCAAAGGAAGCCCTAGCTGGTTACAAGCCTCGATTATCAAGTCAACACGCTTGTATGGTGTTTGCCGACCAACGGTTATGTACCCACGGCGCTCACCCGCCTCCACCGACTGAAAACGCTCAACGGCAACTGGTGGATGTATTACCACAGAATCACGCTTATAAAACTGCTTAATGTCTGCCTGTATATGCTGCGAGTTTGCAATAAATCGATCAACTCGCTGCGCCGCCTGGTAGTCTCGCTGGCGCAGTGGCTTCACTAGCAAGCGCAGCCCAAGTCGTGCCAACCAGTATGGTCGAAAACCTGGGTTCGAGGCGTATTGCTCATATTGTCGCCAATAAAAATGTGTCGGTGTATGGCAATAACAAATATGTTCGGCTCCTTCACGTACGCGGACAAACTTTGCCTCACCGTTACCAGAACTCGAAATAACGACGTCATATGCAGATAAATCCAGTGAGGCGAACCACCATTGACGCAACAATGGCAAAAACTTGCGCAAAGAACGGAATGGCCAGCGCTGTAAATAACCGGTTACAACCGTATTATCCAGTCTTTCTCGCCATTCATCAGTGCAGTATGAGGTATAAATCGGTGCGTCTGGATACAACGCGTGGAGTTCCTGCACGACTTTTTCTGCCCCGCCACCATAGAGCCAATCATGCACAATTGCGACTCTTTTCTCATTCATACCCCCATTCTACCCGATTCGTTCCTAAACCCGACACACTATAGACTGTCGGGTTTAGTGATACCCACCTTCTATTCCTGGCCACTAGTTGCTCGTCCTTAGTTGCTTTATACTAAACCCATTATGAAAAAACACATCGCCCTCTACGGTATCGGCGCTTTCGGCTACGCTATCCTCAAACACCTCGATAACAAACATGATGAAAGCTTTGACCTGATTGCTTACGACATCGTAGATGAAGTTATGGATAAGCTCCGCACTGACCGCACGCACCCGCACCATCACACAGAGACAACTATTACTGATATGACGCGGTTTGCTAACTCGCCAGAGGAATTATTAAAAGACGCTGATATCGTCATCGTCGCTGTCGCCTCAAGCGCCACCCGGCCCGTCATGCAAACCATCAAAAAATTCGCCAAACCAGGCGTCATCCTCGTAAACATTGCTAAGGCGCTAGATAAAGATACCGGTAAACGCTTATCAGAGGTTACCGCAGAAGAACTCGACGGTTTCGACTACGTCTATGCGCAACTCGCTGGTGGCACGATAGCCGACGACTTGTTCCACCACGAACCGCTCGGCATAGACATCGCCAGCCCGGCAGAAGCCGTATTGCAACCATTGGCAGATATTTTCACTTCAGATAACCTGCAGGTTTACACAACGACTGATCTCACTGGGGTCGAGTACGCCTCCTCCCTCAAGAACGTCATTTCAATCCTGGCTGGCATCGTCAAGGGCCTTGGCTTTTCCTATGGTTCTGAGACACACATAATATCTAAGACCGCGCAAGCAATTGCTGACGTGTGCGTTGAGCAACTTGGTGCTCGCCCCGACACCTTCAGTATGGGCCGGCAATCGTGGGGTAACGATATGTGGATGAGCTGCACTGGTGAAACCCGTAACCGACAGCTTGGTATTCTGCTCGGTGAAGGCGTATCCGCTCAAGAAGCCATCGACACGATGCATAAGGGCAACAAACTGGTAGAAGGCGTAAATACACTCCGCATTATCGATCAGCTGCCCGGGCTCAAAGACATAGAGACCGTCAAACTCTTGCACGATTTACTCATAGAGCAAACCATCACAGTTGCCGATATCCGCGACTACTTACTTAGTAAATAAGTTGTACTGGTTGCTAAACAGGCTAGACTTATCTAGGCTCAAGCGAGCGCATGCTTTGGTTGATAAGCTCACGGTAGTGATTCCACGCCTCAGCTGGCACTGCTACTTCAGCTACAAGCACACGGTCACCTTGTCTCGCGACGTTGCGAGCAACAGCTCGACGAGGGCCGTCTTCATTGCCACCATCAACGGCATTTTCTAACACCCGGTACGTATACGTTACGCCGTTATTCTCATAGTCGTCCTGTTCGATAACTTTGTCTGATGAATCAACTGCCTCGTTAGGATATACTTCGCTCGCAAACTCTTTTACTGTCATGGTAATTGTCTCTGAGCTATCATTAAACTCTTCTATCTCATGGGTGGCTGGTCCGCTAAAAAAGACTGGTGTGACACCTGGCTCATAATCTTCTGATACCAACCATATGCCTGGTACATCCATCCGAAAGAGCGGATCCTCAAACTCCAATTGTGTCGTAAGCTGGTCGGCCGTCGTTCCTTGCGTTTGTTCGCTTGCTTGGTCGGCGGCATCATCACTCGCTACAACCAGCCACAATAGACCACCGAGCAAAAGCAGCACTATAATAATTGATATGGTTACAAACAAGCGCTTCTTTTTTGGTTGCTCTGGTGTTTGATTTTGTTGTGACTGATCCATGATGAAATCATAGGAGTGATCGTCTTTTTTTTGATTATTAATTGTCTTATTGGGTGATGAGTTTTGGTCCATAATATTTCACGGCATTTCTGCTTTAATTTGCAATCTAATTATAGTCTAATATACCATAAGAGTTATAACACGGAAATACGCATGAAGTTATCAACTTATCGAACACAAATACACGTTACCAGAAAGCATATATTCTTCTTCTGCGCTGCATTGCTACTTGTCGGCCTACTTGGGTATGTGAGTATAGCATCAGATAAGGCGGATGCGCAGTCGTATAATGATATACGTATACATAGAATTAGTTCAATTGCTGGTTATCCTGCTAAATACCTTCCAGCATCCCAAGGAGACCAGCAAGGTGATCTCTACATTAAATCTGAAGCTTGGCCATATTCGAATGCAACACCAACCTATTATGGTAGTGATTCAAGCGATACTCCTTTTTTTGTCTATACCTTGCTTCGAGACGGCACTGAAATTGCCAGTTGCCGCAAAGACTTTCCCGTCCACGATACTTGTCGTGGTAGCGCATTAACTCACATTGATTATAACGTTGAGCGTGGGAACTACTACACCTACTCTGCATATATCGAGACATACGAGCGAGATCCTCGTTGTGCACGTGATTACCCGAATGACTTAACGTACTGTGGCCCGGCAGGCAATTCACGTAAAGTAGGTACAGGGCCGATCTATACATCTAGCCCTGTATACGTTGGTTTGGAAAATCGTCCACGTATGACACTTGAACTAAGTCACGAGGGGCAACAAATTACCGATAGCGCCAAGATACCGAGTGGTGGCGACTTGACCGCCAGCTGGTCACACTGGGAAGGCGACGCCCCTGATGAATGTGCACTGTACAAGAAACAGACCGCAAACGATACAGGATCACTCATAGAAACCAGCCGTGGTGGAGGTACGGCTACTTTTAATGTCGGTTCTGAGCTCGGACAATATTATCTCAGATTGAGCTGTATTAATGGCTACTACCCGCCAGGGACACCAGTAACCGAAGGAACGAGTAAAACTCTCTCCTTCGAAGTTGTCGACCAACTACCAGACGGCTATTATGACGATGCTGATCCAACCGGTGGTGGTGGCTCTGCTGTAGCGGTGCCGATAGACAACGTCACAGAAGGAGACGATATAACCAATGTATTCAGTAGCACAAGTGGCTCTTTTGTATCTATGCGAGTAGCTGGCTGTTCCACTGAGTCGGCTGGCTTTATGACTTATACAAGCTCACGAGACGACGATAATACCTATATCTACCCTTTTGGCATTATGTCTTTCACGCTCAATTGTGATGAGGCTGGCTCAACAGCTCGTATTACCAAACATTACTACACGGAAGCCGACCCGGCTGGCGCTGTACTACGGAAGTACAACTTGCAGACAAATGAATACACTAATATATCGAGTGCATCAATTGAAAGCGTCATGCACAAAGGTAAGCGAGCGCTTGAGGTATCCTACAGTGTCACAGATGGTGGAGCGCTTGATGAAGACGGCGAGGCCAATGGGGTTATTGTTGACCCAGTTGTGCTCGGCGTAACTAATCCAGAAGCATACCGTCAGCAAATAGAAGCCGACTGTGATGGAGATGTCTTGACGCCAGACAACTGCAAAATTATATTCTACGTTCGAGTATTCACAGACGCACTGTCTGTCTTAGTTGGCCTCGTTGTTGTCGCCATGATAGTACTCGGTGGTATACAGTACTCATCTGCCAGCGGCAATCCTCAAGCTGTCGCAGCAGCCAAGAAACGCATTACAAATGCATTGATTGCTCTAGTTGCCTATCTATTTATCTTCGCATTCTTGCAGTGGATTATTCCAGGTGGAGTGTTGTAGATAGTCCTTGACTACTTACTTAGTAAGTCGTAAGTATTGTTTGGTACAATTGTCATATGAAGTTTTGTATACGTTGTGGCGGTGAGCTGCTACAAGAATCCGATACTAAGTTTGTTTGCACCCAGTGTAAGCACTCACAGTTCCGTAACCCCAAGGGTGCGGTTGGCCTGCTTCTTTTTGATGAAGACGGTAAGGTTATTCTTGGTCGCCGTGCTATTGAACCCAAAAAAGGTGCACTGGATCAGCTCGGTGGCTTTCTCGACTACGGTGAAACATTTGAAGACGCACTCTACAGAGAGTTGGAGGAAGAGACCGGCCTAAATAAAAATGATGTCACTGATGTTCACTATATCGGCAGCACCCACGAACTCTACCACTGGCATGGAGAAGAAGAGCCGGTCGTTTCAGTCTTTTTTTCTGTCACACTTAAGACTAACAAGAAGCCGGTGGCTCAGGATGATGTTGCGGCTCTAGAATCTTTTTCAATACATAGCATTCCAGAAGAAGATGTAGGCTGGGAGGGTTTAATCGAAATGATTGAGAAAGTTAAAAAGTAGAAATCAGGTTCTTTTGTTTTTGCGCAGCAAAATAGCACCATATTTTTACCAACAGCAGCAAAAGTATGCAAAAACGCCGCAGGCAGTAGCGACAACAATGATTGCCGCTCATACCACCAGTCTGGCGCGCCGAAATAACTCCCTTCGATCGGTCTTTTTTCATGTTGTATAAGGATCAAAAAGACGAAGCTTTCGTCTTGATTCGCCAAACAGCTGATGATCGGCATCAGTTTTGCTAAGCCTGAAAGGGCGCATTAAGGCACAGTGGTTTAACAACTGGTGGCCGGTGACTCTTATTTAGTTAGCATTCGACTAGCTAACTCCTACGATACCTTCGATTGCATAAGCAGTGTCTTGCCAATTTCGGACTGAGATACATTCAACACCCATGGTTTTAACTGGGTAATCGTTACCCCCTTCATACAGAGCATCACCCATAAATAAAACTTCATCTTTCGATACTTCCAGCATATGTAACAGCTTGTGCATTCCGTAGGCTTTATCAATGCCTAATTTTGTAACATCAATAGATGTAGTGCCCCCAGCTCGAACCTCAAACTGTGGAATATACTGTGCTACTAAGTCTCTCAGTTTCCGTTTTTTATCATTACTCGGGTCCCAGGTCTCTTTCTCTTTAACTGGGGCCTCCTGTCCTAATGCAGAGAAAGTAATTTGACTACCCCTGTCCTCTATGAGATCACCCCATGGCTTTGACTCGCGATAGCCAAGCTCATCTATGCTTTTTTCTAGGGCTTCTTGGATTTGCCTTTTCTCGTCTTTAGTCAAATCTTCTGCGTATACCTGATTCCACGAATGTTTTGCTATGTCGTAGCTAAAGTATTTGGTCCCACACGTTGGCATTAAGTGTAAAAACTCCAGTTTTACAGGATCCACCTGCAGGTTGGAGAGTAGTTGTTTTTCGAACTGACCAAACTTACCGCCGGACATTACGCATACTTGATATTTTTCGAGTAGTTTTCCTAGCAAATCGCTCATTCTATCTTCTAGGGCCGATTTACTTTCAGCAAGAGTGCCGTCTAAGTCAAAGGCAATAACACTTTTTCGCATAACACTTATCTCCTGTTACTTACTTTTGTTAATACGCTTGCTAACCGCACCAATCTTTTGCGCTAAATCTTTTCTAGCAACAAGCATTCCGTCTTTCGTGTTCACAACAACAACGTTATCAAGCCCAATCACTGCGAGTGGGCGCGCTTCATCATTATGAACATAGCAGTTCTCGACATCCTCAAGCTCGATATTTTCACCTTGTTGATAATTCCCTCTTTGGTCACTCCCGACAGCCTTATGCAAGTCACCGTACGAGCCAAGATCCATCCAGTCAAATGCCGCGGGAACGACCAAAAGCTCTTCAACTTTTTCAATCAGCGCGTAATCTATTGTATTGTTTTCAAAACCTAGATAAACATCCTTGTAGCTGTCACTGGCGGTGCCTACTAACTCATTGTAGTTTTTTAGTAAGTCTGGTGCACATTGTTTCATGCTGTTTTTAAAAGTATCTACGGAGCCCACAAAATATCCACAGTTCCAAAGATAATTGCCACTTTTCACATATTCTTGCGCCAGCTCATACTCAGGCTTTTCTTTGAAGGAGTGTACGTTAAAAACATATGATTCTTCGTCGTATAAACTTCCTTTTTTTATATAGCCGAATCCTGTTGCTGGGTAGTTGGGTTCAACGCCAACTAAGACAATACGTCCGCTCTCTTTAGAGGATTGCTCCGCCAGACTAAAGCTATGCATAAAGCCCTCCGTATCGCGTATGTGGTGATCTGCAGACAATACAGCAATTGGCTCATCGTGTGCACATTCTTCAGACACATGAGCCAAAGCAGCGACTATACAGCTGGCTGTTCCTCTTCTGGCTGGCTCGATTATAAAGTTATTATCTGAGAGATCAGGAAGCTGGTCTTTGACATGATCAGCATGGCTCGCATCTGTCACTATGTATGTCTGGCTGCTTATTTTTCTTGCACGATCATATGTATCTTGTAGTAACGACCTGTCGCTGCCATTAACCTTTAGTAAATGTTTTGGATAGTTTGGGGTTGAGAGCGGCCATAGGCGTGTCCCAGAGCCACCTGCAATAATAACTGTTATCATACATAGAGGATACCAAACATTGGACAGAATGTAGCTATGTGTGGCATAAATTACAAAGTTAGCCTTAACACGAAATACCTAAACAGATAAGGGGAGTGTATGGAAATATCTATTTCACCGGAGACACCAAAACAACAGGCGTTCGAAAAAGTAGAACAATATCTAGGATCACTAGCCGTAGGTATTGATTCGATCGACAACAAAAGACCATGGGGCGGTTTTTTCGTGGTCAAAGAAAGTGATACAGATGTTTTTGCGCAAAACTTCTTCCCGGACCACACTATTGACGAATTAAAACAGTATGGTGATCATATAAGCCCAAAGATACTGGTAGTTGTACCGGGTGAAAAACTTTCTTGGCAATATCATTACCGGCGAGCGGAACTATGGAGGGTCGTACAAGGTCCTGTAGGTGTAATTACAAGTGACGATGACAACGAAGGACCAATGCAAAAAAAGAACAATAATGAAATAGTGCAGTTTGACGCACAAGTCAGGCATCGACTAGCCGGTTTAGATGATTGGGGAGTTGTAGCTGAGATTTGGCAGCATACTAATCCAACTGCTCCGTCTGACGAATCCGATATTGTACGGCTCAGTGATGCCTATGGTAGAAGCAGTTAGTCCTCTTGAGAGGTCTTCAACTTAGATAATATCTGGTGAACAGACCTAAATCCGATGTCATCCATTGGTATATCATCTAGACTGAAGAACTTATACGCATCTATATCATCTCGAGCCTGTATAGGTAGAGTTGTTGATATTGAACCCGTAAATACAGCTACGCTAACTGGGTACCTAACTGATTGATGCTCATGTTCGTCAATAACAGATTCACTATAGTGTAAGTTACTTGCCCGTACACCTAACTCTTCTTGTAATTCTCTCTGAACCCCCTCCTCGTACGTTTCATTCAACTCAAGAAAGCCTCCCGGTAAGTCCCAAAGGCCTTTCTTAGGCTCCCTAGCACGCCTAACTAGTAGGTACTCACCTGTCTCATTTTTTAGTACAGCTGTTGTGCCGGGCTTTGGGTTCAAATAGTAGTGCAGACCGCAACTCTCGCACTCCAACAATATGTCTCTAGCTTTTAAGCCATTGCCGCACCGAGGGCAATATTTAAACACAGCACTAACATTCATGTATAAATCTTAGCATGCGGTTTTAATATTATCCTGGTCTAAGACATTCAGATATTCTAAAATAAGAGTCTGAAGTATGAATAAAAAACCTCGGACTATCACGGTTATTGGCACGGGCTACGTTGGGCTTACGACTGCCGTACTGTTTGCTCAGGCGGGGCACAAAGTCTATGCGCTGGATATAAACCAAGACCGGCTCAAAGCTATCAAATCTGGTAAATCATTCTTTTATGAGGAAGGTATCGATCCCCTCGTAAAAGATGTGGTTGATCGTGGCACCATGATTCCAACCAGCTCATATGAGGAAAGTATTCCGAATAGTGATGTCGTGTTCTCGTCCGTCGGCACACCAGACAACCCAGATGGTAGCTCCAACCTTAGTTATGTTTTCTCTGCCGCAGAGCAAGCTAGCTTATTGATGCGCGAAGGATCTATCTACGTACAGAAAAGCACTGTTCCCGTCGGTACCGGAGAGAAAGTCGAGCAGACATTCAAGCCACTTGGCAAGACTATCCACTATGTATCAAATCCAGAGTTCTTGCGCGAAGGCACTGCCCTATCTGACTCGCTTTTCTTTGACCGGGTTGTCGTAGGTGGCCCAAATAAAAATGCCGCCCAGCAAGTCATAGACATCTACAAATCAGTTGAGAAACACCGAGACACCATCACAAAAAAAGCCGGGATACGTCCACGGCAAGCCGCCAACAAATACATCACGACCACGCTGAATAGCTCTGAGCTTATAAAGGTTACTGCCAACGCATTTCTAGCACTCAAGATTTCATTCGCTAACTCTATAGCCAAACTAGCTGATGAGGCTCATGCAGATGTCAACGACATCATGGATGCTGTCGGAGCAGACCAGCGCATTGGCCGATCTTTCTTAAGCGCCGGCCGTGGCTACGGAGGTGGCTGCTTCCCGAAAGATGTTAGTGGACTCATCAGCAGTGCTAATGAATTTGGCGTAGACCTATCTATCATGCACGCTGCAGCAGAAGTCAATGAGACCATGCCCGGGTACATCGCCAACAAAGCGCAAGTTGCTCTCGGCTCTCTTAAGGGCAAGAAAGTAGCTGTTCTTGGCCTTGCCTTCAAGGCGGGCACAAGTGATGCGCGCAAATCACCAGGTGTGAAACTTGCCAATATTTTATCCAAGAGCGAGGCTATCGTGACTGCTTATGACCCACAAGCGAACAGTGAAGCCAAAGAGGAGCTACGTAGTGCAGTAACCATTACTAAATCTATCGAAGAGGCAATAATAGGAGCTGACGCCGTCTTTGTCGCCACTGACTGGCCTGAGCTTAAAAAAATAGATTTAGGCGAGACAAAAAAAGTCATGGAGGGCAATCTATTTGTTGACTGCATGAATGTGTTTATACTAGAGGACATAGAGAAAGCTGGACTAACATATATTGGTGTGGGCAGAAACAGGAACATTCATGAAGCACAATAAAGTTAAAGTCATCGTACAAATACCATGCTTAAACGAAGAGAAGACACTACCCTTGGTCCTTAAGACTATTCCAAAGAAAATTAAAGGCGTGGATAGCGTTGAAGTGCTCATAATCGATGATGGCTCATCGGACAAAACCATTGAGGTAGCCAAAAAACACGGCGTTGAACACTTCGTTCTACATAAAAAGAACATGGGGCTTGCCCGCTCGTTTCATGACGGCATCGACTATGCCCTGGCCCATGGCGCCGACATCGTTGTTAATACAGACGGTGATAACCAATACCCACAAGAGCGTATTGGCGACCTTGTGCAGCCAATACTCAATGGACGGGCAGAAATTGTTATTGCTGATAGGCAGACAGGCAAAATCGCCCATTTTTCACCGCTAAAAAAACTATTACAACGTTTTGGCAGCTGGATTGTTAATAAGGCTGCGGGCACAGATTTGCCCGATGCCGCAAGTGGCTTCCGCGCCTACTCAAAAGAATCGCTACTGCGCATAAATATCATCACCAAGTTCAGCTACTGCATGGAAACAATCATACAGGCTGGTAACAAAAACATCCCTATTGAGAGCGTTAAGGTGACGACCAATAAAAAGACCCGCGAGTCTCGCCTGTTCAAAAACATGTGGCAGCATATGTATAAGTCTGGTGCAGCAATCTTTCGCAGCTATATCATGTACCGCCCACACCTAATATTTAACACCCTTGGCACAGTACTCTTTGCGCTCGGCCTGGTGCCATTTGTACGCTATGTTATTCTCTACTTCGCGTTCAATGATCGCGGCGACCACATCCAATCACTGGTACTCGGATCTGTGCTGATGTTCGCAGCTATCATCGCCTTTGCCCTGTCAGTTATCGCCGATCTTATTCGGACGAATCGCACACTTATTGAGGACAATCTCGAACGAACAAAGCGAATACAGTTTCATGCCAACGATTAGCTTAACTGCCAATTTTTCGACTAAACCTGTATACAAAGCGGACTTAAGCAACGCTTTATTTAATCTGCGTGCTGAGCCAATCAAAATGAAACATAGTTTGTATAATGGTTGAGCAAGTCTTTACTCTTTTTGTTCTTATTTTCATATTCTTCTCTCTTTTGAAGGATGTGCTATCTCCTTCTGTTTCGTTTTTAATTGGTCTCGCTGTGCTCGTCGCTTCAGGAATTATTTCAGTTGATGAAGCCTTTGTTGGGTTCAGCAACCAGAATCTCGTAATTATCGGGTCACTGTTTGTGCTAGCACGAGCCCTGCAGAGCACCGTCAATATAGCTGCTATTTCAAAAAAAATGTTTGGTGAGCCCAATAGTAGGAGGAAGTCTCTTCTTAGGATTATGGTACCAGTAAGCGCCAGCTCTGCTTTCGTGAATAACACTCCAGTCGTAGCAATGCTTATTAATCCTATTATTAACTGGTCAAAAGAGCGTAATGTATCAGCTTCTCGATTTTTGATACCTCTGTCTTATGCAGCGATATTCGGCGGAGCTCTCACCCTTATAGGTACATCGACGAACTTAGTTGTGTCAGGACTATTATCAGACTACGGTTATGAACCGTTTTCTTTCTTTGAGCTAACCAAAATAGGGCTACCCTTGGCAGTAATAGGACTCACCACCATAGTAATATTGGGGCCGAAGTTAATTCCCGAGCGGAAGTTGGCAGACTTGGATGAGGCAGAAATAGAGAAAGGTTTCACTATAGATGTGTCTCCACAAAAAACGATACTGAGCAAGACGGTCAACGATGCCGGCCTAAGACACCTTAAGGACGTATTCTTGGCCGAAATAACCCGGGCAAATGGCGATGTTATCGCGCCCGTTTCCCCTGAAACACAGATTAAAAAAGGTGACACCTTGCGATTTTCCGGCAATGCCGAATCGCTGGCAAAACTGGCAAAAAGGCAAAATCTAAAACCTATTGAGGATAAGCACATTGCTAAGCTGAACAACCGTCGAAATATATATATAGAGAGTGTTGTCGGTCATAACAAATCTATTGCAGGTAAGACTCTCGCTGAAATTAGCTTTCGTTCAAAGTACCAGGCGGCTGTGTTGGCAATCTTTCGCTCCGGCGAAAAGATAAAAGGCTCGCTAGGTAATGTCGAGCTAAAGCCAGGTGATAGCTTATTACTTGTCACCGATGAAGGGTTTGAGGGGCGATGGCAAGACAGAAGTGACTTTTTGTTTTTACGGCAAATTGGATCAGATTCAATGGGGTCTGGCATTTCTAACACGAATTTTTACTTTGTACTCCTGTCGATGTTATTGCTAGCGGTATTCCAAGTACCGCTCGCAATCATCATCATGCTCGGTGCACTTATGACTATAATTCTAAAAATAAATACAACCTCCCAAGCAAAGAACGCAATCGATTTTGAACTATTGATCATGATTGCTGCTGCCATCGGAGTTGCTCGAGCGGTAGATATGTCTGGTCTTGCCGCAAGCGCCAGTACGCTTATTATCGAATATTTTGGAGTGTTTGGAGTTATTGGGTTACTATTTGGCGTGATTCTTGCGACGAGCATCCTTACCGAGCTTGTTACTAACAACGCTGCTGCTCTACTTGTTTTTCCGATTGCAATAAGCACTGCTGTTTCTGCAGGAGCAGACCCACGAGTGTTCGCTATGGCAATCGCCATCGCAGCCTCACTCTCATTCATAAGTCCACTTGGATATCAAACCAATACGATGGTGTATAGTGCCGGAGGATATAAGTTTAGTGATTTCTTTCGGCTCGGTATTATTCTGAACATAATCACAACAATAAGCTTAGTAACAATTGTAGGAGTATTTTTCTTGTGAAATTAACGAAAAATGACATCGATACTGTTTTAAACATCGCACTTAAAGCCGGTGAAAAGATATTAGAAATATACAATTCTGATGATTTTGGTGTCGCCATTAAGTCTGACGACAGTCCCCTGACAAAGGCAGATACAGCCGCAAATAGTGTGATCGTAGAGGGCCTGCGAAAGCACTTCGATCTGCCGATAGTCACCGAGGAAGATGAAGATTCGCACCACGCGGATGAAGACTCTTTTTGGTTGATAGACCCACTTGATGGAACAAAAGAATTTATCAAACAAAACGATGAATTCACAGTAAATATTGCTTTGATAGAAAATAAAAAACCAGTATTTGGCGTCGTGTATGCGCCCGCCCTAAACAAGCTATATTGGACTGATGAACAAGGCAATGCTCTCCGCACAGACGAAGCAGAGCAAGCAAAGCAAATAACCGTAGACAAAGAACCAACTACAGCAAAAGCGGTCGTTAGCCGCTCACACATGGACGAAACCACGCAAAAACTTCTCGATGATAGAGGTATTACAGAATCCGTTTCAGCCGGGTCTTCGCTTAAGTTCTGCTTAGTAGCCGAAGGGTCAGCCCACCTCTATCCTCGACTCGCTCCAACTATGATATGGGATACAGCAGCAGCGGATGCAATAGTACGCGCAGCCGGAGCACGAGTTTACAATTACGAAACTAATGCGCCATTAACGTACTCTACGGATCAGCTCAAAAATCCATATTTCATCTGCACAAGCTTAAAAGATTAACCCTTCTACTTCTCAGTGCCGACGGGTGTATAGAAGCCTTTTTCTTGGATATAGTTTAAGATTTCATCAACAGCTTCAGATGGGTGCTTGCCTGTCGTATCAATCGATAACTCTGCATCTTTGGGTGCTTCATATGGGTCATCTATACCGGTAAAGTTCTTTATCTTACCTGCGCGCGCTTGAGCATATAGACCTTTACGGTCTCGCCTCTCGCACTCCTCAAGTGGTGTGGCCACATGAACAAGCAGAAAGTCACCGCCACCTTTATAGACCATATCGCGCACTTCTTTCCGCACGTTATCGTACGGTGCAATTGGCGCACACAATGCTATGCCGCCATTTTTTGCAATTTCAGCAGCCACAAAGCCGATGCGCTTCACGTTTATATCTCTGTGCTCTTTTGAAAATCCAAGCTCAGACGACAAATGCGTCCGCACGATATCACCATCTAGTAACGTAACGTGACGACCTCCAAGTTCATTCAAGCGCACCATGAGGGCATTTGCGAGCGTACTCTTGCCTGATCCTGACAAGCCCGTGAAGAATACTGTAAAACCTTGCTGATGCTTGGCCTTATGAGTCTTGCGTAGCTCTTTTTCGACCTCTGGGTAGGTGAACCATTCTGGCAGCTTCTCGCCAGACGCCAACTTACCGCGTAACTCAGTGCCAGAAATACTCCAGTGCTCTTCATCTTCGTTCAGGTCATCTATCGCATGATACTCGTCCTTTTTTGGCACATAGACCATCATCCGGAACGGTACAATCGTCATATCAAGTTCGTCTGCGTACTCCTCGACAAGTTCTTGCGCCTCATATGGGCCATAGAAATCTTCACCATCAGAGTTCTTGCCCGGGCCTGCGTGATCCCGCCCAATGATGAAGTGCGTTGCGCCGTAATTTTTACGTATTATTGTGTGCCAAAGCGCCTCACGCGGACCACCCATACGCATTGCGAGCGGTAAGAGTGATATCATTGCTGAGTTTTCTGGGAACTTTTTTATCACTTCTTTGTATACACGAACACGGGTATAGTGATCGACGTCTCCTGGCTTTGTCATACCAACTGCTGGGTGAATAAGCAGCTTTGCACCCGTTTCGTTCGAGGCACGCATAGCAAGCTCTACATGAGCTCGGTGCATCGGATTACGAGTTTGAAATGCAACGACCTTATCCCAGCCATTTTCCTTAAATTCATCTCGTAATTCTTGGGGTGTTTTACGATATTCCTGAAAGTCATAGTGATGTGGCAGCTCAAGTCCTTCTATTTCGCCCCCTATATAATACTCATGAGCTTGGCGGTGTAGGTACTGTACAGCCGGGTGAGCCTCATCATCGGCACCATAAACCTTCTCGGCTTCTTCGGATTTATTTGGCTTCCATATATCTCCAACCGTCAAAATGGCAAGAGTTACACCTTCTTCTGTCCGAAGCGCAACCTTATCTCCACTTTTCAACCTCTTTGCGAGGTCACGTGTTACATCAAGCGTAACCGGTATCGGCCACACCTCTCCAGAGGTAAGGCGCAGATTATCTAGCACTGATTCATAGTCAGCCTTGTTCAGGAATCCGTTCAGAGGGGAGAAACCACCGTTCATAAGTAGCTCTAGATCACACTCTTGTCGCTGAGTAAGGGTAATACCTTCAATTGTTGTTGCTTCGTTTTTTAGTTCTTTCTGTTTTTTTTCAGAGGCAACCAGATTAATTAGGCTACCGCCGTGCGCTTCATGTTTAGACACTTCTTCCTCCAGAATATAATTAACTACTAGTCAGTATACCAGCAAAAACGTTTTAGTTTGCTATACTTGGATACGTTATTGTATAAGAAACAGAACCTGAGATACAAAGGGATTATCACATGATTAAACAAGCAGGCATGGATACAGACATACGCACAATCGCTGTCATCTACACAGACTGCGCCTGCCTTTTGAATGTTCTAGACAAACTCAAGGTCTAGAGTTAGAGGGTTATCAATGGGCATCATATCATTGCACTATTATGCGTAAAAAGTATCCTCGATTAATTAGCGCAGTTACCTTATTATCTTTTACGGTTATTCTGACCTGGTATCTCAATAATAACTGGGCGCAATTCCAGGGAATTGATCTTGTTAACCCGCTCCTGTTGCTGCCCACACTCATACTAATATTCGCCAATATTTACTGTGTTGGTGCGGTTCTGGAGCTAGCTATAGAACCGCATGGCGTAAAGCTGAGCAAGAATGAAATATTTGGCCTTTCTGCGCTGACACGTTTTGCCAACCATATATCTCCGAGCTATCTTGGCGCTGCCATTAGAGCGACCTACTTAAAGAAGAATTATGATGTTTCGTATGCTAAGTTCACCTCTAGCTTTGCCTTAAGCAACGTTTTGCAATTCCTGATATCTGGGCTCCTCGTTTTGACTATCTTTTTCTTATACATACAGTCTTTTGCTAATTTCCAGCCAATATTAGTCATTATATTTGCCCTTTTTGCTTTTTTCACCGCTTTATATATGCCAGTAGGAAATATTGCTAGCTTAATTGCAGGCAAGTCGGCAAAGCTTCGTGGAAAGAAAGCCAAAGTCTTAGAAAGGTTGTCGGAAGCCGTGACACAATATGACAAAGTTCGGTCCCATCCTGGAATACTGGTGCGTACGCTGTGGTGGATGTTAACTCTACTCTTTGTATCCAGCATTACCCTTTGGTTATTATACCGCGTGCTAGGATTTGATGTGGACTTAGTCGCGACATTGTTTATTACTTCAATTGCTGGTTGGACTATAATTTTCTCAATTACGCCTGCTGGCATAGGTATCCGTGAGGGCCTAATGGTATTCGCGGCCAACCTGGCGGGCGTATCTATCCCAGCGACCTTAACAGCGGCCATATTACTGCGAGTGCTTACATTCTTAACTATTAGTACTCTTTCATCCTACTACGCACCCAAACTGCTCAACACAACTATCAGGAACTTAAAGTCGCTCCGCAACTAACTTGCCCTACTCCAAGGCATTCCTCAGCTTTTTAAGCCTCCTAAGGGGACCCGCCTTAATCCCCTTAGAATAAACAATTCTGCCTAGCTTGGCGACATTGTAGATAGCTGTTCGGTTAGGGTCCACTTTTGCTCCACCCCATGGCTCAGGAAACCTATAACCCCACTCCTGCATAAACGGACCGAATATTTTTACGGCGTGAGGAACCACGTCTTGAGTATAGTAGGCTTCAAAATTGCCCCTTTTGTCTGTCTTGTTTGTAATAGGCAGGTCACGCTTTTGCTTTATTCCAATCTCTTTCAGCGCTTCTGAGAACTCTTTATTGAGACCCTCAAACCTCATGATGTAGTCACAGTCTTTCTTGTTGACATTGATGTTGCTTGTATAAACCGTTTTGTAAAACGCTTTCAAAAATTTGTTGAAATCTTTTTCGGTTTGCACAAGTTTATAGATCTCCACCTTGCGCTCGGTCACCCATCCACCGTTTTTAAGTAGTCTGCTTGGATCAGTGTAATTAGATTTATGGTCGTTAAGAAATTTAAAATATAAGCTCACCGCTTCATCCAAGGGGTTTCTAACTCCTGCAAATACGAAATATTTCTTTTGCTCTGGCGTAGCTATGCGCAAAAATTCATGATAATTGGCATGCTTATGTAGAATAGTCTTTCCGCTGTAGTTTTCTGTAAGCTCTTTGCTGATTGCAGTAGAGCCTGTGTGCGGTGTCTCAATAAATAAATATTTATACTTATCATTATATTTATACTTATCATTAATGATCATTATTTTATTATTATATCCTCTGGTTTGTTACTATTATATAATAGCGCGTGGTATAAGAACAAGAATGAATTAGTAAGGTCGCTGTTTTTAATAAATGTGAGTTTAAAATGAAGAAATTAGATTTTATAGTAATAGGGGCGGCAAAATCAGGCACCACTACACTTTTTGAACTCTCGAAAAAACATCCAGAGATTTTTATGCCACGCGAAAAGGAGATTCCTTTTTTCAGCGATGAATATTTATATAAAAAAGGCATCAGCTGGTATCTAAGTACTTATTTCCGGTACAATGACGAAAGAAAATGTGGATCAATGACACCGCAATATATGCTTGGAGAGGGTGCGAACAACCCGGATAAGGTTGCCGAACGAATTAAGCAGGACTTCCCGGATATTAAAATAGTAGCAATTCTTCGTCACCCTGTAGAGCGCGCCTATTCACACTATCAGATGCTCTCGCAGCGAGGTCATTTTAAAAAAGGCTTTAGTGTGACGGTTGAAGACCTACTCAATGATAGTTCGCTTGATGACTACAGGACTGGGCTTAACCCAATAGAAGACTCTAATGCCTTCCTACTTGGTAGTGAGTATGGCCGCATACTCTCATACTATTATAAAAAATTCTCTAGAGAGCAGATACTTGTACTGTTTACTGACGACCTAAAGCGAGACCCTAGTTCTGTATTAGAAAATTATTTTGGCTTCCTTGGCATCAATACAACTTATAAGCCAGAAACACTCGGCAAGGAGTTTCGCAAGGGCGGCTCAAAGCCAAAGCTCAAGTTACTAACGCCTGGCTTCTTATTCAAGATCCCTTTTCTAGAAAAAGTCTGGAAAAGCTACATACCGTACGTGATTCGTAAGCGCGTAGAATATTCTATAAACCTGTGGAATATCAAGTCCGGTACAACAAACCTGCGAAAAGACGATCCAGTTTATGAGAAACTTGCCGCATTTTACGCCAGTGATATTGAGAAGCTTGAAAAGCTTATAGGTGATAAAACTCCCTGGAAAGACTGGACTGACAGGACGAAGTAGACAACTAGACAACGAGTATTCCCTTTATGCGTGCCTTATTTAGGCTCAAACAGCGTAATCATCTCACGAGACATGTTGTCCCAACTATTATTTTCGCAAAACTTTTTTACGTTTTTTTTCATTTTTTTAGCCTCTTGTCTGGTTGTCGAGCGGATAACATCTGTAATTTCTTGAGAGTTATTAGGCTGCACCAGCCAGCCGGTCTCACCTTCAACCACTGCGTCTTTTAAGCCACCGACTCTCGTTGCAATTACTGGCTTTGAATAACCGTATGCTAAAGCCGCCACAGCACTTCCGGTAGCCGATAGGTATGGTAACGCTATGATGTCCGCTCTATTAAAGTAGCTAGCTGCTTCTGCATCGTCCACGTACCTCAGATGCAGTTCAACGTTTGGAATAGAGTATTTCTTTATATCTTGCAGTAATTGTTCTCTGTTCCCCCATGGTTCACCAACGACAGTAAGGAAAACTTCCTGGTCATTTAACGATGAGACTGCTTCAAGTAATACCTCGAGTCCTTTGTATGGACGTATAAAACCAAAAAACATAATTTCTAACCTGCCTCGCGGAGGTAGGGCTTTCTTTGGCACTGAGCTTTTGCTGAATATCGGTAGAATCGTATTAAGTATTTTGGCCTGAGGGTTTATCTCCTTGAGCGCCTCCGCCTGGTCAGCCGAATGGACTACATAGCCGTCAGCCCGCCGTATCAAAAATTGACTTATACTTTTCACGACAAACCCTGCATCATGGTCAAACAAGTTGTGGCAGAGATATACCGTCTTAATCCCTTTACGCCCCAAGCGCCAAGCCAGAAAAGCCATTCCTGGCTGCCAAAGGATGGTCCACCAATTAATGTACGCTACCTCACACCCTTCTTTCACGATAAGCTTTATGGCTCGATGCAGACTTAAAGGTGAGTAAATACTTATTGTGTATGCAACGTCCTTTAAGTATTCTCCCTCGGGCTCTTTGTCGCTGTCGCCAGGATAAAGCCAGGCTGGATATAATGTTTTAAATGAAACAGTCGTTAAGCTACTATGTTTTTTTAGGGCAGCTTTAAGTTGCGACGAATATTGAGATATCCCGCCTCGCCACGGAGCAACGGGACCAACTAGAGCTATTTTTCTTATCTTGTTGTCCATTGTTATAAAGGATAACACTACGCTACCCTTATTTACATTGTTGCCAACGAACAATGTTAGTATGCCCTGCGCGTAGCTGTTAGTTTCGATCTACAACCTACGGAAGAGAGTTTCTTCAGATACAACAAAGCAATAATATCTAACTAATTGAATATCATTATTCTGCCCGTTGCTGAATCTCAATGACCCCAAGCATCCTAGAGAATTAACCTTCTTTTACATATGTTTTTAGTATGTCGCGTAACTCTGTATTAATCTTTTTTACCTCTTCATTATTCCAGTAAAGTCGGTCGTGTGCGGTTATAGAGTGAGTGACTATACCTCCTCCTTGGCTAAAGAACAACAGAAGCACAAAGCCCGACAGTAGTAATGTTTTTTTGAATTTACCTAGATGACGCACGATGGATAAACCGGTAAAACTCAATAGTATGGGCAGTATAGGCAGCAGATATCTACCATGGATAGCTGCTGGAACGGCATTTCTTACATATGAACCATAAAGTTTTATGATCAATATAAAAATAAAAGTAACAGCAACGAACAACAACATACGTAACGTACTGTGCCTAAATATTCTTCTAAGATTAGAGCTAATCAATACTATTACCACAATAGCCGACGCAAAGAATAGTTCTGTTATGACTGGGAGAGCGCGAGTTAGCCGTACTGCATTCCAGGGTAAAACGGTAGTCAGAGTGTTGATCATTCTTGGATACCAAAAGATTGTAGTATATTCTGCAACGCCCACAGGACTGAAGTCTGTAGGTATACCAGCCCTAACGCCGTCGTAAATTGCAAAATCATGGAAGTCGAGGCAGCGTTCGTAGCTAATAATCTGTTCACACCCTGGCTTTGCCTTTCCATATTTAATTTGGTTAAGCAAAGGGCGCTCAATTATAAGAGCAGACAGAAGTAACATTATGCAAATTAATGCGATTGTTCCAGTTTTTTTAAATACTTGCTTATTGTGTTTAAAGAGTTTTCTTATACTTTTGTCGTATTTGCCATAAACGCTCCAACCTATATAAAGTGCAGCAGGAACAAAAAGAGCTGTGGAGGTCCACTTCACCATAACCATTAGTAAGCCAACTGCAAAGAATTTTAGTGTGTCGCTTATAGTTGGTTTGTTTTTATCTACAATACGAAGGCCAAAATATAACAGAATGCCAAATAATAAGAAAACAAAATTATCGTAGTTTACTGCACCCGGTAATATAGCAATAGTAGGCGTCAGTACCAATAATAGAAGACTGATATTAATTATAGAGCTGGGCATTTGCCGTATTTGCATAAAAGCTTTCCTAAAATAAAACAGCCCCAAAGTGAAAGCACCAATATTCAATAACCGCAAAAATATAATGTGAATGCTCTGGTTGTCTGTCAATAGCCTTATGAATCTCAATGGCCAACTCATTATATAGTAGAAGAAATAAAAAGAATCTCTGGTCATTTGACCAAATTGATCCCATGCTGCCTTTTGGTTGTTAAAAAATGGAGACAGCTGTTGTGTGTACACATCAATCCGCCCAAGGTGTTTGGGTTCATCAAAGAGGGATGGCGTAAAGCTTAGTGCATACCAAAGGGCCTGTAGTACACACAATACAAGCACACCATAAAAAAAATAGTTGCTGGATAAAATTGATATCAATCGTTTTGTGATCTCAGTTGCACTGGAACGAAAACTCTGTTTTGCCATTTCATGAAACTATACCACAAAACAGTAGAGCTCAAGTAATACGGGCTGTGCCACAAAACCAGTATGGTTTAGCGCGTGGGTATTGATTTTATTAGCATTTTATGGTAGTATTCAATGACAAATGACAAAAGATTTAAAATAAAAATAATGAAATATAGTAAAAATAACGCCCAGAATAACAACAAAAAAAATGTTTTGGCTATTATCATAGTTTTGATCCTTATCGGATTAGGCGTATATGCATATATATCTATAAGGGGCATCGATACAGAACATCAAGAGAATGGCGGTATCAACTACGACCCCCCGTCGGAAGAAGAAAGACAAGCGGGTGATAAGCAAAAAGCTCGTATTTCTGAAGATAACGACAGCAAAGCTCAGAATAACGAAGACAGCTCATCTGCCGCAAATAACAGCGAAAGCAAAGATAAGCAACCCGCTAGTGTTATAATAGTAGATGCGAATCAGTACAATGATGTCGTAGAGGCTCGTGCATTTATTTCAGACTATTTCCAGAAGGGTACGTGTACATTCACCTTCACTCAAAACGAGCTTGTTTTTACCAAAGAAACAGAAGCTTATACAGACGCTAGAACGACTAACTGTAGAAACCTATCTACTCCCGTGTCCGACTTCCCAAATGCTGGCGAGTGGAGACTGGTTGTAACTTACGAATCAGATAACGCTAAAGGAAAGTCAGATTCAAGGGCGCTAACAATTAAATAACGACATGATAGAACCACTTTTAAAACTAGTTCGGTTTTCGGGGATATTCAGCACAATCATATTGTTTGCAGTTATAGCTATTGCCTCTACTTCGACACAAACCACAAGTGCATTAAGTGGATCGGATTTTGATGCCGGCAGGATAATTGACGATTCTGTTTTCTATAACAAAGACGCTATGTCAATAAACCAGATTCAAAATTTTTTGGATAGTAAACAGCCGAACTGTGACACAAACGGCAGTAAAAGTTACTCGTACTACTACCGTGC
Organism: Candidatus Saccharimonadota bacterium; assembly: GCA_024635455.1. Taxonomy (GTDB): domain Bacteria; phylum Patescibacteriota; class Saccharimonadia; order Saccharimonadales; family SLHW01; genus SLHW01. Next base: position 146,112 of record JAGXIU010000002.1, on the reverse strand, counting down.
TAGTCCTCTCAGACTAAACGATTCCCGTGACACATGGGTGACAACTTCTCGAGCAACCTATGGAGAACGCGTGTACCAGCGTGATGGCGATTGGCGTGGCTCTAGAGCACCCTACACCTGCCTGAATGAATATACTATGAACACAAACGATATCAATCCTGTAAGTGGACTGTGCGGAGGTTACTCTGGCGAGAGTAACGAAACAATCGCGCAAATCTTACACAAGATTGCGCAAAGCTGCGGCATTAACCCACAGGTCATGTTAGTACTCCTACAAAAAGAACAATCCTTAGTAACTGACGACTGGCCATGGGAGCTTCAATACAAGAAAGCTACCGGCGTCTCATGCCCGGACAGCTACCCTTCCTCTTGGTCACCGTATAATTGCGATCCTGACTACCTTGGGTTCTTTAAACAGATGTACTATAGCGCCGAAAGGTTCAAAATATATGAGATAAACGCAGATGGGTACAATTACCGCGCGAATCGGAATAACACGATTCTATGGCACCCCGACATAAATTGTGGTACATCAAATGTCTTTATACAAAACCAGGCCACGGCAGCGTTATACATTTATACGCCTTACCGCCCTAACCAGGCCGCACTGGATAATCTATATGGTACCGGAAATGGCTGCAGTTCGTACGGCAATCGTAACTTCTGGCGTATGTTCAATGATTGGTTTGGTACAACACTCGGCTACAACTACCATGCCATGCACGCTGGTCAGTCCTCACATCCAACCGTCTCGCCTGGTCAGACCATTACTGTACATATAACTTTCAGGAATTCAGGAAATTGGGCCTGGTATGACAACACTACTGCATCACAAAACAACGCAAGACCTGTGCGCCTTTCGACATTAAGCCCGGTTAATCGGTGGAGTGATTTTGGCAACTCTTCCTGGGGGTCAGGAAGTAATAGGCCCACAGGAGTATTCGATATCGTATACAGGATGGATGGTACCGCCTATGATACTAACCCTCATATCGTAAAACCTGGGGAGTCGGCAAAGTTTGCTTTTGATATAACAGTACCATCAGACAAAGAGGCTGGTAACTATCGCGAGCATTTCGGTCTAATTGTCGAGGGCAGCAGCTTTGGGGTTATGCCTACATATATTACACCGTGGATTGATATTAAGGTGCAAAAATTTTACGCTGCAGACTATGTAACTCAATCAGCTTACCCAACGCTCAGAGGTGGTGAGTCAAAACCTGCTTTCATAACTTACAAAAATACTGGCAACGTTAACTGGTTTGATAACGCAGGGCTAAGCAAAGCCCCTAAAGGCACAAAACCTACACGTCTAGCCACCACTAGCCCAATAAACCGTGCCAGCGTTTTCGGCGACAGCTCATGGGGTAGTGGCCGAAACAGGCCCGCAGGAACATTCCATACAGTTTACAAAACAGATGGTACCGCATACGACACCAACCCCCACAGAGTAAAACCTGGGGAGTCGGCAAAGTTTGCATTCAACTTCATCGTACCAGACAATCATACGCCGGGTACTTTGAGTGAGTATTTTGTACCGGTGAATGATGGTGGCTACGGAGTTATAACCACCAATACAAATGTTTGGCTGAATGTGACAACCGCTGATTCACCTAGCGCAAAAGCCCTGACCACAAATCGCCGAACAACTATTAATGCTCTGACGTCTGATTCGGTTACTTATAGCTTTAGAAATACTGGGTCTACTACATGGTCGCAAGCTACAACTTTTCTTGATGCTTTAGATGGTAATGTTTCGCGGTTACAGGATGATAGCTGGCTGAGTAGTAGTCGAGTATCCCAGCTAAATGAATCTACTGTTGATCCGGGTGACATAGGGTCTTTTACTGTTGTATATAATGCCCCACAGACTGAAGGTACCCGCTCACACACCCTAAGTCCCAGCATCGATGAAGTGGATATTGGCCTGATCGCTCAGAAAGCTTCAATCATTACACCCAAGCCCACCCATAAAGCAACTTTTCATAGTCAGTCCGCTTACCCCTTTATGCGACAAAATAGCAACCGGAGTGTATATTTCCGATTCGAAAATACTGGTGACATTGCATGGCATGACCTAGTATCCGCCCAAGTGAATGGAATTAAACCTGTGGTTTTAGCGAGCACGAGCCCCATTAACCGTAACAGCAATTTCAATGCCAGATTCGACAGAAGCAATCGCCCTGCTGTCAGGTTTTCGGCAGTATATGAAGATGATGGCGTTACGCTTGCAAGTAACCAGCACGTTGTGAAGCCGGGACAAATTGGCGAGTTTACATTTACACTTAATGCTCCCCAGAATTTAAAATCCGGTAAACACCGAGAGTGGTTCCAGCCAATCCTGGAGGGCGGTTCTTCGTGGAGCCTGGAACAAAAGGTGTGGATGGATATAGTTGTAATCGAAGCCCATTATTCGGCAGTCTTCACTGGGCAGTCAAGTTTTCCGACTATACCACAAGGGTCATCTGCACAATCCTACTTCAGGTTTAGAAACGAAGGCAACTCTCCTTGGTACGACACCGTTTCAAAACCTCCCGGGTTAAAGCACGTCACACTGGCTACAGCTAGCCCGATTAATCGGATTAGCTTGTTGAACGCTAGTTTTGTCACCTCTAACCGCCCTGCTGTCAGGTTTTCGGCAGTATATGAAGATGATGGCGTTACGCTTGCAAGTAACCAGCACGTTGTGAAGCCGGGACAAATTGGCGAGTTTACATTTACCTTCTCGGTTCCTGTCAACGCTGAGCCAGGTATCTATAAAGAAGTGTTCCGCCCAATTGTTGAAGGCGGTTCACCTTGGAGCATGGGCCAGCAACTCGTCTGGCTATACGTAACTGTTCCTTAACGTTAGGTCTGGCTATTTAGTATCAGCTTTATTATTTCTCGTTTTGTCTTTTTGTTTTTGAGGGCAGTAGAGATGCTGTAACTTGTTGTGCCCTCCTTATGTACGCTTATCTTTTTCGTAATTAGCTGGTGTAAGCCTTCTGCATATCCCAGATAACTATGGTTCTCTTCTGCGTATTTCTTCGCGGCACGTTTTTTCGAATTTAATAGCCTCTTGTCATCTGTGAGGGCCTTTAGCGCAGTTAGTACATCCTTTTCATCTCTTACCTTCATAACTGCTTCGTTTGGCAGCTCATCAAACCAGCCTATTTTTCTTACAATCGGTACTGCCCCGTGCCTTAAAGCCTCCATAACTGTTAGTGATGTCTCGCCATTATAGTTTGGGCGGTAGCTAACGATAGCATCCATTTCCGAAAGCTTAGTTTCGAACTCAAAATCAGTAAGATTTTTTTGAATATGGACGTTAGGTAATTTTTCTAAGCTCTCTATAACACCAGGCTCCACGAGAGGAACACCGAATATGAATATATCTATGTCTTGAAAATCAGCGCTATTCGCAATGTCTTCAACTAAGGTTAAGCCCTTTGCTTTGTGGATTATCCCTGCAAACCCAAGGTTAAATCTATTTGAACGAAGCTTCCTAGGCTTTCTATTTGGCACCCCGATTGGTAAATTGAGCTTTTCTATTTCTGGATTATTTACCAAGGTTGATTTTACGGCCTCTTTTGCATATTCAGAGTGTACCACTACCCCTAATGAGTTGTTGATAAGGCTCGATAGATATGTAACATTTTTAGCGCCTAGTAAATTCTCAAGTTCATTTTCAAGGTTTACTCTTGGCTGACTAATATACGCATACCTAACAAGGACATCCTCAAACGCTTCTTTTAAGTTAGTGTCATGAATAATTAGATAGCCTGGTAGGTGCAATGCATTCTTTATTGCATTTATATGGTATTCACTGTTCCCGATATGATATAGAATTGCGTCATATTTTGTATAATCTTTCGCGTTAAAGTTATTTGCGTCATAGACCTCGGCTATACTACTCAAAAAGCTTGTTCTACTAAAGCTATTTCCCGACCTTCCGTTTTCTACATAATAGTCAATATTAAAGTGCTCAGCTAATGATGCATGGGATAACATTACCACCTTGCCGATAGCAGAATAGCCTTCTGGATTGGGTGTAAAAACAGCTAGTTTTGGCTTTTTTGATTGGCTTGGTGCTTGTTTATGGTTGAGTATTTCAATAGCTTGTTTAGCAGTGTTGCTCCATGTATAACGATCGAGTATTTTAGCGTATTCTTTTCTTTTCTTTTCAAAGCCACTCCGTTTTACTGCTTGTTCTAGTCCAGTAGAAATATTGGACGGATTTTTTTGATCTACATAATAGAACGCCGTCTCAGACATTTCGTTGAATACCCTTATATTTGAACAAACAATTGGTTTATCGAATTCTGCGGCTTCTAGGATTGGTAGACCTAGCCCTTCGTACTCCGACACAAAGAGCAGTGCTTCTGCTTTTTCATATAGCCACTTTAGCTCTTGTTCGGAAACGTTGTTTGTAAATATTATAGCATCAGAAATAGCTCTTAGTTGTTGCTTGGTTTTATCGTGAAAGTGTGATGTTATTATTAACTTAAAGCTATCCTTACCTGTAGCCATTCTGAATTCCTCAAAAGCTTCAACCGCCCTGAAGTTGTTCTTCCTTAAGTCGTCTCCAGAAGGCATTAGGAAGTATTTATTAGGTATTTCTATATTCGGTTTTTTGGACTTAATATCAGACCTATCAATGGCCCCACCAACAATACTGTGAACCTTTTCTTTATCGATACCAGTGTATAGAATAATGTCATCGGAAACTGTTTCTGAGATGGTAAATATTACGTCCGCCTCAAAAATAACCTTAAATCTATTCAAATAGTTAGGGTAAGACCACATTTTTCCGTAGCGGTCGGAGAATTGAAGTGGGATGAGGTCATAAAACAATAGCATTTTCCTGCAATCATCTGGGAACGCAGCGACGAACTGGTCTATCAGCAATGAAAGTATCATGAAATCAACATTCCCATCATTAGAAATACTTGAAGTAAACTCACTACAAACTTTTTTATTATGTTTAATTATGGGAACTATGTCCTCACCGGGCACTATTTTAGGAAGCTTCAACTTTAAATATACGAATTTTACCCCGGGGCAAGCAGATTTTATAGCTTCTTTTGCTTCTTTATTAAGTTCAGTACCTTCTGCAAAAACTATATACTTTTCTTTGTAGTTGAATTTTTCGTCACGGTTTAAGGCGTTTAGTAAATTTAAGGAGTACTTGCCCATTCCTCTGTCCCAAGCTGTACTTTGAAAAACCTGACCATCAAATACAATTTTTCTCTCGGACACCATATTATCTTTTTACCTTTCTTATCAGCCCAAGAAGCGCTTTTCCTAAACTAAACATGGAGTTGGATATAAAATTATAAGTTGATGATACTACTCGGTACGTAATCCTGTCCTTTTCATAATTATTAGAATAAAAATTACTCATGTCGTATAGCTGGATCTTTTTTAGCAAAGAAGTTGCGCTCACTTTATCCATAGGGGTATCGTCAAAGTTCACTTCGTCTGGCTGCTTCTTTTTCTTTCTTTCATTAAGCTTCTCGATCCTTCTTCTGAAAGAACCATCAAGTGATTTGAACAACTGCTTTAGTAAGGGAATAACTTTTTTTAACTCGATTATATCTCTTTTTAATTGTAGATTTTCACTCTTATAAGAGTTTAGTTCTGATGTTAGCTGTTCATTCCGATGCTCTAGACTGTGGATATTATCGTTTGTCTCAGCGTCAATGACTACAGGCCCAATAACGCTATCAACGTAGGAGAATCTCTCTGCAAGATTCTTATGCTCTTCTGCTACATAGTATTCGTTAAGACCATCAAAGAAAACTTTAATGTACCTATTCTCGGAAAGAATAGTGCTCCAATCTTTAAAATTATGGTTTGCTTCTATGCATAATATTTGAGGCCTGTATTTAACCCAGTCATTACTTTTTAAAACATTATACTCATATCCCTCAACATCAACTTTCATAAAATTAATATCTTTTACTTTATTTTCTTCAAAAAGCTGTTTCAAGGTTATTGTTTTGACTTTAACGTCTCTAAATTTTATAGATGGATCGTTCTGCGCCTGCATTTCTTTAGAGAAAGTTGAAAGTCCAGCGTACCACCCTTCATATTCACGTATCTCTAGTTCTCCTGGTTTATCTGAAATGCCCACATTTACGTTGATGTCTCTGGGTCTATTTTTTTCTAAGCTTTTAAAAAGCCTAGTGTTAGGCTCTACATTTATACCTCTCCAGCCCGCGTCATAAAATAGCCTAGTCACTGAGTCTTCTGTGGGATGGTTGGCTCCTATGTCCGCGTAAAATCCACGATTTACGTTCTTAAAGAATCCACTCAAAATAATGTCTTCACGGTTTTGGGAGTGTGTAACTAGTTTAGCCCTAGACATTTATGTAACCTTAACCCTGTATGTTGGCTCTAGCAAATAGCCCGTTTTCTTTTCCGTTTTAACGCTAAGTTTTACCGCATTAATAATCCAGTCATATACTATTCCGTCCGAGCTCACTACCATTAGGTCAACAACGTACTCTCCATTATTGAGTACGTTAGGAATTGAAAAATTAATTCTTACTTTTTCACCGCCATCTAGAGATATGCTGTTAATTTGTTCTAGTTTTGTGTTAGTGCCCATTATTGCAGCATCAGCTGAATCCTTGCATCGAAATCCGACCACTATATCCTCTAATCTAACTTTAGCCAGGACCTCAAACTCAATTTCTAAATTTTGACTCTTTTTAGTAATCGTTTTTTGTGATTTTATGTTTTTAATCTTAGCCTGGCCAGTCCCTAGATGAGCAGATTCTCCCTGATTCCCATCGGACTTACCTACACGACTCTCAATGAAGAGCTTAGTATACTCATCTGCGATATTATTAGGCGTTCCGGTTTTGGCGACACGTCCCTCTTCGACGAGTAAAGCCCTGTCACAATACTCCCTAACACTGCTCATGTCATGGCTCACAAAAACAACTGTAGTTTTTTGTTTTTTTAGTTTTCTGAAATACCCAAAACACTTTTGTTGAAAATCAGCATCCCCTACCGCCAAAACCTCGTCAACCAAAAGAATGTCTGCCTTGGCTTGGATAGCCATAGAAAATGCCAAGCGTACTTGCATACCCGAACTATAATTTTTTAGTTTTTGATCCATAAAGTCTTCAAGCTCTGCAAACCTCACTACTTCATCATAAAATGAATCTATCTCTTGAACGCTAAAGTTAAGCAACGCACCATTTAAGTAAACATTCTCGCGCCCCGTAAGCTCTGGATTAAATCCGACACCGAGCTCAATAAAAGGAACCAGCCTTCCATGAACAGACACGCTACCGCGTGTCGGCTGATAAATGCCGGCTAAAATTTTAAGCAGCGTGCTTTTACCACTACCGTTTCGCCCAACTATGCCAAAAAATTCACCTTTTTTTATATCGAAACTGACTCCCTTTATGGCCTTTTGAGTTGTATATTTTTTATTCTTACGCCTTACGCCATTGATGAACTTCTCTTTAATGGTGCTCTGTTGTTCGTGGGGCAACCTAAACTGTTTGTAAACGTTTTTTACTACTATTGCGCTTTCGTTTTTAGCCATACCTATACTTCCTCCGCGAAAAACTCAGATTGTTTTCTAAAGTAATATACAGAATATAAACAGAACGCTAGTACGATGCCGTACGGAACTAGCCTAATCATGTGTGTTCCATACAGCTGATCTATAGTAGTTGTCTCTTGTGTAACCAACAAATACCGAGCATCTTGAATAATTTGGGCCATTGGATTTAGCATCAAAAACTTTGCCGCAATATCAGGCACAAGTGCAAGTGGATAGAGAATTGGCGTGGCGTAGAAAGCTGCCTGTAATAGCACCTCCCAGATATAGGAGACGTCTCGAAACTTTACATAGAGAGCGCTAAATAAAAAGCTGAGTGCGAGCGAAAACACAAACAACTGAAGCAATATCAGAGGCAAAAGGATAATGTAAGCTGATATATCTACCCCAACTATCAAAATAAATATGCTGAGTACTATGAAATTAATACATAAGTTGATTAGTGCCGAGAAAGAACCAGCCAACACAATGACGTATTTCGGAAAATTTATTTTGCGAATTAGTTCACCCTTTTCGACCACAGACGAAATACCATTATTGGTGACCTCAGTGAAGTAGTTCCAGAGCAAGATACCAAGCAAAAGATAAACTGAATAACCTGGTATAGCCGCGCCAATTTTCAAAAATTTATCAAAAACGATAAACAGTGTGGTGAATAGCGCTAGAGGCCTGAGCAGTGTCCAAACATAGCCCAAAGCCGAGCCTTGATATCGCAGCTTAAAGTCAGTTTTTACAAGCTGCTTTAGTAAAATTATAGAGTAGCTGTAGCGCTGTCTTAATGATTTCAAATTTTCCACTAGTTTGGTATTTTACTCTTTTATATCAGTTGCCACAAGGAAGACTTCTGTTTTGGACAGAGGTGATGTAGTCTAATTAGTATGAATAAGAAAATACTTGTTACTGGATCGAACGGCTTTGTTGGTAAACACTTGATGTATGAATTAGCTGCTCAGGGATGGTCACCGGTTGGACTAAGTCGAGAAGATGAGCCGGTCCCAGAAAATAAACAATACCCGTATATGCACTGCGATCTTTCTGACGAGGGCTCGGTCAGTAAAATTCCTCTTGAAGGTGTTCGTGCGGTAATTAATCTAGCTGGTCTCGCAGCGGTAGGGCCGTCTTTCGACAACCCTGACTTATATATGAAAGTAAATGTCGAAGTTTTGACTAATCTAGCCGATCACATCATAGCCAGCCAACGTAAAAACATTCGCATTATCGCCGTCAGCAGCGGAGCGGTATATTCTTCACAGCAAGACCTTCCGTTAACTGAGTCGTCTACCTTGGACCCTGATTCATCTCCATATGCAAAAAGTAAAATCGCCATGGAAGAATCAGCTCAAAATTACACGAAAAAAGGAGTGGAGTGCATTGTAGTTCGACCGTTCAATCACATTGGCCCTGGCCAGAATCAAGGTTTCCTGCTTCCAGACTTATTCGCAAAAATTAAAGCTTTGCCCGACAGAAAGACAAGTATTGCTGTCGGTAATATTACAACCCAGCGAGATTATACTGACGTGAGAGACGTAGCAAAAGCCTACGTTGCAGTTGCCACCGAACCTAAGCTTAAGAACAACATATACAACGTATGTACAGGCAGGCCAGTGTCAGGAGAAACTATTTTTGATACATTAAAAGACGTGCTTGGCAGAAGCGATACAGAAGCTGTCCAAGATGAAAAGCTTTTTCGCCCATCAGACTCACCCATTTTGTACGGTGATAATAGCAGGATAAAACAAGAGACAAAATGGGAGCCATCTATATCGCTCAAGCAAACCGTAGCAGATTTTGCGCAATCAGCTTAATTCTAAAGTTTGGATTTTTCCAGCTCTAAGTCGTGCTGCACCATCATTTTTACAAGATCTGAAAAGTCCACTTTACGACTCCAGCCTAGCTTTTTTTCTGCTTTAGATGGGTTACCGAGCAAAAGATCTACCTCTGCTGGACGATAAAACTCTGGGTTTATTTTAACAAGGACTTTTCCGCTATCAGCATCAACCCCTTCTTCTCTTTCTGCTTCACCGCGCCATTCTATTGTGATGTCAATCTCTTTGAAGGCGAGCTCTACAAACTCCCGAACAGAGTGAGTCTCTCCGGTAGCGAGTACGTAATCACCGGGTTTATCTTGTTGTAGCATTCGCCACATACCTTCGACGTAGTCTCCGGCATATCCCCAGTCCCGTTTTGCGTCCATATTTCCCAGCTCTAGAACTTCTTGCTTACCCAGCTCAATACGTGCAACGGCATTGCTCACTTTTCTGGTCACGAACTCGATTCCCCTTCGTGGGCCTTCGTGGTTAAAAAGGATTCCACAACTTATATGCATATCGTAACTTTCACGATAGTTTAGTGCTATCCAGTGAGCATATAGTTTAGCAACACCGTAAGGACTTCGTGGATGGAATACTGCGTCTTCAGTATAGCCATTTTCTGGCCTATTGTACTCCAGGCCACCATACATTTCTGATGTAGAGGCTTGATAAAATCGGACTGTCTTTTCACCTCCACTTAAGCGAATGGCCTCTAGTATATTAAGTACGCCCTTACCAGTTACATCTGAGGTAAGCTGAGGATTTTTGAAAGAATAGCCAACGTGGCTCACAGCAGCGAGATTGTAGACCTCGTCTGGCTTAGCTGTATTCATAGCCCTAATTAGTGAAGATTGATCGGTTAAATCAGCCTCGATTAACTTAACGTATGGAAACTCTACTTCAGTAATAAGACGCTTGGGATTATGTTGGCCTCTTATGATACCGTAAACATCATAGCCCTTCTCATGAAGCAATTTAGCAAGATGGCCGCCGTCCTGTCCTGTAATACCTGTTATTAATGCTGACTTCATACTGTAATAACCTTTCCCTCGTTGAATAACAAATTATTTAAACTCTATTAAAAATCTTGTGTGGTACAAAATTTTATGTGGCTATGATTAAAAAATCATACCTAAATTATAACACCTTGAATGGCCCTCGATTTAAATTATTTATTTGATGGGCTTTTTCTTGGTTTGTATGACTGGCTTGGTACCCACGACGACAACTAGGCCGGCTATACCCCACCAGGTGTAGGCAACAGCTTCGTTGGCCCAGATGTGCACCAAGAAGTTGGTTATAGCCAGCCCAACAAAGCTCGCCAACAAGGCAACGGCAATAGTGTTGCGCTTGGCGGAGCGCCACAGGCGGAGCGCAACGATAGTCAGAATACTAATAAATAGTGCGATGCCTACCACGCCAACCTCATAAGCTATTTGTAGGTAGTAGTTTTCGTTCAGGGTTGTGCCCTGCTCCTGATTGCGAATAGACGGCAAACCAGCAGTCCCTGGACCGTGACCAACCGGTTTTGCGACGGTACTGTTGACTGATTCGCGCCAGAAGCGCAGACGCTTCTGGTTTGGCGTCTCAAGTACGGTGCTCTCATCAGCATGAAAGACGATGTTCTGAAATGAATAACTATCACGGATTGCATACAAGCTACCGGCGGATATGACGAGTAGTGCAATTAGCGCCGCTGATACCACTACCTTGGCATCACGCGAGAGCTTCTTGCGACGCTGATCGTCCTTAACCCAAAATACGAGCAGCAGGATGGATACGAACCCAAAGCCGAGCCAAGCGCTTCGAGAAAACGTCAGGAGCAGATTAACAACACTCAGACCCAAGACGCCGATTAATAAGTAGCGGGAACCAACGCGCTTAGCCGCTCGTAAATAGGTTGCGGCGAGCGCAACAATAATGAGCAAGTAAGATCCATAAGAGTTTGGATCGCGCACCGTAGACATAACACGCGGGAAATCTACCTTATCGTCAATAAAGAATGCTGATAATACACCGTTCTCGCGCGAATATCCAAAGCGTTCCATAATGTTATGGGGCAAAACGTTGTATTGCATAACACCGAAGATAAGCACCAAAGATGCACTGGCAAGCACAATCTGCACCGAACGTTTAACAAGATGCGCTCTATCATACAAATTGGCTAACAAGCCAGCATAGAGAAAGAACACCAGATAACGTGTGTTGTAAGCCAGTGCAAGAAGTTCGGCATCTAAATCATTGTTTAGCGCGAGCATCAGCCCTACATGAATACCACCAAAGGCAACCATCAACCATACAAGCCTATCCTGCACTACATGCTTGAACCACGGCTTCTTCACGCTGACACCGAGCGCCAGACCAAAGCCAAACAGCATAACGATATCTTTAGCAACCTTGGCAAAATCCAATACACCTAAGCTGGTACCTATCCAAGTAGATAGAAAGATGTGCAGTGGCATATAACCCAACAAGCCAAAGAATATATAGCGCGCCGCCCTGGCTGGCCACGTGTCAGGTTGAGCTGAGCGTAAAGCCTCTTTCATTGCTCTAATTCTACACTAGGTTCGCGCAATCAGCGCGAACAGTCCTTTGTCGTTTGTCACCCGACAATCAGCATTTAAGAACGTGGCTACCTGGTCAAAGTGTATAAAGAAAAGCCTAACGCTATGTTTTATATATAAAGGATCTTTTAGATTGTATAGCTATTGCTTTTTTTATTTTAATGTGTTAAACTATTTTAAATGAAAGAAGTAGAACCAAAAACGTTCAAAAACCAAGAATTACTATCTAACCCTGAGGTGCATCTTCCTGGTGAGGGGGCACTGGTAGTTGGCTTTTTACGTCATAGTTCTTTTGATAAACAAAAGCACCCTCAGCTAATCGATACCTCGACAGGCGCTATTCTTGGTGACGCACCAGTTCACATGGGAGAAACAAAGTCTGATGGATACTATGGCCCAGCCGATGAAAAAGCGGTGGATAGAGCACTTCATATTCCTGGGATGAGCACAGAAGAAGGTCTACGAAAGACTTATCAAGTAGGCGAGTCATTTGCTAACAAGCTATTAGAAGATCAAGTACCTACTTATGTAAAAATAATCTCTAGCCCGACACAATGGATAAACGAAGAATACGTCACAAGCAATATTCCACATAAATTTGGGAACCGAACTATGAGTACAGCAGCTGCCTTTCGTGACGGACTATTGTCTGTGGCAGACTCCAATGATGGTCTTGCTGTTGACTACGAACTATCGACTGACGAGAGATTACGTGAAGCTGGTTACAACTTCACCGAAGAAGCAGATGAACCTCCCTTCGATTCTTTACTGCGTCTTGCGCATGAACAAGCTGAGAAAGAAGGTTTTGAGGGTGACGCCAAAACATATTTTATAAAAAATCACCCCCTAATAAAGGCGGAGTCTGAGAGACTAGAAACACGCTCATCAGAAATGATAGCCGAAGACCTAGAAGATATGATTGAGGAGTTTCATAAAAGTCCTGATGTTCAAGAACTCACAAAAAACGGCGTTAGGGTAGTACTAGTAGGCGCCACACACAGCTTAGTGATGAAATCGTTTGTTATGCACGGCTCTAAAAACGAAGAGACAGCTATGCAAAAAAACGGATACCTAGATAGTGAAGTGACCCTAGTGGAACGAACCGAAGACGACGAGCATAATGCACACTATCCTGTCATAGGCTATGCTAGCTTGAATGACTGACAAAAGGTAATCAACACTACCAAGAGGTCCAAATTTTATCGGTCTCGATAAAACTGATACCACCCAATCTGAATACGCAACTCAACTTGCGTATTCAGCGCTACCGCGCTAAAAACAGTCTCTTGTTATCAGTCGCCAGTCCTCTGTACCTTTATGTGCCCCTACAGGCTCAAAATTACCAAGTGAACGAGCGCAGTAAGTATTCAGTGATTCGAGGATGTCTGAGGCGGGCGAAGCGAGGTGAGTTCCACAAAATCCTGATACGAACAAGTGAGTGAACATTGTGCTAATTTTTCTGCCTGTCGCTTTTTTTGTTCCGTTTTTGACGATTCAAAAATGGAACTACGCAGAATTGCTATACTAAACCCCAATGAACAAACACATAGTTATAGATGCCCGCATCCGTCGCGCCAGCACTGGCCGTCCGGTTGCGCGTCTCTTAGAGCACCTACAAACCATGGATCAAGAAAACCGCTACACTGTGCTTGTAGAGCAAGATGACCCATGGCAGCCACAGCAAGACAACTTTACACCGCTGTCCTGCCCCTATCCGATATTCTCGTTTAACCCACTGCGGCAAATATCTTTTGCTCGATTTTTACGTAAGCTCAAGCCAGACTTAGTGCACTTCACGATGACGGGTCAACAACCGCTGTGTTACTTTGGCAAACAAATTACCATGACGCATGATCTGACCATGTATCGCTACGTGCGCAAGGGCAAGCTGCCGCTACCGCTGCACTGGTTACGTATGCTGGGCTACCGACTGCTGATGTGGAGCGCGCACCGCAAGGCCGAGCGCATTATTGTACCGACCAATTTTGTAGCAGAAGACGTTGGCTCATTCCACAAATTTACTATGGGCAAGATTACCCGAACCTATGAGGCTAGTGAACCACCGCTCAAAGCAGAAGCTAAAGAACTACATGGCGTAAGCAAGCCTTTCTTGCTGTATGTGGGTAGTGCCTTCCCACACAAAAACCTAGAGGGCTTAGTGGCTGCGTTTGAAGGGCTGGCTGAAAAGCACAGCGACCTCACGCTAGTTCTGACTGGCAAACGCGAAAAGCACTCTAAATGGCTTGAGGAAAGTCTAAAAAACTCTCCTGCACGAGACAGGATTACCTTCACCGGCTTTGTGAGCGACGAGGAGCTGAAGTGGCTGTATGAAAACGCCGAAGTCTACGTCTTTCCATCGTTTAGCGAAGGCTTTGGTTTGCCGGGATTAGAGGCTATGGTGCATGGCTGTCCGGTAGCAAGCAGTGATGCTACCTGTCTACCAGAAGTATATGGTGACGCGGCAGTATACTTTGACCCGAATGACACACACGAAATGGCGGAAGCTATCGAGAACGTCATGACTGATAAAAAGCTACGCACAAAACTTATCGCGGCTGGCAAAAACCAAGCCAAAAAATTCTCTTGGAAACGCATGAGCCAAGAAACCCTAGGCATCTACCAGGAAGTTCTAGAGAAATAGACAGATACGTTACAATAAAATCATGGTAAAACAGAAGCAAAAACCAACCAATACAAAAACGAGCAAAAACCACGTGCTACATAACCGCACCGCTGTCTTGGTATATGCCGCCATCGCGGTACTAGCCATCACACTCAGCTACATCTTTGTGTTTATCCCGTACCAACAGGAGGTCGAGCGTCAAGAGTTCATTGACGCTGAAGCCAAGCTCGAGCAAGTGTATGAGGAAAAGATCGCCACGGTCATGCAACCTGACTCGGTTGAACGCGACCGATTCTGCCGGTATTCCAGCAGAAAGAGCGCAGAAGGAGACCTTACTTGCACAGTATTAATAAGCGCAGAAGTTGACATTAATGAACCACTGGGAGCGAATAAAATTCTAGAAACTATCACCGATCAGTTCAATAGTAATTTACGCACAGAAACTGGCGGTGTTTTTTCAGAATCAGACTATGTTAGCGGCGAAAATGATAGCTTGTATGCCTACCAAGACATAGGTGATAGCGGCGACATATTATGCTCTGTGGACTATTCCTTTGGTAGGACCAGTGATAGCAGTTTTCATACCACCCTCTCTTGCACCAAACCTGCAATGACAGAGCATTTTTCGTTAACAGATTAGCCGTTTTTTGCAATTTGTAGAATATATGTCACTATGGGGTACAAACGTTTGGTGTTATTGTGAAGTTTTATTCTGTGTTTATTCTAACTATTAGCATTCTCGCGAGCCTCACATTGGTGAGCGAAACCGCTTTTGCCGAATGGGGTAGCGACACTACAGGCTATGACGTTCATGCACCGGCACAACTCATCAGCGGTAAAACCCCGGCTCATTATCCAAACAACTGGGATTGCGACAGTTATGGTTCGCCCTTGCTAAGCGATCAGCCAGCAGGTTGTCATGTACAGACAGGGTACGGACGAGTCATTGGAACAAACTATCTAGCACGCAACGGCACAGCCGAGGTTGGCGAGATACGTGGAATGAGCTCCTTTACCCCTATTCCACACTCAAACAATCTATTTGCCCGTTATGGCAATTCGTATACAGGTTATCGACTGTACTTGCACCGAGACATGAACAGCAAGATTGAAACATCGACCGAGTTTGCGACAACCTATCACCAGTTTGATGACTCCGGCGGTGAGCTTTTGCTTACTGATGTCGACGAGCTTGGCGCGCGCACATCACTATATACCAGTGCGTTTTCTGCTAGTGGGGCATGGATGGTGACGGATGCAGAACGACATGGATTTGTCAGGATTGATACCTCCAGCGGTGAAGGCTTTTACTTCGGCGAATCGTTTAGTGATGAGGCAAAAATTGCTATATCTCCTGATGGAAACTATGTTGCCGTAGGCAGCTCTCGTGTTCTGCGCCTGTATAACCTGACTGATTGCATACCGACACTAGAACGGGAACACCATCACACCTGCGCGGAAATTGACCTAGACAACCTCTTGCGCAGCCAGGGCTTCTCGACAATGGAGATGGTAGAGTTACTGCGCTTTCAAAATAATGATGCGTTGTATGCTCAAATAATTTCGCGAGTGTTACTGGATAATTCATTGCGGCGTGACAAGCTCATGGTCATAAACGCAGATGGTTCAGCTGAAGCGGGCATGGAATATTTGGCGTTAGGTGATTCTTATGCATCGGGCGAAGGAGCATTTGCTTATAAATCTGGTACTGACACCCGCGACAACATCTGCCATGTCTCAACACACTCTTATCCATTTTTGCTAGGCAGCTCGCTCGAGATGGGTAGCTATGATTCTATTGCCTGCTCTGGAGCTGAAATTGATGATATTAGTTTCAGCCCTCTTAGCTCTTATCAAGGACAGGTCGACAAGAAGATTCAGCGCGAACGTTCAGAAGAAGAAATTAATTCTATCCTGGATAGTTTCAGCCCTGGCTACATCAATCAGTCAACCTTCGTGCAGCACTACCGACCACAGAACATCACCGTCTCTGCCAGCGGTAATGACATCGATTTTAACGGCATCGTGCAGAAATGCGTTATGGCCGGCACCTGTTACGGCTCGACAGAAGACCGAGTCGAGCTGAGCCAAGAAATACAACGGCAGATACCGCGCCTCGAGGAAGCCTACAATAACCTACGCCGGAATGCCGCACTTGATGCACGAGTCTATGCCGTCGGCTATCCGCAGGTCGCAGCGCCCGAAGGAAATTGCGGCACGAACGTGCGACTCAATAGCGATGAAGTTGCCTTTACGACGCACTTGATTGCCTATTTAAACCAGGCAGTAGAAATTGCTGCTGACCGCGCGGGCATATATTACGTCGATGTTGCCGATGCATTTGTGGGACACAAGCTTTGCGAGGACACTGCCAGTCCAGCGGTCAACGGACTCACGGCGGGCAACGATATATTTGAGCTATTGCGTGGACCGATTGGCAACGAGAGCTTTCACCCGACGGAATTTGGTAACTTCTTGCTTCAGTCAAAGATCATTGAACAGACCGAAAACTTCTCCGTTCAGATGCCCGAGCCAAACCCAAACCGCTGGTTTGAGGATGCTGCGACTGTGCAAAATCTCTATGACACCAGCCCGTATGGTTACGAAGACCGTTTGCTGCGAACCACGCACCACGATAGCAACATAACTAGCGACACTAGCTACCATAGTGATGTGCTGCAGATAACCACAAATACTAAAGACTATACACTGCAGCCAAACACACCGTACGAGGTGTGGTTACACTCTGAGCCAGTATTCTTGGCAACAACAATAACTGATGAAAACGGTCGTATTAATACAGAAGTAACTGTACCCGACACCATAGAGCCAGGCTATCACTCTTTGAAGATACTGGGCAACGATGTGGTTGATCAGCCAGTCTCAATTCATAAAACAATTTTCATTGCTGAAGACGAAGCCTACCTAGCAATGCCGGATCCAGACGACGATGAAGAGGATGCATTAAATGAGAGTATTGATGCGATCGTATCCTGCAAAAATAGCACCGGACCGCCGCAGGCACCGCACAAAAATAAACGTGACAGAAGCAATACAAAAAATAATAAACCCGAGGACGGAAGTATGCGCCGATTGCTGCCGTGTTTGCGAAAGGCTGACCTGACAGACCGGCGCGCCGTTGCTGAAGTTATGCTACCAGAGAAGCTGTACAAATTACTGGATGCACACCCTTTGTTTAAAGAAGACCGCTAACTAGACGAGTACCGGCTATTTGTCTTCTTTGTCTTCTTTGTCTTCTTTGTCTTCTGTGACCTCTTCACCCTCTTCTTCAACCTTGGGTGGTTGCGGCTCACCAGTTGGCTTGAGCACTACATGCCGATCTTTCCCCTCACCAACTGACTCTGTTTCCAGTCCTTCATCAATAGCGAGCTTGTGCACTGTGCGCCTGTCGGCAGCATTCATAGGTTTGAGGGCCATTTCCTCACCTGATTCTTTAACTTTGTCTACCCAAGATTGGGCTTTTTCTGCTAAGCGGTCTGCGCGAGCTTTTTTGTACTCGGCAATGTCAACGCTGACACGGTTATGAGCATAATTACCGTTTTTGAGCGCCGTACTGACTATAGATTGGATGGCGCGCAATGTGTCGCCTCGTTGTCCTATCAGGAAGCCGTTGAGGTTAGTGCTAGGTACGTGTAGCTCAATAACTTCACCGTCTTCTGTAGTTGCGTATACGTCAGTATTCAGCCCAAAAAAAGATAACAGGTCCTCTAGGTACTTCTTGGCGAACTGGATTGCTTCCTCAACTGATTGGTTCTGCTCGGTTGATTCACTCATTTTTTCCTCCGCTTATTTGACTTGCTGGAGCTCTTTTTCTTTTTGTAGGTGCTGGATTTTTTGTTCGACTGCTTGGCGGCTGTTTGGCTGCTTGGGTTTTTAACAACTTCCCCTTCAATAATATCGCTTTTTTGCTCAGCGCCAATAGCCTCCATCTCGGTCTCGTCTTCCTTCAAGATACGTGACTGTTGCCAGTACGCCACCAAACCACTTGTGAACCAGTACAAGCTGAGTGCAGATGCGAGACCAATTGTCACAAAGAAGATCATGAACGGTATAAAGTACTTCATACTCTGTCCGACTGCTGCGTTTGTCTCTGAGGCATCAGCCTGCTTGCCGGCTTGGGCATCTTTGAGGATTTGCTTTAGGCCACGAGCGTTCTCGTCTTTTGGCATTAGCTGACTACTCTGGAAAAACTGCGTAACTGCACTACCGACCACCAGAATAAAGGCGGGTATATAAAAGCCGGCTGAACCAATAGCAGCACGAGACAGATCAACAAGACCAAATAATGTGAAGTCAAACGAGCTTGGGTTATCTGAAATTGCCTGTAGAGCTGGAAGACCTTGCAGCCAACCGTAGGCGAAGTTCACTATCTCTGCATGATCATTAATAATACGAACAAGCCCGGTGTACAATCCGATAAATATTACCAGCTGAATAATCAATGTACCGATAGAGGAGAAAGGGTTAATACCACGTTCTTTGTACAGCTCCATGAGCATGGTTGACTCGAGCTGACGATTACCTTTGGCGGACTTCTTTATCTTCTTTATCTCTGGCTGGAGCTTGCGCATAGCCCGTGTTTGGTGCAATTGCTTGCGCACCAGTGGCAACATCAAAAAACGCACCAGAATGGTGAAAATAATAACGCTTATACCGAAGTTGCCACCTGGTACTAAGGCGTATATGAACACGAGCAAGTTAAAGATTGGCTGAACAATAAGCGACTCAAACACAGAAATACCTACTTTTTTCTATATATTTACTCGTACTATCATAACATATTTGCCAAGTTCAATCAGTCACCCGCCAAGATACTTAACACGTTAAGTATCTGTAGTCGGCTTCTTGGTGGCTGTAGGCTTGCTTGTTGACTGGTTGATAACACCAGCTTGTTTGAGCTGCGTGAACACAAGCTTACTCACCTCCTCTGCTGATATGGTGGCTACGTTTTCATGAAAAACCGTCAAAACAAGATCATACGGATCCGTAATACGTGGTTCGAGTAAGCGAACTGCTTCGTATAGTCTGCGGCGGATACGGTTACGCTTGACGGCTGATTTGTGTACCTTCTTACTTACTACCACTGCTAAACGATAGTTCTGACGACGGTTATTAAGTAGGTACTTAAGTGACGTAAGTGGGCCACGAACCGTCTTGCCACGCCGATAAACAGACTGGAGGCTGTTATAACCGTGGAAACGATGCTGCTTTTTTATCATATAGTAAGCCTACCAGTTGAGCCCGATTGCGTCACGGGTACATCAAACCTGTACATATATATTATGTACGGATTAGGCTGAGGTATTCTTGCGACCCTTAAGAGCACGTCGCTTGAGAATGCGTCGACCGTTCTTGGTCGACATACGCTTCATAAAACCGTGTACGCGGGCGCGCTTTCGAGTCTTTGGTTGGAATGTTCGCTTTGGCATAGTCTTCTATCCTACACGGCTTGGCTCATATTGAGCAAGCCGAAGTTTATTAAATCGTTAAATTAACAATAGTTTCCCACTAATACTAGCAACTTATACCCATTTATTCAAGATATATCCACAGTTTCTAAGGTGTTCTTGAAACCTGTGCATAACTTTGCCCCTGTTTTCTTATTCTGCACACGACAAAAAAATTCCGTATCCAGTAGTTGTGGAAAACTTCCAATCTTTTGCTATAGTAGTAGCTAACCAAGTGTTAATTTGAGGGTAAGGAAATAGGGATTATATGCAGGACCACCTATGGCAAGCAGTGCTGGGAGAAATAGAGTTATCTGTTACTCGAGCGAGCTATGTGACGTGGTTTAAGAACACTCGCCTACTTCAGCAAGATAATGAGCGCGTCGTCATTGGTGTGCCAAACGTGTTCATAAAACAGCAACTCGAGAAAAAGTTTAATGACCTTATAAAGACTACGCTCGAAAAAAACGGCCTAGCACCCAATGAAATAGAGTATAAGATCCACTCCGGCTTTGTACCAAAGAAGCAAGAACTCAATGACCAACCGGTACTACATATAGAAACTCCGGAGTCTCACACCACCTCATCGGCCACTTCGTCACTGGCGCATAAGTATCGCCAAGGACTAAATGAACGCTATACCTTTGAAAACTTTATTGTCGGCTCAGGGAACGAGTTAGCTTATGCGGCTTGCCAGGCCATTGCGCAAAACCCTGGGCAAAAGTACAATCCACTCTTCCTGTATGGTGGCGTTGGTATTGGTAAAACCCACCTTATACAGGCTGTGGGTAACGCGGTCATCCGCAACAACAAAGATGCTCATATTGTCTATGTGTCGACTGAACAATTTGTACAAGAATTTATCGATGCGGTGCGTTTTAAGAAAAACACTGACTTTGCCAGCTACTACCGCAATGCCGACGTACTGATTATTGATGATATGCAGTTTATTGCTGGCAAAGATAAGACACAGGAAGAATTCTTTCACACCTTCAATGCGCTCCATCAAGCAAATAAGCAGATTATTATAAGTAGCGATAAGCCGCCACGCGATATACCAACGCTTGAAGATCGACTGAAGAGTCGCTTTGCCTGGGGTATGTCTATAGATATGCAAAACCCAGACTATGAAACACGTTGCGCCATTATTCAGACGAAAGCGCACGATAGTGGTGCTGAGTTGAGTCAAGAAGTTGTTGGCTACTTAGCTGAATTAGTGCAGACCAATATTCGTGAGCTAGAGGGTGTCTTAAATCAGCTACTCGCCTTTTGTGAAATGCGTGGATTAACGCCAGATGTACCGATAGCTAAGTCGTTACTCGGTGCCACCAACTCACGACCAAAACACATCAGTGCAAAACAAGTCGTGGAGCGTACTGCAAAGTATTTTGACTTAGCGATTGAGGATATATTGGGACCGAAACGCGACCGGGACATTGTGGTTCCGAGGCAAATTGCGATGTACATGCTCCGTAGCGAGCTGCATTTAAGTTTTCCGAAGATTGCTCGTGAACTTGGTAGAAAAGATCACACCACCGCCATCCACTCGGTAGAAAAAATCGAGCGTGAGATATCCTTTGACCCGTCAATAAAGGACGTAATCGATACGATTAAGGAGCGGTTATATGCGTAGAACCTGTGCATACCTTACACACAACCTGTGCACACGAATGGGTATAAGTCAGCGACTTATCAACATGGTTGCAGCGGTTGGTAAATCCTTGGGTATAAGTCAGCGACTTATCCGCGTCTTGTACAAGTCTTGTACTCGACTTATCCGCTGCTTATTTATAAAAATAACTTCTTATAATCTCTCTTATACACATCTTCCACACAGCTTATATAAACAAAAACTAATTTTAAATAAATTTATTTCTATATATAAAGGAGCTTCACAATGAAATTACAAGTAACCCAAGAAAACTTATCAAAAGCACTTAGTACAGTAGGTCGAGTAGCGACTAATAGAGGCACGCTACCGGTACTCGCAAACGTACTAATTAAAACCATAGACAACCGGGTTGCAATATCAGCTACTAACCTCGACATTGCTATAACCCGATACATTGGATCAAAAATAAGTGAACAAGGTGCAATCACTGTGCCAGCTCGTTTAGTACAAGACTTTGTAGGTTCACTACCAAGCGGTGTTATAGATCTCAAGTTAGATGAATTTAAGTTGCGCATGAAATCTGGTTCTTACAGCTCTTCAATAAATGGAATTAGTGCAGAGGACTTCCCTGTTATGCCAGCAATTAGTGATAAAACTGCCTGGAAGCTACCAGCTAAAATGGTCAAGGAAGCGCTCCAGCAGGTAGTAACTGCTGCCTCTAGTGATGAAGCACGTCCGGTTTTGACCGGTGTATACATTCACAGCTACCAAGGGCAACTGTTTATGGTGGCAACCGATAGTTACCGTTTAGCAGAAAAGAAACTTGGTGAAGCTAAACAAGACGTTTCATTGCTTGTGCCAGCTAATGCTATGCAGGATCTCCTGCGAATAGTGTCTGATAGTAACGATGATGTAGAGATACTACACGATGACCAGCAGGTGATGTTTACGGTTGGTGAGGTGGAGTTAGTTACTCGTCTTATTGAGGGTAATTACCCAGATTATCGCAAACTTATACCAAAAAGCTTTAATACCACAGCGAAACTGAAGAAGCAGGAATTTGCCAGCATTACCAAGGTCGCAAGCTTATTCGCTCGCGAAAGTGCCGGCAGTGTCGTAGTGTCAGCTGATGAATCAGACAAAGCATTGCAAGTGCGTTCTGTTGCCTCACAACTTGGTGAAAATACCTCAAAAGCAGACGCTGACGTAACTGGTGAGGGCGAGATAACACTTAACTCACGTTACCTCATAGACGTACTATCAGTACTTAATGGTAGCGATGTAGAATTCTGCTTTAATGGCAAACTAGAACCATCACTCATACGTGACCCAAAACAAGATGATTATCTGCATGTAATCATGCCTCTAAAAAGCTAACTCCTCTATCCAACTCTTTAGTTGTCTGTCATCTGTCGACTTGCTTCTGTAGAATAAGACTATGCGCATAAAAAGCTTTGATGATGTTGAGCCAAGGGGTTCAATGAGTAGCTGGAGAACAGTGATAAGTAGGCAGAGGACAAAACTTTGATTAATTCAATTCGTTTGCAGCACTATCGGTCTTACCAGGATGATAGCTTTGAGCTGGACCCAGCTGTCAATATTGTGGTCGGACCGAATGCGAGTGGTAAGACAAACTTAATAGAGTCTATATTAGTCAGCGCTCAAGGAAAGTCCTACCGAAACAGTGACGAGGATTTAATACGACACCAATCTGAGTGGGGTCGAGTTGATATACAACTTGATGACAGTAAGCGAACACTCAAGCTCAGGCGGGAAAACAACAAAACCACCAAACAATTCGTCATAGATGACACCACCTTAACGCGACTGTCCCGGCAGCGGTTTTTACCAGTGGTTATATTTGAGCCAAACAATCTAGCTATGTTGCATGGGAGTCCAGAGGGGCGTCGTGAGTACTTTGATACTTTGCTAGAGAAGATACAGCCGAACTTTCTGCAACATCGGCGTCATTATAGGCGAACTTTAGCGCAACGAAACGCGCTACTGAAGAGCGGAAATGCAACCGTCGATAACGTCTTTGTTTGGGATGTACGCTTAAGCGAACTCGGTGGATATATAGCCGAAGCTCGGCAAAAACTATTATCGTCCCTGGCAGACGATACACAAGCTGCTTACACAGATATAGCTGATTCTTCAGTTGTGTTGACGCTTTCATACAAAACACCGTGCCAGCTAGAAAGCTACAGCAACGATATGTTACGTAAGCTCAAGGCAAGCTTCCATAATGATGTAGAACGAGGCTTTACCAGTATAGGGCCACACAGAGACGATATTGAGGTTCGGTTTGATGACTACCCTGCTCGCGAGGTTGCGTCGCGTGGTGAGGCGCGTACAGCTATTCTGGCGCTGAAAATCCAGGAAGCTAAGCTACTTGAGAAAGCCTATAATAAAAAGCCAGTACTTTTGCTCGATGACGTGTTTAGCGAGCTCGATGGTTCTCGTCGACGACATTTAACGGATTTTCTGCAAAATTATCAGGCGTTTATCACTACGACCGACGCCGATATCGTCGTGCAACACTTCATGCAAAACTGCAACATTATTCCGCTAAGCCACTGAGTTATTAGCCGGCTGGTGATCCACCACCTTGTTCGGTGCGCAAAGTCTCAATAATAATTGTTTCATTATCTACATCTATAGCGTTTTCGCGCAATAATTCATAAGCACTTTCCGTGACGCTCTCTACATCCCCTCCAGTTACCTGTACCGTAAATGCATTTCTTGTAGATGAATAGGTTACGTTATAGTTGGTCTGGTAAAGTGGAAGCGACCGTATAAATTGAGCCCGGGCTGATTCATCCTGGCCTGTCGTAAAGGACAAGCCATATTGATCTACCATCTCCTCATCATCGCTCGTAATATTTGATAGGAATATGTCATATTCTTGGTTCTCCAGTAATGTGTGCCTTGGATTAATACGAAGCGTTCCGCCGTCAATAGAAACATCAGCAACTATGGTCGGGCGTGTTTCTATTCTCATCTCGTATTCACTATAGTCAACACTTGGGTCATTTATTGATGACAATCCTACTCGTTCAATATTTTTAGAAAAGTAAATCTCTATAGTACTATCTATTGCCACATTGCTTTCATCTTGACTAGGTGCAGAATCGGTTATTGTAAACGAACGGCTGTTTGTTTGGATAAATAAAAACATAAGCAATGATATTGCAGACACCGCCAGTAACAGGATTACAACTTTATTTTTATTCATAGGCTACCAACCTTTCCGCTATATAAAGCATCAGTCGTTTGTACGATTAGCCAATTGTCGTTGTAAGTAATTGATTGAATGCCACCAATTTTATTTATCGTGAAGAGCGTTTTTTCTGTTTGCTCAGAAACATCTCTTAAAACGATTTCACGGTTTGAGTTTTGTGCTTCAGCAATGATGTATTCATTGTCAAAAAGTGCGTATATGTCGGTGTAGTTCTCTGGAGTTGCTACTTCTTGTTGCTGGCTTGTATTGTCAAAATAAGTTATCTGACTCGTGGAACTATTTTTATATGAAAAGTAACCATAAGAGTAGTAGGTTGAGTCCAGTGCAACCTCAGTATTTAATAGTTCGGTTGATCCATCCACGAGGCTATAACTAGCTATAGCGGTACTGTTCTCGCCACCCTCCCCATAAGCAATTGTCAGTATTCCAGTTGTATCGTCTAGTGGGTGTAGGCTCGTCGCTGCGATTGTTTCTTTTCCGATTGTTTTTTGTTCTTTAGTAATAACATCAAATGTTGATAATACCCCCTGGTTATAAAAAGTACTATCGACTCGTTGGTTCGATATATTAATAAAAGTTATTACGTTATCTGACTGCCAAGTATAAGTTTGCGCCGGTATAGTGGTTTTCTGTACATCAGCTTCCTTGAGGCTTTTTATGTATACCTCATCTTCATAAACATAACTTACGTAATCACCAGTAGGGCTAAACATATAGTTATAGCTCCCCTTCTCGATACTACCAAAATCGTTTATATCTGTGCCTTCTGTATCAATTTGCTTAACGTTCCAGTTTGTATCAACGAGCAGTATAAGTTCATCCCCAATATATTGATGGTAGCGCGTATTACCATTGTGTATTTTCGAAAGAGTCGGATTTCTAAATAGAAAATACCCGCCTATAGAAACCAATATAATAAGCAAAAGCACGAGAATGAGCTTTGTTCTCATGATTGTCCTCCAGTATTGGATGAATTACAGTTTGAGCCTGTGATCGTGATGCCCTCTGGAATTGTTAGTTCGTTGAGTGGATTAAGTTTCGTATCGCTCTTGATGATTTCAAAGTGCAGGTGTGCACCAGTCACATTTCCGCTGGCACCTTCATCTGCAATGTGTTGACCCGCCTCAACCCTATCGCCGACACGCACATGTGAAGCGCTATTGTGCAGATACCGCGTGTCTAGTGTTTCACCTTCCGCATCTGCATGGCGTATTTTCACTAATAGGCCAGCGTTACCGAGGTTTCCACTATAGGTGACTTCTCCTGCAGCCGCAGCGTATATAGGTGTCCCAGTACCATCAGCAATATCTACGCCACGGTGGTTTGTTGATGCCCTCGCAAGTGGTGCGTCCCTGCTACCGAAACAGCTTGTTATTCGACCGGCGTTACTTCCATGTGGCCACATCCAACCCGAACCTGTTCCGCAACTTATACTATCTCCAGCTAGCTCAATTAACTCGTCAATTCTGCCGCGCATTTGATCGATATAGAGTTCAGTATCGTTTTCTGAAGGCGGTGCGTATACATTCATAACATCTTCAATTGAAGAAGCTTCGAGTTCATTTAGAAACTTACGCTTCATGTATTCAGGTTGGTCGTCTTTGTCGGCACTGCTTCTATTTAGGCTTTCCTGAAACGAGTCATATTTGTACCACTTACGATTTGTTTCTACGTGGGGTTGCGAATCGGTCGCAGTTCTGCCGAAGGAGTTGTTTGAGCCATTTGTCGCAACTCCAGCTGTTCCGAAGGCGGATTCTTTTTGGGCAATAGTTACAATAAAAAACGGGTTTATATCAGCACGCACCGATCCACTTACCACGGAACTTCCCAACCCCCTTAAGGGCGAGCTAGCAGGTGCATTATCATTAAAATATTTATCAATTGCTTGAGTGAGTCCTTGGATATCGTTTACTGTAATTGCATTTAATGTATAGCAGCCACTACCGCTGCCTGGCGTGACGCCAAAAGTGTTGTCGGATTCAGAATTATAATAGTAGGCTCCTGAATCAATGATGCGACGTTGTTTTGGTGATAGTGCTATGGCATCCATTGTAGGTATAGCCATAAACACTGAAAATATAACTACAAAAAATAATATACTAAGATTCTTGAATCTATTTTTTATCATATCTGTAGCGTTCCACACCTGTTATCAGAAGGTAGAGCATCCCAGTGCCATGCTTCTCGAGAGTACTGCTTAAAGCCATAATTCTCAGCATTGTCTTTTAGCCAGCTCCAAGCCTCGCTGTCCGTGGCTTTAGCTCGTGTTTCACAGGTTGACCCTCCCGTTACACCACGCATTCCATTTTCGAAATCTATAGCAACACCCGCTTGGTGACTGGAATATCCTGGTCTCGCAATGAGACAGTTAGCGCCAGGGCACGCCGCGCTGCTTTCATAGTTTGATGTCTGGTGAGCCATCGAGCGAAATGAGCTAAACGCTTGGAGGTCTATTCCATCAGCTTTGGCGTCTTCGGCTAATGCGTACCAGGCTCCTGAGACTCTTGAGCTAACAATTGCAAACCCACTAGCTCCGGGGGTTGAAAAACTGCCACCAGGTGTATCTGCTTGGCCGATGCTCGGGATGTTTGGTATCTCACAGAACCGAATATCGTAAGCCTCACCAGAGCTATAGGCTTGCGACATTCCGCTATCTAGGGACGTGCCAAGGTCATTGGTGCCGTCTGCACAGGCGATATCTACCCCGTCAGTGTAAGGATCGCCTACAATACTTGAGCTTGCGTTAGCTTGTCCAGTAGTCCGGCTTTGCCCGCCCGCCATTCCAACTTGTTGACACGAAAAAGCCTCACCTTCATAACATGCTAACGTATGATCGGTCATCATGTCGGCTATGTAAAATCGAAACCGCAGTAAACCCTCCTCACCAAACGCTTGACTGCTTCCGTTTGTGCATTCATCCATCTCAGCCCGCTCGGCGTAGTCAAAGGCATCATCGCTGCTCAGTATCGCACCGGTTCCCGGGTCTATCCGTATACCGAAGCAGCCACCGTAGACGCTATTAAGTGTGTTTAGTCTGTCGCCAGTCTCAACCCAGTCTGCGTTTTCAAATGGGTCTGCAAACCGTTCGTCTTGCTGCTCTTCAATACTGAAGCCGTACATATCGAAACCATAGTCATAATTGCTGGCGGCAAACACCGTCGGTGTGGTGGCAAATGACAATAGTTTCGTTGGTTGGGTAATAAAAGATTTCATAGATATAGAATTAAACGAGTATGCGAGTCGTCCAAGCAGTGAGTCAATGTCATATATGTTAAGGGTTCGAGCGAGAAAACCTTTTTGTGTATATTCATCTTTCTCCGTTTGGTTTACTGTCTGCTGTACGGCTGCCAGCTCGCTGTCCGTTAACGGATTACCTCCAACAGATAGCATTTGTTCATTTGATGCAAGAGCAACACCTTGGTCAGCCAGGCCGCCAAGCTCAGCTCCTTCAGCGTCTACATTCACTAGCTCACCTGCAATCGCATTGACTACTGACTCCATTAGATCTTCGATGCTTGTGCCAATCGCACCTAAACCAATGTTAATTGCAGCTTCACCAATTTCACCAATCTGTTTGATAATAGGTAGATTTCCGACCGCTTCATCTACTGCACAAACACTAGTTACCCCTGGTATGCCAGATATAACTTCAAACGCTAAAGGTTGCGACTCCAGGGATTCAATCTTCGCACTGTCTGCTAACTCAGGACCAACGGCCTCTCTGCCATCATTGGCCTGGATGCTGTTGGCGCTAAAGAATGATGTTTCCCCATCATGCATCCTTGATGCCATCGCACCGACCTCATCGATATTTAAGTTGTCCATCGCCTGTAATTGAGAAGCCGTTGTAACAAAGTCCATACCCATACGCATCTGCGTGGCAATTTGCTCCTGCTTCAATTCATCAGCTTGATCACCAATTGCATTAACAGTGCACACCACACCGACTACCGCGGTGATACTTCCAACCTTGGAGATTAGATTAAGTTTTACATTATTGCGCAAACGTGACCTCCCTTCGCTGGAGTCGAGGTCGATGTTGTTAACATCATCAATGAGTTCGGCGCTATCCGGTTGTGTATTTCGTGTTGTTTCTCCATCTGCATCAGGCTCTTCAACTTGCGCGGCTCGAATACGTGGGCTGGTATTGCCTGTTCTATATTTTTGAGCAAGCGCATCCTTTACTTTTCGATAATAGGCAGTCGTGCTCTCACCGGCTGCTCTACGTATATTTTTCAGTGGCGCAAAATCTACGCCACCTCGCCGAATCAACATTCTGGATCCTAGTGAGCTGGACAGCCGATTAACACCCGTACCCCTAGTTGCTACACGCACAACTGATCTCCTATTCCGAAGTCTTTCGTCGGATAAATCAATAAAATCACCCTGGCTGCTATTACGGTTGACACCATCAATATCTACTACATCTTCTGTTATTGAGCTACTGGGGTTGATTCCGTCAGCTTCGAGGTCAGAAAGTATAGATTGCGCTTTAACAGAGTCTACGATTTGGTAGCCAACAAACCGCTGATTAGGGCGTTGAGTGTAGACCGATTTCAGGCCAGTGTC
Source organism: Candidatus Saccharimonadota bacterium (assembly GCA_024635455.1). GTDB lineage: Bacteria > Patescibacteriota > Saccharimonadia > Saccharimonadales > SLHW01 > SLHW01. Next base: position 116,663 of record JAGXIU010000002.1, on the reverse strand, counting down.
TCGGAGCATTCTATTTTCCCATCGCGTTGCGTATTTATCTGATGCATAGCCGAGCCTCCCCCTTGCGGGTGTTCCAGCGGCGAGGTATTTTACAAATCTTCCAGATCTGCCATCCATAAAATCATCAACTCTTGATAAGTGAAATTTTTGAAGAAGTTGACCAGCGTGCATAATCTGCAAAGGGCCAGCTATTATCGTGAAAAAGCCAAAACCACCACCCACCAACCCCCCTAGCAGCAATATGGCAAAACCTTTCTTTTTTTGAAGGAGAAGTTTTTTTACATACGATACGTCTTCCGTTTTTTGTTGGTGCGACCCGGTATCGTCTTGCGGCGACGTGTTCTTAGGTGTCTCTTCAGAATCCTTTTTTTTATCCGTGTTGCCGTTTTCGGCTGCGGCTAAGTCGTCTTCGTAGGAAGTTCTTCCTGCATACCAGGCAGGATCACCATTATCTTGACCGGCACCTACTTCTCGTTCCTTTAAGTCGCTATTCATAATCTACTACATTATACGCCAGGAGTGAGTCGGTTGCCTAGGTCAACGCTACCTTGCGATCCTTGCATTTCACCGGCTTGCTCAATCTGTTTAACCTGGTCTGGGTTGGTGGTGATAAGGCCGGTTTCTGTGGGGCTAGCAGTAATCTGTATGTGTACGTGGTTTTGACCAGCAAAGAATAACCCCTGACCAACCGGAAACTGGCTGAGTCGCTTCTTTTCCTCGCTCGTTAGCTTAAATACGTCGGAGAGCACATCGACAGCTGAAGGTGATTGTTTCAGCAAGATCTGCATTGAAGCATTCGCAACAATTGCCCGCCCCATACGTGACCCCATGAAATCCTCGACATCCTGCGTGATAGTAGTTATACCAAGATTGTACTTACGGGCACGCTTTGCGAGACTGAATAAGAAGTTTGCTGAGTCTTCATATTTCATAAGTTGCCAGGCTTCATCAACTATCAACATGCGACGCTTTTTATCAGCTTTGGTTTTGTTCCATATAAAGTTCAAGATTATATACATCGCTACCGGTCGTAGCTCATCTTCGAGATCACGAATATTAAACACCACTAATGGATTATTAATATTGATGTTTGATTGTTGTGAAAAAATTCCAGCAAACGTGCCGCTCGTATACTTCCTGAGTCGTTGTGCCAGTTGCGGGCCAAGTCCACCCATGTGAAGTAGTGTGTCGTATAGGTCACTGATTGTTGGTGGCAGTGATTTGTGCGTGAGTGGGTCGTTGGTGATGCCTGCTTTTGAGTACGTTTCTATGAGGGCTGCATCCAAGTCTGCCTCTTCTGCAGGTGTGAGTGCGGGCATAGTCGTTGCGCCACCGCCAGTCATTTGAGCTTGCGCACCACCCATCATCAAGCGCAGTAAGCCATGAAGCGTTATAAGGTTGCTCCGAAGGGCGTTTTCTGCTTCGTCGCTATCGATAACCTCTGGTAGATCGAATGGATTAATGCGCACGTTTGAGTTAAGGCTCAGCTGTACGTAGGCACCTCCGACCGCTTCTGCCATTCGTTGGTATTCATTCTCTGGGTCGATGATAAATATTTCAGTCCCAAGCATCATGCTACGCAGTGCCTCGAGCTTTACGGTGAATGACTTACCAGCACCGGATTTAGCAAACACCACTGAGTTGCCGTTTTCTAGCGAGAACCGGTCAAATATTACCAACCCAGAGTTGTGCATATTTACACCGTAGAGAATACCGTTCTCCTGGGTAAGGTCAGCAGATGTGAACGGGAAGCTTGTAGAAAGTGCACCGGTGCTAAAGTTACGACGTATCTGAAGCTGATCAGTAAACTGGGGTATGGTGCTATTAAGTCCTTGTTCTTGCTGGGAGGTTGCTGGCTTAGAATATACCAACTGTTGCCCTAGCATCGACTCAACTTTGTGTGAAACGAACTCCATCTCGTCCATAGAGGAAGCGTAAATAGTAAAGTACAACCCAAAGCGGAAGAACCGCTCCTCTCCTACCTGCAACTTGTCTCGCATTTGTTCGGCATCTTGAATAGCTGCTTGTTTACCCGGGTCACGGACGCGACCTTTTTCTGCCTCTATCTGGATACCAGCTTCTAGTTGACCGACTTTTTTGCGCAGGCTTTCTAGTACAACCTGGCTCTCCACCGGATAGATAAACATCGACATGTCCATAATCTCATCAAGGTTTATTAGGCTGCTGAGCCAGCCGGTGTATACCTGGCGAGGATAACCATACACATAGTAGGTACGCGCATAACGTGTACCGAGTTGGAAGTGTGTTGATTCGAGCTCAATCGAGCTCGGTGCAATAAAGTCCCGCAGTGCAGTAACACCCTTCTGGAAAGCAGCACCAACTTCTTGCTGTTCTTGCGCTTGTTGTTGTTGGGCGATAGCAACCGGGTCGGTAACGGTTTGTTTTTTCTTTTTACCAAAAGCCATCTACTGGAGCTCCTTATTAAGGTTTGGCTGGCTTGCCTGACCTTGGCCTTTACCTACGATAGGCGCCGTGAGATCGTCGAAATTTTTGAGCTGCTGACGGGTCGCGGTATCAGGGTTATAGGTGTCATAATACAGTTCAATTAATTCTTGCGTGTCTAGCGGAAGCCCAGCTACACCACAGTCCTGCAGGCCAGCCAGCGTTGCTTGTACACGATTGCGCAACTCATCTTTTGCTGCATTCAGGTCTGCTTCATTCACTACTACATGGTGCTCAGTATCACCGGCAATACTACGTTTCATGTTTTCAAAAAAACCTTTACTAGAGGCTACAGCGCTTTTCATGGTAGCTACTGGATAATACGGTATAATCACATAGAATTTTTTATCCATGATGTTTGTTTGCATAACAAGGTTTTCGATATAACCAAGATAATCATCCATTAGTAACGCTAAGAGCATATTGTCATGCTCAGTACGAATCTTATCGAGCTTTTCTATGTACGGCCGCATGTCGACTTTTTGTGAACGAACAAAAATCTGTATGTCAAAGTACAGTGAGTTTAGGAAGCCCTGGTAGCCAAATTCAACTCCTTCGCGCTCTTGCGGGCTCATCAGGTCGAAGTTGATTGACTTAACCATAACCACACTTCGAAAGGAACCGTCATTCATAATGACAATACCATCACGAATCTCAGCAATCTGCAGTGTATTTTGCGTGCTATTGGGGTTTGACTTCGTCTGTATGTGCGGAGCCTGTTGACCCGCCTGCGGTGAGCTATAGCCACTAGCTGAGGCTACAGCAGGTTGTGGACCATAAGCTCCATACTGGCCTGCCGTTTGTTGCTGTGGAGGGTTCGGCTGATTTGGTGTGTTATTTGGATTCATATGTGTTTAGTGTACCCACCTACTTCTGATAAATGACGAGCGTTGTGCAATTTCCTAATGAAGGGATACCACAACTTCATCAACGGGAGGTTCGCTCTGCTTTTTGGCTTGTCGAGCAATTGTCTCTACGCTAAGGTCGTCATTCTGTGCAAGTCCAAGTATATCAGCTTTAGCGGTTTGATTACCAGGTGGTTTTGCTGTTGGCACAGACGGTTTTGTTTGTGTTTTCTGGTCTGCTTGCATCTGTTTTTTTCTGGCGGCATCTTCAGCTTCTTGCTCGGCGAGTGGCTTAATGGTTTTAAGGTGACTTATTGTCGGATCAGGATTTTTTTTCTGTTTGTGTATTTTATCAAGGGTTGCTTGTTCTTCGGTCGTCAGGCTCTTGCTGTCCGTGGAGTTGTTCGTAGTTTTTTGCCCTGGCGTTATAACTGGACTTGCACCATATGTAGCGAGGTTTGATTGCTGCGGTGCGTCATTTTGACGCATAAACCAATAATCATTAGCCTCTTTTTGTCCCGCAGCAGATTGTTGGTCTTTCTGCTGAGAAGCAAGGTTATTGATCAGCTGAGTCCGATGACTTGAGTCAGACTCTTTCATAAGCTGGTCCAGCTTTTGTGCTTCTGGATTATTCTTTTCATCAAGCATGTCATCAGTTGAGCGAACATCATAGCCAACAACTTGCTGAGGTGTGCCACCAGAGGCTACTAATCTATCTGACTGGCCCGACAAATAAGATGGCTGTACCTGTATGTTTACATCTGCACCTTTGACTGCCCAGCCGCGACTATCAATGGTATCAGCAAGCGCTCGCAAGCGACTTTTAACTTCAGCGTTGCTGAGGCCGTCTGTGTATTCATGGCGCTCTCGCTTCGGCGCAGTAATAGTAACTAAGTGCCTGATGCCGGATTGGTCCCATATACGCTTTCGTGGCCTGAAGAAAAAGCGAAGCTTAGCCATCATCCAGACTTCTGTGGTTTGGTCTTTACTCCACGGAAACGCCAAAGCGCCAAAAAATAATGCAGGCGGAAGAAATACTACCAGTAAAAAAACCAGGTTATTAACGATCGACCAAAACGATAGATACCCAGATATAATCGCAATACAGGCAAAAATAAACTGCTTTAGCGTAAGTGGACCAAATAGTTTGTCCTCTGCCTCGATGTCTTGAATTACTGTGTATGTAGCCATATACGTATCTTACACTAATGACCTATGCACCCGTAGGTGGTCCGGCTCCTAAATCAGGTGGCTCAAATAGGGCGGGCTGATTTGTTGGTAAACCTTGTCGGCGCATTCGTTCGGCGTCGTCTCCGTACTGTTTCTTGTAATTTCTTTTATACCGACCAAAAATGTCTGCTGTTTCTGGGCTTGCAGATACTTCGTCCACCATCTGGCTAACAGCTTTTCCATCCAAGGTTCCTCCCAGCAGTTTCTCTGCAGCATAATCACGAACTTCGGGTGCCGCTTGTCCACCCATATCAACAAGCGAATCAGCAGAAGCAAGTTCAGCAACGAATGCCTCCTCAAGCCTCTTATCGGTTGGGTTTTGTTTATGGTTGTAATGCGCCTCCTCGAGCATTCGAAGTTTTTCATCGACAAGTGGCTTTGAAGCCTCTTTTGGCCCCGCTAATATTGCGCCAGGTCCTTGTGTTGTTAATGATTTTCGAAGAGCTTTTTTGCCAATTTCACTTCTGCTTTCTCCTCTGCGTATAGAACTACTTGCTTCTATTGCTCCACCTACTCCAGCTCCTGCTTGATCATAGCGCTTTGCACCAGAGAAGCCGGCTACACTAGAGGCTATAGCGCTTCTCTCTAGTGCGCTATCTCCGCCACTAAAGCGTTGTATATCTGAAATTGCGTCAACAATACCAAACTGATTATTTTCAGGATCATATTTGTAACCAGTTTTTGTGCCAGTTTTAGCTACTGTTGCAGCCATGCCAACGGCATCTCGCGATCCGAGCTTCAAATAACGCTCTATGTTAGCGGCAGCCTGCGCTTGATCAGCTCCGGTCTTGAACCTACCACTGTATTTATCTGCAATCTCTTGCTGTATTCTGTTTCTGCTCCAACCGTTCGCTGCGCCATCAATTGCAACCCCTAGCATCTCATCGTCGTTTATTATTGGCTGTGCGTCTGGGTGTTTCGCAATTTCTTGCAATTGCTGCATGTTGGAAACCTCTGTACCTGACGCAATATTGCCCCTCCATCTTGAGGGCCTTAATCCTGCACGTGGAATCTGGGCAGCACTTTGGCTTACTCTGTTCAGCGTTCTTCCTGCTCTGCTCTGGTTACTCCAGCGCTTTCCTTGCGCTGCATCACCGAGCTTTTGCTTCATGATGCCGCCGCGAAGCTTTTTGCCTCGGTCGAACAGACCTTTTTCTTTGTTGTTGACCATGCCTGCGATGTTACCGAAGACACTACCAGCATACTTGAATGCGGTTGGTATGAAGAAGAAGGGACCTATATAAGCCATAAGGACAAGGATTGTCCTCTGAAAGCTTACTCCGCCGGTAAAATTACCGCCATCGCTGACAACAAATGCCACAATTCGTCCGGCTGCTATAAGGAACATTATTAACGGGTATAAAAGAAGAAGCTTAACAAATGACCCGCGCCAAAGTGACCAAAGCTTGGTATCGGCTGGAAATATCCAAGCTAAGATTGCAATTGGTGCAAATATAGCGAGCGCGACAATCAGTATCTCTCGCAGCAACAAAAGAAGAAACACTGTCAGTATGAACATCACAAATATAGCAAGTGATATAAATACCACCCCGAAGCCACCGATAACTCCAGCTGCTATTGCGCCACCAGCCCCAATAAGCCCGAATGTACCGAGCCAGGCATCACCGTTAAAGTCCAGCATACTCGTTAGGTGCGTACTCTCAAATCCACCAATGGGGGATGTAATTAGACCCGCAACACCTCTTCCGAGCGTGTTAACAAAATCTACTCCAAAGACTACTATTTCCCAAGATAGCGCGATAAAAATAGTTGCGATGACCAAGCGAGGCAGTGATTTTTTGACAGTATAAGCACTAAATACTTCAAAGCCAAGAGCAGTACTAACTACCATAACTAGAGTAATAGGCACAAGTACAATAAACGCGATATTACGAATTGCTGCCCAGGTGTCTTCTATGGGGTTTTCGCCGTTTGCATTATCTTCAAAGTATACGTTTGGAACCTCTAGGAGGTTTTCAACACCACTCGTAACGGCATTTAGCGTATTTCCCAATACTCGGGTAACTGGACACACAATCCAGCCAAGTGATTCAATTCCATCTTCACAGGTAGTCTCTGGTTCGTCTGATTCTTCAGCATCTTTGACGCTATCAGCAATGTCATCAGGTAAACCAATATCCTGGCTTTCAGCATTCGCTAGCTCACTTGATGCTCCAAGCGGATCACTAACTAAGAACGTTTCTCCTCCAGCGTTTGCGGTCAAATCGTTGTTCAAAATCAGTATATTTCCACGCTCAATTTCTTCTTGAAGCTCGGATTCGCTATAAACACTCAGATCAGCAATACCAAAAGAGAAAACATGTCGACCACTATCATCCGTATTTACAAAATAAAAGTTTCTATCACGGTTAGCATCATGGTCCCAGCGGATTATGGAGAGCCTTACACCGTCTTCATTAATTGAATCACCACAAACTGGACGGAATCCAGCTGCTCTGCTTAACTCTTTTGTCCAGCCTAGAGTGTGGGGTTTATCGCTGTCCGATGCGTAAGCATCATCAATTCGCTCGACATTATAGGTGTCGCGACATTCGGCTTCTTGGGCAAGCGTAGGCTTTGGTGTGAGCAGAAATTGGCCGACAATAGTCAGTAACAATAAGACCACAGCCACAGTAACTGTAGAATAAAAATTGCTTCGCTTAGTGGTTGATATATTTACAGGAGGCACGTTGCTGGCATTATAGTACAGCTAACGCTTTTTTACATAATTTTGTTAGCTACTCAGGCGATTAAGTTATTTCTTAATATCGCTATTAATCGAGAGTAAGCCGTTGGGGCGGCGGTCAGGGTCTGATTGTATGAGGTCTATAATCTGCTCCCTTGAATCGTAAGTATTAGGTTCGTTCGGTACACTTATCGGTCCAAAGCCTCCAGTGTCTATTAGAATTGGTTGACCATCATTCTGTAGGGATGCTTGTGACATGACACCCTCCCTAATGATCGGGCCATCGTCAGCGTATGCAGCGGCAATTAATTTGGATGACCCATCACTAAACCAACGAGCATCATCATGCTCACTAAGTACAAAGCTGTTCCACTCGCCTGCGTTTTTATAAAACACAGCAAAATTATCCCGGTCAGATCCATCAGCTTGCCAGCTATAGCTAATCCTGCCGTCACCTTCATAAAAAAAGCCGTACACTATAGGGTCTTTTATTTCTAATATAGTATTATCTTTTTCGATAAAATATGTTGCGTTTTGTATAGTCTGAACTCGAGAGTTTAGGTATATTTCTTGCTCAGTTTCTGCTTGCCTCGTTGATGCGATTCGCCCCAGGAGATCAGCGGTCAAGTTGCTCATTGCTCGGTGGGTCTCAGGGCTACCAGGAGGGCCTTGAACTACATCCGACTCTGATGCCCAACTAGCTAACCAGTAATTTTTATCAAAGTCTTCACCTAGTATATTTGGCTGCTCACTCTCTGGGCTTTCTGTATCTGAAGAAATTCCTGGTTCTGCGCTTTCAGGCTCAGTGTCAGGAGGGCTCAATGGTTGTTCTTGTTCTGTATTTTGTGGCGTATTTTCTGTTTGCGTAGCATCTTCGTTTTCAGATTCATTCAGGCTTAAACCGAAGCCAAACGCCCCACCAACAAGTATTACTCCACCTAAAGCCTGAAATGCTTTTCTGCGATAAAAAGGAATGTCTTGCTGGGGCTCAGCCTGCTTCAATTGCTCAGGATTCTCACTAATGGGTCGAGTTGATTCAGCTTGTTCTATGCTGTGGTCAATGTCAGACATATTGTTCGTGCAACCTTTTTTACTTACTCTATACTATATAAGACTATACCATATTATACAAAATAAGTCTAAGTTATTGCTTTGACCGACAATCGTGATTTACAGAATCTCTAAACTGTTTTATTCTTTGTGTAGTTTATATTTGATTTACAAGAGAACATAGTAAGCAGTAACAAGTATGAAAATGCAAAACAATTTACGCAACAGGCGGTATGCGCAAAAATCTTTTATTTTAGCGTTAGTTATTGCTGTATTCGGGGCCCTGTTGCTTTCTTTATCGAGCCCCGTTTATGTGCAAGCTGACCACGGTAGGACGGCGGCAGAATGTGATCGTATTTCTGACCCAGGTGATAGAGAGCTTTGTCGTGAGCATGCTCTTCAAAATCCAGGAGGAGCTCAAGAGACGTCATCTGGCCTGAGACCTGATATCAAAGCTGATTGCGAGACTGATGACATTAACCCCGAGACCTGTGGAATCATCGCTTATTTAAAAATTTTTACAGATGCATTAGCCGTTATATTTGGGATTGTCGTTGTTATGATGATTGTTATCGGCGGAATTCAATACTCGTCAGCAGGCTCAAACCCTCAAGCAGTTGCTGCCGCTAAAAAACGGATTACGCAAGCTATTTCGGCGTTAGTTATATATATTTTCTTGTTCGCGTTCTTGCAATGGCTTGTGCCGGGAGGGGTTCTGTAGGGTGATAAAGTTTACGGCACTTTTATTTGCGGTGGTCGGTATATTCACTATGGTATCGCCAGGTACAGTACACGCCGATAATCACTGTAAGGATTATGATGGCTCATCAAGCTTCTTGGGATTCCCGACGTGGTATGAATATCTTGATGTGGCTGATGATTGCAGTATTTCTTTGCCACAAAAAGATGAATCAGTTGACATAGGAGCTACTGTTTCAGCAATTTTGTTCGCGGCTATAGAAATACTACTTCGTATAGCCGGCATCGTAGCTGTGGGATACGTTATATACGGTGGTATACTGTTCAGTATGAGTCAAGGGCAACCAGAGCAATTGAGCAACGCCAGAAAGACTATTATTAATGGCTTGGTTGGCCTGGTGTTAGCGGTATTTGCGGTGGCTATAGTTAACATAGTGACGAACATTTTGTTGGCGTAATAATTATGAAGCTTCTTACAATATTTTCACAAATCAGTGGTGTTTTTGATGATATTGAGCATCCAAATAAAGATGGTAGTCTCGGTAGCGATCAGCTTGCTTCGGTTACGGAGTTTGTATTTATAGCAGTAGGGATTATATCAGTCATTATGGTCATTGTTGGAGGCTACTGGTATACATTGTCAGGCGGTGACCCACAAAGGGTTGCGCGCGCCAAAAAGACTATATTATGGTCAGTCATAGGGCTAGCCATATCTATAAGTGCCTGGACGATTGTTAATTTTGTTATTGGGAGCACTTAAGGGCATGGTAGTGCATAAACTTGAGACTGCCCTTCGGGCTATGGCCGTTATTACCATGTCATTGTTGCTCTTATTAGCTACTCCGATTAGTGCGCAATCAGTGCTCGATCCATCATGCTCGTCCTATACCGGAAGTAATATCCCTGAAGTCTGTAAGAGTAATGATGATACGAGCGGCGATACGGCACAAGATAGCGGCGTGACTGATTTCGTAGTAGAGGTAATTGACATATTGCTGATTGGAATCGGCGTCATTGCAGTTTTTATGTTGATTGTCGGCGCCGTAAAGTACATGTTATCAACGGGAGACTCGGCTAAGCTAGCAAGTGCACGAAGCACCATAATCTATGCATTAATTGGTATCGGAGTTGCAGTTTTTGCACGAGCTATTGTATTGTTTGTGATAGAAACCATATAAATATAAGGAAAAAAATGCTCGAAAAATTATACACTATTCAAAAAGAAACAATCATCAAGGCAATATTAATCACTGGTGCGCTTTTGTTTGCACTTGTAGCATTCGCTCCGACGCAACACGTGTTTGCAAATAGCCACTGTGGCGGGCTTACAGGTCCAGCACTTGGGGCCTGTCTAACAGATCCGAACCCTCCAGGTGATGCAGAGGGTGACCTCTACGGCGCAATACAGACGGCAATTGATATATTCTCCGTTGTTGTCGGTGTTATAGCCGTCATTATGATTATTATTGGTGGCCTGAAGTACATTATGTCAAGCGGTGACCCTTCCAATATAACCAGCGCTAAGAACACCATTCTGTATGCTGTCATTGGCCTTGCTATAGTAGCCCTCGCTCAGGTAATAGTATTGTTTGTAATCGATACTGTTTAGACAGTACAATCTTGACCAAAGATAACTATCGGTGTATAAATAACAGGTAAGAAAGGAAAATAATTCAAATGTTTAAATCTCTAAAATCAATTGCACTACAGATGGTGCTCATCGCAGGAGTCGTTGCACCCTTAGTGTTGGTTAGTCCTGCTGAAGCACAGCTTATTAACCCTGACGGAGGTATTTCTGGAAATCTCGATTCTGGGGCAACAGCTACAGATCCAGAGGGCGGCGATAACCCAGAAGAACGCGTCGAAGGCATCATTACCACAACGATCAATGTATTTTCCCTCGTTGTAGGTGTTATATCTGTCATCATGATCATCATTGGTGGCCTTAAGTACATAACTTCGGGCGGTGACTCAGGTAACGTAACAGGCGCCAAGAACACCATCCTCTACGCCATTATTGGCCTAGTCGTAGTTGCACTTGCTCAGGTTATCGTTCGGTTCGTATTAACGACTGCTACTGACCTATAGTAAAAGCATCTTTATGATAAAAACGACCCGCCAAGCACGGGTCGTTTTTATTTGTTGCACATACTCCTTCGAGAAGTCAGACAGCAACTCAAAAAAATAAGCGCGATTTAACTCGCACTTATTATCTAATCAGAATAGTTATTGTTTGTGCTATTTGATTTCTATCTTTTTAACCGTGTCTTGCTTAACCTTAGTGAAGCTGATAGTTAGTACACCGTCCTTAAGAACTGCGTCAATTTCTTCTTCTTTGACTGGAACTGGCAATGCGATACTGCGACTAAACTCGCCCCAATAACATTCCTGAACAAAGTAGTTCTCTACTCCGTCCTCAGTTCCGGCTGAGAGCGTGCCTCGAATGCTGAGCGTGTTGTCAGCAATGCTCACATCAAGCTCGCCTTTGTTGACGCCAGCTGTACGCGCCTTAACAATTAGCTGTTCTTTGGTCTCGTACACGTCAACTGCAAGTTGACCTGGTACAGCCTCGTCTTCATCCCAGTCATCATTGCCTGCATCTGCCGGCTGATCATTAGATGATGTATTTACGGGCGCTAATTCTTCGTCATCAAGAAAAGCTGCCGTTAATTCATCTTCCATCAATAGGTCTTCATCGCGATTTTTGCGCGCCATACGTCTTACCCTCCACTTGTAGAATTTATTTTCTAAGGTTTGCAATTTTTGTTACTAGCAAGTATAGCTTACATTATAAGATAAGGGCAACAGTTTGGCTCTATATTTACAACAGTACTAATAACAACATGCACGTAGTAGAACTCTTGATAGCACAAATCGCTCCACACCATTGCACCGTTTGTGGTCGCATAGGTAGTATCGTTTGTCATTGGTGTTTGCCTGATGTCCGTGAGCCGATACCTGAGCGTTGTTTTCTTTGTAAGGCTCAGGGCGACAGTACGATTACGTGCGCACGGTGCGTAAAACGATATAGCCCACCTAAACAAGTGTGGGTGACAAGTTTGTACACGGGTGTACCCAAGAAATTGATCGAAGGCATGAAGTTCTCCCGCAAGCGGGCGTCAGTAACCGTCATTGCATCACTCATGGCGGAGTCAATGCCTTATCTACCCAAGGAAACCATTATTACGCACATACCAACTGCCCCGAGCCGGATTCGTCAGCGGGGGTATGACCAGGCGCAACTTATCGCTAGGTCCCTAGCGAATAATATTAGTAGGAGCTACCATCCCCTGCTCCGACGCCTTAGTAATGTACGCCAAGTCGGGGCAACCCGAGCGACTCGTTTGCAGCAACTAGAAGGGGCGTTCTTAGCTGGTACTGCAGCGGGCAAACATAAAGACACTCCAATAGTGCTGGTCGATGACGTGACGACTACAGGCGGCACGTTGATAGCAGCAACAAAAGAGCTGCGTCGAGCAGGTTATAAAAACGTATACGCTAGTGTATTCTGCCAAAAAGACTAAATATAAACCCGACACACTATAGATTGTCGGGTTTATACACGGCTCAACGGCAGCAGTAGCTGTCGCCCGTGGGCTCGAATCACCCCTCAAACAAAAAGAACCTACACAAGGTAGATTCATTTTGTTTGGCGGAAGGGGTGGGATGACATTGTTGCCACTGCGCTGGTGCTCGAAGCGAGCTTCTGTGCGCCAGCTTGTGTCACCGAACCGCATCGGGCTCGACTCCATACTTTCTGGCGAGAAAGCTAAACCCGAGCACAAGGCTCGGGTCTACCTTCCTGGCGGAAGGGGTGGGATTCGAACCCACGGTACCGTTTCCGGCACGCTTGTTTTCAAGACAAGTACCTTAAACCACTCGGTCACCCTTCCAACAGAGTGTGATTATAGCAAATATAAACTGATTTCAGAATAGGAAGGCAGCGCTCATATCACTTCTTTCTCGTAGAGAGAGGAATATTGTCTTCGTCTTTTACGTTCGGCCATGCTCGAAGCGAGCTTCTGAGCGTGACCTCACTCCGCCGAACCCTCGCTCGCACAGCTCGCTTAAATCGGGTTCGAACCTGTCTGCCAAATAAAAAAGACCGACTAAAGCCAGTCTTCTATATTTGGCGGAGAGGGAGGGATGAACACTCAATGATAGACTGCACGTTCCGCGCATTCCGTCATCTCGCTATTTGTCGTCAAGTACTAACTTGACAACAATCGAACCTGAGAACCGAATTCCTGCTTTCACTGGCGAGAAAGCTAAACCCGAGCACAAGGCTCGGGTCTATCTTCCTGGCGGAGAGGGAGGGATGACATCGTTGCCACTGCACTGATGCTCGATGCAAGCATCTGCGCGTCAGCTTGTGTCACCGAACCCTTCCACTTCCAGCGGATACGGGTTCGCATCCTTTCTCCAAAAGAGAAACGGCCATACCATAAAGATATGACCGCTTCTCTCCTGGCGGAGAGGGAGGGATTCGAACCCTCGCGGGAGCTTGCGCCCCCCTACAGCTTTAGCAAAGCCGCCCCTTCAGCCACTTGGGTACCTCTCCTCGTCACAATCTATGACTAGCTTAGACTGTAACAGATGAAGATTATAGCAAATAATTCCACGCAACGCGACTAATAGCTCTGAGTACTTTCTATGTAGTGCTATCTTCAGGTACAATAAGCACATGCAGGATCAGCAAGAGCCGACAATCGAACAACTTGAAGCCCAGATTACTAGAAAGAACTCTAACAGCCAAGATGCTCAACAGGTATCCCCTGAACCAAGAGGGAGCCTGGTAAGCTGGTCTGCCTCTGAATTTATCGCGCACCACAAAAGTCTTTCCTGGTATGTATCGTTTGGGATTGGCCTCGCTTTATTGTCTGTGCTTGTTTATCTGCTAACGCGTGATGCTATATCACTTATCGTAGTTTTGATTGCTGGCGCATCTTTCGGGGTGTTGGCTACACGTAAACCAGAAGTTCGGCAGTATGAGATAACACCGAGCGGCATTGATGTAAGCGGTAGGCTATACGAGTTCGACTCATTCAAGTCTTTTGCTGTACATGACGAAGGCGCCATATCATCTATATTTTTGCTACCAATAAAGCGTTTTACCACTGAGTTGCGCGTATATTACCCCCCTGATCAGGAGGATCAAATCATCGAAGCCATTTCTGATTATTTACCGATGGAGGATAGCGACCCTGACGCTATTGATAACTTGATGCGTAAAATACGTTTCTAGTAATAACCTCTGTTATATGCTATAGTTTCCCCTGCTCCGTTTGCCCATGAGGCAAAAGCTCGATCATTTACGCGTTACACATATATGCACCCGTAGCCCTGCCCGATGTGATACATCGTATCAGGCGGGTCAGCTGGAACATTAAAAAATGTATAATTTAATAAATGTACTATTTTTATATTCTGCACTCTTGTGCCGACAATAAGTTTTATTACGGTTCAACATCAAATTTGAAGCGTAGACTGAAAGAGCATCAAGATGGTAAGGTTGCTTCTACAAAATCAAGATTACCCATAGAGTTGATTTATTACGAAGCATACCGAGAGTTAGGGCTAGCACGAAAAAGAGAAAGTCAGGTAAAAAAGAGTGGTAATGCTAGAAAAGTACTTTTCACAAGAATACAATAGATAAATTAAGCACCCGTAGCTCAGCTGGATAGAGCGTCTGTTTGCGGTACAGAAGGTCGTAGGTTCAAATCCTGCCGGGTGTACCACGCTAAGGCCCGACCATTTTGGTCGGGTTTTTGCGTGGTAGGTCGTTGGCTTGAACCTGCGACCGTAGGCATAATGTGCCGGTGGCACATTATGTTTTCCTTGCTTGGCCGAGCAAATGCTTTAGCAATTGTGTGCGATAATCCTGCCGCCCGCCTGATACGATGTATCACATCGGGCAGGGGTGTACCAAATTTGCATTTTCAGGTAATTTTTTATCAAGTTCTTAAATTAACAGATGAGTTTGGCTTAGTGGACTGGTTTCAAAAACCAGTTCCGAAGTCACACTCAAGTCCGTTCGGAAATACTAACCATTGGATAGCCTTCTGTATCTTGAGGATAGCTTGGTTCCGTAACTCGTCTGGCTGGTTAATGAGCTGCATAACTTCGTCAATAATTTGCTCTTTATGTTTTAGCAATAACAGCTCTCATTTTTTTGCTTCAGTAGTAGTTTAGAAACTAAGACTAGTATTTGTCAGTGGTCAAGCGGTATTCCCACCGACCTTCGCGCTGTGCTTGTGCTTTGGTGCCGACAAATGATTGAGCTGGGTCAACAACAATTACTTCTTCGGCTTCATTACTGCTAGTTTTGTAAACGGCCCAAGCGTGCGTTCCACCCATATCTTTAACAGTATTACGTTCAACACCTACTATTCCAAGCATATGACCGTCTTTAATAAGGTTTTCAATAATGTAGGCGGCCAATAAGCCTTGATGTCTACAAACACCAACTCGTTCTTTAACATATGTACTAAGCCCGACTAATTTATCACCATGGTGCTGTCGGCTAATATCTTCTGTTTTTCTACCGTCATACGGCATCACTTCTTGAACTCTGTGCATTACCTTCAATAAGATAGACTGCATTGGCAAAGTTTCATTTTTTTGGAATGATTGTCGCAACTCTGTTGCAACACCTTCATATACCTGCTTCATAGCTACGGATTTGCCGTCAACTACTATTGCTTCACGAGCTGAACCACCCAAATATACTCCGCCGTCTACTGACTTAGACGCTCTACCTAAGATTTGGTGATTCATATAGTACCCGTATGGGGCTGTTTCATCTTTTTCGTCAAAGTCGGGGTGTGCTTGCAGTCTGTCTTCTACTAGGATTGTGCGTATATCTTCAACGGCGTAACGAGGGGAAACCCCTTGGTGTTGCTGCTCTAAGGCTAAATGAGCCGTTACAGTGGTTTTGTTAGTTGGTCGTAGATTGCGAATAAATAACGCTTCATCGGTGTATGAAACTTCAAAATGCTCTCTAGAAACAGTAGCTGGGTAAGAGAATCTATCTGTGTGATGACCACGACCTATGACTACTGGCTCGTCTTCCAGTACACCTTTGAATCCTATTCTGTTTTCTTTTGAAAAGGTTTCATCTGAAATAAAGAAATCCCTATTGCTGCGAGTATTACGAGAGTCAACAATTAAAAAGCTCTTACTACCAGCGTTTACGGTAGCAACTAAGTTACTTCGTATACCCAACCTATCGTGCACTTCTTGACTGTCAGCAAGGGGAGCATCAAGGTCAATCTGAACCTGTTCATCTGGCGCAAGAACCCTTTCCGAAGGCGGTGGATTAACTTCTCTAGGATCCAAAAGCGGCATCATTTCGTGCTGTACTGACATAAGCGACATCATATCATAATACAAGCAAGCTGTCAACAGCTCTAAAGGTGTTACTGGCTTTTCACATAACTCATTGACGTGGTTTAGTTATTGTCGCTTAGACTACAAGAAGTTTGTTCCTCGGTTCTTTTTAACCTGTTGCCCAATTTCAATCAGTTCCGCTTTAATTTGTTCCCAACTCGTCCTTGCCGGGTGTACCAATAAAAAGGTATGAGCTTTTGTCTCGGGCTTTTTTGTTGCATATATACTCCAGTGGTTTGAGTCTACGACCGTAAGTTAAACTGCTTGTTTTTGCTTGTGTCTATCCTGCAACTTCGAGGTATACTTTCTTCATCAGATTTAACATACAATTGATGCTATGAAGCTTGTACGCGACAATATACCAGAAATTATACTCGCTAACGACGGTCGATCACCGGAGTGGCGAAATGTTTCTAGTCAGACCGAGCACAGAGGTCTCTTGCTAGAAAAAATAATCGAAGAATATGCTGAATACAACGAAGCAGAAAGGCTTGAATGCAAAACCGAAGAGCTCAGTGATATATCCGAAGTTTTGTATAGCTTTACTGTACTCGATGATTATACCGAGCAGCACCTTCAAAGAACCCAAAGAAAGCAACGTCCAGTCATGGGCCTCGAGGGCGCTTCTGCGGACGCTCTGAATGAGCGTTTTAATCTGTTGCACGCAGAGCTAGCGGCAAGCCCAAGCAGCAGCGAGCGCCTCGAAAAACTTGCTGGGTTGCTGGAGTGTGTATATGGTTTATCTGAGGCAGTCGGTGTGTCAATTCATAAGATTGAGGACGTTCGATTAGAAAAAAGAAAGGCCCGTGGTTCATTTATCGGTGGCGTAGTGTTGTTATCGTGCATACCAAATGACGGGTCTGCCTAAGTACTGATGAGCTGATAGTATGTGATAGCATATTTTAGGTATGGAGAGGTGCAGGAGTGGCTGAACTGGGCTGTCTCGAAAACAGCTGTACCGAGCAATCGGTACCGAGGGTTCGAATCCCTCTCTCTCCGCCAGGAAGATAGACCCGAGCCTTGTGCTCGGGTTTAGCTTTCTCGCCAGTGAAAGCAGGAATTCGGTTCTCAGGTTCGATTGTTGTCAAGTTACCACTTGACGACAAATAGCGAGATGATGGAATGCACGGAACGTGCAGTCTATCATCGAGTGTTCATCCCTCTCTCTCCGCCAAATAAAGAAGACTGGCTTTAGTCGGTCTTTTTTATTTGATAGAGGGCTTCAAGCCCGAGGGTATTTTTTTCTAAAAAATACGTACCGAGGCGTTCGGTGGAGCGAAGGCTCACGCAGAAGCCAAGCTATTCGTAGCTTTAGTGAAGAACGGTTGCTTCGAGTAAGCCTGAACGGAAGAGGCGAAGCCGATATCCCTCTCGAATATAAACAACACGAGCTGACGGTCTATCATTGAGTGTTCATCCCTCTCTCCGACAAACAACTTGCCATGATTAAGCTTGAGTGAAGTAAGCTTTCGTCGAACCTCTCATAAATATATAAACTATGCCCGCCCGGTCTTATCTACCGCAGGCTCCTCCGCCTTCAATCGAGGGGCCAAGCCATAGCGGAGCGATAATCCAAGCAGAACGTATATACCTGCGCCAACGGCCATTATTAACAATATATCGCCAACGAGCAGCTCTCCTGCCCTAGCAAGGGCATTTTGGATCTCAGCCGCCGCCGCATTTTCTTTAAATAGCCCATCTTGCAGAATCCACACGATCAGCGTCGATAGACCAAGCCATAATCCAGCTATAAAGAATTGCATGCCGACTCGCCGGACGCCAACTTGCTTTGACGGAGCGAGTGCAAACAGCCCGAGCGCTAGCACAACGATTGCAGTAGATATAATCCATATACTACGCATTAACCACTCAAAGCCCTCTGGAATCGTCGATATCTGATCATCGTCCTCGATGTCATCGAGCAATTCAGTAGATGAAATTTGTACATCTGGAATAAAGTCATCTGAGGCGAGTAACTCATCTGCATAGGTAGACGTTTTTTCGATGGGGTCAAAACCCGGCGGCAAACACTCGGTAGTTAGCGGATCAATTTCTCCTTGTAGCTGGTCGAGTGATGTACAGGTCGGTAGTGACTGTAGCCGTTCTGCTGCAAACATGGCTATTTCCTCAGCAAATCGTTCTCGGGCAGGACCGAAATCAATCATGAATTCTGGCTGCTCGGTCGTACCGTTCAGCCAATCATATACGCCATCAATTGCCTGCTCTGCCTGGGTCTGGACATCCTCTGCTGTCACCGCTTGTTCTATAGCGTTGCGCATTTCTTTTTGTGGTATATCGGATGAACCATCTGTTTGTGTCTGCGCAGTGAGTTCATGTGCAATTGTGTCGACAAATGCCTGGTAGACATCTGCTTCACGGAATGATTGTTTAATTGTGTCTGGCGTAGTAAACAAGAGGGTAAAGATACTGGCAATCACGAGTAGCGGGAGCGTTAGGTGAAGTAGCAGTGCGGTGATTGCTGTCAGTATATTTTTCAGAACATGCATACGCTTATTCTACACGAAATTTATCAGTGAAATTGTGTACAATATAGCTATGGAAGAATCAGTTTTCACAAAGATTATCAAAGGGGGGCTACCCTCAGACAAGGTGTATGAAGATGATAAAACCATCGCTATTATCCCCCTACACCCAATTGCTCAAGCACACGTCCTCGTTATACCAAAAACACAAGTCGATCAATTCATAGACTTATCAAAAGACGACTATCGGGCGGTTATGGACACGGTTCAAAAAATCGGCCAGAAAATAAACGAGAAAGTACAGCCAAAGCGAGTTGGTCTACAGGTTATTGGCTTAGACGTTCCACACGTACACGTGCATGTAATTGGCTTCAATACATTAGCTGAATTTCGGGAGCAACCAGATGAATCACAACCTGTAAACTCAGCAAAAAACCAAGCACTCGCGAAACTTCTTGCATTCGAGTAGAATAAGAATATGTCAAACGGTATCATTGCATTTTTAATGGCTATTGGTGTTTCAGCTTGGGTGTATAGCAAATTTTATCGCCGGACTGGTGGTAACACGCAGTCTGCGGTCACCGGTGCGGCAGTTGTCGGCATTGTCGTATTTATACTTATGTTTACACTCCTCGGCTTTATACCGGAATAAACTAGCCATTTGGTGCTAGTTTCTCTTTGTTTTTTGCTCATATAATAGTACGATATGGTGTATGAACGAAGAGGCTCTGGGGAAGGCACTGCAGTCTGCGCGTAAAAAAGCTGGTTTAACCCAGCAAGACTTATGCCATAAAGCGAACTTAAGCTACTCGACACTGGCAAAGATCGAGAGAGGTGCTATAAAGGCGCCGTCTATCTTTACTATCCACGCCATTGCTGATGCGCTCGACCTGTCTTTTCAGGAGCTTTTAGGTGGTATTATTCCGCAAAAACCACAGAAGAAGACATCATTAACGGGTATTCGTTTCGTCTACTTCGATATCAATGGTTGTTTGGTGCGCTTTTTCCAGCGTGCCTTTACGGCGCTCGCTGAAGACACCGGTAAGTCAGCTGACATGATTGAGACCACCTTTTGGCGCTACAATGATGCTGTTTGTCGTGGAGAGCTTGGCATGGATGACTTCAATGAAATCCTCAGCGAGCAGCTAGAAACACCAGGCATAGAATGGCAGAAGTACTATCTCGACGCTGTCGAGCCAATAGAAGAGATGCATGCCTTGATCACCTGGGCAGCGGAGCACTATCACATTGGGTTGTTGAGCAATATTATGCCGGGTCTTATCACGGAAATGCTGGAGCAAGATTTGCTACCAAAAGTCACCTACCACAGTATTATCGATTCGTCTGATGCTCACGCGATCAAGCCAGAGCCTGAGATCTTTGAGATCGCTCAAGCTAACACAACGTTTGAGCCAGCAGAGCTGTTGCTGATAGATGACGCCAGAGCTAATATAATGGCTGCAGAACGACTTGGCTGGCGTGT
The DNA here is from genome assembly GCA_024635455.1 of Candidatus Saccharimonadota bacterium. Classification (GTDB taxonomy): domain Bacteria; phylum Patescibacteriota; class Saccharimonadia; order Saccharimonadales; family SLHW01; genus SLHW01. The sequence continues at coordinate 96,335 of JAGXIU010000002.1, read as the reverse complement.
CTTGTGGTTCGATGGCTATAGGGCCTCAGAGAGCGTTCAGCGGGTTCGAGATGCGCTCAGGTTCAAAGACTAAGAACTAGCCAGCTAGTTGAAAGCGTTCGAGCTCCGCAACAAGCTTTTCACGCTTATCTACCGCCTCTTTTCGCTGTTGCTTTGACTCATCGACTAGCTTTTTTGGTGCTTTGGCGGTGTAACTTTTATTGCTGAGTCGTTTGTCTAGTGATTGTATGTCTTCATCAGCTGCAGCTATCTTATCTGCCAATTCACTGCTGTAGCGCTTAGCGGTAGCTTTATCTATATCGAGCCAGCAGGAGTGCTTTGTCTCTGTTAGGTACAGGCCATTTCCATCTTCAACCGAACGAACGTCCTTGAGGCGTGCAAGCTTCTTGATTAGATCCCCCTGCTCTTCCAGGAAGGCGCTTTCCTTGTAGTACAAAGTCACAGTATCCCGTACTCGAAGTGCAGTTGTAATGTAGCGAACCTCGCCAACAATGGTCTTCACCTCTTCAAATTGCTGAGCCTTTTTTTTATCTGCTTTCAGCGCAGTTGGCCATGAGCTCGTTATCAGTAGACTATCTTGCTCCCAGGCAAGCGTCTGCCAGATCGTCTCTGTTACGAAAGGAGCAAACGGGTGAATTAGCTTTAATATCGCCTCAAGACAATAGGCGAGCACACCTTCGTTCAGGTCAATTTTAGTCGATTCAATATACCAATCCGCAAAATCGTCCCATACCAGATGATATAGGTGTTCGTATGCCTCAGAGAAACGATACTCTTCGAGATAGTCCGACGTTAGCGCAATACTATGTTGTATTTTCCTCAACATCCATTCATCAGCCAGACTAGCAGCTTTTGGATTATTGCTGTGCGAGTATTCATTACCAAGTTTTTCTTGCGTGAACCGGGCAATGTTCCAAAGTTTATTACAGAAGTTGCGCGCATCTTCAATTTTTCTATTATCAAACCCCCTATTGACTGCCGGTGATCGCCCAGCAATAAGTCCCATGCGCAATGCGTCTGAGCCAAATTCTTCAATAATCGGGAATGGGTCAACTACATTGCCAATGGACTTACTCATTTTTGAACCGTCTTCTGCCATCACGTAACCGTGAATGTACACCTCTTTGAATGGAACTTCCCCCGTAACGTATAGCCCGAGCATAATCATGCGTGATACCCATGGGTAGAGAATTTCTCCACCGGTTTCCATTAAGCTCAATGGGTAAAAATCAGAAAAGTCTTCCCCTTCAGGATAGTCTAGAGTGGCGTATGGCCAGCTTGAGCTACTGAACCACGTATCAAAAACATCGGAGTCCCTGACGTAGGTTTTTCCGTCAATCTCAATCGTATGTTGGTCGGTTCGTTCATCAAATATCCAGTCCTCTGAATCATCAACGTTCACAAAGGCTGGAATAGGAATCCCCCAGGCAATTTGACGAGAAATGTTCCAGTCTCGCAAGCCCTCCAAGTAAGTAATTAACTGCTCTCGTTTGCTATCAGGATAAAATTTGATTCTACCCTCTTTCAGGGCTTTTATCGCTTGTTTTGCGAGTGGCTGCATATTGATAAACCACTGCTCCTTGAGCATTGGTTCAATCGCAGTTCCGCACTTATAGCAGTGTCCCACGCTATGCGTATAGGGCTCATCTGATGCGAGAGCGCCCTGCTCTTCCAAATCATTTAGGACGATTTTTCGGGCTTCGGCAACTGGTAGTCCTTGATACTTACTGGGGACGTGACTAGTCATTGTGCCGTCGTGTCCAATGGCTACAATCATCGGAAGGTCGTGTCGTTGTGCGGCATCGTAGTCATTTTGATCGTGTGCGGGCGTTAGCTTGACCGCACCAGTACCAAAATCTTTATCAACGAAGCCATCAGCTATAATCGGTATTTCTCTTTTAGTTAGGGGTAGCTGAACTGTTTTGCCGATCATATCTTTGTATCGTGCGTCTTCCGGATGTACTGCTACTGCGGTATCGCCGAGCATTGTTTCTGGTCGTGTGGTCGCTACCGTTATAACACCGCTTCCGTCAGTTAGTGGATAGTTCAGAGACCATATTTTGCTAGCTACTTCTTTATACTCAACCTCTACATCCGCAAATCCAGTGCCGTGGAACGTACAATAGTTTACGAGCCTCTCGCCTCTGTAAATAAGTCCTTCATCCCACATTTTTTTAAATGTTTTGTATGCTCTATTGATAATTTTTTCATCAAGTGTAAACGTAAAACGAGACCAGTCACAGCTTGTACCTAAAGCACGAAACTGCTTGCCATAATTCTGTCGATTTGCCGCTACGAAATCCCAAATTTGTTGGTAAAGCTCTTCCCTGCTGAAATCAAAACGGCTCTTGCCTTCTTTTGCGAGCTGTTTTTCATATACAGATTGAGATTCAAAGCCAGCATGATCAGCACCAGGCAGTAGTAGTGTCGACTTGCCTTGCATGCGGTGATAGCGAGTCGGTATGTCCTCGAGAGCTGCTGTTAACGCGAAACCTATATGTAGATTAGCATTGGCGTTTGGTGGCGGCATGACAATACTGTAATGCCCCGATTTACCTCTGCTTTTTGGTGCAAAAGCTTGGCTTTTTTCCCACAGAGCATAGATATCTGATTCGTATAACTTTGGTTCGTATACTTTTGGTAAGTTCATTAGTTGTTCTCTTCCCTGTTACTCAATCGTTGTTCCGTGCGTTTAGGTTCGCTCGTTTATGTATATTCCATGACACGCTACACCTGTAACTATGGCCGTAGCATAGCATAAATATAGTTACTTCACCACTGATGGCAGGATAAAACTTTCACGTGAAAAAACACACAAACTAACTCAAAGGTTTTCACATGAAACCCTCTAGACAATTGATGTGACTGGTCATTTTATTCGAAGGTGCAAGTCGTTACCCGACTCAGGTATAGTTTTTATTTTCGTGACCAGTGTAACACGACCTACAACAGAGGTAAACATTGACAAACATATACCAACATGTTATTGTGTGGTACATTGAGAAGTGTTTGTTCGCGGTTTAGGATTGTCTTAAAAATAAGAACGTACACGGTTAGCGCATTAGTCGCGTGAAAGGCCTCACGCGCGGTTTTTGCTGATTGCGTGGAGTGTTATTACATCGATAAGTTTGGCTGAATGCTCAAGCTGTAAGGATCCGCAGTTGGTCGTTTCTGTGCTGCCTGAAAACAACCCAGTGTCGCTATCATAGCGGCGTTATCAGTGCATAGTCGTGCATCAGGGTAGGAGATAGGCAAGGGGAGTCGCTCGGATAGCTGTTTACGTAATTCTTGACTGCTGGCTACGCCACCGCCAATAACGACACTTCTTGGCTGATATTCTTCGTAAGCAAGTGCAGCCTTATCGACAAGCGTTTCAATAGCAATACGTTGGAAGCTCGCTGCAATATTTGCCTTCTGGGCGTCAGATAGGCGCTCTGCAAGCTTAAACGAAGGAAAGCTGTAATCTTCTCCAACTTCTTTCTGCGCAAGTCGTAGAACGGCTGTCTTGAGCCCGCTATAGGAAAATTCATATGGGTTAGATAATTTGGCTTTCGGTAACTCGTATGAGTTCGCGTTACCCTGCTTCGCTTTTTGGCTGATACTCGGACCGCCAGGGTAGGGGAGTCCGATAATTTTTGCTACTTTATCAAACGCTTCTCCGACGGCATCGTCTCGTGTTCGCCCCAGGAGCTGATAATCGAAATGATCCTTCCAAAGCACAAGTTGTGTGTGTCCACCAGAGACGATGACCCCGAGCATTGGAAACTCAGGCTGCTCACCTCGCATCTTGTAGTCATTGACTGCCGGCGTAGCTCCGGAGGTTAAAAAGTTAGCGTAAATGTGCCCCTCAACATGGTTGCAGGCATACAGCGGTAATTGCTTTGAGATGGCCAAGGTTCGAGCGGTGATGACTCCTATGAGCAATGAACCGCCGAGTCCAGCACCGTAAGTTACGGCGATGCCATCAATATCACCCCAAGAGCACTTCGCATCGCTCAGCGCTTGCTTGATAACTGGGGTCATTGCCTCGATGTGGCTACGCGCTGCGATTTCTGGTACAACGCCACCATAGGCAACGTGCTGATCAATGCTAGAGAAAACCACGTTGCTCAGAAGTGTGTTGCCATTTGCAACTACTGCACAGGCTGTCTCGTCACAACTAGTCTCAATACCGAGTATTTTCATTATTAGTGATGATAGCATGTTGCTGATTGCTGTTACTCATGCTTGCAGAGTGCTTCATTAATTGTCGAGTTAATTCTAATAAAAACTAGCGGCGGTGATTGACTGTTTTTGCGGTATTATAGTGATATGAACCCAAAGAAATTTGCTCGTAAAGTTCTTCCTGCCAGCGGTATAAAAACTGCTGAGGAAACATATCGCAAAAGCAGGATTCGCGCCATGCAGATACGCTACGGATACCCAGCGCGGGATTTGCAGGTGATAGCGGTTACAGGAACGAACGGCAAGACAACCACTTGTATGCTGATAAATGCAATGCTTAAATCAGCCGGCTATAAAACAGCTATGTTTACAACGGCTAGTGTTGAGGTAGCAGGCGTAGCAAAACTCAATACACGCCACACCACTGTGCCGAAGACCGCTGATCTACTGCAGTTTTTGAAGCGAGCCAAAGACAGCCAGGTTGATTACGTCGTGCTCGAGGTGACTAGCCACGCGCTTCATCAGCACAAAGTGCTTAATATCCCGGTTGAAGTATCAGTTTTGACAAATATTTCTCAAGACCACCTCGATTATCACGGCTCTATGGATGAATACATTGCTATGAAAGTGCGATTATTTAATGAGTATATGCAGCCGATGTATTGTGTTTTGAACCGAGATGATGCTAAGTACAATTATTTTGCAAAGCAGAGCGTTGGTTTGGTAAATAGTTATGGAGTAAAGCGTGACGCAGATATTGTGTTGTCTAGTGTTGATCCAAGCGTAAGTGGCACCAGGCTCAGTCTAAAAATAGAGGGAAAAAAATCAGCCTGCGACCTGAAGCTTATTGGTGACTTTAATGCCTATAATTCAGCTGCTGCTGCTGGCGTTGGTGCAGTGCTGGGCTTGTCGGCTGAGCAAATTACTAAGGGGCTGGCATCCCTCGATCAGGTGCCGGGCCGTATGCAGATAGTCGATACAAAAACAGACTATACGGTACTAGTAGATTATGCAGTTACATCAGATGCACTTGAGAAGTCCTTACAATCACTGCGAGCATTGACCGATAAGCGAGTTTTAGTAGTATTTGGAGCAACGGGCGATCGAGACACCGACAAAAGACCCAAGATGGGCAAGGTAGCTGCTGAGCTAGCTGACAAAATTTTCCTCACTGACGACGAGACCTACACTGAAGATCCAGCTAAGATCCGCAAAGATGTTATGAGCGGTATCAAGCAGGGCAAGGGCGTAAAGAAAACAACTGAAATAGCTGATCGCAAAAAGGCCATCCAGGCCGCACTGAAAGAAGCAAAGTCAGGTGACGTTGTGCTTTGCACTGGTATCGGCCACCAAGACACCCGTAATATGGGCGGCAAGCTCGTCAAATGGGACGAAGTAAAAATCGTCACCCAACTTCTAAAGAGAACCAAAAAACAATTGTAAATTCTACAAAAAAGTGTTACAATATGGTATATGTCAGAGCACTATCTAGATCGCGGTGAGCACCCTAGTTTGCCAGAGTCATTCTATGAAACCTTTGGAACCCTTCGCCCGGTCCAGCGCTCTTTTTCATTGCTGTCTGATGTCGAGACATTCGGGTCAGACGTAAAAGAGTGGACGACAACCAAGACTCCAGAGCGGATTATTACATTCAAGGGCGGATCAAAAATTGAAGAAACCCACGATTATTTGGTGGCAAACGGAGTTCATTTGTTGCAAAAGAAGTCTCTTGGGGAAGATAGAGTACTTCCTGTACCGGAGGGCGCTCGAAGCATGCGCACTATTGCAGGATTCATTGAGCGAGACCCGCAAAATTATTCGATTGTATTTCGGCTACTTGGAGGCGAGCTGCGTGCTATTCATGAAAGCAATGTTGGCTTACCGTCAGGCAATTGGCTCGACCAGTTTGCGTATCATCCTGATGCGGGGGAAAAATATGGCGCCAAGGTAGTGTTATTGCCTCCATACAACACGCATGAAAGAGCTGTGAACGCCATGACCGAAATTGGATTGCAGCTTGCTGATACGACAAATCTGAACGAGACAACAATAACGCAGCTTGCGTGGGAAGTGCATGATGGGTGGAATCGAGAAACGTAACTCGGGCGAGCATTTCCCTCAAGGTGTAAAGCCAAACTACTACAACGATCCAGAGCGACGTGAAGTTAGTGATCGTAACCAAGCGGTATTTATCGAATCTCTTGAGGGACTTACGCACCGTCCAATAGGTGAACTACCAGATGTAAGAGCTGCCCTGAATCATCGTGGTGGTCGAAGCTCCGCTGTGCATGAAATACTAGAAAGTGAAAAAGCGGCCGCCTTATTTCACTCGGGTGTAGAGGTTGCGCCAAAGCAAGAGTTTGCTTTTGCGCCTCGTCCGCTTTTTAGGTTTGGTCGAGAAGACTCCAGGAGGCAGTTATTTTTTGGTGAGATGTCAGGCATAGGAGTTGCATCAGAAGAAAAACCAACAGTAGAGGTTGCCGTAAGCACCATACCGCATGCCAAGGATTTTATTAAGCATCAGCAATCGCTGCATGAAATAGCGATGTACCAACATGTTGCGTCACTTGATGTTCCGACGTTGGACGTCTTGGGACTTATTAAATCAGATGCGCCTGATATATACGGATTTGTAATTACTCGATACGAACCGGATATTCGAACTCTCGATACGCTTGAGTGGGGTGATATGACCGCCAAGGAGGCTGCAAACGCCTTGAGCCATGCAGTCGACACGCTCGCTTTACTGCACGCAAATTATATATTTCATGGTGACCCAGCTTTTAAAAATATTGCCGTTTGTGATGCCAATCAAAAGCCTACGATAGTTGATTTGGAACTATCGGGGAGCCTGCTTGATGAGCAAGATGATGTACGAAAGTTATCTTTGTTTATGAAATCCGACTTTAGCTTTCTTGCATCTTCTCTTGACGGAAATGTTGGTCATCTGTACCAGAATGAAGCTGACGTTACCTCACTAACAGATCGATTTAATTTTATGCATGAACACGTGTTTTTACCTTATTTCAACAGGCTGGTTAAATTTGGGATTACACCCCAGGATCCACTTGGTCTCGCATATGATAACGTAGTTTCTCGCAGGCTTGATGAGGCTGTTGGAGATGAGGGTTACTGGCGCCACGCATAAGTCATAAGCTTTAGTAATGCTAGGTGTTTTATCGATCCCCTTCGTTGCTAGCCGGATCTAAGCTTGGTGTTCGGCCGGGCGACCCCTTAGCAGGAGCATACAACCACGTGCTTTGTACCGGCATCGGCCACCGACACCCGTAATATGGGTGGTAAACTCCTCGAGTGGGTCGAAGCGGCTGTTATAAAAACAGCGCTTATAAAGGAATAGAAAAATCCATCCTTTGATAAAAAACTAAAAAAGTGCTATAATATAGAAACTATGATGGAGTTTGATATCGCCGATTCAGGCGAGCGATTTGACTATGAAACCCTGCAGGTTATCTACGGCGACCTTTATCCGATAGAAGATACATTTGCACTGCTCACCGACACAGATACATCTGATATAGACGTGCACGAACTCTATAGTGACCGACTGCGTGAGCGGATTATTGTTATACGTGAAGGTTCTGCCGTCGAATCAAGTCATGACAGATTGCGAGACTCTGGGATTGATGTGCTTGAGAAGACGCACATCAATGACAAAATTGTGTTACCAGTGCCGAAAAATACTAGAAGTATTGAATCGCTGGTAGCGTTAATAGGAGATGCTCAGCAAGAACATTACGATACGACGCAGTACATGTCCGTGTTCCGTCTACTTGGGCAGCAGTTGCGCAAGCTGCACGAGGCTGGTTTTGGCGCGCCGTCTGGCAACTGGTTGCAGCAGTTTGCTTTTTACCCCGATCGACAGTCAGATTTAGGGGCACGTGTTGTTTTTTTGCCGCCATATTCGTTAACGGATGAACCAAAAGCACTAGACGAACAGCTGGTAGGGTTTGCGGGATTTTTAATGAGTGGTGAAGCACCCATTAGCACCGAACCGCTGGCTCGCCGCATTGTGGAGGAAGTCGACTATGGATGGAGAGAGTAGTGAAGTTATTGGCTTTGAGTTTCTGGATGATTATTATTTTGAAAACCGGAATCTCATTGACGAAAAGAATCAAAAAACTTTCCGCGAACTTCTAGAGCCGCTCAGGCAGGGTCATTTTGCCGAACTACCCAATCTTGGACAGTATGTTGATCATACCGGTAAGCCGTCACGCAATTTGAATGTGTCGCTGGAAGCTTCTGGTGACACGGTATTTTTTGCGCCTCGCTTTTTCCGCGAAGACACACCGTACCGCTACCCTGATCGTTTATCGTTTGAGGCGCAGCCATTTGATCGACTTGGACGGGAAAAATCGCGCCATCAGGTATTTTTTGGACGATTAGAAGGTCAGTGGTTTCACGAGCAGCAGTCGGGCGCCATTGATGTTGCTATCAAGCCGATACCTAACACTGTTAAAGATCACTATAAGGTGTTACACGAAGTCGGAATGCACCAATACCTGACGCAGTATGGGTTGCCGGCACTCGATGTTATCGGAGTTATTCGAACAGGTGCTGTAATACCTGAAGCAGGTAGTGAGGGTGGAGATGAAGAAGACGGTTCGCAGCCGTATGGTTACGTCGTGAGTCGTACTGAAGCAGACATGGAAACACTCAATAGCCTGAAGTGGTCAGGTATGGACGCTGAGATGGCGGGGCAGAGAATGGAGCATGTTCTCGATACAATGGCGCTATTGCACAGTCACTACATATTTCACGGTGACGCTGAATTCCGCAATATCGCGGTAGCAGACAGTGGACGATCACTACGAGTGATTGATCTTGAGTATGCGCGTAGCTACCGTGACGCTACAGAGAAAGTCGACGTGATTGCCGAGAAGATGAACGAAGACTTTTCTTTTGTAGCGAAATCTATCTATGAATACATCGGGTATTTATTCAAGGACGAACACGACGAGAAACAGCCGCTAGAAACCTATAGTTTTATGCTGAGTAAACTCTTTTTACCGTACTATGACCGTTTGTTGCGTATTGGTGTTCGGCCAGGCGACCCCTTAGCGCGAGCATACGACCAAATGGTTCTCACGAAGCTTGAAGAGGCTCGAGACTTGATGGATGTGCAGCAAAGAGCACGTCGGATCGCGCCTTAACCAAACGCTAAACCTTGCAATATAAGCAAAAATATGCTATTATACATGCTTATGCAGTTTTCTAAACATGAACAGTTTGAACAGGTAGCGCAATCAGAAAAAGAGCCATATCAATTACTGGTTGGCCACCCACGTACTGACGGAAGTGAAAAAACTGACGAAGAGCTACATCGACAGTACGTCCATCTTACGGATAAACTTATACACAAGATTACCAAAGGTGTATCAGTTACCGATCCAGAGACTGGAGAACAGGTTGAAGAGCGTCCTGATTATGTTGTTTGGCTTGATAAGTCTGCTCGACCAGTCGCTTGGCTAACAAAAGATTTGTGGCCTATCCTTGCCGCGGACGAGTCGGGTGAAACACCTAAACGCCCTGAGTTTCGCTTTGTAAATATAGACCGAAACCACTGGCTATCTAGTGTTGACCCTGATGGTACGGGTATTTTTAATATTGATCGAGTGGACCAGTCAGTTATACGAAGTCTGCGATCAATTTTTGTTGACATTAACCATAAGCGAGCTGGTTTAACAGAAGAAATTGATAATGCACCAACTCAACTGGACGACAAAACGGTTCTAATTGTTGACGAAGTCCGAGCTACGGGAAGCACGCTTTCGATTGCAAAAAAATTTTTCGAGAAAGCTTTTCCGACTGCTCGAATAGCAGGAACACATTGGATGAGCGGGGTTGCGCAGAAAGGTAATGCGCAAGGTAACGCTGACCTGCCTGTCTGGTACAACGAAAACGTGTCAACGGGGCGCGGTGTCGGTAACAAAAAAGAAAAGATCTCGGAACGTTCAAAAGGAATTACGCAGCGACTCGGTAGACAGTTTTTGAGCACTAGATTTGAAACGCCCGATCAAACCTCATTGCAGCTGCGAAAAGAATTTAAGATGCTGACTCAAGAGGTGCTAGACAACACGGTTAGAGTTGTCCCGGCGTATGATCGAGATGACTTTGACGAAAGATATCAGCGGCTTAATAAACCAACAGAATAAGCTTTCAGCCAGAGACTTGACAGAGTAATTAGCAGTCGGCTATAGTGAGTGCTAATGGATTAGCACTTGTTTTTGGCGAGTGCCAAAAACAACAACTTGCGAGAAGCGCTAATCCACCAAAGAACAGATAATCGAGGAGGAAACATACAATGGCAGCGAATATTCAACCGCTTGCAGATTACGTGCTCGCTCAGCAAGAAGAGGCTGAAGCCAAGACCGCTAGCGGTCTCTACGTAATGGAGAAATCCCAGGAGAAGCCAAAAATAGCCAAGGTACTTGCCGTTGGTGCAGATGCAAAAAAAGTCAAAAAAGGCGACCGTGTTATATACAAAACGTATAGTACGAGCGACATTAAAATAGAAGGCACTGAGTATCTTCTCGTCAAAGAGGAAGACATACTCGCAACCGTTAAATAAGCACTAAACGAAAAGAAGGAGAAACCTATTTATGGCTAACAAAGTATTTTATGATGAAGACGCTCGACGGCGTGTGCTCGAGGGCGCAAAGATTCTCTATGATGCCGTGAAAACAACTATGGGTCCAAAGGGGCGCAATGCAGTTATCAGTAAAAGTTACGGTAACCCAACCATTACGCATGATGGCGTAACAGTTGCAAAAGGCGTTGATATTGAAGACGTTGATGATGAAACACTCGGTTATAAAGTGGGCGCAGAGCTCATAAAGCAGTCAGCCAACAAAATGAACGACGTGGCAGGTGACGGCACTACAACTGTTACGGTGCTGACATACAACATTTTGAATGAGGCAAATAAATTAATCGCTGCAGGGCACAGTCCAATGCAACTACGCAAAGGGTTAGAGTCAGCTGCCCAGGATATTATTGCTGAGCTTGGTAAGCAGGCCGAGGACATTAAAGCAAACAAGAAGCGCGTTTCAGAAATTGCCACTATCTCCGCAGGTGACAACAAGATCGGTGAATTAATCGCAGAGGTTATAGAAAAAGTTGGTAAAGACGGCGTTGTTACGGTAGAGGAAGGCCAAAGCCTCGAGCTAGAGAGCGAAGTGGTAGAGGGCTTCACCTTCGACCGTGGTTTTGTGAGCCCGTACATGGCAACAGACACTGAGCGTATGGAAGCAACCTATGATAAGCCAGCAGTGGTAATTACAGATAAGAAAGTTAGTTCAATCCAGGATATTCTGCCGCTTCTTGAGAAGTTAGTGCAGAGTGGCAAGAAAGACCTTGTATTAATAGCAGAAGACGTCGAAGGCGACGCACTTGCTAACCTTGTGCTTAACCGACTGAAGGGTACCTTTAACTGTGTAGCCGTGAAAGCGCCAGCTTTCGGTGATCGCCGCAAAGAGGTGCTACAAGACATTGCTATTTTGACTGGTGCAACTGTCATTACCGAAGACCAGGGACACAGCTTCGAGAATGCTGAGCTAGATATGGCAGGCTCTGCACGGAAGATTATCGTTACGAAGGATGAGACAACTATCATTGAGGGTAACGGTGATGTACTTGAGGTTGATGCTCGTATCAAACAAATTGCTGCGCAAGCTGACCAAGCAACCAGTGAATACGATAAAGAGAACCTTGAAAAGCGACGCGCTGCACTGTCTGGTAAAGTTGCAGTCATCAAGGTCGGTGGCGCCACTGAAACTGAAATTGAGGAAAAAAAGTTCCGCGTCGATGATGCGGTAGCAGCTGTTAAAGCAGCCCTAGATGAGGGCATTGTGCCAGGTGGTGGTGTGACGCTGATTAACCTTGCGGATACTATCAAAGTAGATGCTAATGATGCAGAGGCAGCTGGAGCGCAACTCCTCAAAAACGCACTCGATCAGCCGTTTCGTATACTGCTGACCAACGCTGGCTTGAATGCCGATGAGTGGCTGCCAAAGGTACGTGCCGGTAAGGTTGGGCAGGGAATCGATGTCAATAATCCGTCTAAGCTAGTTGACATGAAGTCAGTCGGCGTAATCGATCCCGCTCGCGTTACCAAAGAAGCAATCCAAAACGCTGCTTCTATTGCAGGAACTGCGATGACCATGGGTGCTCTTGTTGTAGACGTTCCTGAGAAGGAGTCTGCTGCACCAGCCGGTGGCGGTGGCGGCGGCATGCCAGGCATGGGCGGCATGGGAATGATGTAAGAACTATGAGAGGAGGGAGTTCCCTCCTCTCATCAAGCCGGGTAGCCGAATGAATCGCCTACTCGGTTTGCTCTCCTCCTTTAAAGCAGATAAAAAGTCCCGGAAGTAAATCCCGAGGACTTTTTAGCTTTTAAAGTCGCTACGCTTGCTCATGAGAAGAGGGGGTCTCCTCCTCTCGTTGCTTGGGGAAATCTTTGATTTCCCCGGCTGCTCATCCTCAATTTGATAAATAGACAGGAAATTTAATGTCCTGTCTATTTTTTTATTACGCGCTGCGTAGTAACAGTTAATGTATCTGCAGTAATCATAAGCAACTATAACAGACATAATAGTTGATAATTACGCCACATTGTAGTATTGTATAAGTCAACTAAGGGAGAAAACTATTCATGGCATGGTTCAACCGAAAGAATAAAGACGAAGTGCTTCCTGAAGAAGTGCAAGATTACTATAAGGCAGAGCAACGTGACCGTATGGGTGTAGCTTGGTTGCTTGCAGTTGGTGCGTTCATCCTTACTGTTGCGATTATCCTTGGCATCTTCTTTGCTGGTCGCTGGGCATACCAAAGCATTTTTAGCTCTGACTCAAGCGACGACACAACAAGTGAGATAGAGACAACCGAAGATGAGCAGCTGCCAGGTGCGCGTATATCAGATGATTCAAGCGACGATACAACCGATGACTCTAGTGATGGTTCCGAGCCAGAACCTGAAGAATCCTCAGATGATTCAAGCTCTCAGCAGGATACAACACGATCTTCAGGGGCGGTAGAGCAGTTGCCACAAACTGGCCCTTCAAATAATTTGTAATACCGATTCTTAAATATAAAAAACGCCTGCTTAAATAGCGAGCGTTTTTTATATATCAGTGACAGTCTCTAGCTAGGGTCAGGTTGCTCAACCTCTTGTCCGGGTTCTTTTGTGAAGTAGTTAATCTCATTAACGATGTCCAAAAGTGCTTGGGCGCGGACTTTGTCGTCTTCGATATTCTGTGCAGCTTCATAAGCGTCTTTTACGAGCGCGTGATTATCAGACGCTTGAATGATACGCATAGTAGTATGAAACTTTTCTTCAGGGCTCTGTTCGAGTTGACCGACGAGCGGGCTTAGGTGCTCAAGAGCTTGTTTCTTGATATCCAGTAATTGGCTGTCGTCGCCAGTTGTGTTATCAACAGGGGCAACCGTGGCCGGTGCCTGTGTAGTATCAGCTACTTGCGCGTCCGCAGTTGACGATTGATCATCAGAGGAGAGAGATCCGTCATTTGTTGCGGTGGGGGCAGCATGGTCGTCATCAAAGATAGACTCATAGGCTGGTTTAGGTGCTGAAAACTGTTGGCCTTGTGGTGCTGCCGCCTGCTGTCCGTCAGCTACTTGCTGATCTGCTGGTGCCGCTGGTTGCCCGGGTGCATTCGCATCTTGAAAGTTTTGTTGTTGATTATTCTGACCGTTCTGCTGATCGAACATGCCACCCCCTATATTATTTGCTTCTTATATACTCTATAGCATAAGAGGATTAGGGTAAAAGTGCAAGCATATTTGCTTGTTCGTCTATCCCTCTATGCGTACACTAGGAAGTATTGATACCAAAAAGGAGATATACACATGTCAGTTCTTGATGACCTAAAAGCTATCCATCACCGTGATAGTGGAGATGCGTTGGGCATCGCCCAAAAGCAGCACTTGCAGTTGCAACATGACTATAGCGATGTAGATGTATCTATGATTGACTTTAGTGCAGTACGCAATATTGTTGTGGCTGGCATGGGCGGATCTGCTTTAGCCGCCAGCTTCTTGTCAAGTTGGCCGAAGCCTACTGTACCTCTTGAGGTTTGGCGTTCATACGATGCACCAAATTATGCGGATAGCAACACGTTGTTCATTGCCTCAAGTTACTCGGGTAATACAGAAGAAACGCTTAGTGCTCTTGATGCGGCAGAATCACGTGGTTGTCAGATTGTAGTGGTGACTTCAGGTGGTCAACTAAAGCAGCGAGCTGAGGCAGCAGGCTATCCTTGCTTTACATTACCAACAGGCTATCAGCCGCGCATGGCGATGCTCTTTAACTACACTGCGCTTATTCATCTGCTCGAACCAAGCGAGCTCATCGGCTCGGGAAAGTTAGCAGAGCTGCGTGCTGTATCTGATTGGCTTGGCCAGCAGTCTGAGCGTTTGTCACCAACAGTGCCAACAAGCGACAACTTAGCGAAGCAAATAGCGCTGGACGTGGCCGGTAGCTCAGTGGTCATCTATGCTGGTCCGGAGCTATCGCCAGCAGCCTATAAGTGGAAGATTAGTTTTAATGAAAACGCTAAAAACATCGCTTGGTATAATCAGTTTCCTGAGTTTAATCATAACGAGTTTCTTGGGTGGACCAGCCACCCGGAAAAAAAGCCGTATAAAGTAATTGATTTGCGTAGCTCGATAGAACACGAGCGTGTGCAAAAGCGCTTCGTTATTTCAGAAAAGCTATTATCTGGGCAACGTCCTGCGCCAATAATTGTCGAAGTGCAGGGTGATAATGAGCTGCAACAGTTGCTTTGGAGTGTAGTCATGGGTGATTTCGTTAGTCTTTACGTGGCGCTCCTCAACGGTCTTGATCCGACACCCGTTGACATGATAGAAAAGCTGAAGAAAGAACTAACAGCTTCTTAGATAGGTTTCTTCTTCAAGCCAAGCAAATAGCCAAAATAACTTACCGCTACATGGAGCAACATATACATTGCTACAGTCATGAGCGCGATAGTGAGAGTCAGTTGCTTAGGTATTAGTGGATATACCATGATAAGTCCGCCAATGATGTAGTCTGTCTGATCAACTGGAATCCAGCTGTATCCAGCAGGAATATTCCTTTGCCTCTTAAAGAAGCTTGCTATTGCATCTCCAGCTAATGCACCAAAACCTAGTAATCCTGAGGCCAGGATAATGAAACTGGTTGATTCTGCCGAGTAGGCAATTACACGATACTGAAACAGTCCGAATACTATAGCGCAAAACACACCAAAGACGAGGCCGCGCCACGTTTTATTATCACCGAATATACGTTTACCATGGAATGACTTGCCAAAATCCAGTGGCGTGTTCCAGTGGCGGAGAAGGGGCATATGCACGGCAAATATTGGCGCCATGTTTGCTATGCCAGCTGGAAGGAAAAACCAAAACACTTCCCAAAGCATAGTCATTTCCTGAGGACTTTCTTGCGTATTTTGTGATATTTCGGGTAGAGCAAGCTACGCAGTGCTGGTCGTTCGGTAATAACTCGAGCCTGTTTCATTTGTTCTCGTAGTGTGGTCCTGCTCGGCATCTCTGCTAGCATGGTGTAGGTTTTGCCAAGGCCTTTGACGCCGTGCGCATCACTAGCGGCAGCTCCATATACGTGGTTAAGCCGCGACCATACCACTGTTTGCTGAGAGCGGTTTTGGGCGAAGGCTCGCCCGTTGCACACTTCTATAATGTCAATCTCAAGCTCTTCTAATACCTCAGGGTGTAGGCCTTTACGAACGGTTTCAAACGGGTGCGGAATATAGACAATGCCACCCTGGTCTCGTATAACTTGCACCGTTTCATGAGCACTTAAGCCACTCATGACTGGCTTGTTTAGATATAGGCCAATAATCTCGCCCTGCTGGCTCATGATTTCTTCGCCGACGATAATCTTGTCGCCTAGTTCGTCGTGTAGCTGTTGTGCTGCATCGATACGCCCATGATCAGTTACAGCGATACAATCTAGTACCCCTGATTCTAGCACCTGCTTATACTGCTCTGGCTTTATACCGCCATCGTGCGAGGCAGATGAGTGAGTGTGCAAATCAACCTTAAACACGAGATGCCTCATCAAGTGTTCGTTGAATGCGCAGCAACCGATCAAACGCAGTATAGGTCGAGAGCGTGGTTATGATAATCAGTGCAATGACCAACTGATTCGTTAGGAGGCCGACAATTAGAAAAAACATACGCACTTCAAAGCGTAGCAAGCCGTCTTTGAACAGATTATTTACTTCTTTTGCTGAAATAGTCTGCAGCGTTGAAATCGCAGCCTCTCCCTTGGCCTTAACGTAGCTGACGCAAATACTTGCACCGCATGCAGCGACCGCCCAAACAGCAGCTAGTTCGGCTCCGTTGTTAATAAGGACATAAGCCACGCCAACGTATAACAAAACTTCTTTCATGCGATCAGTGCTGGCATCAAGTAGCATGCCGCCAGCAGAATCGGTTTTTTGTATACGGGCCAATGCTCCGTCAAGCGCGTCAAACAGGCCAAATATGATAAGCGTAATAGCACCTAGCACAAACTGATTTGTAGCAATCAGCATCGCTACGGGAATATGCATCAAGAACCCAATATAGGTAATGGTGTTCGGCTTGAGCGAACCGCCAGAGAGTTTGTCGAGCGCTTCAGCAACATGATTCATCCATCCTCGAACCGTATCGCGTGCACTGTCTAGGCTACGGTGTATCCACTTCATTGCTCATTAGTATATATGACTATGACGTATTCGTGCAGATTAGGCGGCAAGTTTTTGACCGACCGTTGTAAGTTCTTTGAGTACAGAGTCAAGTGATTGAGTGGTTTTATCGTTTGTGGGTCGACCAGCTTCATCGAATGCATCGGCCAGCATTGGTATGTGTGTGGCAGTAGGGAGGGGCAGTAGCTTTACGCCACTGGCAATTAATCGGAGCTGTTCAGTGGCTCGTGCACCCGCAATCATGCCGTTGCTATAACTAATGAAGCTAACTGGCTTATAGTTCCAGCCAGCCCAGGCATAATCAATTGCGTTTTTTAAGACAGCTGACGGTCCGTGATTGTACTCAGGCGTAATCATAATAAAGCCATCCGCTGCTGATACACGCTCATTCCATTCTTTTCCAATTTCGTGATTAAACTTACCATCTAACGCGCCAATAGATTCAGGCTCATCATAGAACGGTAGCGGTACATCTCGTAAATCTACTGCATCTAGCTCAATATCGTCACGTGCATTGATTTGCTCTTTCACCCAGTTAAAAACAACTTCTCCATGACGTTCTATGCGCGTACTGCCGAATATGAGTAATATTTTCACGAAACCATCCTTCCTTTAGTATTAGTAGCGTAACATCATCATAGTAGTGGCAGAAAATTAGTCGCTCAACTGATATACTAGAGCATATCGCATGCAAGAAGACATACAGAAACATATAGCGAGGGTTGTAGAAGAATTGTTCGGCCAACAAGTCGATGTTGTATTAGAAATTCCTGAGGAAAAGTTTGGTGATTACAGCACGAACGTTGCCCTGCGCTTAGCTAAGCCGCTAGATAAAAATCCGCGTGAAATTGCGGAGGGCCTAGTAGAGAAGCTAGACCACGAGGCAATTGCCGAGATGACTATTGCTGGCCCTGGCTTTATCAATATACGTCTTACTGACACTTCCTTGAAAGAAGCTATTAGTCTAAAGCCATGCAAACACACAGAAAAACGTGTAGTTATAGAAACAAATAATCCAAATCCATTTAAGGCTATGCACATTGGTCACGCCTATAATGCAATATTGGCAGACACCATAGCGAACATTATTGAAGCTGGTGGCGCAGAAACATTCAGAGTGAGCTATCACGGTGACGTGGGCGCTCATGTCGGCAAAAGTATGTACAGTATATTGAGCTACATTGGTGGCGATATAGAGAAGCTACATGCTATACCAAAGGCTGAGCGGAATAACTTTATGTCACGGATGTATGCCGAAGGAGCCAAAGCCTATAAAGAAGATGACGCCGCTAGAGAAAAAATCAACGAGCTAGCTAAGCAGTCATTCAATCCACCAGAGGGAATATATAGGGAAACGTATGAGCTTTGTAAGGCATGGAGTTTTGAAGAGATTGATCAGATTGTGGGGCGAATCGGCAACCAGGCTATCGCAGAAAACGGTCGCTACCTAGAAAGTCAAACGGACATTCTTGGTGCAAAAACAGTCAGAGAAAACATAGGAGATGTATTTGTAGAGAGCCAAGGCGCGGTCGTGTTTCCGGGCGAGCAGTACGGTTCATTTGACAGCGCTTTTATTTCCTCAGCTGGTAATAGTCTATATGGTGCTCGTGATCTTGGTCTGATGCAGTTGAAGCAGCGAGATTTTCATCCTGACAAGAGTTATATCGTAACCGCAGAGGAGCAAAAAGCCTATTTTCAGGGAGTGATTAAGGCTGCCGAACTATGCCTGCCGGATCTTGGCGGGGTAACCGAAAATATATCAACTGGAACAGTAAAGCTTACAAGTGGAAAGATGAGTTCACGTGATGGCGATGTCATAGAGATACAATGGTTATTTAACCAAATAGCTGACGCCATAAAAACCGAAGAAAGTCTCGCAACAGACGAGATAGTTCAGGCAGCTTTACGCTATGAATTCCTGAAGGTTCGAAGCGGTAGCGACGTAGTATTTGATATCAATGAGTCAGTTAGCATACATGGTAATTCCGGTATTTATTTACAGTATGCGCATGTTCGTGCTTGCTCGATACTACGCAAGTCAATCCAGTCGCGTGATGTGCCGCTTTATCCAGCAGAATATACTCCGAGTGAGCGAACTCTGGCTCGTAAGCTGAGTCATTATTCTGGTGTGCTGGATGCTGCTGTAGCATCTCTGCAGCCACATCTTATTTGTACGTATCTGTATGAGTTATGCAAAGAATTTAATCGTTTCTACGAAGATAATCAGGTTATTGGGAGTGAAAGAGAGGTTAACCGCATCGAGCTCGTTCGGAAGTATCAAGCAGTTCTTGAAAACGGCTTAACTCTACTCGGTATTCCTGCTATAGAAAAAATGTAACGGAGAAATTATGAAATCAACACTTATCCTATATCCACATCAATTATATCCAGTCGAGTTTCTACCAGAAGTAGACACAGTTTTTCTAGTCGAAGATCCGTTGTATTTCGGTGTTGATAGTGAGTATCCACTCCGGATGCACAAACAAAAACTTATATTGCATCGCGCCAGCATGCGCCGCTATGTCCAGGAAGTATTATGGCCTGCCGGCTACAAGGTAGAGTACATCGAGCTTGATCCGTTATTACAGACCGCAGATATCATGCAACGAGTTTCTGAGGCACAACAGATATATGCATTTGATCCGGTTGATGATGTGCTGCTCAAGCGATTATTACGGTCACGACGAGAGCATGCTATAAACGCTGAGCTTGAGCTGCTGACCTCACCTAACTTTTTTCTGTCAGACCAAGATGTGCGCTCATATTTTGGTGAGTCACATCAGCACTTGTTTGATGATTTTTATCAGTGGCAACGCGAACGGTTCAACATACTGATTAATGCGCACTACAAACCATTGGGTGGTAAGTGGAGTTTTGATGGCGAAAATCGCAAGAAACTACCCAAGGGGCATGAGCTACCAAGCTTTGAAGTGTTCGGTAGTAATGATTACGTGGCAGAGGCAACTACCTGGGTGGAGCAAAACTTTCCAAATAATCCTGGCGGCACTGATTTCGTTTGGCCAACAAACCACGCTGAAGCGAATGCGTGGCTCGAGGATTTTGTCGAGCATCGTCTCGATTCGTTTGGTCCGTATGAAGACGCTATAGATAATAATGCGACTTGGGTATACCACAGCGTGCTAACTCCTGCTTTGAATATTGGCTTGTTATCTCCTAATCAAATCGTTACTGCTGCACTAGATCGGCACCACAAACGAGAGGTCCCACTGGCGAGCCTCGAGAGTTTTATTCGACAAGTGCTGGGCTGGCGCGAGTTTATGCGAGGAGTGTATGTGACTCGGGGTGGTCAAATGCGCAGCAAGAATGCGTTAAAGAATACCCGCCAACTCACAGATGCTTGGTTCGACGGCACGTTGGGTATACCACCCTTTGATGACATGGTACAAAAGGTGCAAAAACATGGCTATGCACATCATGCCGAGCGGTTGATGATAGCTGGTAACCTAATGCTGTTATCAGATATTCACCCGAACGAGGTCTATCGCTGGTTCAGCGAGTTGTTCGTGGACGCTTATGACTGGGTCATGGTGCCGAACGTTTACGGTATGAGTCAGTTTGCCGACAGCGGCTCTATTATTACCAAGCCGTATGTAAGCTCGAGTAACTACATATTGAATATGAGTCATTATGAACACGGTGGATGGTCTGATATCTGGGATGGACTCTACTGGCGTTTTGTTGAAAAGCATCGTGAGCGTTTAGCCCAGAACCCTCGTTTACACATGATGACAACCCAATTAGATAAGCTTGACGCGGATCGCAAGCGGATTATTAGTTACCGCGCAGAAGATTTTTTGAAAAAATATACACGATAGAAAAGAGGTTCCCATGTTAGAGACTGCCCAAGAATTTATTACTCGAGCTGCCAAAGATCTTGACTGGACAGACGACATGATAAAAAAGTTCTTAACAGCTGATCACATACATACGTTTGAGGTGTCTGACGGCAATAAAACCTACTCGGCTTTCCGCATCCAGCATGATAACCGGCGCGGCCCGTACAAGGGCGGTATTCGCTTTCATCCAGAGGTCGACAAAGATGAGGTACAAGCTTTGGCGACTTTGATGACGGTCAAAAATGCGGTCACGGCACTGCCTTTTGGGGGCGGGAAAGGCGGTGTCGCGGTTAACCCCAAAGAACTCACGGAATCAGAGCTGGAAGAGCTATCGCGTGACTTCGTCCGCAAACTGCAGAAACACATTGGTCCTGATACTGATGTTGCGGCACCAGACGTCAATACCAACGCCAAGATTATTGACTGGATGGTTGATGAATATGAACAGCTGACCGGTGATATCTCCAGGGCTGTCATGACAGGCAAGTCCATTGCCAATGGTGGATCTGAAGGTCGTGCGGCGGCAACCGGGTATGGTGGCGCTGACGTGCTGAGTGAAGTGCTCAAGCAGAAAGGCGATGATAAAAAAGACATGACCTACGCCATCCAGGGCGTCGGCAATGTCGGGACGCACTTTATGTTCCGGGAAGAGAAGCTTCTACCTCAGGTTTTACTGGTCGCTGCAGCCGATTCTAGCGGTGGTTTGAGTTCAGGTTTTGGGCTTAGTGCAACTGAAATGGCTAAAATCCGCCAGCAAGAGAAAAAGTTTCGAGACTATGACAGTCAAGACACTATTCATATAACCAATGAAGAACTTCTACGCGAGGAAGTCGACATCCTAGTTTTGGCGGCACTCGGTGGAGTAATCAACAAAGACAATATGAAAGACGTTCGTGCCAAGTATATTTTGGAGCTTGCCAATGGTCCGGTTACTCTCGAGGCGCATGACTACTTAACCAAAAAAGGCGTTATCATCATTCCTGATATCTTGGCCAATGCCGGCGGTGTTACAGCTAGCTTACTGGAGTGGCAACAAAACCGGGCAGGGGAGCACTGGGATGAGCAGACAGTCTTGAGCAAAATCGAAACCTATCTGCGCGACGCCGTCGATCAAGTGACAACTGACGCCACGAACCGAGATATCTGCCTCAAGGAGGCTGCCTTCTACACTGCCTTAAAGCGGCTTTCAGAAGATAACTGATACAATACGTCTAGAAACGAGGAGGAAAACATGGTATTTATTCGGATATTGCAGCGCAAAGACGTGACCTCAATCATATTGGCAGTCGCACTTGGTCTAGCTCTCGCGCAGTTCATGTCGGTGGTTGCACTTGGCTTGTCGTCGCTATTCTCTAGTATTATCAATGGCGACATTGGCGTCAAAGCAGGTTCAATCTATGACTGGCGAGCATCTTTGTTTGAGCCAGCTATGTTGTTTATATTGCAGGTCATAGTACTAGAAGTGCTGGCGCGTATCGTTATATCGTTTCGGAAAATTGTTATTAGCTATAAGAATAAGTCGTAGGTACAATGCCCGGTAAAGACGAAGCCTACTGGAGACAACACTTAACACCATCGCAGTATGATGTGCTGCGCAAGCGGGGCACTGAGCCACCATTCTCTGGCAAGCTCGTACACAATGACGTATCGGGCACATATGTATGCGCCGGATGCGGCTCAAAGCTTTTTTCGAGCCAGCATAAGTTTGACTCTAAGTCGGGATGGCCGAGTTTTTGGGACGTCGCACAATATGGCAACGTAAAGCTCCAAGACGATAGCAGTAACGGCATGCAGCGGGTAGAAGTTGTTTGTGCTAACTGCAACGGTCACCTCGGGCATGTATTTGATGATGCCATTGATCAGCCGACAGGCAAACGCTACTGCATTAATTCATGTGCACTTTCTTTTGAAGAAGCAGAGGGCAGTAAAGATGAATAGAAAAAAACGCTACATAGGTATCGTTTTATTTCTCATAGTTCTTCTGGCTGCTGTAGCTTTATATGCGCAGCAACGTGAGAGTACTGTTGAGCAGGATGAGGCACAGAATAGTTCAGATGATTCTTCAGCGGATGAAGGTCGTAGCACGTTTCGTTTAGTGGCAACGGGTGATATGATTGCGCACGATTCAGTGATCGCCAATGCAGAAACAGGTGATGGCTACGACTTTTATTCGTTGATGCAGAATATGCAACCGTATTTTACTCAAGCAGACGTATCGTTTTGTAACGAGGCAACGCCAGCTGGCGGGGAGCAATTCGGTATATCGGGATACCCAGTATTTAACGCACCATTCGAGTGGCATGATGGTATGGAGCAAGTTGGTTGCAACGTTATTAATCTGGGGACAAACCATACCTACGACAAAGGTGAGGCATTGGTTGACGCTATGGTGGCTGATTGGCAGAACCGTGACGTGCTAGCGATTGCTGGTGCGCATCAGTCTCAGGAGGAGCGTGAACAAATTGCGTATTTTGAGATAGCCGGTGTTCGCTTTGCCTTTCTCTCATACAGTACGTACAGCAACGATCTAGTCCCTAATACCTACAGTCTCGTGCAATACGATGAACAGACAGCAACGCGAGAGATACGTGAAGCAGCAGATAATGCTGACATTGTGTTGGTAAGCATGCGCTGGGGTGATGAATATGCTGATGCACCCAACGCGAGAGACAGCGGTATTGCGCGTACAGTTGCTGAGGCCGGTGCAGATTATGTGTTCGGTCATGGGCCACATGTACTGCAACCAGTTGAGCGAATTGACACTAGTGATGGGCGACAAGCTGTTGTCTGGTATTCACTTGGGAACTTCCTGAACACACAAATTCCGGCTAATACATTAGTCGGTGGTTTTGCGGTGATGGATATTAATATAGAAACACTCGAGCTAGAAAGTCTGGGTTTTTTGCCAACTTACTCGCACTACGAATGGTCGGTTGAGGATGCGCAGGCGCAGAACCTGTTAGCTCGTGATAACCTGCAAATGTATACGCTGGATGAGGTCGACGACGGCTACTTCCAGCGCAATCAATTAGATACAAGTGTGCAAGCTGAGCGTGAGCGGGTGACGAATGTGCTCAATCGAATGAGCGATGTGACAATTTTGAGTTCTGACGATTTTTTGAGCAGATAATTTAAAGTTAGAAACTACTAAATCAGGGATTAGAGTTTGTTTTTTTTGCTTTGCAAAATAACAACATACTTTTACCAACAGCGGCAAAAGTATGCAAAAACGCCGCAGGCGGTTGTCCTCACATGACCGGCGCCCCACCCAGCCAACAATCAGTTTCTTGCGGAACTCGCCATCGCTCTGCTCGGCTCAAACATCCTCGAAACGTGACTATTGTCTGTGCGTCGCACCAATCAGTTTGGCCAAAGCCTGAAAGTAGCGGCTAGGGATTAATAATTGGGGCTGGGGTTGAACACGCAACTCGACTTGCGTGTTCAGGGCAGGCGATTGAAGACTGATAGCTAATCAGCAGTGCCGGTTAAGCCGAAGAATTCTTCCATGGTCTGGCCGTTTTCGTGCAGCTCATTTGCTAGTTCTTCACCGACGTAGCGGAGATGCCACGGTTCGTACTGGTAGCCAGTAATGTTTTCTTTCCCGTCTAGGTAACGAATTATGAATCCATAGTCGTGGGCGTTGTCTTGCACCCATTGTCCTTCTGGTAAGTCCTCAAAGCATATTTCTAGGTGGCAGGCGCCACTCAATGAGGTTACGTCAAATGCTAGGCCAGTTTGGTGTTCGCTCGTGCCTGGGTGGGCTGAATAGCGGTCTGCTGCTTCCTGTCCATCACGAGCAACATAGCTGTTATAAAACTGCGCTTGCAGACTTTCAGAGCGATAGCCACTGCCAAAGACGAGCTCTATACCATCTGATTGTGCAGCCGCGAACATAGCTTCTGTAGCTGTTGCTACGGTACCTCTAAGCTGCATTTGCTCGGCTGTTGCAGCTAATCGGAGCTGTGTGTCTGGCACTTCTAGGTTTGAGGGTTCATATCCATCAGGCAATGGTCGTTCGCGGCTCACTATCCACCATAAGCTACCAGGCTCATCGATACTGTACTTTGTTTTGTCCAAGCCAGTTTCAGTTGTTTGAGTTTCGTCAGCTTCTAGCTGTTCTGTATTTCCGCCATCACTTGCCGGAGCATTTGCTTGTTCAGATGCGACAAAAAGTGATATAGCGCCAACCAATAGCAGGGCAATAATTATTGCGATCCAGCGTTTTCGTATAGACATAATGGTAGTATAGCGCGTCTCGGGTAGACCTTGCGTGGGATTTTTGTATTATGCAGGTTATACTGGGGCTATGATCAATAAAAAAGCACACCCAACCAAGCTTCTCTGGATGGATTTAGAGATGACAGGTCTAGAATCAGAAAAGGATGTTTTGCTCGAAGTCGCAGTAGAGATTACTGACTTTTCCTTCAAAACAATTGATACCTATGAGGCGCGGTTCCAGCAAGATAAAAAGACAGTTCTGGATAGAATGCAGAAAAACATTTGGTGGCGAGATTTCCCAGAGAATCGGGACGACTTTGTTGACCGGCTCAATGAAGGTAAGTCGCTCGATGTAATAGAAAAAGAGCTGATCGAAATTACAAAAAAACATTTCGGAGATGAGCCAGCGGTACTAGCAGGTAACTCTATTCATAATGATCGTAATTTTGTGAAGTATTGGCTGCCAAATTTCGACTTGAAGCTGCACTACCGCATGCTGGATGTCAGTGCACTTAAGGTACTGATGCAAGGTAAGTATGGCGTGGAGTTTGAGAAAAAGGAAGTCCACCGTGCCTTCGACGACATACAAGCTTCAGTGGCTGAACTACAGTTTTATTTAGATTGGCTGAAGGCTAGCAAATAGGGGAACTAGAAGCTCCGAATTAGGGTCCGGAAACCAAATACCAAGAACTATATATTTATTCAGCGTATAACTGAAGGCATGTTGTGATATTTGCTTGTGCTTGCTGCGAAATTATTGCATATGTTAAGATGTAACTAAGTAAAATCAAAAGTGTGTATCAAAAAGCCAGCATAGAAATGTGTTTTGTATATGGTCGCTTGAAACACACGGAGCTAGTAGCGAACCCACGGCTTATCAAATGAAGATAAGTAAAGGGAGAGCTATGAGATACAGTATCCAGGCAGGGTGGCAGCAGGCAACACAGACAGTTATTAAAAATGCGATTTTTGCAGTAATTATCGCAACATTATCGCTCGCTGGCACGCTAAGTGCTGTTGCGCCTCAATTTGTAGCAGCATCTTCTGTTGCTTATAATGGCGCAGTCACTGGGTCAGTTGAAGTAGACGGTTCCTTGGCTGTATCTGGCAACACCGTTGACAGCTACGAGACCACCATATCTGGTGATGTCACTGATATCACTCTTGGTCAGTCAGCTGAATTTGAAGGCACCATTAGTGGAGATATTGAGGGTACTATTGTCGGCGGCGTAAATTATAATGGGTTTGATACGTTATCAGCAGAGATTACTGGTTCTGGTGCGGATGGATATGTATATTTGATAGGTTATTTTACGGGTCCAGCCGGGGAATTTAACGCGGACTTTATTACAGTCAGTGACGAAATTGATTTTTCTGAAGAGATTACTATTTCCGGTGAATCATCCGTTGAAGTAGGAGAAACCATACAGTTTACTGCTACTACTGACGGGGCAAACCAAGATGTTGCGTGGACGGTCTATCTAGGTGATGGCTCAGGCTCTAGTTATGGAGACGCAGCTATCAACCAGGATACGGGTCTATTAACCGCTAACGCTGAAGGCAAAGTAATCGTGATTGCCAGCGCTCTCGACGGTTCTTTGATTACAAAGAACTATGAAGTAACCATAACACCTGCCCCTGAACCCGTAGGCTCCGTCCATAACACTACTCAGGATAACTTCTACGAAACTATTCAAGAAGCAATTGATGAGGCAAACGACGGCGACACGATCGAAATTGGCGACGACACTTACAACGAGGACCTCCAGGTAAATAAGGCAGACCTGACACTCACAAACGGTTCTTCTCCTGTCGTAAACGGACAGATCAATGTAACTGCCTCAGGCGTTACCATATCTGGATTAACGATAACCAACCCGACTGGTGGTTACGGTGTTGTAGTCAATGGCGCTACAGATGTTGTAATAGACAATAATGTCTTCACAGATATTGGCTCTAGTCTCGCTGAGGGATCTGCGCAAGCTGTTTATCTAAATGGATCTGAGGCAGAGATAACAAACAATGAGATAGCAAACATTGGAAACACTAGTCTAGTTAGGAGTGGTGGCAGTTCATCAAAAGGTGTATATGTAGGAGACACCGCTGGCTCTGGAACGCTATCCGGTATTCTTATTGAAAACAATAATCTTACAAATATTGCCGCTTCAACTGATGAATGGAACGGTGGAAATGGTGGTCGAGGTGCTTACGGTATCTTGATTAACTACGGTGGAAATACTGACGGCGCTCGAATCGCAAGGAACACTATTAGTAACCTTGAAGGTCTTTGGGTGCACGCCATTGGACTAGAGGGAAACACTCCTAATGCTGAAGTTGTAGAAAATGATATCTCTAATATTACTGAATATAAAGCTGGCTATGAAAATAATCTAGATGGTTCAGGGGTGTTCTTTCAGGACAACGCCAGTATGTCTTCAGTCACGATAAATCGAAATAACTTCTTTTCAGATGGCTCATGGTACGGCGTTGCTATGCACAGTAGTATGACTGGCTCAGATACTTCTGACGCAGAAAAAAATTACTGGGGTACAGTTGTAGAAAGTGAAGTCGATTTGCGCACGAGCACATCAGACAGCATAGTTATTGATTACAACCCATGGCTTTGTCAGCCATTCCAGGACGGAAATACAGTATCAGTTAATAGCAGTTGTGATTTCAGTGGCCCAGAAGTATCTGGCATCACTATGTATGTAAATGGTATTGAATCTACCTACATGCGACCAGGCGATAATGTAACCGTGCAGGCAGAGATTACAGATGATGATTCAGGTTTAGGGCAAGTTCGCTTGCTGGCACGGAGCGTTGAACCAAGCTCGAACGGTGGCGGTTACATAGATTCAGGGTATTTTGTTAATAAGGTTGCTGATATCTATGAGAGAACCTTCACTTTTCCTGCAGACAACCAGTATATAGATACACATCAGACGATAACTGAAACAATTGAAGGACTTTCCTTCTACATCAAGGTATTTGATACTGCCGGCAACTATACAAACTCAGATTCTACGCGATTCACTAACGACCGAACTGCACCCTCAATGGCTAACATTAAAATGTATGTATATGATGGCACCAGCTACGTCGAAAAAGATGTAGTAAAGCCAGGTGATCAGGTAAGAGTAGAAGTTGAGGTAGAAGACGCCGCATCTGGCGTTGAGGATGTAGAGTTTAGAATTCAAAACAAAGACGGACAATACGTTGCTCCGCGAACATACGAAACACTCCCTATCGGCGGAGATACATACAGATTTGAATTTCAGATACCATCAGATGGTAAGTATATAAACACACATAACCAGATGACTGAAGTCCTGGACGATCACACTTTCTGGGCCAGAGCAACTGACGATGTCGGTAACTATAATCATGGGATTAGCAGCGACTTTACTTATGACCAAACTGCGCCAGTCGCAACGCTAGTCTCTCCAAGCAACGGCACTGTGCTAAATGGCGCAAGCGTCACCCAAGAGTGGGAGTCTGGTGATGAGGATGTGGCATACTACATCTACGAAAGCTATGATGACGCAGGCGCCAACAATCTGCGCTGGAATGAACAATTCACAACTACGAGTAAAACCGCCAACAATGTTTCTGAAACTACCTACTGGTGGAGAGTAAAAGCAGTTGACCACGCTGGAAACCAGGGTGAATGGAGTAATTTGTGGAAAATAACAGTCGACAATACTGCGCCACCCGCACCTATTCTTAGTGCTGAGGTTGACGGTGAGAGCTTTACCTCTGGTGAAAGCACTAATGTAGGTGGTGTTACAGCTATCTGGGACAAGCCGAGTAGCGATACTGTTCGTTACGAATACAGCTACTGGAATGATATTACAGACAGCCCATGGACCGAAAGTAACCCATGGTCTACCTCAGTTTATAGCGAGACACGATATGGCGCATTCACTGAAGGAGAAGGTACGCATTACATTCGTGTGCGCGCCATAGACTTGGCAGGGAATGTATCTGATTGGTCAAATGAGTTTGTCATTACTTACGATAATACTGCACCGATTTTTGATATTGATCCGGCCAGCAGTGACAATACGACTGGTGACGAAGTTATCCTTACTGCTACTAGCGATGAATTGGGTAACTACACCTACATCTGGATCGTTGAGACCGGCGCTACCATTAACGGTGAGAACGACGAAGAAGAAGTGACTGTCACGAGTGCGACTGAAGGCACTTATGAGGTGACGCTGACCGTAACTGACGAGGCAGGTAACCAAGCGAATGAAACCGCTACAGTGACGTTTGCTGAGCCAGATGAAGATGAAGATGAAGATGAAGATAGTAACACAGTTAATTTGCCTAACAACCAAGGTACTCAACAGGCGGCTGCTGCTGGAGCTCAGGGTGTACCATTCGTCGCATTCGCGGCCGACAACGCTGGCGGAGCTGGCGACACGGAAGACAACGAACCGGATAATGGTGAAGAATCTGAGGGTGATGCACAAACTCTTGGTGCCTCAGATGACGCTGAGCAAAATGGCAAGGTGCAGGGCGCCGTTGATGAGGCGACAGATGAATCCTCATCCGGTATGACACTAGCCTGGATACTTATTAGCCTCGCTGCGCTGTCCGCTTTCTATCTCCTCTTTTTTCGTCGCAAAGCCGAACAAGAATAAAAATCACACAGTTTAAAAATTAAACTTTCATTAACTTAAACACGCAAGTCGACTTGCGTGTTTAAGTTAATGGCTGAAAACTGAAAATTGTACACTATTCAACTTTGTACAAGTGTACGGCAACAACTCGAGTCGTTGAGACACAACGATGTCCCACTGTTTCTGCCACAGGATCATACTATACCAGCATATCTGTTGCGCTTGCGTTCACAACCGTAAGCTTAAGTGGTAAGATGTGAGTACAGCCATACTATGAAACTAAAACAACAAAACAATCGAACAAAACTAGATACCGACAATCTGCGGGAGCGCTCAATGGCTGTACTTGATGAACTTGTCACTTCTGAGGGGATTAAGGCATCTTCTTCAGCTGGCTGGAAAGGTCTGTACAACCATATATTCGGTCGAGATAGCGCGATAGTCGCCGGACTTATATTTGATACTGAGCGCCGAAATTGCAATTCGCAATTTTGTAAACGGACGTACCCAGGCCTAGAGATACTCGGTTCGTTCCAGGGTCACGAAGACATTCCACAGATTGGTGAGGCACTCGGAAAGATCCCGCACGAAATACTCAATGAGGCTGACCTAGACCCTGAGCAGCAAAGAGTCGATATCAGTCTTGATCTCTGGCAAGTTGACCCGCATAGTCATCGCCATATCAACTGGGATAGCGTCGACAGTACACCTCTTTGGGTCATCGCAACAGCAAGGTATCACCATTTCACAAATACCAACTATACGCATGCGTACACCAGCAAAGTCCGGCAAGCGCTGGAGTGGTGTTTACGTAATCTGGATGAATACGGTGGTCTAGCCGGCTTTACTTCAGCAGACCAACAGTTTGAGCGAACAGCAAAAGGCCTACGAAACCAAGGCTGGAAAGACAGCGATTATGCCTACACAAACTCGGATGGGTCAGTATCCCCACATCCAATCAAGGACGTTTTTGTTAATGCGCTTTTCTGGTGTGCTCTCAGATATGGAGCTGAAATATTGGCACATACAGATAGCAATTTTGCCGATCATCTAGAGGATACTGCGCACAACCTGAAGCAACGCTTCAACAGTACCAACGACGGATTTCTCGTTTACGACGATAACTTCGAGCTGTACTACTACGCAGAGGCCATTGACGGAGACGATAACAAGCTGACATCTATATCTGCGGACCCTGGCCTATGTTTATGGGCAGATTTTCGTGGCGACTCAATCATTGCCGAAAAATATCGAGATGATGTTGTCGCTCGTCTATTACTTCCGGATATGCTCAACCGACAAGCAGGGCTAAGAAATTACTCCCTGCTTTCTGATGTATCAGCAGCAGATAATGGCTACCACAGGAGTTCACGTACATATTGGCCGTTCGTATCTGCACTTGTGGCATCTGGCATGGAGAAAGCCAACTTTAAGCAATCTGCTAAACAGGTAGCCCGCAGCATGCTTCACGGTATATCTCAATTCGACAGTATGATAGAACTATTTCAAGACGATGATAATAACAACCTCGTACCGTGGGAGCATCCGGATCACGACCAAGAAAGCGCTGTGAGTCAGGCTTGGACTGCTGCAGCCGTATACTACGCCTCGACACTCATCGATCGACGATAATGCTTACGCGTTTTTGCCACGAAGGGTGATTTGACGATAGAGCTCGTCGTATTTATCTGCCATAATCTCGACAGAAAACTTATCCTCTACAGTTTTGCGGCACTTCTCTGGGTCAATTTCCCCGACCTTTGTCATATATTCTTTTAGTTCCGCCTCGTTATTGGCGAGGAATCCGTTTACGCCATGTTCTATTATCTCTGGCATAGCGCCTTTATTGTAGGCGACAACTGGTGTGCCGGATGCTAATGCCTCAATGGCAACAATGCCAAACGGCTCTTCCCATAAAATCGGGAACAACATACCTTTTGCTCGACCAAACATCTCTAGCTTCCTGTCGCCAACAATGGTCCCGACAAACTCAACTTGCCCCTCACTCATATACGGCACAACCTCTTTTAGGAACCGCTTAAAGTCGTCTTTTAGGAGGAATTTACTTCGTGGATCGTCAAGCTCTTTTTGTAGCATTTCTTGATTCTCTAGTTCGCCAGAAATAATTCCAGCAAATTTAAGCTTTTCGCCCATCTCAGAACATACTTTAGCGGCGACGCCTTGGCCTTTGTTCAAGTTGCCGACGTTTAGCCAAAAGTCTTCTTTCTCTGTGTAATAGTGGTAGTCGTTTACCTTAATTCCGTTATAAACAAGACTAAGCACTCGACTGGTTAGTTCTGGTGGCGCCATCTCTTTCTGTTTTTCAGAGATAAAGTTAAAATACAGATTTTCTGCATTTTGTAGCTCCTGAAACATCAACCTGTTATCCGGTGTACCACCTTCGACTAATTCGTCATCTGTGAAAGGCTGGTGGAGTGTATGTATAACCGGCGGAAACTTCCTATTTAGGTGAGCCATCATCCCCGGACCAACAAAGTTGTTGTGATCATGAATTATGTCAAAGTCCCCTTGATTTTGAATTATTTCAAGCGAATGGAGAATGTGTGATATCAAAATACTTGCAGAATGGTGAAGCGGTGCGAATAAGTGTCTGTACTGATTTTCTTTATGAAACCAGTGGGTCTTACTGGCTTTTGTCTTTGTATGAGAAACAGTAAACAATTCTACATGATGTCCGTTTTCTACCAACTGTTCCGTAAGATTATGCACTACGTTTTCGATACCAAAGTAGCATCTCGGGTACATGTCTAGCCAAGGCGGAGCCAACATTGCAATTTTAAGTGGCCTATCATCTGACTTGTTCATTTTGTCCTCCCAATTTGGACGTACATATTACTACACACGTTAGCCATGGTAGTATAGCGTACGTTTGACATACACGAAACTAGCTTGTCTTATATTTTCATATTTGCTATAGTTTCTAGTAATGAGAGGAGAAAATAACTCGGCTGAAACTTATCCACGTTATCCATTACTTGGCTTAAATGAGGTCGACCCATATGTGGATATGCGCGAGAGTGTGCCGGAGATAATTCCTTACCTATCGCCGGTGGAAAGAGTCGTCGATGTTGTCTACGTCGATGATGTCCGCCCAGAAAGACATCCTTCAGCGCTTCGGGCTATGCTGTGGTTGACTGGAGTAGAACGGAGCCTTGAGATAGGTACAAACGGTCCAGCTGTCGCATCTCGGTCTAACCCTGAGAACGAACATGTCCCCAGCCTAAACAAATACGAGGATTTATTTGGGCGTGACTCATTGCGCACCGCAGGCTACTTGCAAGACGCATATCCGCGGCTTATGACATCCACTATCTTGGAATTGGCGAAGTACCAAGGCGTTAAGGACGAGCAGCTCGACCCAAATCCTTCGGTGCCGTTCGGCCAAGAACGGTTTGGCAAGGTCCCCCACCACGTAAAAGATCCTCAAGATCCGATAGCTCGTAAATTTTCAGCTATGCAGGGTTGGCGATGGCCGTTTTATGGGTCTATTGACGCAACGCCACTATTTATAAATGCCGCCCACACAGTCGCAAAACAAGACCCGGAGATAATGCAGAAACCATACGTGGACAAAAATGGCGAAACACAGCAGATAGAGACAGCTGTTAACAGAGCGTTTGGCTGGCTCTATGGCGAGCTGCAAGAAAATGACTCGCAGGGACTACTTTGGTATAAAAATCTTGATACCCGTAGTCCTGGCTTTGGCATGATGAATCAAGGATGGCGAGATTCTGCCTACGCTTATCGTCATAAAAACGGCGAAATGGCTAACACAGCTGACGGCATCGCCACACTTGAGGTGCAAGGCCTCACCTACGACGCCTTGGTCGCAACCGCGCTGAACAGTAATGATGAGCTTCATTCAGGAGAGATATTTAATACTGCCGAATCGCTGCGTCGCGCTGTCTTGAAAGAACTTTGGATAGACGATGAAGTGGGTGGCTACTTTGCTCTCGGCGCCGACAGAGATGATAACGGAGAGATGCGCCCGATAGAAGTAGTTAGCTCTAACATTGGTCACTTGCTAAATTCTTCGTTGCTGGATGGCGACGACCCAGAGATTACGTACAAGCGTGAACAAACTGTTAGACGGCTGTTCGATGAGGGGCTTCTAAGCCCACAGGGTATCCGAACAGTTTCTAAATATGAGCCGACATTTCGAGAAGGGGCCTACCATAGCGGTTCTGTGTGGCCTTGGGACACATATGAGATCGCCTGCGGCCTAGAGAGGCACGGTTACTATGGCTTAGCCTACGACCTAAAAAAACGCCTTCACCACATCGTAGAATCAACTAATCGGTTTCCGGAGTTTGTCCGTGGTGGTGACAGTTCAGAGCCAGAGCTAAACACCACCGAAGTCTACGTTGTAAACGAAGAACTGGACCTCTTGCACGTATACGAACAACCGCCGCAAGAGGTTCAGGCTTGGACAGTTGCCATCATGCTTGCTATTAAAAAGAAGCACCCTCGTTTGTTTACCGAAAAATCTACCAATGGCAGACAACATCAACCTATGCCAATAGCTGCCGCTGATCCTGCCAAGCGTCAGCTAGAACAATCACTGCTACGTTCACTGGAGTAAATTTGACTAATAATGTCACATTTTTATTTTGGTTGTAAGTAGTTATTCTTTTATCTATCGACGTTTCATTCTAAACTGTAGCCTATGGATCATAAAACTGTAGAAGATTATGTGCTTAGTATGCCAAACGCCAGGCGGGAATATCCGTTCGGTGAAGAGGTTGCCGTCTATAAAGTCGGTGACAAAATGTACGCACTCATACCAGAGGGAAAAGCTCCAGTTCGTTTGAGCCTTAAATGCGACCCACAACTTTCGACCTTACTCCGCGAAAAGTACGAAACAGTCCTCGAGGGCTACCACCTAAATAAAAAGCACTGGAACACCATAATATTAACCGGTCAGCTACCTTGGGAAGATGTGCAAGGGCTGATTCGGCACAGTTATGATCTAGTAACAAAAGCTGGTGGAGAGACACCACTTTTTAACGAGTAGCTAGTCTTCGATAGCCTTGAGTAAGACGGCAGCTTCACTGTGAAGCGTGTCGAGTAGCTCACGGTCACTTCTCGACGTAGATTGATCGTAGGTTGATTCAAGCAAACTCTGATATTCTTGCAGTTCAGCAATTAATATCTTTATAAACTCCTCATCGAACCGGTTGGCTTGCTCTGCTGAGTTTAGCTCACTATCCGTACTGGGACTTTGACGCGCAGCTAGGCTAGAAGAATCAAGGCTGACGCCACTCTGCGCGAGCCTACTAATCACGCTATTTTGTGACGACGCTATAGAGGCACGGGTTGTGGTAGCTATAGAATTAACGCGGCTTTCGCGTGCTTTGTCTGCGCCGATGTCAGCAATCCTGGCTATTTCCGCTTGTCGCTGAGCAATAGCTGTGAAGTTACTCTCTATATTTGGGCCGGATAATATAATACTCAAAAATATTATAATAATTATAAGCAACATGCCTCCACCAGCTGCGGCGATGAGGATGCGTTTTTTCTTGCCTGGATCTGTCATATTGTTTGGGAACATATAGCATATATAGTAAATCAAGAAGTCTCGCAAACCAAAAGTTAAGCATGACTACTTTCTCGAATTACGAAATAAACGTACACTAGTGTATATGGATGCTGTCGATGACATTAAAAGTCGCTTAGATATAGAAGATGTGGTGGGTGAATTTATTGAGCTCAAGCGCTCCGGCAGAAACTTAAAGGGGTTAAGCCCGTTTACTAATGAGAGAACGCCTAGCTTCATGGTTAGTCCAGAGAAGCAGATATGGCATGACTTCAGCTCTGGTCGCGGGGGAGACATGTTTAGTTTTTTGATGGAGGTTGAGGGGCTCGACTTTAAGGGGGCACTTGAGCAATTGGCTCGTAAGGCTGGTATTGACCTAGATCAATATCGGAGCTCTGGCTCAGGGTCAAACACGAAGCACAAAGAACGCTTGCATGAGGCTTTAGAGGCAGCTGCGCACTTTTATCAGCGGCAATTTACCAAACACACACCCGCTCTCGAGTACGTGCTAAAGAAGCGTGGCTTCACCAAAGATATAGCACTAGAGTTTCGGTTGGGCTACTCACCAGAAAATGGTAGTGAACTCTATAGCTACTTAAGTAAAAAAGGATTCAAGGACACCGAACTAAAAGCTGCCGGGTTAGTCACCACGCGTTACAGCAGGCCAAGTGATATGTTTCGCGGCAGAATCATGGTACCGCTCATGGACAGACAGGGTAGGGTGATTGGATTTACTGCTCGTCTGTTAAAAGACAATAAAGATGCACCCAAGTACATAAATACTCCGCAAACGCTACTGTATGACAAAAGTAGACACGTCTATGCGTTCCATTTGGCCAAGGAAGCTATTCGTCAGCAGAAATACGCAGTATTAGTCGAGGGTAATCTTGACGTTATTGCTGCACATCAGGCTGGTACGCGTGAAGTCGTGGCAACTGCTGGAACCGCACTTACAACCCATCACCTGAAATCAATGCTGCACTTTACAGATGATTTGCGAATTTGCTTTGACCAGGATAACGCTGGGCAAAATGCTATCGAGCGCTCCATCGGTGTGGCTGCAGAAGTCGGCGTTTCGTTGAGTGTTTTGCCGCTACCAGCAGGGAAAGATCCTGATGATCTCATCAAGTCTGATATTGATGCCTGGAAGGCTATCTTGGAAAAACCTGTTTACGCCGTCGACTGGTTGATTGAGCGCTACGAAAAACAGCTAGATATTACCACCGCTCAGGGGAAGCGAGCGTTTAGTGATGTCGTACTGAAGATGATTGGATCAATCAAGGATAGTGTTGAACAAGACCATTATCTAGGTGTTATATCACGTAAGCTAGAGGTATCTCGTGATTCGTTGCGAGCAAAGTTGCGACAATCGCAGAGTAAACAAACTCCGCCGCGTCGGAAAAAACCGACTCAAACCGTAGATACATCCGTAGAAGATAAGGCTCGTCAGGAGCGCAACAAAATACAAGACCATTTGATGGCATTGGCGCTCTTCCAACCGGCTATTCGCAAAAACATTTTGTCGATACCACCAGAGGTACTAGAGGACGGTCCTGCTCGAAAGTTACAAGATACTATCATCGATAAGGTTGTCCCAGCTGATGAGCTACGGAAAGACCCAACTTTGAAGGAACACGAAGATTATGTTAAAATTCTAGAATTGCAGTTTGAGGAATTATATAAAGATCTTGACCTAGTTGAGCTTCGTGATGAAGCCAGCAGAATAAAGACTCGCCTCGTTGAACAATACGTGAAGTACAAAAAACAAGCGATTTTAGCCAAGCTAGAAGATGCTGATGAAGACAAACAAGCTGAGTTACTTACAGAGGTGCATCAGCTAAATTCACTATTAAAACACTAACCAAGGGAGTAGACAGTACGCGCATGGCAAAAAAGTCTAATAAGAAGCAGCAGAAGCCAAAGGAGAACGAGACTCCGGACGTACTTGACCCAAAAGCGGTCATGAAGCTTATTGATACCGCTCAAAAAGACAAAAAAATTGACCAAAAAGATATATTTAAGGTTATTCCCGACACCCCAGAGAATGAAGAGGTGCTCGATACTCTCTACACTGAGCTATCTGATAGCGGTGTTGAGATTGTTATCCCACCAGAGATTGATAAAAAAGAGCTCAGTGATGAGTGGGTGTCTGATGACGACGAAGAAGTTATTCCGCAAAGCACCTCTTATCTTGATGATATTTCCGATGACTCAGTTCGCTTGTATTTGCGAGAAATCGGTAAAATTCCGTTATTAAGCGCTGATGAAGAGCTTATATTGGCAAACAAAGTTGTGGCTGGCGAGCCCGGCGCCAAAGACAAAATGGCGGAGGCCAATATGCGCCTCGTGGTGTCTATTGCCAAGCGTTATGTTGGCCGTGGGCTAGACTTACTTGATCTTATTCAAGAGGGGAACACTGGGCTGCTGCGAGCAGTAGAGAAGTTTGATCCTGACAAGGGGTTCAAGTTTAGTACCTATGCGACATGGTGGATTCGTCAAGCAATTACTCGTGCTATCGCTGATCAGGCTCGAACCATTCGTATTCCTGTGCACATGGTGGAGACAATCAATAAGCTACTACGTACTCAGCGACGTCTGACACAGGAGCTTAATCGTGAACCTACTCATGAAGAAATTGCTAAAGCAATGGAGCTTGAAGTCGAAAAAGTCGAACACATCATGAAGATCAAACAAGATATTTCGAGTCTAGATGCGTCAGTACGAGACGACGAAGAGGACTCTGTCTTGGGTGACTTTATTGTTGACGAGGACACGATTACCCCTGAAGAATCAGCAACAGGTTCACTTCTGAAGGAGCATGTAAAAGGTTTGCTCGGAACGCTGACTGAGCGAGAACAAAAGATACTCAAGCTTCGCTTTGGGCTCGAAGATGGCAAGAGCCACACACTCGAGGAAGTCGGGCAAGAGTTTATGGTAACCCGGGAGCGTATCAGACAAATTGAAGCCAAGGCACTTGCAAAGTTACGCAAACACCGAGAGAGCAAACGCTTACAGGACTATATAAAATAAGGGTGACCTTATGTCAGAAATGAATATTGTTGGTATTGCTGGTCTACCTCGTAGCGGCAAAGATACCCTAGCCAAGCAGTTTATTGAGGCAGGGTATTTCGGTGTATCATTAGGAGATATCGTGCGAGAGCAGTCGCGGCAGCGGCATGTTGATGAGGATAATCCAATATCGGTAGCCAACATGACCGAGACTGCAAATTACCTACGACAACAATTTGGCGCAGATGTGGTATTGCGCAAAGCGATTGAAGCATATAAAGAAGCAAAGAAAGAGGCTTCATACACTGGACTTGTACTCTACAGTATTCGCACTCCGACAGAAGTAGATTTTATACGTACACATCATGGCCGACTTATATGGGTAGAAGCGAGTGACGATATTCGCTATGCTCGCGCGCTCGGGTTCTCTCGAGATGGTGAGATGAAAAATATAGACATGGATACATTCCTTGCTCACGAAGCATTACAGTGGCGCCCGAAGCTCAGTATTCCCAAGGATGCTCAAATGGATGTAGCCTACGTGAAAGAAAATGCCACAGATACCATAGAAAACAATGACGATTTTGCTACATTCGAGAAACACGCCCAACAGTTATTACAAGATATTGCTAAATAGCACAAAAAATGCTATGATAATACTATCATGGCGGAGAAGTAACTTGAAGTGCCTGACAGCTATGAGCTTTATTCGGACGAGCAAGTGGCTTGGACGCAAGCAAATCGTCACCTCGGGGCTCTAATACCGGAGCGCATTTCAAGCCAGGGAGCTAATAAATTATCCAATAATTATCCAATATAGGTATCACGTAAGAAGATATTGATCAGCTGGAGTAAAAAATGCAGACTAAGGAGATTATCATAATGAGTGAACAAATAACATTTAAATCATTTAACCCAGAAGCGCACAGCGTATATGAGATTGGAACTGGAGTAGTACCTGAAATGGCACGAGTGTTCAACCATGAGCTTAGCGAGGAACCAGATGTACAAAATCTCGGTAATCTTATTGGTACAGTTGGTCAATCAAAGGAACTACAAGAAAACATAGCTGGCGTGCAAGAAAAAATCGGAACCAACGATGATCCTGTAACAATTGCACGAGGTTGGGTAGAGCGCTCTGGTTTACTCCTGCCCGTCGACAGGTCTTACATGAATTCAGAAACTGTGTCAGGTGAAGCTGCTATTGATGTTGCTTTAGTGACTGGTGGCGTTCGCAACTGGATGCAACGCCGCGCCCAACGGTTGGCTAATGAATCAGGAGCAGTTTCCGACGTGCTTTTGGTAGCAGGCAATCGAGAAATGAAGCCACAAGAAGGTGATGACGTCGAAGCCGGTATGACCGAAGCCGATTACTTTAACAACGTTATTCGAGGCATATTGGAAGATGCCGGCGTTCGTGTAGAGCTTGTGCGTGTCAACTCATCGATAGGTGATGAAGTAATGGCAGTGGCAGCCAATCACATCGGGTCAAAAGACAGCGTCTTGGTTGCATCGAACGCAGGTGCTTGGGTGCAAAACGCGGGGCAGGCGCGGCGAGCGTTGCAAGCAAGACACGATGGTTTTGACGCCAATGGTGAAAACCTTTACGTTATATCTGACACCTTTCCACTTGGCTCTGGTCAAGAACCGACCTCGAGCCACCAAAATCCGTTTTCTGCCCTCGGCCAAATTGCCCG
Source organism: Candidatus Saccharimonadota bacterium (assembly GCA_024635455.1). Classification (GTDB taxonomy): domain Bacteria; phylum Patescibacteriota; class Saccharimonadia; order Saccharimonadales; family SLHW01; genus SLHW01. The sequence goes on along the minus strand of JAGXIU010000002.1, from coordinate 56,459 downwards.
AAACGCACAAGAGCTGCGACGTCATCAGTAGGGTCTGCTATAAGAACAGTCTATAGTAGGCACAAGTACTTTTTATGTAGTATTGATTTTGATAATATAATTCAATGATATATCCAGAAAAATTGGATCACGAGCAGACTACTGATTACGGTGTAATCGAGCAAGACTCAACTGTAACAGATAGCGTTACACAATACATGAGTCAAGCTGGTAGGCATGATTTATTAACCCCCGAGCAAGAAGCGTCGCTTGGCAAACAACTAAAAGCTGCCCAAGCCGTTGAAGAAAAGGGCTCGGCAATAAATGTTGACCCCGATCGTATCGACACAATAAAGGAGCTCGGAAGGTCTGCATTCGATAGCTTGTTTATGCATAATCTTCGACTAGTGGTTCATCTCGCGCATAAATATAAAAGTGATACTGAGGAGTTGGCTGATGTAGTCCAGGTGGGCAATATGGGGCTCAAGCGGGCTGTTGATAAGTTTGAACCAACCAAAGGTTATCGTTTTACAACCTATGCAAACTGGTGGATACGTCAGGCTATCCAGCGTGGGCGCCCTGACAACAGTATTGTAGAGCCAGTGCGCTTCCCGACTCATTTCAGGCAGGACGCCACCAAGATTCTCACAGCCTATGAAAAGATAGATGACGGTAATATGACGAAGGCTGAAATTACATCACGGCTAGTCGAAGCAACTGGTTTTTCACAAGAAAAAATAGAGAAAACCGAACTTCGTAAGTCACGCTTTGCTAGCTCTGCTTCACTTGATCAACCTATTAAGAACAGAAATAAGGACAATACTTCAGGCGGCGCTCAATTAGCAGACATAGTCCAAGATGAAACAGCACCTAATCCTGAGAGTGTCGCGATGGCTGCAGCTGAAAGTGAAGATTTGCATAATCGACTTAGAAGGCTGCGTAAACGTGACAGAGAGGTGATTATTCGTCGTTTTGGTCTGCTTGACGGCTCCCCTCAAACTTTACAAGAGGTTGGTGATCAACTTGGCCTTACGCGTGAAGCAATCCGCCAAATAGAGGCAAGATCGCTTGAAAAAATACGCCGAACTTATGAGGTTGATCGACGCCGCGCATCGTAGTTTATACTTTGTAAATCGGTACCGACTATAACGTTAATTTCATAACGGACTACAGCTAGGCCCACTCGAATAATTTCTCTAGTGTTACACTAGTACAAACGAGGCAATATGAGTACACCCAACAATACACCCAAAAAATTAGCCATTATTGATGGTAAATCGGTATTTTATCGTGGGTACTATGCCATGCGCGATTTGTCTACGAAAGACGGCACCCCGACTGGCGGAGTCTATGGTTTTGCAGTTATGGCGCTAGAGGTTATAAAGAAACTTAAGCCAGACTATGTTTGTGTCGCGTGGGATAAGCCAAAAACCAACATACGTAAACGTAAAGAGTTATACCCGGAATATAAAGCTGGCCGAACACCGCCCCCACCAGACTTCTATGAGCAGATCCCGGTACTGCACGAATTACTCGATGCGTTTGGCTGGCCATTGTATGAAATTGATGACTATGAGGCCGATGACATTATGGGGACGTTTGCGGTAGAGGCAAGCAAGCAGGGTATAGAAACGCAACTCATCACTAGCGATTTAGATGTACTGCAGTTGGTTAACCCATTAGTTCATGTCTATGCGCTCAAGAAAGGCTTAAGTAACATAGAATTATTCAAACCAGAATCACTGGAGAAAAAATATGGCATCAAAGCGAGTCAATTTCTTGACTTTAAGGCATTAAAGGGTGATTCATCTGATAATATCCCAGGGGTAGCAGGCATTGGCGAGAAGACGGCTACAGAATTACTTCAGGAGCATGATTCGCTCGATGGTGTGTATGCAAACCTTGATCTTATAAAAAATTCTGTGCGCAAAAAACTCGAAGACGGCAAAGAGTCAGCCTACTTGAGCAAAAAAATTGCCGCTATCTGGACCGACGTACCAATCCCACTTGATGTCAGTAAAATGAATGGTGACGATATAGATGTAGAAAAAATTCGATCTATTTTTGAAAAGCTCGAGTTTAGGACACTTGTTCGGCAACTGCCTGATTCAATGAACGGCAGCGGTGCAATCAGTACGCCTGCACTATCGACAAGCAAGCGTATCGTACCTGAAGAAGTTGTCTATATAAAAACTGACGAATCCTTACAGAAACTGAACCTAGCAAAGACTATCTACATTCAAAGCAGGGCGAAAAATGCCCATGGCAAACAACCCTATGCAATAACGGTTTCAGAGGCAGATAAGCCGACTACCTACGTCATAACTCTTGCTGATATATCTATTGAGGCATTGGCTGATTGTTTTTCATCCGTAAAATCAATTATTGGGCATGATACAAAAGCTAATTTGCAGGTTTTGTACGAACTAGGTTTGCCGCTCCCAAAAGTTGATCATGATGTGTTTGTCGGTGCTTTTTTACTCAACCCATTGCGACGGGAACAGTCGCTCACCGAGTTAGCGCAAACCGAATTTGCTTACGACGGATCTTCGTTTGAGGACTGCACTGACGAAGAGTTTGCCAGTCGAGCAGGTGAGGTCAGCGCGCTTATTAAGACGCTACACAAACAGCAAAAAACGTCCTTTCAAGATATACCGAAGCTTACCGATTTAGCGAAAGACGTGGAGTGGCCAGTTATACCGGTTTTGGCACGTATGGAACACGAAGGTATTCAGCTCGATACTGCTTACTTAGAAAAAATGTCAGAGGAACTAGCTGATGATATTAACGACGTCGAGCAAGAAATCTATGGGTATGCCGATATGCAATTTAACGTTTCCTCACCGAAACAATTAAGTGAGGTATTGTTTGAGGAGATGAAGCTGCCAACTAACGGTATAAAAAAGGGTAAAACCGGCTACTCAACTGCTGCAAATCAGCTCGGTAAGCTCCGCGGGCAACATCCGGTCATAGAGAGTATTTTAAAGTACCGTGAATACACCAAGCTGAAGAGTACCTATGTCGATACTCTGCCAAAGCTGGTCGACGAGCGCTCACGTGTACATACCACGTTTCACTTAACGATTGCTCAGACTGGTCGGCTCAGCTCAACTGATCCAAATTTACAAAACATACCAGTGCGGACTGAGCTTGGTAAACGAATTCGTCGAGCCTTTGTGGCTGCAGAGGGAAATAAGCTTGTGAGCGCAGATTACTCGCAGTTCGAGTTACGTTTAGCAGCATACTTAGCTGATGATAAAGAGCTCATAAAGATGTTTAATGATGGTGCCGATATTCACACTACAACAGCTGCACAAATATATGGCCGTAATCCCGAGGACGTAACCAAGACGATGCGACGCGACGCTAAGGTTATAAACTTTGGTATCTTGTATGGCATGAGTCCACACGGTTTGGTCGCAGCCACCGGCATGTCCTACGCAGCCGCAAAAAAGTTTATCGATACTTACTTTTCTATTCGCAAGCCAATTATGGAGTACATCGAGAGCTTAAAAATGCAGGCGCGCGACGTTGGCTACGTAGAAACACTTTTTGGTCGCCGCCGGCCAACACCAGATATAAAGTCGAGTAACTTTATTGTTCGTCAAGCCGCAGAACGAGCAGCAATCAACATGCCGATTCAAGGCACTGAGGCCGATATTATGAAGATGGCTATGGTGGCGGTTGACGATATCCTGCCGTCTGGAGCAACACAGCTACTGCAAATTCACGACTCAATCCTTGTAGAATGTCCTGCTGAGTCTGCTGAATCTGTAGCTAAGAAGATGAAGCATACCATGCAGAACATATACAAATTACCGGTCAATTTAGAAGTTGACGTAGTAATTGGTTCTCATTGGGGTGAACTTTAGACATCTACTCCACGCTTGGTGACGAAAGGCTATAGATGGAGCCTATTGTAAAATACCGTATGAGTGGTATAATATAAATGTATGAAATACATTATTGGCGGAGCAATTTTGGTAATCATTGTCGCTGGCTTTATTGCTGGTATTATTGGCCTTGCTTCTCGTGATACACCGTCTGAGCTTAGTACCGACTCATCGTTAGCTGCATCATATCTTGATCAGAATTCTGAGGTTACCTTTACTGAATATGGTCGCATTGTTGCCAACGAAGAATTTGAGGCAGTCCGTGTAACAGTAAGCGCCCAACAACGCACATTAGATGTACTGCGTGGCTATGATTTAACTATCGAAGAGCAAGTGCGGCTTCCAAATACTACTAGTGCATATAAAGCGCTTTTATATTCGCTAGATTCTAACAATGCTACCGAGACGCGACAAAGTGCTATAGAAACTGAGGATGGTGTTTGCCCATCTGGTCGCCGTTTTGTTTTTGAGATACGGGTTGATGATGAAGTGGTGCATCGAACATGGACCAGTTCTTGTGGGCGCTCAGATGGAACCTTTGCTGGCGATAGAAGTTCAGTAATGACATTGTTTCAGGAGCAAATTCCAGAGTACCGCGATATAATTCGTGATGCGCGTCGTTAGCATTTTGCGTTACAGTGTATAGGTATGAAGAAACAAGCTATAATTTTTGATTGTTTTGGCGTCTTAGCCACTGGCACTTGGCAACGTTATTTAGACGGCTTGCCGCCTACAATTGACCAGCAACCACTACATGACCTTAATCGGGCACATGATGCAGGTATGCTATCTGATGATGATTATTTGTTTCGGCTGAAAGATCTTACCGGACACGCCCCCCAGCGTATCGAGGACGTAAAGCTAGATGAGACAGCCAAAAACTCAGCGCTTCTTACCTACATAACTTTGTTAAAAAAACATTACAAGCTTGCTATATTGAGCAACATTGCGAGTGACTGGATTACGACTCGATTGCTAGATGCGTCTGAACAGGCGTTGTTCGATGACATCATTGAGTCGTTTCGGGTTGGGATAACAAAGCCGCATCCTGATATATTCTATTTAGCGGCTGAACGTCTCGGTGTAGACCCAGAAGCATGCGTATTTATAGATGATAATGAAGATAATGCTGATGCTGCAGAAGCCGTCGGCATGCACGGACTTGTATACAACGGACTCCATGAGCTACAAACAGCGCTCGATGTAGTGTTAGCTGATGGTGCCAATACGGACGTATAGTTTTTTCTCGGTAGCACAAGCCTCACGGATTTCATGGAGCCGCATTTGCACCATGTTAGCAATTGCGCCATTGTCCACCATTATGGCTATGCTTCGCTGGCTAACACTTACGCGACAGGTTTCTTGAAATTCTTTATGGATAAAATCTCGGATAATACGCATCTCAGGCGGTTCATTACTGCGTTTTTTTGCTCCTAAGATTGTATCAATACTATCCATTTCATCTGTAGTATACATCGCAGCCCCAGGTTATAATAGGGGCTATGCCAGAGTTACCAGAAGTTGAGACTGTCCGTCGAGGGCTTGATAAGCTCGTGTTAGGATGCACGATAGCAGACGTTGCGTTTGACTGGCCGAAGGGTTTTCCGAATAGCCAGGCTGATGTTGATAGGTTTATGCTTGGTGCAACAATCACATCGGTTCGTAGACGGGCTAAAGTGCTTATTATTGAGCTAGACACTGACTATAGTCTCGTGATTCACCTAAAGATGACTGGGCAGCTTGTTTTTATTGGCTCAAAATCAAATGGATCACGCTTTGGGGCAGGGCATCCAAGCGATAGCTTAATAAACAGTCTTCCCGATAAATCCACTCGAGTGACGATTACATTTAGTAATGAAAGTAAGCTGTTTTTTAACGATCAACGTAAATTTGGCTGGATGAAGCTGCTACCAACCGTTGCAGTAGCAGACCTGTCTTTTTTTCAGAAGGTTGGGCCTGAGCCTTTGGACGACTCGCTCACCGCCGATATGTTCGCTAAGCGATTTCAGCGCCGACAAAAAACCAGCATTAAGGCTGCCTTGCTAGACCAGACTGTTATTGCTGGTATCGGCAATATATACGCCGACGAGTCTCTATGGGCTGCGCGTATTCATCCAAATACTCGCGTTGCAGATGTAACCAGCGACCAATTGAATACGTTATTTGATGAATTGCGTCTCGTACTGAACACAGCCATTAATAAAGGTGGCTCGACCAACAAAAACTATGTAAATGCCGAAGGAAAGAAGGGGAGTTATATGAATTTTGCCAAAGTCTTCCGCCGCGAAGGACAGCCATGTACGCGCTGCCAGAACTCTATAGATAAGATTCGAGTTGCCGGTCGAGGCACACATATTTGTTCAAACTGTCAGGCACTACCTACATGATATATACACTTACTGGAGACAACCAATATTTACTTGCTCAGGCTTTGCAAAAACGTATTCAAAGCTTTGTCGGTGCGCATGGTGAGCACGCGTTGGAGCGTATCGATGGCGCCGAGTCAGATTTACGTTCCGTACAAGACAGTCTCGGTAGTTTACCGTTCTTGACTGATAAGAAATGCGTAGTGCTGCAGCAACCAGGCAAGATAACTGGTTTTACAGACCAGCACGAAACACTACTCGGTAACGTGTCAGACGCACTCGATATCATAATTGTTGAGCCACAGCTTGATAAGCGTACAACGTACGCAAAGTATCTCAAGAAGCAGACTGATGTGAGCGAGTTTGCTGGCATTGACCCCTACAGTGCCCCTGGTTGGCTACAGGACGAAGCTTCGGCACGTGGTGCTAACATAACTCGCTCAGATGCACAGTATCTTGTAAGCCGAGTCGGCGTTGATCAGTATAGGTTGCACAACGAACTTGATAAGCTCATAGCTTATAGCTCGACGATATCTCGTCACACGATAGATCTGTTGAGTGATGCAACGCCACAAAGCTCAATATTTGATTTGCTCGATGCGGCTTTGTCGGGCCAGGTTGATAAGGCGCTACAACTATATGAAGACCAGCGCGCTCAGAAAGTCGAGCCTCAACAAATTTTGGCTATGATGGCGAGGCAATTACAAATCTTGGCAATCGTAGCTTTTGCCCCTGGAGGAGCGAGGAGCCAATCGATCGCGAGCGATGCTCATGTTCACCCGTATGCAATAGAAAAAATACAGAAAATTTCACGCATCATCGGCCGTAGCCGGGTATTTAAGCTCGTCGCTGAGCTACGAGATATTGATAGGGCACAAAAGACCAGACCGCTTGATGTCGATCAAGCAATACGGTACTTCATTGTCTCACTTGGCTCAAAAGCCTAACGAACAACTTATTTTTTAGCAGGTTTCTTGGCGGTTGTTTTCTTTTTCGCGGTAGTACTTGGCTTTTTCTTTGGAGCTGCTTTTTTAGTAGCAGGTTTCTTAGCGGTTGTTTTCTTGGCGGGGCTAGTCTTTTTCTTTGTGGAGGGGGTAAGTTTAACGCCGGCCGCTTTCGCCTGGCGAGCAAGTTGTTGTTTCTTACGAGCTGCTCGATTTTTGTGCAATAGTCCTTTTTTTACGGCGACATCGATTGTGCTTTGGGCTTCAGATAATGCCTCAGAAGCATTCTTCTTACTTTCTACCGCTACCTGAAACTGTTTAATCGCGGTACGGAAATTGCGCTTAGTCTTTGCGTTTCGTACAGTTGCTTTTGCAGCAGTTTTGACACGCTTCTTAGCTGACTTGATAATTGGCATAGTTACTTCTGACCTGTCTTTCTTAAAATATTAGATAATAGAATAAAGTCGGGTTTGAATGTAACACTATTTATTCTAATTGTAAAGAGTATGTCATCTGGTATGAAGAATCGTTTCACGACTAACTAATCGTCGATATTTCACCTACTAGACACACTTGTGCTTATGTAGTACTATAACTAACAGATACCAAAAAATAAAAAAACTACAAAAATACATGAACGAACAAAAGCAACAGCTTATCACTCGCCTCAAAGAGGCTACAAACGTACTCGTAACGGTTAGTAATAACCCCTCAGTTGATCAGTTGTCTGGCGCAATTGGCCTGACGCTAGTGCTCAACAAATTAAACAAACATGCCACGGCTGTTTTCAGCGGTCAAACACCGCCGATTATCTCATTCTTACAGCCCGAGAAAACACTAGAGAAGAACACTGACTCACTTCGAGACTTTATTATCTCACTTGATCGATCAAAGGCAGATAAGCTGCGCTACAAAGTAGAAGACACACAGGTAAAAATATTTATATCACCATACCGCACATCGATTCACGAGAGCGATTTGAACTTTTCTCAAGGTGATTTTAACGTTGACCTGGTAATCGCGCTTGGCGTGCATGAGCAAACAGACATAGACAAAGCCATATCGAGTCATGGTCGAATCTTGCATGATGCAACTGTTGCAACAATAAATATGAATCAAAATGGCTCTGCCGGCTCAATTAACTGGCTTGATGAGCAAGCGAGTAGTTTATGCGAAATGCTTGGACACCTGGTTGACGAAGTTGGCGAAAACCTACTTGATGGTCAAACTGCCACCGCATTCCTTACCGGACTTGTCGCAGAAACGGATCGCTTCAGCAATGAAAAGACCAATCCAGCTAGTATGACACTCGGTTCTCGGTTGCTAAAAGCTGGAGCTGACCAGCAACTTGTCGCTGAAAAGCTTCAGCCCCCGGCTCCGACTCCACCAGCACCTGAACCTGCACCAGCACCTGAGCCCCCGGCTCCGACTCCACCAGCACCTGAACCTGCAAAACAAAATCAACAGCTTGATGATGAGGCTTCAGAAGAGGCTCGTTCACACAGAAAGAAGGACGATGGCACGCTTCATATTAGCCACGACCAATCTGGGGACGACGTAGATGGTCACCAGATTCACATAGATGAACACGGCAATCTGCAGGCTATGGATCAGGATAATGTAGACGACAACTCAGGAAACAGCACCAGCCAACAATCTATAAATCAAAATAATGAATTTGCGCAAAACAGCGGGGCATCGCACGATACGTTACCAAAAATCGTAACAAAACCCCAAGGGGCTATGCTACCGGATGAGCCAGAAGAGTCAGATGATCAATCTAACAGCGCAAACAACTCTGATGAGGAAGAGCCTGTTGACCCCCTGTCTTCATCTGACCATAGAAACGAAAGAATTCTTTCACACAATTCCGCATCTCAGCAAACAGATAGCGATGAGCACAGTCAAGGAGATAAAAGTAGCCCAGAGAATGAGCAGAATACAGGCGGCCAAGAACAGTCTCAAGATGAGGAGCCACAAAGTCCGACACAAACGCTTTCTGACATCGAGCAGGCTGTTGGCGCTCACCAGCAAACTGGTGACAGTAACAATCAAGCAGAGGCATCAAGTAAGCCAGATATGAACTTTGCTCCTGCTCACAGCACGGCTCCAAGTCCGAGTCATAGGTCAAATGAGACACCGGCTGAGTTAGATGAAGCCCGCCAAGCGATTATGGATGCTGCGGATACGTCCAATACGAACCCCGATCAAGCTTTGCCACCCGTTGAAGCATTAAACGCTCAGCCTGTACATCTAAATATTCATCCAAATGACACACAAAACACATCAGCGCCTAATCAACAAGTACAGAACCCAAACCAGCCGCCACCAGTTCCACCGCCGATGATGCCACCAAGCCAAGCCAATCAAAATCAGTAAAGTCCAGCCAGGGTATAAAACCTCATACCGATTTTTTATAGGGTATACTCGCTTAGAACAATGGACGGAATACTATACATAGACAAACAAGCGGGGTGGACTTCGTTTGACGTTGTTGCTAAAGTTCGTGGACTGTTACGAGCACAAACAGATGTTAAACGGCCAAAAGTTGGTCATTGCGGCACGCTTGACCCAAATGCCACAGGTCTTTTACTGATCGTTACAGGTTCATATTGCAAGCGAGCTCAAGAATTTTCTGGCATGGATAAAAGCTATGAGGCGACGATACGTCTAGGTATTACCAGTACGACTGGTGATGATGAAGGAGAGAAAACTGAAAAAAACGTACCTCATCAACCAGATATTGAGGCGATAAACACAGCACTTTCGAAGTATAGCGGCACGATTCAGCAAACTCCTCCAGCATACTCAGCCGTTAAGGTGGGCGGGAAGCGGGCCTACGCACTAGCACGTGCTGGTAAAACGGTAAAAATCGAGCCAAGAACGGTGACGATACACCAGAATGATCTAGTAAATTACGAATACCCATGGCTAAAGATCAACTGCCGGGTTTCTTCGGGTACGTACATCCGATCACTCGCAGCGGATATCGGAGTACACCTTGAAACAGGCGCCTATCTACACGGTTTGCGCCGTACCAGCATTGGGCCCTGGAGCGTCACTGACGCTGAGGACATTACAGCCATAGAGGGCGATGTACTAAGCTACATAAGGCAACTATAACTTGACAAAATTGACACAATACAATATAATGATAGAATAGAAATCATATATATGCTTTTGTATATTGCTTGGTCAGTAGAACGCCGAAGATAATAAAATACATATTTGGTATACGATTTGATTGCACTCGAGAGATACATCTGATACAATCCATTGCAATCGCATAGAAATCTCTTTTGGGAACAAGACAATTTTAAATAAAGGAACCGCATGATTTCACACGAGAAAAAAAGTAAGATAATCACTGATTTGCAAGCAGGCAAGAAGGACACTGGCAGTAGTGCAGTGCAGGTTGGTATACTAACTGAGCGTATCAATGAGTTGACTGAGCACCTCAAGCAGAACAAGAAAGATTTTGCTGCTCGTCGTGGCCTTCTACAGGCGGTTGGTAAGCGCAAGCGACTACTCAAGCATATCGCCGACAAAGACGGTGAAGCTTATCTTAAGTTGATTAAGAAAATAGGCATCCGACGCTAATTTGCACAGTCTAATCCGCCAATTGGCGGAACGCTTGTGCACATTAATACGAAACCAAACGAGTTTGTTTGCAGAGACCAGATATACATATAGCGGGCGCTGGCTCGTTATCGCACAAGCATAGATTGTATATTTGCCCCCTGTGATACAAGCTCGAACAAAAGTAAGGAACAACATACATTATGGGACAAACGATAAATCCATTCGGTAAAGAAATAACAAAGGTAAGCACAGAGTTTTGCGGTAAAACACTGACGCTGGAAGTTGGCAGAGTTGGCTTTCGTTCATCATCTAGTGTCATAGTTCGCTATGGCGATACCGTAATTCTAGGAACAGCTATGGTTGGCGACGAGCCAGCGGCTGGCATGGACTACTTTCCGCTCAGTATTGACTATGAAGAAAAGATGTACGCAGCAGGGAAAATTAGCGGCTCACGCTTTGTTAAGCGAGAAGGCCGTCCATCAGACGATGCTATATTGCTAAGTCGCTTGATCGACCGCCCAATCCGACCCTTGTGGCCGAAAGGTTACCGCAATCAAGTACAGGGAATCGCATCTGTTCTTAGTATGGACCCTGACTTTCGTCCTGACATGATCGCTATGATCGCTATTAGTACGGCTCTAAGCCTTACTGGTGCGCCGTTTTCTGGTCCTGTCGCTGGTTTGCGCATCGGCCTAAACGAAGCAGGTGATTTTGTGCCATTTGCAACTCGCTCCACGCTAGAAGATGGCAAGCTTGACCTAGTTGTTGCCGGTACAGAGACCGGCGTTATGATGGTTGAAGCTGGTGCACGAGAGGTGGATGAAGAGCAAGTTATCTCAGCCATTGAGTTCGCTCAAGAAAAGATGCAGCCAGCTATTGCCCTGCAAAACGAGCTCGTAGAGAAACTTGGTGCAAAAGCACAAGAGTATGAACTAGACTTGCCTGATGAGGAAATCCAAAAAGTAGCCGATGACTGGACCAAGGGAAAGCTTGGCGACAGCTTACGTATTGACTATCCGGAGCGTAACGCCAAAATAGCAGATTTACGCACGGCTTATCATGAGGCTATGGCAGACAAGCTTGGCGATGACTACCCTGACATCAAAGCAGAGTATGATGAAGCCTTCACGATGTCACTTCATAAAGACGCTCGAGCTGGCATTATCGAAAAGCAGTCCCGCCCAGATGGTCGGAAACTAACCGAGATTCGACCGTTGTCAAGCGAGGTTGGTATTTTGCCACGTGTACACGGCTCAAGTATCTTTACTCGAGGTGTTACGCAAGGAATGAATATTGTTACGTTGGCGCCGCTTCGTTACGCGCAATTGATTGATACTATGGAAAAAGATGAAGAAAAGCGATTCTTCCATCATTACAACGCTCCTGGCTACACAGTTGGCGAAGTGAAACGCTTGATGGGGCCTGGACGCCGCGAAATTGGTCACAGCTATCTGGCTGAGCGAGCGCTTGATGCTGTATTGCCATCAGAGACTGACTTTCCATACACTATCCGCAGCGTTACAGAGATTATGAGTCAAAACGGTAGCACTTCTATGGCGGCGGCTTGCTCAAGCTGTCTTGCACTGATGGACGCTGGTGTACCACTTATTAGGCCAGTTAGTGGTATAGCAATGGGCTTAATGCTCGATAAGAACACACCATATATTCTGAGTGATATAGCAGACGCAGAAGATTTTGCTGGTGATATGGACTTTAAGGTAACTGGTACCACAGAAGGTATAACAGCGTTGCAGATGGATATGAAAGTTCACGGTTTATCACCTGATATTCTACGGAAGGCGCTATTGCAAGGGAAAGACGGTCGTTTAGAAATTCTCGAACACATGCTTACAACGCTTTCAGCGCCGCGAGATGATTTGAGTAAATATGCACCACGCATAGAGTCAGTCAAGGTAGCGCAAGATCGTATCCGTGACATTATTGGGAAGGGCGGAGAGACTATTCAACGGATTACTGCTGAGACCGGTACTGAGATAGATATCCAGGATGATGGCACAGTCGTTATAGCGAGCCCAGATAAAACTTCGATTGAAGCTGCCAAGGAGTGGATACAGAAGCTCACGGAAGAGCCAGAAGTTGGCAAAACATATAACAACTGTCGCGTGGTCACTGTTCTTGACTTCGGTGCATTTGTTGAAATTCTACCCGGCAAAGAAGGTCTTGTTCACGTTAGTGAAATGAAGAATGAACGAGTAGAATCGCCGAGTGACGTTGTCAGTGAAGGCGACGAAGTGAGCGTAAAGCTCGTTGCTATCGATGATCGTGGCCGCCTCCAGCTTAGTATGAAGGCAGTCGATTCCAGCAAAAAATCTTCATAAGGAAATAAATACATGCCAAATAATAATGTAACTATCCGAACCGTCGAAAACCGACGAGCATTGTACATAAAAGCTGCTATCGCAATAGTATTTACTTATGCATTTGCATCTTTCGCGATCGACTCGGGCAGTTACTGGCATTATTTGTTTATGTTTATATCACTGGCGATTGCAATCAATGCTATTGTTCGCCTTATCAAAGACAGTATAAGAAATTATGGAATCAAGAAGAAAAAATAATCAAATAGCGCTCGATGCGCTGCAACAGGATATCATCAGTAATAATATAGCTGAAGGTCTAGCAGAAGAAGCTATTCAGATGGTTTTTGGCGCCGGTAACCCTGACGCTGATATTGTGTTTATCGGTGAGGCGCCTGGCAAGCAAGAAGATGCTCAGGGCTTGCCGTTTGTCGGTGCTGCCGGTAAACTACTCGACGAGTTACTTGGATCAGTCTCACTAGAGAGGGGCGACGTATATATCACAAATATCGTAAAGTACCGCCCACCGAATAACCGTGATCCATCGCCAGAGGAAAAAAAGGCCTTTTTGCCCTATCTGCATAAGCAACTACAAATTATTCAACCATCTTTGGTTGTGACGCTAGGGCGGCACAGCATGGAGGCATTCCTACCTAACCAGCGCATAAGCGAGGTTCATGGGCAACCAAAACGAATGAAGGCCGAGGTTTCTACTGAGGAAAAAACAATCCAGCTCGTGGTCTTGCCGCTCTATCATCCAGCCGCCGCTTTATATAACGGTGGCTTACGCAAGACACTACTGGAGGATTTTTCACGAATACCAGAAATATTAACGAAGATTCATACCGCATAACTGAAACGAAAAGGAGATAAATTATGAGTCAGAATTCACAAAATAACCAGAAGCAAAACAACGCTTCAAACAAGAACAACGGCAATAATAAGCCGAAAAATAACAGTAAAAGGAGTGGTAAAAACTATCGTGGTGCCGCTATGCGCGCACAGCGTCGTAATCATGATGACGTTCAGAAGCGATTGAGTGGCTACGCTGATGCAGCTAGTTCACGTGATAACAACAAGAATAACGATAATCCAAAGCCAAAACGAGCAAATGCTATTGATGATAGCCCTCGCCTAAAGATAATTGGTCTAGGGGGTATGGACAATGGCGGTTCAAAAAACATGGTACTGGTTGAGTACGAAAACGATGCCGTTATTATCGACTGCGGAATTGATCTGTCAGTTGATTTACCAGGTATTAACTATGGCATTGCTGATACGGCATACCTCGAGAAGATTAAGAAAAAACTTCGCGCTTACATCGTTACCCACGGGCACCTTGATCACATCGGTGCGTTGCCACACGTTGTCCCACGATTTCCGGCACCAATATACGGATCAAAATTTTCAACAGCACGAGTTGAAGAAATATTTGGGAATTTCGGGCCGCAAATGCCTGAGGGATTTAATCTAGAAACAGTCTCAATGAATGAAGACACACATGAACGCCTTAAGATTGGGCCGTTCTTTGTAGAGCTTGTTCGCGTAACTCACTCGATTCCTGGTAGTACACTCGTAGTGCTTGATACTCCAGTTGGCAGAATTATTAACACTGGTGATTTTCGTCTTGATCCAAATCCACTTGATCACGAACGGACTGACACAGAGCGCATTAAGCAACTTGGTGACGAAGGTGTGCTAGCACTTCTGAGTGAAAGTACTACAACTGAGCGTGCCGGTCGCACACCGAGCGAGAGCACTATCGAACAGAGCTTCGTCGATATCATCGAGAATGCACCTGGTCGTATTTTTGTCGGCGTGTTCTCAACTAACATGAACCGTATTCAAATGATTGTGAACGCAGCCGTTCACCACGGCAGGAAAGTAGCTATGGACGGCCGCAGTATGGTCAGTACGTTAGATATGGCAGTTCGCCACGGCTTCATGAAAATACCAAAAGGGACTTTTGTGCCTATCGCCTCTGCTGCAAGCATGAAGGACGAGGAGCTCGTCGTAGTTTGTACTGGTTCGCAAGGTGAACCAAGTTCTGCTATGCAACGAATGAGTAATGGTGAACACCGACATGTGAAGCTAAAGGAGCAAGACACCGTCATACTATCAAGTACTCCAATCCCTGAATCGGGCAACGATGCCCTTATTGGCAAGATGGTTGATGAGCTCATGCGCAAAGGCGTGCACGTGTTTCGTCACGAAACACACGAGATTGATAGTTGTGGGCCACTACACGTATCTGGTCATGCCAGTATCGATGAGTATAAAGACATGATCCAGATGACAAAGCCAAAGTTCTTCATTCCTGTGTATGGCTCGTATCGGAGCAAACAACGACACATCGAGATTGCTGTGGAAGAGGGGATCGCGCGTAAAGACACGCTAAATGCCGGAAACGGTGATGTTATCGCTTTGACGAAGTCAAACATGGAGCTTCAAGGTAAAGTGCCAGCAGGTACAATTTTAGTTGATCAAACCGGCTCAATTGTAAGTAGTGTTGTGGTACGAGATCGATTGTTGTTAGCGGAAGAAGGCTTAGTTGCGGTTATCTTAACTATAGACAAGAAGTCTAGTAACCTGCTTACCAGCCCAGATATAATCAGTCGTGGCTTTATCTATATGCGTGATAATGAAGAATTAATGTCTAACCTTCGCACTGAACTAAAGCGCGCGGTTGCGCAACGCTATAAACGAGTTGATTTAGATCGGTTCAAACAAGAGCTTAAAGACCATGTGTCAAGCTTCTTGTACGAATATACCGAGCGAAGCCCGACCATTATTCCGGTTGTTAACGTTGTTGGTCCTGGCAAGGGCGGCAACAACGCAAAGCCAGGTAATGACACATCATCACAGAATAATAAGAACAATAACCAAAATAAGCCCAAAGAAAAGACGCCAGACGAAATAGCACAAGAACAACAAACACGTTTCGAAGAAATGCGAGCAAAACTGCTTGGACAAGACGCACGTATTGACTAAGGAGCTTCGTTAACAGGGGGAGCGTATTGACAAAGGTTGTAAAAATTGCTATAATTAGCGCATGAATGAACAGCAGCCTCAACCGCTACACGATGCCGATATAGAAGTTGATTTTTCTGAAGATCATTTGCTGCGCCGAGAAGCGGGCGAGGGCTGGAAGTACGATGAGCCTGACAAGCGTTTGCTCGGTCTGTTAATTGATCGTGAGGTTATTGTAGAATCAATGACTCGCGACGGACTGCATCCACCGGCTAAGCACGATCGAATTCCAGACAAACCGGCACCGATTTACTCAGCTTATCTTGAGCTTGTTAAGAAAATAGATGAACACAAAGAAGAATTGGATATTACAACACCTCCACCCCTTCCACTAGAGCAAGAAGATTAGTATACTAAAAAGGTACCTATGGCAAAGAAAAAGAAAAAAACCACCAAAAAAAACTCTGGCAAAAAGAAGCAATCTAAAAAAGATGTAGATACTCAGTCTTTTTGGCCAATTGCTGGTGCCATCGCTATGCTCGTGATTGCTTTCTTTATTCTGCTTGGTAGCTTCGAAAGCGGCGGGCCATTGCCAGTCAGTATGTTTGAAGGGGTTGCATGGGCACTTGGTTATGGTGCATACATCACACCGTTTGCTTTAGCTTGTTTTGGCGTATGGAAGATGAAGAGTGAAACACAAAAAATTCCATTGCAAGAATTCGTCAGTGTATCTGGTTTCTTGGTTACGTTTTCATCGTGGCTTTACGTGACATTTTCTGCAGCAAGCGTGAGACCTACGACTGACGGAGCTGGTGGTGCTGTCGGCGAACTTATTGGCACTATTACACTTCAGGCACTCAATCGAGCGCCGGCTAGCGTTCTATTCTTTGTACTCAGCTTTTTATTATTACTGTTAAGTTTTCGGGTTTCACCCAAGACTGTATATGGAGCAATTGCTCGGTTTGCTCAGCGTTTTGCAAAAGAAAAAGATACCGATATTGCAACCCTTAAGGAGAAAGCTCAGGGCAGTGGCTTCAAGCTAAAAGAAGGCGTACCAGTGGAGTATGGTACTAGCGCCAATGAAGACGTTTCAAAAAAACGCAGTACACTCAAAAATACCGCCAAACAGCTATCAACTTCAGAAAACCACGAAGCATTGACAGTGGCCAGTGATCCCGACTGGAAGTTCCCCGGCTTTGATTTATTAAATCAGAAACAAGATAAAGCCGATGCTGGTGATGTGAACGGCAAGGCAGAAATGATTAAGAGCACCTTAACGAACTTTAATATAGACGTAGAGATGGAAGGCGCAAACATAGGTCCACGAGTCACGCAATACACACTGAAGCCTCCTACTGGAGTCAAGCTAACAAAATTGACCGCACTTGAAAATAATCTGGCGCTCGATCTCGCAGCAACTGCGATTCGTATGGAGGCACCGATACCGGGTAAGCGTTTGGTCGGCATTGAAGTTCCGAACGAGAAGTCTTCGACCGTTCGAGTCAGTAGTATTTTACAGTCAAAGCCCTGGAAGAATCAGCCAGGAAACTTAGCATTTGCTGTCGGTAAAGACATATCGGGCGACCCAATTGTGCTCGATCTTGCTAAGATGCCGCACTTGTTGGTAGCTGGTCAGACAGGTTCTGGTAAATCAGTGATGATAAACACTATCCTAACAAGCCTGGTCTATCGGAATAGTCCCTCAGACCTTAAGCTGATACTAGTAGACCCAAAATTTGTTGAGCTAAAGACATATAATGATATCCCACATCTATTAACTCCAGTTATAACTGAACCAGAGAAGTGTATATCAGCCCTCAAATGGGCAGTAGCAGAAATGGAGCGTCGCCTACGCACAATGTCTGAATCAAATGCCAGCAATATAGACGAATACAATGCCATCAAGCAAGAATCAGGTATGCCCTACATTGTTATTGTAATTGATGAGCTGTCAGACTTAATGATGATGGCGGCGCGTGACGTTGAATCGTTGATTGTACGTTTAGCACAGAAATCACGAGCTGCTGGGATACATCTCGTACTGGCAACCCAGCGACCGAGCGTAAACGTTATCACGGGCTTGATAAAGGCAAATATTCCCGCTCGCATCGCTTTTACTGTCAACAGTCATGTTGACTCGAAAACAATCCTAGACCAAGGTGGAGCAGAGAAATTGCTTGGTATGGGTGACATGCTATACACGACATCAGAAATGCCGAAGCCAACACGTGCTCAAGGTGCACTTATCAATAAGGATGAAATTATCAAGGTCACTGACTTTTTGCGTCAGCAGCGTCAGGCAGAATACGATGATGAGGTGGTTAGCCAGACCGTACAGTTAAACGGAAAAGGCGGGATAGTCGCGGATTACGGTGCCAACGACGCCGACGATGATATGTACAAAGACGCGGTTCATGCTGTTGTGAATGCTGGTAAGGCGAGCACGAGTATGCTGCAACGAAAATTACGTATAGGCTATGGTAGAGCAGCTCGCTTAGTTGAGACAATGGAGGAGCAAGGGATTGTCGGTCCAGCCGATGGTTCTCGGCCAAGAGAAGTACTCGTCTCATCAGTGGAAGAGGTTTTTAACGCTGGCGCGCAAAGTAACGAGCAGGGCGATGTTTATGACGATATGCCTGACGAAGAAGACAATACCGGTGGCCAAGGAAGATGACATCGGGTCAATGACCGAGGGTACAATAATATTCGTGGTGACAGCATAAATTATGCAAGAAAAGCTACCGACCCCTACATGTGAAGTCACAAACTTGCCGCTAGCTATAGCAAAAACTGAGCCTACCAAAGGGGCTCAGTTTTCATTTCGTGACTATCACCATCATTTTCATCCAGAGCGTCACGAACAAATACAGGACGTTGCTGGTTTAGCTTTGCGCTATTCACGTGGGCAGTATATGCCCCGAGCAATTCACGACAGGTACCACGAAATTTTTGCTGGGCCACAATTATCTGGCGATTCTTCTGAAAAGTATCGCTTATGTGTACTTGCTTGTGCTGGTGTTGTACCGCGCCAAGCGATTGAATTGTCTACTCGGCATGAGTATCGTGTAATCGATTTATCACACGATGCACACGCTGAATTGGCTGACCGACGATCAATATTCATAGAAGGAGCATGGCGTAAAAATAAATCAGGGGGACTAAAACAGGGGAATAATCGAGAGATTCGTAAGTCGATAGGCCGTTTTTTTGCTCAGTATGCTCTCCAGCAGGATATTCATTCGGTCGTATCTGAACGAGTAGTGGCAGAGTTTCTTGATGCGTCTACAATCACGAGGAGACGTAAAGAGCTAGGTAATTTTATCCTCAAAGAAGTACTCGACACCACCATAGAAGAAATTTCTCCTGTACATATCGCTGCACAAGCCGAAGGTTTGGTAAGCGGGCAAAACAACAGGCAGCCACGCAAGGTTATTCGATCATTCTTTACGACGGAGTTCTTTCCTGATTATTATGGGCAGATAGTACAGAAGTTAGCCAGCTAACCCTTTGACTAAAGAGTAAAAAATTAGTATAATCGATACTTGTCAATATAACTCAGCTTGCATCAAAAGATATCTACATCAAAGAGTGCAGGCGTAATCCAAAGGAGCGATTCTATGAATCAATACGAAATAGCAGTGCTGTATCACCCAGATCTTGAGGTTGATTTATCCAAGGCTGAAGAGCGGGTTACAGCTATTATAAAAAATAACAAAGGCACAATAACTGCCACCGATAACTGGGGGAAGCGCAAACTAGCTTACCCAATTAAGAAATTAGAACACGCAGTCTATGCATTCTACAGTGTTGAGCTGCCAGCAGAACGTGTGCAGAAAATCGAGAACACACTCAACATCACTGACGAAGTTATTCGTTTCCTAATCGTAAAAATTGACCCGAAGCAGCAAGAAAAGGCAGCGGCATTGAAGGCGAAAAAAGAGAAAAAAGCTGCCGAGCGAGCCGCCCGTAAAGAAGCAGAGCAAGAATAGCGTACAATGATAGGCATAACGAAAGGATAGAATTATGGCACGAAGCGTAAATCAAGTCATGTTGATGGGAAATCTCACTCGAGATCCAGAGCTGCGACAAACACCGAACGGTAAAGATGTTGTTAACTTCAGCCTAGCGCTAAACCGAGCTTACCGTGATAGCAGTGGTGAGTGGCAAGAGGCTACAGACTTCATAGACATTGTGGCATGGGGCCCGCTTGCAGAGCGAGTCGCACAATATATGTCGAAGGGCCGACGTTGCCTCGTGCAGGGTCGACTTCAAAGTCGAAGTTGGGAACAAGATGGACAAAAACGTAACAAGGTAGAAGTGCTAGCAGGTGACGTAACATTTCTTGATGGCGGAGGCGGTGGCCGCGACGACAATGACGACAATGGTAGTTCACCTTCGTCGAGCACTAGCAGCAAAAAAACTAGTACAGACAAAAAAAGTGACGTAAAGGTAGAAGACATTGATGATGAGCCAATAAATTTGGACGACATCCCGTTTTAATTTTAAGTAAACAACATAGACTAGAAGGAATATAATTATGGCAAAGATTTATAAACAGCAAAGTGATATACCGTTCTTTGATTACAAAGATATAAAGACATTACAACGCTACGTTAATCAGTTTGGACAAATCGAGCAGCGAAAAAAGACTGGGCTAAAAGAATACCAGCAACGCCGGTTGGCTACGGCAATCAAGCGTGCTCGACACATTGCACTATTACCATTCGTTGCTAATAACTAATTAATATAGCACAAGAGGTATAATATGGCATTCGGTGTTACGGACCTAAAAAAAGGACGTATATTTCAGATAGATGATCAACCCTACAAAGTCATTGAATATGCGCAAAAAGTTATGGGCCGCGGCGGCTCAATCGTTAACGTAAAAATCAAGAGTTTACTTGATGGTAAGGTTTTGAGTAAGACCTACAAGGGTAATGAGTCCATTGAGCCTGCCGATGTGGTCGCAAAGAATGTGCAGTATCTTTACAACGACACTGACAAACATTACTTTATGGACCAAGATACTTACGAACAATACGAAGTTCAATCGGAAAACATCGCAGACATAAAAGATTACTTAAAAGAGGGCGATATCGTACAGGTTCAGCTATTTAACGGCACACTTATTAATGCAGAACTACCTAAAAATATACCGCTTAAGGTAACTTATACTGAAGACGTAGTGAAGGGTGACACGTCTAGTTCCGTGCAAAAAGAAGCCGAGTTAGAGACAGGGATTTCCGTGAAAGTCCCTGCTTTTATAAAAAATGGCGACATAATTAGCGTTGATACTGAATCAGGCACCTACCGCGAACGAATAAATTCATAATCTGCAATGAAAGTACGACTCGATCAGTATTTGCTTCAGCGGAAACTAGCTCATTCGCGTAGCCAAGCAAGTAACCTCATAGGCTTAGGTAAGGTTCGTCTCAACGGTAGTGTTGTAACCAAGAGTGGACACATGGTTGGTGATAAAGATAGTGTTTCGGTGGTCAGTACCGATAGATATGTGTCTCGTGCAGCCTACAAGCTTGACTCTGTAATGAGTCAGCTTGGCCTATCGTTTTCTAACAAGACAGTTCTCGACGTCGGTAGTAGTACTGGCGGGTTCACCGATTACGCACTGCAACACGGTGCTCGCCTCGTGGTTGCTGTCGATGTTGGCTCAGCTCAATTACACTCATCGCTTAGGGGTGATGATAGGATTGAGCTTCATGAAAAAACTGATATACGTGATTTTTCACCCAGGAAAACACCCGATATTATCTTGGTAGATGTTTCTTTTATCCCGGCTACAAGACTACTATCAAAACTAACGAGTATCGCAGATGAGCACACTGATATTATCATCATGGCAAAGCCGCAGTTTGAAGCGCGCGACCAATCGGATCTGCACAGAGGTATTGTTAAAAATAACCGAGTTCGGCGTGATATTTTTCGTCAATTTGAGGCGCGAGCAGCTGATTACTGCAAGATAGTCAGTAGCTTTGACTCCGACGTTGCCGGTGCAAAGGGCAATGTGGAGCGGTTCTACCGCTTACGTAAACTTATTCGATAATACGCCGTAGCTCATCAACATCTATGATTGTTATGAGCATCTTATCCACGTGTATGAGGCCTTTCCTCTCAAGCGAGGACAGTTCTCGGCTAGCTGTTTCTCTCGAGGTGTTTATAGAGCTAGCAATGTCTTGTTGTCGAAGCGGCGCTTCAATCGTAATTGTCTTACTATTATTCGTGCCAAACCGCTCAGACATGAGAAGCAGGAAGGACACTAGTCTTTCTCGCGCTGTTCGATATTCCAAGTTCAGGATTCGCCGGGATTGTATCCGATACATGCGCAATACGATATCCATGAGTGGCGCTAATAGATCTGATTGAGAATCGTTAATCGCATCTATGTATTTTTGGCGACTGAGCCTATAGACTACCGTCGGAGATAGTGCCTCATACATGACGTGCCATTTGCTGTTAGTGACCGCCCATATTATAGGGAATATCTCACTTGGCTTTCGAATAATAAGCAGATTTTCTTCGCCGTAACGGGTGATGTCATATGCTTTAACTAAACCCGATTCAATAAAAAAGACGCCCCCTGGCACCTCTCCCTCTCTTATAATCAGCTCACCCTTCTTATATTGGAGTCGGCTACCTTCCTTGAACAAGCTTACAAGCGCTTCTTGCTGCTTTTTGGACGCCAGCATAACTTTAGTATGTCACAAAATATGATAACTGTCTTGGTTTTCTGTGACAAAAGTCTCATATCGGCTGTGCCTAGGTTCACGGCAGTAAAATAACTTAGTGGTTATAGTGTGAATACACAAAGGAGGAGGTTGCCATGACAGGAAGACAGGCGGTAGCAAATCAATTGAAGCAGATTGGATCAGATTTTCGTTTCTGGGGTCGCTCAGAAGCAAGGGAGTTAGCAAATATACTGTTTCCTGATGAAACCATCTTACATGCGCTCAATGGTCGCTATGAGAAAGGGTTTGCCTTGTTTTGCGCGACTGACCAGCGACTCCTTCTGATTGATAAAAAGCCATTAATTCTTTGCATGGAAGACATGCGCTATGAAATGATCTCAGAGGTTGATTACACGGAGCAATTATTTAACGCTACATTGTCGTTACGTACTCCGGGGAGAACGCTGCACTTTACGACATTTCGGGTATCTCGTTTGCGCCAATTAACTGGCTTTATACAAGAGCAGGTTAGTTACTTGCGCCACCCAGTTGATCAAGGATTCCAGGCGCAACCGAACTACGGCAACTATATTCAGACTGCTCGCCAGCAAGAAGCTTTCCAGCCAGATCAACAATACGGGAGTCAGCTACCGCAATATCAGTCG
Organism: Candidatus Saccharimonadota bacterium; assembly: GCA_024635455.1. Taxonomy (GTDB): domain Bacteria; phylum Patescibacteriota; class Saccharimonadia; order Saccharimonadales; family SLHW01; genus SLHW01. Next base: position 33,059 of record JAGXIU010000002.1, on the reverse strand, counting down.
AGCCCATATCGAAACATGTCGCTCAGCGCACGCCGACGTGTTCCAAAGTTTACGCCTCCTGCCGAACCTCATAAAACATAAGCGTTCTGTAGCTGCATCGTGTACAATTTATGTATAGATGTATTTTAAAAGCAGAGCAGAGGCTGGTCGTATGCTTGCCAAAAAGCTCACCAAATACCAAAAAGAAAACATTGCAGTCGTATCTTTAAGTGAGGGCGGTACTATTGTTGGTGCTCAAATTGCCATGCGCTTGCACGGCAGTTTATCTGTTTTGCTTACGGAGAGTATTTATTTACCGGGTGAGCATGAAGCGATTGCTGCAGTAACTTCTGAAGGTACCTTTACCAAAAATAATATGTTCAGCGCTGGTCAGCTAGAGGAATATATGGCCGAATATCACGGCTATCTAGACGAACAACGCCTGACGAAGATGCATCAAATGAACTTGCTCATTAGCCACGATGGAGAAATAGATAAAGCAAATTTGCGCCACCACGTGGTGATTCTGGTATCTGATGGACTGACAAATGGTTTTTCTCTAGCAGTTGCCGAGGATTTTCTTAAGACAGTTGCTATCAAAAAGCTGATTATCGTAACTCCGGTAGCCAGCGTGAATGCGGTTGATAGGATGCACTTGGTCGGGGATGAGATTTATTGCCTTGATGTTAAGCCGAATTACATCAGCACAGATCACTATTATGATGACAATACCATACCAACAGCTGACGATATGTTTATCGTGATGAAGCGTATATCAACGAACTGGCGGGTTGAACCACTACTCAGTTGTTAAAGCGGAACTCAACGACATCATCCGCTTGCATAACATAGTCTTTACCTTCAGTACGGACTTTACCAACTGATTTTGCTGCTGCCTCAGTGCCTGCTTTTATCAGGTCTGAATAACTAATAACTTGCGCAGCAATAAAGCCCTTCTGAAAATCTGAGTGAATAGCTCCGGCTGCTTCTGGCGCAGTTGCGTTTTGTTTGACTGTCCAAGCGCGCACTTCTTTTTCACCAGCGGTTAAATAGCTCTGTAGGCCGAGAGTATCATAGGCGGCATGAATCAATTTTTTTATACCGGAATCATGTACGCCATAACTTTCTAGTAGCTCTTTTCTGTCAGCCTCGTCTAAGCTTTGTAACTCATGCTCAATTTTGGCGCAGACGAGTATTGCTTTCTGTGGCGCCACAATATCTCTCAGTTTTGACTGCTGTTCCTGATTACTCAGAGTAGCCTCATCGACGTTGAACACATAAATAATCGGCTTCATTGTCAGGAGTTGCAGTTCATTCTTGAGCCATGTCTCGAGTTCAGTATCTAGCTGTAGGTCTTCATTGTTGAGCGGTATATCTTGCTCGAGTATATCCTTTACTCGTTTGAGTAATGTCGCTTGCGGCTGTAGCTTTGGATTGGCTTTAGCTTCTTTTTCCGTGCGAGGTAAGCGGTTCTCTACGGTCTGCAAATCTGCAAGTACGAGCTCAGTATTGATAATGTCTATGTCGTTCTTCGGGTCATGATTCTCATCAACGTGCGTCACGTTAGCGTCATCAAAAGCTCGTACAACGTGAGCGATAGCGTCACACGATCGAATATTTGCGAGGAATTGGTTGCCAAGGCCTTCGCCCTTGCTGGCGCCAGCTACTAGTCCTGCGATGTCTACGAACGTAACATTCGCTGGGATTATTTTCTTACTATTGTAAATATCTGCTAGTTTGTTTAATCGCTCATCAGGGACTGGCACTGAACCAGTGTTCGGTTCTATCGTGGCAAAGGGATAGTTAGCTGCCAATATATTATTGTCAGTTAATGCATTAAATAATGTTGACTTACCAACATTTGGCAAACCAACAATGCCGATTTTAAGTGAACTCATATGGCACCCATTATAACAGATACAGAAACACACAGCGACATAAAAAATTCAATGTATCCCAGATTAATAATATGTAATTTCATTCCGTATGGCTCGATAGCCGCCTTGTATCATGAAAAAGTAAGCAGACAAATTGATGCCTTAGTTAAATTCTTATGCTAATATTATAAGCAACAGATAGATATCTAATAACTGTATAGGAATACATATGTCTAAAAAAGAAAAGACGACGAGCCAAGACAAAGCAAAACAGAAAAAGTCAAAAGAGTCGAAGGCCTTTCTGGGTAAAGAGAAGCTTATGTTTGTGGTTGTAATCGTAGTTATAGTTGCCGGTGTGCTCGGCTTTTTCTACATACAATCATCAAATGAGACTAGCGAGGATGAATCTCAGCTTTCTGATCAAGTTAATTCTGACAGCGAAGAATTTCCTTTGCCTTCACCAAGTGATGAAATAGAGTACAGCATAGAACAACAACAACTTGAGCAATATATAAAGCAGACTGAAGACGAGAACACGGCTGATGCCGACATCGCCGGCGCCTACTTAAACGCTGCTCTATTAGCAGCAAAGCTAAAAGATGATCGTGCTCCGTCACTAGCCAGTGCAGCTCTAGACAGACTCACGTCGTTAGGGGCCACCATAGATCAATCTGTAGAATCTCTACTGCGTGGCATCGTAGAGGGTGATTTACCTGAGGATAAGCTCGAGAATGAACTGAACCAGTATGCGCCAAGAACTGAAGAGCTTGATGAATAATGGCGGTAAACGTAAGATGCTTGAGCTAATTATGCTAAACTTATGAAAAATGAATATCAAAGAGGACCTATCTAAATGTCTGTAGACCAAGAACAAGATAAGAAGCAAGATTCCAGAGAAGCTCAAGCAACACCAATTAACAATAAGCTAAGCAGGCCAAGCAACGGCAAGCTAGCATTAATTTTATTAGTGGCTATAGGGCTTGTTTCTGTTTTAGCATTCGTCCTGTTACAAGATACGGGGCGACGCGTTGGGGACACATTAATTACTGATGATGAAATAACTGCTTACGCTAATGACCTGGATGACTATACTGAGCTTACTGGTGAAACATTTGAAGGCGGAGAGCCTGATGAAATAGCGGAAAAAGACTTGGTTCTTAACGCTGCACTCAAAAAAGAAGCAGCTGAACTACAGATTACTGTTTCTCAAGATGACATAGACTCGGTCATAGAAGAAGAGTTCGGAAGTTTTGGTAGTAAAGAGGAGCTGTTTAAGTATTACGATGCAGTGAGGCTTGAAGACGTTATGCCGATTCGGATTGAGAATACTGCTTATAAGAATAAACTAGCCGACGATCTTCTAGCTAGAAAAGATTTCTTTATGGTTCGTGTAGCATGGGACACTCCGTACCATAACAATATGCCTGATAATGGCATCAGTCTTGATCCTCAAACCGTCAAACTCCTTGAAGAAGAATACGGCCCACTACTTCGTCAGGGTGAACCCAAGGAGGAAATAGCAAGGCAAGCAGATGTAAATATTCTCGCAGGAGAAACAGGGGCATACGAGCTTTATTTTGAAGGAACTCCTGTTGTAGCGATGGAGGTGACTAATTATAACGGTGCGCGAAACCAGTTTAACGACGACGGAGAGAATTTGCTACCTTCCCAGGAAGGGCTAGTGGACACTGACGAAGCTCTTTCTTCTTTGAACGAAGTAGGACAAGTATCTGAGGTCTTCAAGTCAAAAGCTGGATTCCATGCAATCGTTAGACTTGAAAGTAAAGTTGACGGTAAATACAATTCTTGGGATGAAATGCTTGACTACTACATGGATGATGTGCAGGCTCGTCTAGATAATTTTATAGACCAATTCATCGCTCGTGCTTCTGACGCTACTGATCGCATAGGGGCTTTTATGGATATGACTGCAAAGGTGGAGGCACAAAGTAGCTCATGTTCTGGACACTTAGTAACATACAATATAAGTGCTGAGAACTCAGCTACAGGTGCATCGTTGTCTATTAGCAATCTTTCTGTAAACCAGCCGTGTGGAGCCTGTAGCCCAGTTGATACGACGTTTGATTTACCAACAGCCATTACTTTTAACTGCTATAACTGTCCACCTACATGGGGCGGCGCCGAAGCTGCAGCTCCAGAAGGCTTTGAGTATTCACACAAAGACTGGTCATCAACAAGTGGTGCAAGCGGCACCGGTAATGTGCCGACCTGGAGCCCGAGCGTAGTAAACGGACAAACTATCACAGTTGTCTATTTTTATGATCCAGTAGAGATACCTTACACAGTTCGCTCGGACATGATTATGGGCGGGGCATCTGGCGGCGGCGGGCCAAATATAAGCGGTACTTTTTCGTCGGCTCACCAGATTAACGAAGCTAACAGCGATCAGACTTCAAGTTCCTCGAGCGCTTCACTTAGACGAGACGGTAATATTTACGATACAACCGTTACTGCACCAGCAACTGTAGAGGTCGGTGGAGTTACATATAATCGAGCAGGTAGCGCACACTGCTATAACGCAGAGGGCTCGTGTCGTAGCTCGGGGTCACAGACCACTATAGATACGCGCAGTTTTTCTGCAGAGGGCACCGTTAATAATGGAGGTATTGTGCGAGTGTATTGGTTTTATGAGGAAGATCCGCCGCCGCCGGAGGATCCACCATCACCTTCCGCTTGTTTAGCTGATCCAATAAAAACGGTCACCTTTCCATCCAGGTACAATCAATCGCTCTCTACTCCAGGCGGGTATAGCCGTACGTATGGCAATGAAAGAACCAGGACGAGGACTACCGAAACCCGCTACGTCAGCCATCAAGATGCAAGTAGTGGAGGTGCTCGAATACAGTTGCCGCACAGCAATGATTCGCCGGGAAGGCCTGGAAGCGTTGATCTGGACTATCGACCATATGAAGATAATTATCCATTCGATCACAATGTGCCCAGGGTAAATTACGAAGAAGATTATACACGGAGGCACTACACCGCCACAGGCTCGCGCGTCTACAGCGATATAACAGAAATTCAACGAGTTTGTAGCTGGGGGTGGGAATATGAAGCCGGAGGCTGGGAGTATGTTGATGGAAGTTGGGAGTATGTTTCTGGAAGGTGGAGGTATGTATATAGCTGCGCCAACGAATTAGTTGTTGTCGGACAAAAGTTTGAAGGTTGGCGATATAGCTACAGCCATACCACGTATCATAGCCGGAGCGACTCTGTGAATGGGCCAACAATGGATCCATGTTGGGATCGTACGTTCGACTTTGATCCAAGAATATCCGCTGCGCAATTATTAGATGATCGGGAATCACCTGATAGAGCTCGAGCAACTGCCTTTATTGATACGAACTATAGCACCGAAGAGCCAGGTCGAGGACGGTCTGATCTTCGTCGACGAAGTTCAGTTAATAATTTTAACTACCAGATTAGCTACAGGATAGATGGCGGTTCTTGGACGAATATTCAAAGTGGGCCAACGAATATTAGTGCTCCAAATGATAATAAAATCATTAACAACTCCCCGTATAGTCCAGGAAGCGCGTCTATACCCGTCTCAGTACCAGGCGATCTTCGAGTCGGCCAGCGGGTATGCTTCCGTTTACAAACCGGTTCACCAACCAGGGGCGTGATGGATTATAATGGTGCAATACAGTCAGGGTCTGCTGGTACCCGCTCTGCCGAGTCCTGTACGCTATCGGTAGCTAACTGGCCTTATTTCAAGGTATTCGGCAATGATATCGTCTCTGGTGGATCATTCGGCTCATGCTTAGTATCTGGTGGACGAATCAGTACTCGTTCAAGAGGTGTCGCAGGAGTAGGCTCATCAACTCAGTATGCCGCCTTTGCAGTTAGCACCATTGCTGGGTTTAGTTCCGCGTCGCTTAAGCCGCTCAGTCCAGCCAACCCACCAATTCCACCGACAGGCCTGACGTTCGCCAATAATACTCCTGGTGGAGGTCAATACAGCGCTAATGACGGAAGCACTTGTTTACCGGATTATTTTGCAAGTGAAGAATTTGCTTCTGCGGAGGCATTTACTGGCTCAGGCCCTAGTAGATCACAGCAAATCATAGACGAGCTTGCAACGGAGAATGTTAGTCCGAGAACGCTTGAGTGGTTTAATGCTGGTAGCACACTAACCCTCGATAACGGCTCTAGCCCTATAGGCGTCACGACTGGCGCTCGTAAGGTTATCTACGTGGAAGGCGAGCTTACTATTAATGACAATATCGAGTTTGACACAAACTGGAATAGTCGCGACGACATACCTTTGGTGATGTTTATCGCCCGTGATATCACGATTGCTCCGAGTGTCACACAGTTAGACGGTGTATATGTCGCGCAACCTGGAGGTGGTGGTAACGGAGTCATACGCACCTGTAGCGCAACCTCTACGATATTTAGCAGTTGTCAGAATCCTCTAGTCGTTAATGGAGCGTTTATTGCTGACAATGTTCAATTCACAAGAACTAGAGGAAGTTTGCGTGATGCTGTGCTAAACGAAGGAAGAAGCGGGATTAATCCGGTTAATGTGAACGGAAATTGTAGCTGGACACAGAGTCCATCAAGTGATGGTACCGTTGGCGGTGACACGTGCGCAGCAGAAATAGTCAGCTTTAGTCCTGAGGTATATATGGCGCTTACGCAACTATTAACCCCTGGGGAGAGCTTTCAGTACGACAGTTACGTTACATTACCGCCTAACCTGTAGACAATAGCGGTTTGTATACTATATACTTAAGGTTAAATTATGAATATATTACGCGGTGGGACAGATGATTTTTTCGGGCTAGATATCGGCACAAGTGCTGTACGGGTAGTTCAGCTATCTGGTAAGGGGCCAGTAAAGTCACTTGCCCGTTATGGTCAGGTTGCAGTAGATCGTAAGACTGCCACCAGTGACTCAAACGTTGACAAGCAAAATCTCGCCCAAATTGTAAGCCAATTGATATCTTCTAGTGGCATTTCAACAAACAACGTTGCTGTTGGTATACCCTCGGAAAAGGTGTTCACGGCAGTGTTTGACTTTGATCGTCTAAGCCCAGATGAACTCTCCAAAACACTAACCTACCAGGCTGACTCCATGATACCAACCCCCCTAAGTGAGTCGAAGGTTGATTGGGCTCTTATTGGCGATTCACCGGTTGATAGAACTAAAGTCGAGATTCTTCTCTCCAGTGTGCACAATAAGCTTGTGGAGAATAAGCTCGATTTACTCGAGTCTATCGGGTTAAATGTCATAGCCTTTGAGCCTGATAATCTTGCACTTGTCCGTGGTATGCTATCCCCTGAATCTAGCGAAGCACAGATGGTTCTAGATATTGGTCTGACAAGCACTGATCTCGTTATAGTCATGAACGGCGCACCACGATTAACTCGTTCAATTCCAACTGGCGTGGAGTCATTCGTTAAGGCAGCCATGCAAAATCTTGGCATAGAACAGTCTCAGGCCGAGCAATTTGTTTTTAAATTCGGCTTATCAAAAGAGAAGCTTGAAGGCCAAGTGCACCAAGCAATTATTAGTACCGTTGATTTACTGGTAGTAGAAATAGAAAAATCTATAAAATTCTTCCAGAGTCGCTACAAAGACATGCCCGTTCAGAGGGTAGTGGTTACAGGCGGAGCCTCGACATTACCTGAGTTTCCACTGTATCTTGCAAACAAGTTTAGTATTAGTGTCGAGATTGGTAACTCTTGGCGAAATGTATCATTCTCACCAAATCGTCAAAACGAGTTACTCGCGGTATCGAACTATTACGGCGTTGCAACCGGCTTAGCGGAGCGAAAAGAATGATTCAATTTAATTTATTACCAGACGTAAAGATCGCTTACATACGTGCTCAACGTTCAAAAAGAATCGTAGTCGCTGTGTCTGTTCTCGTGATAGTGACCATGTTGGTTATCACGGGTCTGCTCGCTGGTAACGTATACGTTTTGCAGAAGAATCATATAGCAAACGTTACCGCTGATATCGAATCAAGTACGCAAGAAATTCAAGCAATTGATCAAATAGATAGAGTTCTGACTGTGCAAAATCAGTTAAACACCATTAGCGGCTTACACGAGGAAAAGCCAGTTGCATCTCGTCTCTTCTCATACATATCTGTTGTTACTCCTTTAGAGATCGAGATAACGGAGCTGGAGATAGACTTTGATGAGAGTCTATTAGTTATAACAGGTGAAACCGATACATTGGAAGATGTAAACATCTTTACTGACACCCTCAAGTTTACTGAATATGAAGTCGTCGTTGATAACGAAGAGTCAGATGACGCAGATTCTAGCGATGACATTGAATTACCTCGAGCATTTAACGGCGTAGAGCTTAATGATTTCAGCAGAACCACAGCCGGCACCAACTTTGTTATTAGGATAAGCTATAAGCCAGAAATATTTTCGAGCGAGAGTGACATACGTTTGATTATCGAGGATACTATAACCACACGTTCTGAGCAGGAGAGCCCTGACGTATTATTCATAGCTCCAACTGAGGAGGAAGAGTAATGGCTGATTTGAGAGCTTCACTCAAGCACGTACAGATTGATAAGGCAAACTCTACCATGGTGTTAGCTGTCGCTATCGCGGCTTTTGTTGTTGTGTTCGCAGGCTTTATATTAAAAGAATTGTATGAACAACGTTCGTTTCAAAACAGAGTTATTGCCAGTAAAGAGACTACCAAAGACCAGCTAGATCAAAATGTCGACGCGGCTAAACTTTTGAATACGTCCTATACTGTGTTTGTGTCTACCCAGGAAAACATCATTGGTGGCAGCGCATCAGGCGATGGACCAAACGATGGTGATAATGCGCGAATTGTGCTCGACGCACTCCCAAGTAAATATGATTTTCCAGCCCTAGCTACATCCTTAGAGAAGCTTATAACAGATGAGTCCTTGCAAATAGAAAGCATTACAGGAACCGACGATGAGTTATCTCAGGTCGGTATAAGTATTGATGATAATACTATTTCTCAAGGTGTGGACGATACACCGAATACTGAAGCTAGAGGACCTGTCGAGATGCCGTTTGGCTTCGAGGTGCAGGGTGATTACGACCAAGTAAAATCTTTGATAGATGTATTAGAGCGTTCGATTCGCCCATTTCACATCCAATCTATTACAATCAGCGGTGAAGAGGGCGCGCTTACCCTAGACGTAGAAGCCAGAACATACTTTCAGCCAGAGAGAATATTTGGTATAGAATATGAGGCCATTCAATAATGTACTACACTCTAGATAAACAGTACTACCAAGTTAAAAGTCAGGCGGGCGTTTAATCATGAAAAAAAACGACCTCACATTACTAGCAGTTGTCATAATATTTAGCACTGTATTTGCAGTTATCATATCTAGCTTACTTTTTACTGGCCCAGATGAACAGTCGCAAACTGTAGAAAAGGTTCAAGTAATAACCTCAGAATTTAATGAGCCAAATGACGAGTATTTTAATAACGAGTCTATTAACCCAACGAAGCTGATAAGAGTAGGTGACGGGGAGAGTAATGAGTCACCATTCATACAACCTAATAACCAGTAGATATACGTTGCCCGTATGAGTGTATTGTCTTCTGCGTCACAAAATCAGATAGAAAAGAAACTACTTGCTGACGGCCTAATTGATAAGTCAACGCTTGACTCAGCTAAAAATAATGCTCAGGAGAAAAAAACACCTTTGATAGCTTTTTTGGTGTCAGAAGGCCTTGTCTCTGATGAGAACTTGACTAAGGCGACTGCTGAAATATCTGATACACCTTATGTAAACCTCCAGGATGCATATATAAAACCAGAGATTCTGTCCCTCCTCCCGAAGGAAACTGCCGAACAATACATGGCTGTACCATTAGGTGAGATGCAAGGGAGACTTGTTGTTGCCATGCTTGACGCAGCTAACGTTCAAGCGGTAGATTTTTTGGCAAATAAAATTGGTCGGTCTCTGCGTGTATATGCCGCATCTGAGGAGGGGATTCGCAACGTCTTGCGTCAATACGAGGCTACCATAGGCAAGCAGGTTAGCGAGACGGTAGAGAGTTCACAGAGTGTGAAAACTACGTCTGAAGAAGCTACTAACAAAGGTAAGGCGAGGTCAAAAAAACAAAATGAAATCAAGACTATCGTCCAAGATTCTCCCATCAGTAAGGCCCTTACTATGATCCTTGAATACGCTGCGCGTAACCGTGCTAGTGACATACACATAGAGCCACTTGAGCACGAGCTGAAGATACGTTGCCGGATTGACGGTGTGCTTCGAGAGATAATGAAACTGCCAAAAAGTACGGAACCTGCATTGGTGTCTCGTATCAAGATTTTATCTAACTTAAAAATTGACGAACATCGTATACCGCAAGATGGACAGTTCACTGTACTGGTTAAGGACAACCCAATTGATTTGCGTATTGCAATTGCACCCATCGTTTGGGGTGAGCAAGTCGTCATACGTTTGCTCGATAAGTCTGGTACCAGTTTGAAGCTAGAGGATATGGGGTATCACGGGCGAGCCCTTCGAGTTATCCGCAGGGGGCTCGAGCAGTCAAACGGTATGATACTTACATCAGGACCTACTGGATCTGGAAAATCAACCTCACTATACGCTCTTATTCAAGAAATAATGAATGAAACAATAAACATTGTAACGCTTGAAGATCCTGTCGAATATAAGATGGATGGTATTAATCAGATTCAGGTCAATTCCGAGGTCGGCCTAACATTCGCTTCTGGTTTACGTTCGATTTTGCGTCAAGATCCAGATGTGGTTATGGTAGGAGAGATTCGTGACAAAGAAACTGCTCAACTCGGCGTTCAAGCAGCCCTGACTGGTCACTTGGTCTTTAGTACGCTTCACACCAACTCTGCAGCCGGTATATTGCCACGGTTACTTGACATGGGCATTGAACCATTCTTAATTGCCAGTACGGTCCATACCGTGATTGGCCAGCGTTTAGTTCGAAGGGTTGCAGATGAGGATAAAGAATCTTATCAATCATCTGCCACTGAAACCGCAGCCATTCAAAAAACAATCGGCCATCTGCTCCCAGAAAAAGAAGAAGACATTGCAGAGGTGGCAGAAGATTTGGGTTATAAAACCTTGCCTCTAAGAGGCCAAAAAGCTTATACTTTATATAGAGGTGCCGATAATCCAAAGTCACCTGGTGGATATAAGGGCAGAATGGGGCTCTACGAGGTATTTGAAATAACCGAAGAGATCCAAGCACTTATATTGGAAAGATCTACTAGTAGCGACATTCATCATCAAGCTCAAAAACAAGGCATGATAAGTATGCGAGAAGACGGTTATCTTAAGGCGCTCGCCGGCTACACAACGATAACAGAAGTCGATAGGGTGGCTGCAGCAGAAATTGAATCGACGAAGCTGATTGAGGAAACAGAAGAGCCAACTGCTCAACCAGAAACCGTAGCTGACACAGCAGGCAAACAAGCAGTATCTGATTCTAAATCAAAAATCGAAGTATAAATAGGGGGGTATATGGCAACACAACAATTACGGATAGAGGCACTACTTGAAGAAGTTATTAAAAAGAAAGGCTCAGACCTACATCTCCAGGTTGGGCTACCACCTTACTTACGAGTCGACGGTGCACTTATGCCTGTTAGTGGTGGAGTTGACCCACTCACCGAAGAAACAGTAGAGTCACTTATTTTTGCCATTCTAGACGATGATCAAAAGCAGATATTGCTCAAGGACAAAGAGTTTGACTTTAGCTTCGCGTTCGGCGATCTTGGGCGTTTTCGTGTAAACGCATTTCATGAGCGCGGTAACCTCGCGGCTGCACTACGCCTTATTCCGAACGAAATATTAACTATTGAACAATTAGGCTTACCGAAAGTTGTCAACAAGTTTGCAGAATATCCACGCGGACTTGTTTTGGTTACCGGGCCAACTGGCTCCGGTAAGTCAACCACACTTGCTGCGCTCTTGCATAAGATTAACACCGAGCGGTCTGAGCATATTGTTACCATCGAAGACCCGATAGAATTCACACACAAGTCCATCAAATCAGTTATCGTGCAACGAGAAGTACACTATGATACATATTCATTTTCCGCCGCGCTTCGTAGTAGTTTACGCCAAGACCCGGACGTTGTCCTGATTGGTGAGATGCGTGACCTGGAGACAATTGCGGCCGCCATTACTATTGCTGAGACTGGTCACCTTGTCTTTGCAACCTTGCACACCAACTCTGCAGCTCAGAGTATTGACCGTATGATTGATGTGTTTCCACCACACCAGCAGGGCCAGATACGCACGCAGCTTTCTAATATACTCATGGCAATATGTTCACAACGGCTCGTACCATCAATTGGTGGCGGTCGAGTGGCAGCCTCAGAAATTTTGATTGCAAACCCTGCTGTTCGTAACATTGTCCGTGAAGGCAAAACACACCAGCTAGAAGCAGTTATACAAACTGGCGCCGAACAGGGTATGCAATCGATGGATAAGACCCTAGTCGAGCTTATTCATAATGGAACTATTACCTATGAAGACGCTCGAATGGTAGCAGTTGATCTGGAAGAACTTGACCGATTGATGAGAGGCTAGGTAAGACATGTTGACGTTTAAGTATGTAGCAAGAGACGCAACCAGTGGCAAAAAAGTGTCAGCTAATATTCAGGCAGATAATGAGCAGGCAGCCGCAAAACTCATAAGACAACAAGGCTTAGCTCCGTTATCGATAGAGGCAAAGAGCTCTGGTTCTTCTGGGCTAAAAAAAATAACAGAACGTATCACAACGAAAGACAAAGTTATTTTTTCGCGGCAGCTTTCAACTCTAATAAGCGCAGGTTTACCACTCCTACAAAGCCTACAAAATGTAGGTAGACAAACTCAAAACAAACAGCTAAAATTCATAATTTCGCAAGTTAGCTCAGATATCGAAGGAGGTACTTCATTCTCTGGGGCGATCGCTCGACACCCAGATGTGTTCGATAAGATATACATTAATCTTGTTGAAGCAGGTGAGGTCTCAGGCTCACTCGACCATTCGTTAGAGCGCCTGGCAGATCAGCAAGAAAAAGATGCCGATATCGTCAGTAAAGTTCGAGGCGCTCTTGCATATCCGCTCATTGTCTTACTTGTCATGATCGGTGTTGTAATCTTTATGCTTATCGCTGTGCTACCACAGGTTGAATCATTATACGAGGGGTTATCTGGTGCCGGTGAGCTACCGATCTTTACTCGTATATTACTCGCAGTATCTAACTTCATAACCGCTTATTGGTACTTTGTGCTCATCGCTCTGGGTATACTCGGTTTTGTATCCAGTCGATGGGTGAAAACACTTGGGGGTAGGGTATACGTCGACAAGGCAAAGATGAGAATGCCGCTTGTTGGTCCTCTTTTCATGAAGCTGTATATGGCTCGTTTTGCTCGGACAGCAACCACCATGGTTAGTAGCGGTGTCCAACTGATTAAAACGTTAGAGGTTGTCGCCGGTGCTATCAACAATGTTCATATAGAAAGATCTATAACTCGAGCTATCGAAAAAGTTAAAGGAGGCTCATCGATATCGGACGCAATTACTGGTGATGAAAACTTTTTACCGCTTGTACCGGACATGCTCCGTATCGGAGAAGATTCAGGTCAGCTTGAGACAATGCTCGAGAAAACTGCCGATTATTATGAAAAAGAAGTCGATAATCAAATCAAGACAATATCAACCATAATCGAACCGATGATGATGGTCTTGCTTGGTGTAATGGCGTTGGTTATTATCGCTGCGATCTTGTTGCCGATTTATGGACTTGCCGGCAAGAACTTTTTCTAAGCTTACCTCCTGTTGTTTTTTTATTTGAAGTCTAGTAATATAATGCTTATGGTTAGTAATATTAAAAATGTATTTCACAAGGGGGATCAGGGCACCATGCAACGTAGACTAAAAACAATGAAAGAGGATGGATTTACCATCATCGAAGTAATGATAGTACTTGCTATCGCAGGTTTGATTATGCTCATTGTGTTCTTAGCTGTTCCAGCACTGCAACGAAACGCACGTAATACAACCCGGCAAAATGACGCCGCACGTATGGCTGCAGCTGTGAACGAGTGTATTACCAACAATAATGGGCGAGTAGATGCTTGTGGTAATACGTTTGGCAATCTCGAGCTAGATAATTACTATGACTTACAAGATAATCAGCAGTTAACTACTCAAGCGAGCGCCGTCGGAGGAGTTAGTGGTAATGACTTTTTCTTTGATTACGACTATCGCTGTGATGATACTGGGACAAATCCCGTAGCTGGTGGTGGGTCAAGGGCATTTGTGATTGCATACGAAATAGAAACTCAAAATGCAAATGTTGGTCGCTGTATAGGCTCCTAGCCAATACCTTGCCTTCATGAAGGCGTATTCCATATAAAAGACCCGCAAGTTGCGGGTCTTTTATATGCTACGATAATGGTTATGTATTATCAGCTGTTCCTTCTTAGCTTTCTCGGACTTTGTCTTGGTAGTTTTGTGAACGCTTGGCTATGGCGTTTTTCGCAGAACGAATCACCTCAAAGAGTTAAGCACGGGCAGCTCTCTGTACTGCATGGCCGCTCTATATGTCCGAACTGTAAACATACTTTGCAGTGGTATGACCTTGTGCCACTGTTCAGTTGGTTTATGCTCAAGAGGAAATGTCGTTACTGCCATACTCCCATAAGTTGGCAGTACCCCTTAGTTGAATTGCTAACCGCACTGTTGTTTGTGGTTTCTTTTGTTTATTGGCCACTCTTGCTTACCAGTGTATTCAGTATTATATTTTTTTTACTTTGGCTGCTTTTTTTGGTTGTTTTGGTAGCATTGGCCGTGTATGACGGTCAGCATATGTTACTACCAAATCAGATAATAGCGGTGGGCTGGGTTATGACCATCTTGGCTGTAGTGGTATCGTTGGGCGTCAACGGGGCACCTGCCTTGTACGATATGGTAGTGGGCTCAGTGGTATTTGGTGGCCTGTTTTATGTTTTATTTCAGGCTTCTAGCGGTCGATGGATTGGCGGTGGTGACGTGAAACTAGGGTTTTTATTAGGTGTTTGGCTTGCAGGCGTAGTCCCGGTCTTTCTGACGATATTTCTTGCTTCGATACTTGGTTTAATACTAGTCGCTCTAACATCTTTATTTAAATCGGTCTCAGTAAAAGATCATATTCCATTCGGTCCTATGTTAATTAGCGCGACTGTGATTATCGTCTTATTCTTTAATGAAATCCACGCAGCTTTTTTGGGAAATTTACTGGTTATCTAGAACGTATCAGTATACCGCTCATGCTATACTATTAATTAATGAAATACATAACTCACCATACGGGTTATACAATTGTTGAGCTCCTTATCGTCATAACGGTTATGGGTGTTGTAGCAGTTAGCGCAATTGGTGTAATCGGCAATCAACAAGCACAGACAGAGTTACCACAATCAGTTCGTGACTTTGAGTCAAAACTTATTGATGTGGCAAATGATACTGCTCGAGGCTACTACCCTGACACAGGGCAAGCAGGGGAGGGTCGGACCTGCCTAGCGTCTGGCACTGGTATTTCGTTTACTAGTGGCGTTTCGGTGCAGGGAGGCAGTCGTGACTGTGTTTTTGCTGGAAAAGCGTTGGCATTCGCGCCTAACGGGGATGTCGGAGAATTCGCTGTGTTGACTACGGCTGCCCGAAGATTAACCCGTGATGGCAATCCAGCAACAAGCCTCACTGATTTTAGCTCAGGGGACATAGCGGTGGCTGATCATCTAAACTCTTCTCTTCGGCTCCTATATGGACTTCAAGTAAAGTCGGTGAGATACAATGGTACTGATATCGGCGCCTTGGTATTCATGAGTGGATTCAGTAACCAGGAGCAACGTTCTGGTGGCGTACAGTTAAGTGGTGCGCCTCAGACAAACCTCTTGGCCATAACTGGAACTTCAATTGGCTCACCTTTATCAGTTACAGAGAGCGCAATTCGTAACCTCCAATTTACAGAAGTGACAAACGACGAGGGGATTTTGATCTGTCTGGAGCGAGGTGATGGCGGTGAAACAGCCGAGATATCTATTGGCAAAGACGGAAGATTATTAACTACTACAGCGGAGTTCAATATAGCATGCTGAGACTTACGAAAAATCAATCAGGTGAGACAATTGTAGAAGTACTCATTTCTTTGAGTATATTGGGGTTAGTCCTCGGCGCTGGTTATGCTTCAGCAAGTGACAGTATACAGACTGCGCAGGATACGCAAGAACGTATTGAAGCATCTCAGCTTGCTCGTGGCATGATAGAGTCGATCAAATATATGGCCAGCCGGTCAGAGTATGATAACAACAATCTATTATTTCCTCATGGACCTGCTGGAACTCCAGCTGGACAAAGGGATATTTGTGTTATGGAGGGTGACCTAAACAATCCTTCTTCGACGCTAGATAATAAACCAGCCGCTCCAGCTAATCCTGCAGCAGCTCCTGGCTGCTACAAAGGCCCAGACAACCGATACTACTCATGGGTGAGCGTACAAAGAACAGAAGGCTCTGGTCCGCCAATGAACCTTTCTGCTCCTAGTAGCTATAATTATGTAGCGACAGTCCAGTGGGAAGGGATTTCTGGAAACGAAAACGAGCTGGTATATCGTTATAAATGGAAGATTGTAAATGATTAAGTTAAATCATAAAAAGCTCCGAAGCGTAGGCGGTTTTACCATCGTCGAACTGCTTGTTGCAATCAGCGTGTTTAGTATTATGCTACTTATCACAAGTGGAGTAATGGTTGAGCTAGGGCGTCAATTTTACAAAACGGTTGTACGTTCGCGGACTCAAGAGGTTTCGCGGTCTGTGGTTGAGGAGATTGCAAATAACCTACAGTATTCAGCGTCTGCTCCATACGAATTGCCTGCCTCTGGTAATGTTATGCACTGGTGTATTGCTGGTCGACTATATTCTTATATACTTGATCAAGAAATATCACCTACAACCCCGAACGTTTTATTGCGAAGTTCTGATTGCCTGAACCCGCCATCTGAGCCACTCCAGCGTACAAGCGGTGATCAGGTTGAGTTACTAGCTGAATCTATGAGACTAACTGAATTTTCGCTTGTCCAGGACGGTAAGGCTTGGTACATATCAGTCACTGTTGCTCATGGTGATGATGAAACCTTTGATCCAACTGTCGCTCCAGGAGATCCTGTACGTTGTCGCGCCGACGCCAGTAATTCGACATATTGTGCTGTAAGCTCGTTGAGCACCGTCGTTGTAAGAAAACTATAAGTATAGTAGTATTAAATAAAGATAAGAAGTATAGAGGACTATACAATCGCTACCATGAAACAGCTGAAAAACAACGAAAAAGGCCTAGTATCAATAATCATTGTGACGGTGTTGATTCTGGTAATCTCTATTATCACCATCACGTTTGCCTCATTGGTTCAAAGAGAGCGAAGACAGGCGCTTGACCAGCAGCAATCAACGCAAGCTCGTTTAGCAGCCGAAGCAGTTATAGATGAAAAAGTAGCCGAGTTTCGGGCAAACCCTTCTAGTATCGCCAATGAAGATACTTGTGATGCTCCGGAGTCAACCTTTAGTGACGGTAGTGATGAGATTCAAACAACCTGTCTTATTGTAGATACGGCACCAGGTCCACTTGAGTATGACGAAGTACAAACAAATAATTCGACCATATCTTGGCTCGATCCGGCTACTACTGACCTTGATAAGATTGTCGTAACCTGGCAAAACACTACAACTGCTACCAACGACATTTGTCAGACCCGAGATTATGGCATATTGCCACAAGCCCTTAATGCGGATGAAATAGGCATGATCAGGTTCGACTTAACCAGAGTTGGACCTTCTGGAAGCTCATTTACTAGAGATAGTTTAAAGCAAGGTGCTTTGAGCGGTGTCTTACACCCGAAACAAGGCGGCACTGTAGAAGGAACTGTTACTTATGCGGATGTAAACTCTCCAGATATTCAACCAGTGATATTCGGTGCCTGCGGTTCTGCTCCTGCGGGCGTGTTTGACCCATATCTGGCTCACGCCACAGTTGATCTGCCATTGAACAACGACAGCTATGTACTTCGACTACGTGGCATTTATAAATCGAGCCAAGTGAAAGTAGTTGGTCTTGATGCCAGCGGTAACCCTGTACCGTTTCAGGATTCTCAAATATCAATTGAAGCAACAGCTCGTGTAAACGATGTAGTGCAACGTATCCAGGTACGAGTACCAGCTGGCGCCCCACCGCGAGAAATCATACCCAACGGCGCTATACACGTGACAAACGCCGGACTCTGTAAGCTCATAGAGACTGAGCCTAACTCAACCATACTCCCTGGCTGTTAGCACACTTAAATAATTTTTGTAGCCGATGCTAGGTTCGATTATTGCGGTGGAACTTTTGGTGCACGTCTCGTAGGTAGGGGTCGGTTACGTGCGTATATATCTGGGTTGTGGCGATATTGCTATGCCCGAGCATTGCCTGGACGCTGCGAATATCAGCTCCGTTCATCAGTAGGTCTGTAGCAAATGAATGACGCAATGTGTGGGGGCTGACTTTCTTGGTAATGCCCGCTAGTTTGGCATAGCGTGCCACCATCCGCTGGATACTGCGCGCAGTAAGGCGTAGATAATCTCCAGAAGTGTCAGCTTCTTTATGCCCACCGTAGCGTATAAACAATGCATCGCTGCTGTCGGTTCGCTTATCAAGATATTTTTGTATCCAGTCTGCCGCCTCTTGGCTGACAAAAATTGGACGATCCTTCTGGCCTTTTCCTCGTACGCTGAACTCCAATCGCTTGAGGTTTACATGATCAATGTTGAGGTTAACAAGCTCGGATACGCGCAAGCCAGAAGAGAACAGCAACTCAATGATTGCCCGGTCTCGCAGCCCTTGCTCACGGCTTATATTTATCTGACCGAGCAGCCTTTCTACTTCCTCAGGGTTGAGGTGAGTTACTTGCTTGCGATGGGTTTTTGCTAACTCTATTTTATCAGCGGTCATGGCTGGAATGTCACGACGTGCACAGTATTTCAGGAAACTTCGCAGTGCTATCAAGTGGTAGTTTTGAGTGTTTTTTTGTAGCTCATCAGATGTATTTGTGCCAAGTCGGTTCAGCCACAGCCGCCATTTTCGTATTAAGTCAGGGGTTATATCTGCTATTTTAATGTCTCCAGCAAAGTCTACCAGCCTGCTCAGGTAATGGTCATAGTTGCGTATCGTGTAGGGGGCTTTATTTTGTTCAATCTCAAGATACTCAAGAAAGTCGGTTTTTATTGCTTCAAACTGCATATGTATATTGTACGACACTCCCTCAGTGTTCTCTAGTCGATAATCTACCGCGTATCTGTTACAATTATCTGAACACAACATATATTCAAGGAGGAAAGTCTCAATGGAACGAACGCTAGTTATTCTAAAACCAGATGCAATTCAACGACAAATTGTCGGAGAGATAGTTACTCGTTTTGAGCGGGCTGGCTTGAAGTTAGTCGGCATGAAGATGCTACAAGCAACCTATGAAATGGCAAAAAAACATTATCCGGATGATCTCATTCCGATAGTAGGGGAGAAGACGAAACAAGACTGGGATGCCTACGGTGTCGCTTATGACGAATCAACTGAGGAAATCGGTGCGATGATAGTTGAGGCTACGAGAAAGTTTCTCATAGAGACGCCAGTGGTTGCTTTTGTGCTCGAGGGTGGTCATGCCGCAGAAGTCGTCCGTAAGATGGTTGGTTCAACTGGTCCAAAAGACTCACCAGCCGGCACTATTCGTGGTGACTATGCTCACTTAAGCCTCGGCCGTGCTTCACTTTTGAAAAAAGGCGCCGCTAATATAATTCATGCATCAGGTAACGCTGATGAAGCCAAAGATGAGATAGCGCACTGGTTCAAGAAATCAGAACTATTTGAGTACAAAACAGTAAACGAGCATTTGACGCACGCTTAAGAAGTTACAGTAGCGAGTATAAACCCGACAGACTATAGTGTGTCGGGTTTATTTGTTGATTTTATAATGTGTACGCTTTGTTTAATGCCGAACCTGAGGGTTCGACTCCGTTGCACGGAGCTCCAAACAAAAAACCAGACCTTTAGCCTGGTTTTTTATTTGGTATCCCGGGAGGGATATCACTATCGTTTCTTCGTTCGAGCTTACTCGGAGTGAACTCCTGTGTGAGCTCTTACTTCGCCGAACCTGAGGGTTCGACTCCGTTGCACGGAGCTCCAAACAAAAAACCAGACCTTTAGCCCGGTTCTTTATTTGGTATCCCGGGAGGGATTCGAACCCCCGACGCCCGCCTTAGGACGGCGGCGCTCTATCCAGCTGAGCTACCGGGACGTGTATTCTATGCTGGTATCGACATCATATCACCAGTATAATCATACAACATGAGCGATAAGCAATTCGAAGAACAGCTTGATAATGAAGAAGTTCTATTCTTGTTCCGAAAACATCCAGTTGTTATGCGCAAAGGTCTTATCGTTGGTCTATTTGGTCCTGTGGTCGGCATTATCCCAGTTGCAATATGGCCTCAGCTTGGCTACAACGCCTTTTTCTTCGGTCTTGGTGCCGGAATACTACTTGGGTTTGTACTATTCTTACCTTCTTTTATCCGTTGGTATTTCAGTGTCTATATCGTGACGGACCAGCGGTTGATTCAGATTACACGCAAAGGCCTGTTCAGCAAAAGTATCGTCGACCTAAGTTTGAAGCAGATTCAGAGCATTAACTATGAGGTAAATGGCCTCCAAGAAACACTGCTTGGCTATGGTACAATACTCGTGCAAACCTACATTGGCGACCTCGTAATTCACGATGTAGAAAAGCCTAGCCATATCTATAAAAAGATGCTGACCATACTAAATGATATGGGCATTGAGCCGACCGGAATAGATGAAGACAAACAGCCAAGTCAGAACGAGAAAGATGAGTAACACTTAAATGAAGCGTATTACGAAGCTTTTACGAAAAAAGCTCAAGTCGGACGATGAGCCTGAAACCTTAGGCCAGGAGAAGGTTCCTCGCATCACCAACAAGACGGTTGCTGATCATCGCGAGGAGGTCCTCTCGGGCGCACGCAAATTTATTTATCCACTGCAGCACCCCAAGCGTCACATCATCGGCATTACTACCACGTTGGTTATATTGAGTATCGTTGGATTTTTTACCTACACCACATTGGCGCTCTATAGATTTCAGACCACGTCTAATTTTATGTATCGCGTTACGCAGGTGTTACCATTCCCAATCGCTCGTACCGGTAATACGTTTGTTGCATATGAAAACTACTTATTCGAGTTGCGGCACTATATCCACTATTACGAAAACCAACAAGAGGTTGACTTTGAAACAGAGATAGGTCGGCAACAGCTCGATGAGTTTCGCAATCGTGCCCTGGATAAGGTCATAAACGATGCTTACATTAAACAGATAGCTCAAGCGGAAGGCATCAATGTGTCTGAGCAGGAGATTGATGAGCAAATTGACTTGTTTCGTCAACAAGACAGGTTAGGGAATAGCGATAAGGTATTCGAGGACGTTCTTCGTGAATTCTGGGATTGGTCGATATCTGATTTTCGCCGAAGCCTACATCAACAGTTGCTCGCGCAAAAAGTAGTAGCAGAGCTTGACGAGGATACTAACGAGCAAGCACAGACCGCCTTATCAAGATTAGAAGACGGAGATGATTTTAGTGATGTAGCACAAGAGTTATCTGATGATCCGGCTACAGCAGATGAGGGCGGCGCTTTTGGCTTTCCGATAACTCGCACTAGCCGTGATATCTCTGCACAAACAGTTGATGAGCTGTACAAGCTAGAACCTGGTGAACACTCAGATATTATCAATATTGGTTATGCACTACAGATTGTTCGTTTGCTGGAGCGTGATGGGTCAGAAGTTCGCGCTGCACATATACTGTTTACCTTCGAAGACGTTGAAACATACGTGAACCAAGCAAAAGAGCAAGAACCAGTTCGGGTTTACTTGCAGCTGCCAGAGCCGTTCAGTCAAGAACCAAATACACAGGAAGAAGCGGGCACAGGGGCACCAGCAGCTACACAATAGCGATTGCCTTTTGTCGGTTCTCCTGCTATTATCCTCTCTGTCTTTACGGTTACCATGGGCTCGTGGTGTAGAGGCCTAACACGCCTCCCTGTCACGGAGGAGATCGCCGGTTCAAATCCGGTCGAGCCCGCCAAGAAAAGATCGTCACCTTTAGTGTGGCGATTTTTTCATTGATGAGCTCTGCTCATGATTTGAACCGGCGATAACCCCGAAGGGGTGCCGGTCGTGAAGCGCGGTCACGCGCAGATGCTTGTATCGAGCATGACCAAGCGGAAAACGCCAACAGATAATCCGGTCGAGCCCGCCAAATCGTTTCAGAGTTGTTCTTAACAACGTATTAAGTGGCTCTTTCACTGTTAGAGCCACTTTTTTGTTTGTTAAACACCAGTTCGAATGAATAATATATCATTGTAAAAAACCCTGAGCCTGACTTTACCGAACTAGATGATTTCGGACCAGAGGAAAGATAGATAGTATGGGCGAAACCAGCAGGCGATGATTTCAAAAAGCGACTACTAGATTGCATTGAACAAATAGAAGAAATGACTAGAATCTATATCTAGGGCAAGCACATAATGTTGACAAAATGTACCATACGTGCTAGTATATGCCTATCGTTATAGATAAAACAAAAAGACTAAAAGGGAATAAAAAAATATGAGCGAACAACTAGGAAGCCCCAACCCAGAGCAGGTTTCACCAAAGACTCTATCTCAGCTTATCAGATCATCACAGGCGATTTTAGATCAGCTTGGAATTGAAGAGCCTAGTGCCACTGGCGATCAAGCCATGCAGAAAGCAACTGTTGCTATTGATAAGCCTACTCTAGCCGAAGCCCCAGACGGAGCATTGCCAACAGTAAGCATAAATAGACCCGTGGGTGACTTTGCTAAAGATGCAAGGTGGTCTTATGAAGTTGCTTATGGTATGCAAGATGTATCTGCATCAAGGCACATTCTAGTAATGAACGACGAAGTACCTCAAGCCGAGATGGCTTTTTACGACGGAAGACATGATAGGCCTATCACAGAAACAGAGGCTCAAGCGGTAGTTGCTGATTTGAGTCGTATAGCTGGACTAGAGTAAAGATCAGTTTTATTAATGTCGACAAAATAGATCCATACTTGCAAAGTAACGGCCCGCCAAGAAAAGATCGTCACCTTTAGTGTGGCGATTTTTTCATTGACCATCTCTGCTCATGACCAAGCGGAAAATGCCAGCAGATAACCCGGTCGAGCCCGCCATATTACAATGAACGTGCTGTTGAGCTATTGGATAATACAGAGGTAATTTGCTAGAATGGCACAGGTCTTGGTGCGCCACCTTAGCTCAGTTGGTAGAGCGACGCACTCGTAACGCGTAGGTCACCAGTTCGATCCTGGTAGGTGGCTCCATCTGTGGTCTGCAAACTCAGGCTTTATACTTTTATCTATCATCCTTATACTGAACTATATATGCATATACCAAAAAACTATTTTCATGATCGTTTCGTGCTCGTCCTATTGAGTGTGAATGTCTTTTTGACGCTTGCGGTAACGTTACTAACCTTTCTGCGGCTTGATTCAGGCGATAGCGGGAATTACATAATAAGCTACCGGTCGAACCTTGGTCTGGATGCATTTAGTGCTGGTACCGCCACAAATTTTATTTCGTTTGTAGTGCTCGGCTATTTCGTACTTCTATTCCACACATATTTGAGTATGCGGATATTTGAGGCTCGCAAGCGGTTTGCTATTGCTGTTCTCGCACTGGCTACGCTTCTTCTCGTGCTCATACTAGTAGTCACTAACGCCTTATTTGTATTGCGATAATCATGAAAGATATTGAGATTCCTTACGAAAACGAACGCGGCAAACGCTATCGTTTCTTTGAGATCATGCCAGGTTTAATTAGTTGGCTGATTATATTTTTACCACTCATACTAAGCCTCATTAATCCGGCATTAGGGGTGTTTTTCGTGCTTGGCTATCTACTGCTATGGGTTAGTAAAGCAATCGGCTTAAATGTACGTTCTATACAAGGGTTTCGTATGATGAACCGCCATATGAAATTACCTTGGACCGCTATGCTTGAGGAGTTATCACAAGGGGAGGTGCCAGAAGGCGCTGAACGACCAGAGTGGCACCAGAAGAATATCGATTCATTTAAGGCGCGATCAGGTCCTGATAGCTTTACTATGGAAGATGTTCGGCACGCTGTCGTTATCGCAGCCTATAACGAAAGCAGAGAAATCCTTGAGCCAACAATACAATCAGTTATCGACTCCGATTATGATACGAGTAAAATCATCTTGGTTTTAGCGTATGAAGAACGAGGTGGTCCTGCTATCAAAAAAACTGCACGAGACTTAATGCGTGAATACGGTGATGTGTTTCAGCACGCGATGGCTGTCGAGCACCCAGCCGGTGAACCAGGAGAAGTTATTGGAAAAGGTGGCAACATTACCTACGCTGCTCGTAAACTAGAAACCTATTTGCAAAAAGAAAACATCAACCCGCTTCATACAATTGTTACGACGCTAGACTCTGATAATCGTCCGCATGCGAGTTATTTCTCCGCTCTAACCTATGTTTACATGATTTGCCCTGATCCGAAGACTGTTTCTATCCAGCCAATACCAATCTTTACCAGTAATATTTGGGATGCACCAGCCCTCATGCGCGTCATTGCTACTGGTAACTCGTTTTGGAATATTGTTCAGTCGCTGCGCCCGCATATGATCCGTAATTTTTCCTCTCATGCTCAGAGTATGCAGGCACTCATCGATACCGACTACTGGAGCGTTCGTACCATCGTAGAAGACGGCCACCAGTTCTGGCGGACTTATTTTCGTTACGACGGGAAGCATGATGTTATTCCGTTACACGTGCCAATCTATCAGGACGCCGTTCTCTCGAGTACATTCAAGAAAACCGTCAAGGCACAGTTCCTGCAATTACGTCGCTGGGCTTGGGGTGCATCAGATGTCGCTTATGTTGCGGAAGTCGGCTTCTTTCGACCAAACAACGTGCCACGTCGTGATTTGATCGCGAAGTTTATGCGCTTACTGGAGGGCCATATCAGCTGGGCAACTGCTCCACTCTTGCTAGCGTTTGCAGCGTTTGTGCCACTGCTTGTTAACCCAGACAGCTATGTCAGTAATCAATTGCCGTTTGTTGTAAGTCGCGTGCAGACAGTGGCGCTGACCGGTATTTTCATAACCATGTTCTTGAGCTTCAAGGCTTTGCCAGCTAAACCAGCACGCTATAAGCGTCGAAGGACGTTTTTCATGGTAACTCAGTGGGTTCTTTTGCCATTTACGACGGTAGTTTTCTTTTCTTTCTCAGCTCTTTACTCTCAAACACGTTTGATATTTGGCAAGTACCTCGGCAACTTTGACGTCACCGACAAAGCAGTCGTTACTTCAGATAAAAAACGTATAATGTAGCGCTATTATTGCTTGAAGTGTGCCTGATAGTGCATGCCAGCAAGGGTGTCGTATCGTTGCAGAACTTTTGTCGCCACGTTTATGATAGTTTTGCGGTCGAGTACAGCATCTTGTATGTGGTGGCGCATAAGCTGTGCGCAAATTGTTTCAGTTAGGTCACGAGCGTCTTTGAGAGGCTCGTGTTTGTGTTTTAAGCTTTCATATACACTCATAAACAACTTTTCTTTCATAAACGGTTCCAGGGCCTTAGAATCGCTTACACGAATACTGTTTCCCAAGCTTATTGTTTCTATCGAGGTAAATACAGCTCGGCAAGCTGGGCATGAGCGCCGTCGCCAGATGCTATTAGTTGATTTTTGTGCTCGGGAGTTTGTGACGCGCAGTTTTTTAGCGCAATAGAGGCATACCATGGCTACATATTGTCATAACGCTGTGCAAAATGCTAGTGGATAAGTTATCCATAGCTGCGTATAACTTGTTTCTCAACTGAAAAAACCCCAGCGAATGCTGGGGTTAATAACGATTAAGCAACGGTGCTACTTGCGTGCTGTTGCTCGTCTCGCTCGTCGTAGTCGACTCATTGACTTCGTCGAAGCATCAACCTCTTCAAAGAAAAGCTTGAAGCTTTCGAGTGAACTCGAACTGGTACTCAAAATTGAGCGCCTCCCTAATTAACTTGGTTATGCTATCACGAAACAATACATATGTCAATACTCTACGTGTCATCTATCTAGGGTCAGATCATACGGCAAATTATTGTCTCTGGTTCAGCAATACGTTATTATAGGTGCGGTTATCGCGGGCGGTTAGCTCATTTGGCTAGAGCGCTACATTGACGTTGTAGAGGTGATAGGTTCAAATCCTATACCGCCCACCATCTCAAGCTGTTCACGAATACGGACACCTTAAGATGGTCTAATCGTTAGCTGAGCATAGCGCGAACCTATTACAACTGTTTCTTGTGGGCATCTACTGGGGTAGAGCTATACTTCACTAACTGAAAAATACCCTTTGATGGCTTGTGAACCATACCTGGGAAGTTATTTGGTAGTCTCCAGACGCAGCCGTTGATTGTTTTTGGATGTAGGTTGGTGTCAGATGTCTGAATTTTTGAAAGTAACTCTGACCAACGTATACCTTCTGGTTGCTGCTCAAGTAACTCAAGCGCTTTAGCGTTTATGCGCCCCGTAATCGTTGTGGGTTTGAGGTGTTTATTCATCCTAATAAGTATAGTAAATAATTCCGATTTCTGATAGGTCGCCCATGAACGCCTGGTGAACTGCCTGCTGTAATGTCGATGTCTGAGCTTGATAAGAATGAGCGTGCTCCCCAGGGTAGGGGATAGTTGTACACAGGATTGTGTTAATTATGACAATACATAAGTACTAGTATTATCACGCTAGCATGGTATTATCGTAAGTACGGTGAAGTTTTGGAAGGTGTTTTAAACAAAAGAAAATCGACTATATTTGCGAGAGTAGTCGATTTTTTATTTACAAACAGTCTGTATAATCCAGCATGCTATACTACACAAGAAGTTCCGTAGAAGTAAAACAAGGCAAACAGAGACATGTCTAAACATCCCGAAGACAACTTATACGCAATGCGACACTCGCTAGCACATATCATGGCGTCAGCCATTCAGCATATATGGCCAGACGCTAAATTTGGCGTTGGTCCAGTAGTGGAACACGGTTTTTATTACGACATTGATATTGGTGACGTCAGTATATCTGACGATGATTTTCCGAAGATAGAAAAGGAGATGCGGCGCATTATCAAGCAGGCGCAACTGTTTGAGCGTTCTGAAATGCAGATTGACGAGGCGATAGCGTGGGCAAGCCAAGCCAAGCAGCCATACAAGCAAGAATTATTGTACGACCTTAAGCGTGAGGGTACCACCCTAGCTCATGAGCTCGATGGCGCCATGATGGGGCTCGATCTACCTGCTGGCATTACTGGTGCTTCAGCGTCTCGCGCAGAGGTTGGTGACGTTTCATTTTATAAGAATGGTGATTTTTTTGACCTGTGCCGTGGCCCGCATGTGCCATCGACTGATAAAGTCGGTGCATTTAAACTGATGCGTGTCGCTGGCGCCTACTGGCGTGGGGATGAGTCAAAGCCACAAATGCAGCGACTCTACGGCGTAGCTTTTGAAACAGACAAAGAGCTTCGCAAGCATTTAGCAATGCTTGAAGAAGCTAAGAAGCGCGACCATCGGAAGCTCGGTCAGGAGCTTGATCTATTTGTCGTTTCCGATTTGGTTGGCCCAGGTTTACCACTCTTTACACCACGAGGCACTGTCTTGCGGAACGAACTTATCAAGTTCTCCGAGGAATTACAAAGAGACGCTGGCTACGAGGCTGTTTGGGCGCCGCATATGACCAGAACTGAGCTGTATAAAGTATCTGGTCACTACGAAAAATACCCAGAGCGGTTTGATGTTAGCAGTACCGAGTCGAGTGATGAGTTTATGATGAAGCCGATGAACTGCCCGCATGTTACACAAATTTATGCATCACGCCCCCGAAGCTACCGCGATTTGCCACTTCGTTACATGGAGACAACGACGATGTATCGTGATGAAAAGCACGGTGAGCTTCATGGTTTGTCACGAGTGCGCGCCTTAACTCAAGACGATTCTCATGCATTTGTTCGTCACGATCAAATAGAAGACGAGATTCGGTCTATACTCGCTATGGTTCGGCATATGTATAGTGTGCTTGATCTGCCACTGAGCGTTGATTTGTCATTCAGGGACGATACAAAGGGTGATTATTACGGTGATGAGACAGTTTGGGCATCAGCACAGTCGGTTATGGAAGCCGTTGCTAAGGAAGAGAAACTCGACTATAAGATTGAGCTTGGTGAGGCAGCCTTCTATGGTCCAAAGATAGATATCATCGTGACTGATGCTCTCGGGCGGCAATGGCAGTGCGCGACTATCCAGCTTGATTTTGTGCAGCCGGAGCGTTTCGAGCTTGAATATACTGATGAAAGTGGCGCCAAACAGCGCCCAGCCATGATACACAAAGCAATGCTTGGTTCTATTGAAAGGTTCTTGAGTGTATACATCGAGCATACTGCCGGAAAGTTTTCGGTCTGGTTAGCACCCGAGCAGGTCCGTATTATTACAGTAAATCAAGAAGACGATACCATCGCTTTTGCCGAGAAGACACGTGAGCAAGCCAAGGATCTTGGCATACGACTTACCGTCGATAACTCACATGATTCAGTCGGTAAAAAGATTCGCAACGCTGAGGTTATGAAGGTGCCATACACCATAGTCGTTGGCGATAAAGAAATCTCTAGCAACAAGGCAACACCGCGTATTCGTAAAGACATGCAGGTTCAAGCAGATGCCGGTGAACACGATATACATGATCTACTCAAGACGGTAGCCCACGAGGCAAAAGCTCGCGTGAGCAAGACATCGTTATAACAGTGGTACAATAGCTGGCATGAGCAAAGAGGTTATCGCAGTAGATACAGACGAGGTACTATTTCCGTTCCTCGATGAGTTTACTAAGTATCATAATCTGCAGTTTGGCACCAGCCATCAGCCGGATGATTTCAATAGTTATTACTTCCACGAGGTGCTGGGTTTGACACGCCAACAGGTTAAGGAAAGGGTTTTTTCCTTTCACGAAGTCGATGATACCCACGTACCACCTATAGAGGGCAGCCAGGCAGCACTGAAGCAAATTGCTGAGCGATATGACATTGTCACTGTCACCGCCCGGCACCCACAGTTTGAGGAGCAGACTCGTCGCTGGCTGGTCGATATTCATGGCATACCGTTCCGTGACGTCTATGCTATCGGTCATGAAGATACTACCGAAAAACCCCGGTCAAAAGCTGAAGTTTGCGAGGAGATAGGGGCAGTTGCTTTAATAGATGATTCGCCGAAGCACCTGATGGGCTGTAGCGCAATTGGTATCAATGGTGTTTTATTCGGTGAATATTCCTGGAACAAAGTTGAAGAAGAGCTCCCAGTGAACATAACTCGCTGTGTTGATTGGTCTGCTGTATTACACTATCTTGATATACATGCACCATCAACTGTTTAAAGACCGGGTATGTCAGCTTGTTGCGAGCATTCCTTCCGGTAAAGTCATGACCTATGGCCAGATTGCGGCGTTGTGCGGTAGCCCACGCTCGGCACGGATCGTCGGTGGCATCGCTCATTTCGGTGATGATGCATTGCCCTGGCATAGGGTGGTGAACAAGCGTGGCGGTCTAGCTTCTGGCTATCCGGGTGGCAGGCGAGCTCATGCGCTACACGTAAGGGCAGAGGGAATCAAGGTGGATAATAAAGGTATAATTGATCTCGCGATGTATATATGGTGGCCAGAAGACGGGCAGCCCGAGCAGAGGACAACCCATGACAAAGAATAATCAATCAGATGCCAGTGATAAGCTAGTGGCGATTGTCGGAGAAACAGCTGCTGGCAAAAGCCTGTATGCTCTGAATCTGGCAAAGTCATTCCACGGAGAGATTATCGCTGCAGATTCTTGGACGGTTCGTCGTGAGCTTAATATCGGTACGGCAAAGCCTAGTCAAGCTGACCGCCAGCAGGTACCACATCATTTGCTAGATATTGTCGCACCTTGCCAAGACTTTAACGCCGCACAGTTCAAGGATTTAGCCTTGCAGCATATTCGACAAATACAACAACGTAGAGCAATACCAATCCTAACTGGCGGTACTGGACTGTATATCGACAGTGTACTGTTTGATTATAGTTTTGCACCACCGGCAGATGAGGCGATAAGGCAGCAGTATAATGCGATGACACGGAAAGACCTACTGCTGCTAGCTGAGAAAAAGAAGCTCAACACGTCTAGTATCGACATACGAAACAAGCGTCGCATAATCCGGCTTCTTGAAACAAATGGCGCACAACCAAACAAAAAGGCTTTACGGGCAGACACATTAGTTATTGGCGTCGAGATCGATAGGGCAGAGCTGTATCAACGAATTGAACAACGGGTCCACCAAATGATAGAGCAGGGGCTTGAAGCAGAGGTTCGACAACTCGTTGACCGTTACGGCTGGGACTGTGAGGGTTTAAAGGGGATTGGGTACAGGGAGTGGCAGCCGTATTTAGCTGGTTCAGTCAATCTAGAAGAGGTAACTCAGGCCATTATTCGCTCCACCAAACAGTTAGCCAAACGTCAGCGTACCTGGTTCCGAGCTAACAAACATATTCACTGGTGCAAATCATACGAACAAGCAGAACAGCAAATGTATACATTTGTGCAGAATAGATAAAAGTTTTATTCGCTTCTGCTACAATGTATGTATGCAGAGGTCACAAATCAGTACATATAGTTCAATGTATTACCCAACGAATAAGTCGGTAGTCCACGCGATAGCTCTTAACGAAACAATCGGAGTTGTACGATGATTGAGCAATTATTTGGCTCCAAAACTCGAGTAAAGCTTTTACAGCTATTTTATTCTCACCCGAATCGATCTTTCTATGTCCGCGAAATTACTCGCAAGATTGACGAGCAGATAAACTCTGTGCGGCGTGAGCTATCAAACATGCTGAGTATTGGTATTATATCCTCAGAAACCAACAACAATAAGCTGTATTATGAGGTAAACCAAGATTATGAGTTTTATGACCCGCTACTTTTAATGTTTGGCTCAGGTAGCAAAAAGAAGACCGGATCTAATAAAGGCGCTGGTTCCGACGACGCTAGTCATATGAAGGCGCTTGGTAATGTTGATCTTGCTTTCTTTACGGGCCAGTTCACTCGAGACGAAACCAGTGGCGTCGACGTTCTTATCGTGGGTGATATTAACAAGACACAACTAGAGAAGTACATTGCAGAGCTAGAGGAGCAAGAGGGCAAGGATATCCGCTTTACGGTAATGACGCCGGATGAGCTAAAGTATCGTCAGCAGATAAACGACCGCTTTATCTCTCACGCTATGGCTGCCAAGAAGCAGGTTATTATTGATAAGCATGATATGCTTCGTGAAAAAGAGCCAGCTGAGACTGCACAACAAACAGAAGAATCAACCAAAGAGGAGAAATAATCGCATGGACGTACAATTTTACGGCGCTAATTGTCTGCGCATTAACAGCAAACAGGCTACTATTATCGTAGACGATACACTCAAAAGTTTTGGTAAGAAGTCGATCACCAAGAAGGACGATATAGCACTTCTCACTGGCGGCAAAGACACCGACATAAGCTCGGCTGAGACTGCACGCATCAAGATAGATGTCCCTGGTGAGTATGAGATTTCAACGGTCTCATTCAAAGGAATACCAGCACGGGCTCACATGGATGAGGCTGGCCAAACCAATGCTACGATATTTAAGATAGTCATCAACGACATTCGCGTAGTAGTAACTGGTCATATCCACCCAGATTTGAGCGAAGAGCAGTTTGAGCAGATTGGATCCGTTGATGTGCTTATCATTCCAGTTGGCGGCAACGGATACACACTTGATCCAGTTGGCGCAGCAAAACTAATAAAATCCCTCGAACCAAGCGTCACCATACCGACCCACTACGGTATCGAAGGCTTTGATTATGAGGTGCCACAGCAATCTCTCGAAGAGGTGCTCAAGGTACTGCCGATGGAGCCAGCAGAAACTCTAGATAAGTATAAGCTCAAACCGGGATCAGCGCTCCCTGAGGTTAAACAGTTAATAATTCTTGAGCCTCAAGCATAAAGCTAACTATATTCTCTCTGTTACATCAATAAATAAACCCGACATACTATCGTGTGTCGGGTTTATTAGTTAGTAATAATACTAATTACTTAGTTGTCGGGGCGCCGTTTGTTAGCACACCCTTTTTCTTGAGTGTACGGATTGCTTGCGTGCTGAGCTTCATGGTGACTTTCTTGCCATCCATAATAAACGTCTTCTTCTGCAGGTTTGGGCTCCACACTTTCTTGGTGTGGCGCTGAGAGAAGCTGACATTGCTGCCGTATTGCTTGCCTTTTCCGGTAAGGTCACATTTCTTCATAAGATTATCCTTTTCGTGTCAGGTGCCTATTTTAGAGCAAAATTGCCCATTGGTCAACAGTTGAACGTAGTTGAGTGGGGGTAGTCAGAAAATAAGAGGCACTTACGGCGTTGTGTTATTGAATTATTTGTTCTCGTGCAGTACTCTCAGCTAGATAGTGAGAGGCGCTTATCTGATACATCGGGTTTTATTGTAACCTTAGAGTTAATAATCGACGACAAGCGATAATTAACAATGTATTACATAGATAAAAGCAGATGAGCTTGTGGAAAACTCTACCATCTTACAACTGCTACCATGAGCAACACGAGATCGATGCATGTACAGATTTAAGGGTTATCGTGCAACATAGAAAAACAATTCCAGTAGCAACTTAAACAATTTTTTAGTCTAGTCACTGGCATCATAACTTCTATAAATGGCAGCCAATAATGTCACAATAACAACAATTTGTTAGTTAAATATGTATCGTCATCATCAACTAACTGGAGCTATTCAGAAACACTGAAAAACATCGTTTTTTTGCATACAAAATGTGCACAAAAACCCTTGCTCTATATAAGGTTGCTCTGTCATACTGTTAGCAGACTTTCAAACAACAAAAAGTCAAAACAAAAAACAAACCAAATAAAACATGGTACAACCCCTCACAAAACAGCGGTATTCCCGCATACCATCAGCTCGTATCCAACGACCTAGCTTCTGGGTTGGTTTTTTGCTTTT
>JAGXIU010000001.1 GCA_024635455.1 Candidatus Saccharimonadota bacterium | reverse complement strand
CTAGGCAAAACCAGCCTAAAATGCACGAAATAGCATTGTTGTTTTTACTTCGTTACAACGAAACAGACGTCGACAAGCAAACTATATACGATCATAAATACGTAGTATTAATAACAATATGTGAATGTACGACTGAAAAAACATGGATAGTTATCCACAGGCAGATTGGCTCATATTGCGAAAAACGACGCTATCTACTAGGCCTATTACATTACTAACAAACATCAGACTCAAGAACCATAAATAAACCCGACAGACTACCGTGTGTCGGGTTTATAATTAATTTTACTGATTGCGAGTATAGATAATTCTACATAAAAAGAGATAAGCCCTCCTTTTCTGGAGGGCTTATTCTATAGTTTGGCACCGTGATAATACCCCATAAAATAAATTTCATGGGGACCCCTGCTATTTTTATTATCTACTAGGGAAAATAGCACGGCGCTATCTATCGTAAGCGCGAGCTTCGCACTTTAGCGCAGTGCAAGGAAGAGACGAAGCACGGAGTAAAACGTACATTTGGTACGTTGCATGAGTACTGGAGGCTATGACACAGCAATGTGCAAAGAGTGCTGGTGGAAGTCTTGGCTTTGCCAAGAAGCAGACCAGCACGTTGCGAAGGTCGCATAAAAGAGAAAAGCCCTCCTGTTCTGGAGGGCTTATTCTATAGTTTGGCACCGTGCTATTTTCCCAGGGGTGAACCCCCAAGTATTGTAACCGCTGCGAGGCTTAACTGCTGTGTTCGGCATGGGAACAGGTGTCTCCCTCGCGCTATGGGCACCAACCTGATATTTGTACCGCGAACAGTCTGCTTTTGGCTGAGCCAAAACCTACTTGTTCGCTCTGAACGAATCACTGCGTCAAGTCATGCTCTCTCGTTCATTCGCCGTACTTTTGTGTACGCCTCAATCACTTGTCGCAGCTTTCCTTGTGCTTCATTTCAGTACAAAACTCAGGCTGATACCTATAGTTGGTTTGCACGGACTGGAACCAAAATGTTAAAAGGCTAACGGTCAGTGAATCTTCTATAAAGAAACACCAATAACTAGTCAATATACACTCTCTTGCCAGAACGATCAGGATTGTCTAAGAACGCGGCGCGGCTGAGGAAACTTGCAAGCCGTATTTACATACGGTGAGCAAGTACCACAAGCCAGCAACAAAGTTCTTGGCAATAGCAGTTTATGGCATTTCGTGCGAATGCACGAAAACAGATAAACTGCGGCCTGATTGTTCTGGTCGTAAAAAGTCAATGGGATGATTAGTACGCTTCGGCTCAACACGTTACCGTGCTCTCACCTTGCGCCTATCGACCTGATCGTCTTTCAGGATCCTCATAGGGAAATCTAATCTTGAGACCGGCTTCGTGCTTAATATGCTTTCAGCGCTTATCCGTTCCGCACATAGCTACCCAACAATGCTCTTGGTAGAACAATTGGTACACCAGCGGTGCGTTCACCCCGGCCCTCTCGTACTAGGGGCAAGCTCTCTCAAATTTCCTTTCGTCCACAGCGGATATAAACCGAACTGTCTCACGACGTTCTGAACCCAGCTCACGTACCACTTTAATCGGCGAACAGCCGAACCCTTGGAAGATGCTTCCCCTCCAGGATGTGATGAGCCGACATCGAGGTGCCAAACAGCGCCGTCTATGTGAACTATTGGGCGCTATAAGCCTGTTATCCCCGGGGTAACTTTTATCCGTTTGCGTCGTCGATTCCACTTTCATTGTACTAAAAGTACGATACGACGGGTCACTAGCTCCTACTTTCGTATCTGTTTGGCTAGTAAGCCTCACAGTCAAGCTGGCTTATGCGCTTGCACTATCGATTCGATTTCCATCCGAACCTAGCCAACCTTTGAACGCCTCCGCTACTCTTTAGGAGGCAACCGCCCCAGTTAAACTACCCATCAGACACGGTCCTCAAACCGGATAACGGTTTGAGTTAGAACAAGGTCATATCAAGGGTGATATTTCACTGATGACTCCACCAGAACTAGCGTTCTGGCTTCAAAGTCTCTCACCTATGCTGCACATGGCATAACCCAATCCAATGTCAAATTGTAGTAAAGCTCCACGGGGTCTTTTCGTCCTGCTGCGGACAGACGGCATCTTTACCGCCAATGCACTTTCACCGAGCTCTTCGTTGAGACAGTGCCCAAATCATTACTCCATTCGTGCGGGCCAGAACTTACCTGGCAAGGAATTTCGCTACCTTAGGACGGTTATAGTTACCGCCGCCGTTCACTGGGGCTTCAGATCAGACCGTGAAGTCGTCCCCTTAACCTTCCAGCACCGGGCAGGAGTCAGCCCCTATACATCCACTTTCGTGTTAGCAGAGACCTGTGTTTTTGGTAAACAGTTGCTTGGGCTCCTTAGCTGCGGCCCCGTCACCATACTTACAAAAAGCATAGTAGACAGAGTCAGCTTTCCTTATGATTTGTTATCTCTCAAATATCTCGTTTATCGTAATCGTTTTCTAAAGAAAACTGACAATTTCTATCACTACGTTTTATAAACATAGTGACGGGGCAGACCTTATCCCGAAGTTACGGTCGCTGTATTGCCGAGTTCCTTAACGAAGAGTCACTCGTACGTCTTGGTCTTCTCGACCTGAGCACCTGTGTTGGTTTGCGGTACGGACAGCCATACACATGCATTTGAAAGCTTTTCTGGTCAGCACTCTCACAAGAATCGACCAAAAAGGTCTTTCATTCGTAGTTATTACGCTACTTAGACGGATATAACCATGAATCCGCTCTTGCTAACATGCCGCGCACTTCAAATAATGCATGACTGGTACGGGAATATTAACCCGTTGTCCATCGCCTACGCTACGCGCCTCGGCTTAGGACCGACTAACCCTGGGATGATTATCATGGCCCAGGAAACCTTGCTCTTTCGACGGGCAGGATTCTCACCTGCCTTATGGTTACTCATTCCAGCATTCTCACTTGATACCGCTCCACCAGACCTCACAGTCCAACTTCAATGCAATATCAACGCTCCTCTACCACGCCACATAAATGTGACATCCATATCTTCGGTGCTATGCTTAGCCCCGTTACATTTTCCGCGCAAGATCTCTTGACGAGTGAGCTGTTACGCACTCTTTAAATGAATGGCTGCTTCTAAGCCAACATCCTCGTTGTTTAAGAAATCTCACCTCGTTTCCCACTTAGCATAGACTTAGGGACCTTAGATGATGGTCTGGGCTGTTTCCCTTTCGAGCGACGAGCTTAGCCCCGCCGTTCTAACTGCCGTAGTTTCACTGATCGTATTCGTAGTTTGTCAAGGGTGAGTACGCTTGCGCGCCCCAGTCCGAAACAGAGCTCTACCCCAATCAGCTACCGTACAACGCTAGCCCTAAAGCTATTTCGAGGAGAACCAGCTATCTCCAAGTTCGATTGGCATTTCACCGCTAACCACAGGTCATCCAAGAGCTTTGCAGCGCTCCCTGGTTCGGTCCTCCACGTAGTTTCACCTACGCTTCAACCTGCCCATGGTTAGGTCACTTGGTTTCGGGTCTACTAATTAGTACAATGTCGCCCTATTCAGGCTCGCTTTCACTATGCATCCACCAAATGGCTTATGCTAGCACTAATCAGTAACTCGCTGGATCGTTCTACAAAAAGCACGCCGTCACCCCGAAGGGCTCCGACTCCTTGTACGCACATAATTTCAGGTTCTATTTCACTCCCCTTCCGGGGTTCTTTTAACCTTTCCCTCACGGTACTCGTTCACTATCGATCGTATATTATATTTAGCCTTACGACGTGGTCGTCGCGGATTCAATCAGGGTTTCTCGTGTCCCGACCTACTTGACACTAGGAGTGTTTCTACAACGCACCGAGGTGCACTGAAGAAATACTCGTACAAATATAAAGTTTGCGATTCTTGGCATACCGGGCTTTCACCGTCTCTGGCAGAACGTTCCAATTCTTTCTGCTCGATTCGCAAATTTTTTACTTTATGTAGAGCTATAGTAGGCTCTACGGCCAATAGAGAAACCTGAAAACAGATCTCTCTATTGGTTTTTGTACTGTCACAACCCCTTCTATATATTCGTCTACTCACTTATCCGTCTGCGAACAGACGGAAACATAAAAGGTTTAGGCTCTTACCGTTTCGCTCGCCACTACTTCGGTAATCATTGGTTATTTTCTCTTCCATATGGTACTAAGATGTTTCAGTTCCCACAGTTCCCGCCACGTAATCTATGAATTTAATTACGGGTGATTAGACATGACTCTAACCGGGTTTCCCCATTCGGATATCTTCGGTTCAAAGCTTGCTTGGCAGCTCCCCGAAGCTTTTCGCAGCCTGCTGCGTCCTTCATCGGTAATATACGTCAAGGCATCCGTTATGTGCGCTTGAGTAACTTTTTACGATTCACATATCTTGCGTACTAGACGCAAAATATACGATTTTTAAGTGCAATTGACTAGTTATTGGTATTTCCAATAATATGCCGTTTGCCTTTACTTTGTCAGGTAACTTTTACGTTACATGACTTCTTTTTACATTTGATTCCAGATTGTTAACTTACGAACTTACGTGCTCAAACATAAAAAATATGTGCTGGAGCTTAAGTTTATGCTAAAGGCTTGGCGGTTTAGCTTCACAAAACTTGTGGCCTAAACTCAAGCAGCCTTATAAGGATAGCAACTTTAACAGAGGCGGTCAAGCCTATAGTGACGTAAAAGTTGCTACAGTTTATCACTTCTCGTTGGACATATTTTTACGATACTTGTGGTATGTAGTTTTTTTATGTAGAATTATGCAAGTGATTTTGGGGCAATAGCTCAGTTGGCTAGAGCACCTGCTTTGCAAGCAGGGGGTCCGGGGTTCGAGTCCCCGTTGCTCCACCACATTTTCATACAGTAGTAAGTGTTTACATAATTAAAGATCTTGATTAATACGAGCGATTAGCTCAGATGATTACAAAGATTATGAGGCGCATTACGTTCTGACTAAGTTGGTAGCTAGGTCTAAAACTAACGGTCATTTACAAATCAATTTTCCGTAATGTGGGCGATTAGCTCAGCTGGTTAGAGCGCGTCACTGATAATGACGAGGTCGGAGGTTCGAGTCCCCCATCGCCCACCAATAAAAACACTCCGAGTATTCGGAGTTTTTTTATGTAACAAAAACGTAGCCAGAAAATAAAAAAAAGCGCCTCTCGCAAATGGCGCTTTTTTATGTATTTGCTAAAAATTAAGATAGTGCAATCAACAATCAGTCCAAGGTGTTTAGCACTGTGTCTCGTCCGCCGGATGGCGGATGCGTAAGCTATCAGTACTGTTTTATAGCTTACCGAGATCGACCTAGCTATCACTTCACTACTTAAAAAGCAGTGACGATGCTAGTTTACTCCCTAGAAAGGAGGTAATCCATCCGCAGCTTCCGCTACGGATACCTTGTTACGACTTAACCCCAATTATCTCCCCTACCTTAGGCCTAGGCATGCTAGGACGTCAGGTATTGGCGACTTTCGTGGCTTGACGGGCGGTGTGTACAAGACCCGGGAACGTATTCACGGTAGTGTGCTGACCTACCGTTACTAGCGATTCCGACTTCAAGCAGGCGAGTTTCAGCCTGCTATCCGAACTGGGACCGGCTTTGATGGGATTTGCTCCGTCTCGCGACTTGGCTGCCCTTTGTACCGGCCATTGTAGCGTGTTTCTAGCCCCAGGTGTAAGGGTAATACTGACCTGACATCATCCCCTCCTTCCTCCCCGTTACCGGGGCAGTCTAGCTAGAAAAATTCAACTAACTATAGGGGTTGCGCTCGTTGATGGACTTAACCAAACATCTCACGACACGAGCTGACGACGGCCATGCAACACCTGTCACCACATTCCCGAGGGCACAGTTTCCTTTCGGAAGCCTCTGTGGGATGTCAAACCTGGGTAAGGTTCTTCGCTTACCTTCGAATTAAAGAACACGCTCCACCGCTTGTGCGGGTCCCCGTCAATTCCTTTATGTTTTAGTCTTGCGACCGTACTCCACAGGCGGGATGCTTAACGCGTTAGCTTCGCTACATACCGGGTCGATACGGCATACAGCTAGCATCCATAGTTTACGGCGTGGACTACCGGGGTATCTAATCCCGTTTGCTACCCACGCTTTCGTGCCTTAGTGTCAGGAACGAGCCAGTAGACTGCTTACGCCATCGGTGTTCCTTCCAATATCTACGGATTTCACTCCTACACTGGAAATTCCATCTACCTCTCTCGTCCTCTAGCTTAGCAGTTTTGATAATGTGTATTCTGTTGAGCAGAACGCTTTCACTACCAACTTACTATGCCACCTACGCAACTCTTTACGCCCAGTAATTCCGGATAACGCTTGGATCCTCCGTATGACCGCGGCTGCTGGCACGGAGTTAGCCGATCCTTATTCGTCTGTTACCGTCAATATCTTCACAGACAAAAGCAGTTTACAACCCGAAGGCCTTCATCCTGCACGCGGCGTTGCTCCATCAGGCTTTCGCCCATTGTGGAAAATTCCCTACTGCTGCCTCCCGTAGGAGTCTGGGCCGTTCTCAGTCCCAGTCTGGCTGATCATCCTCTCAGACCAGCTACTGATCGAAGTCTTGGTGAGCCATTACCTCACCAACAAACTAATCAGACGCAGGCCGCTCCCAAAGCGCCGAAGCTTTAATCCGAAGACCATATGCGGTATTAGACACCATTTCTGGAGCTTATCCCTCACTTTGGGGCACGTTCCTACGCGTTACTCAGCCGTCCGCCGCTCGTGTACCCCCGAAGGGGCCTTACCGCTCGACTTGCATGTATTAGGCACGCCGCCAGCGTTCATCCTGAGCCAGGATCAAACTCTCCAAAAAGAATTTGTTCTGTACTTCAGTCGAACATCTCGATAAATCGAGATAATTACTGACTTTATTTAAAACAATTCAAAATTTATGAACTCTGGTACAAACTATAAATAGTTAGTATCAGAATTTCGTCACCTACTAATAAATTAGCAAATGATAAAATTGACGTTGATTTGCACTATCTTAATTTTTAACGTTCGTTTTTTGAGACACCTAAACAAAGAAACCTCAAAAGACCTTGGTAATAGTATCGATATAGTTACTCCCTGTCAAGCGTAAACCACACTACAGATAATTTTACAACACTACTTACCAGAAACAGCGTGGAAAATATTGTATTACTCTTCTTGATCAAGCGGATTATTCACTGGGTCTATCAAGGCCAGTGACACAACACTGTCGTCGTCATTGAGGCGCATGATACGCACCCCTTGTGTGGCACGACTAATACTCGGAATATCCTTCAGGCCAAGTCGAACAGTCTGTCCGTGCTTAGATATTATGATTACTTCCTGCTGTTCACTTGTAAGTGACTTCACGCCTACGAGCAAACCAGTCTTCTTATTAACAACAGCGGATCGTATGCCGACACCACCTCGCTTGTGAGCTGTAAACTGAGATATCTTTGTTCTCTTTCCGTAACCCTGCTCACTAATAACGAATATGTTGCTATTCTCTTCAACGATATCCATACCGATGACTCTATCGTCCTTACGTAAGCGTATACCACGAACACCTCGTGCGGTTCTACCCATGGCGCGCACGTCTTTCTCGTGGAAACGAATCGCCTGCCCGGCTTGTGTCGATATGACGACTTCATCATTGCCGTCCGTCATACGAATCCAACGTAGTTCGTCGCCTTTATCTAGGTTAATAGCGATGAGACCAGAGCTCCGAACATTCTTGTACTGATCAAATAGCGTCTTTTTGACGACCCCATTTACGGTACACATAAGAAGGTGCTTCGCGTTTTGCGATTTACTGATATTAATGATTGAGCTGACCACCTCGTCTGGCTGTAATTGCAGTAAATTGACGAGGGCAACACCCTTAGCGTTCAAGCTTGCAGTTGGTACTTCGTATGTTTTTAGGCGGAAGACACGACCAGTATTAGTAAAGAACAGGAGGTAGTCATGCGTACTAGCGCTAACCATGTGCTGAATTGCGTCCTCGTCACGCGTGGTCATACTTCGACGACCCTTACCGCCACGATTTTGTCGCTTATATTCACCGATTGGACTTCTCTTAATGTAGTTTGCTGATGTTAATGTTACAGCAACTTGCTCGTCTGGTATAAGGTCTTCGTCGCTGAGTCTATCGAGCTCCTGCGGCACAACCTTAGTCCGACGATCATCACCAAATTGCTCCTTTATATCCAACAGTTCTTTCTTGACGATTGCTAATATCTTTTTCTCAGAAGCTAAGATTGCTTCGAGCTTAGCGATTGTTTTAAGTAGCTCAGCAAGCTCGTCTTCAATCTTTTTTCGCTCTAGCCCTGCCAAAGTTCGCAACTGCATAGATAAGATAGCTTTTGCTTGAATCTCAGTCAGCTTAAACTTCTTTATCAAGTTAGTTTGAGCCTCTTCTGTGGTCTGGCTGCCACGAATAGTTGCTATCACTTCATCAATGTGATCAAGCGCAATCTTTAGCCCTTCGAGTATGTGAGCGCGTGCCTTCGCCTTTCTAAGTTCAAACTCAGTTCGACGACGAACCACAACCTGCCGGTGCTTTATGTGTTCTCGCAGAATATCCTGCAGGCCAAGTACGCGAGGCTGTATGCCGTCAATAAGCGCCAACATATTGTAGTGGAACGCCATCTGTAGTGGTGTCATTTTGTATAGCTGATTGAGGATCTTCTTCGGGTAGGTATCTTTGCGCAGATCTATAACGATACGGACCGTGCCACGAGAGCTTTCGTCTCGGATGTCACTAATACCAACAATTTTCTTATCTCTTACTAAGTCCGCCATTTTTTCTATTAACGAGGCTTTGTTTAACGAGTACGGTATTTCTGTAATGATTATCTGATGGCGGCCTTTTTTAGACTCATGGATATCGGCAACACCACGAACAACCACACCGCCTTTACCGGTTGCGAATGCCGTTCGAATGGACTCTTTGCCATATACAACACCGCCAGTCGGAAAGTCAGGACCCTTCATATGCTCAAGTAAGTCGTCTAGGGTTGCTTCAGAGTTATCTATAAGCTCCACCGTGGCGTCAATAACCTCATTGACATTATGTGGCGGTATATTGGTTGCCATACCAACAGCGATACCCATCTGACCGTTCAGGAGCAAATTAGGCAACTTGGCAGGTAGCACTTCTGGCTCCATCTCTGATCCGTCATAATTCTCTCGGAATGAGACAGTGTCTTTGTCGATGTCATCTAATAGTGCCTGGCCTGCCTTAGCCATACGTGCCTCGGTATAACGCTGCGCAGCCGGCGGATCACCGTCCATCGAACCAAAGTTACCCTGACCATCAACCAGTAAATAACGAGTTGCCCATGGTTGCGCTAAGCGCACCATCGAG
Source organism: Candidatus Saccharimonadota bacterium (assembly GCA_024635455.1). Lineage (GTDB taxonomy): Bacteria > Patescibacteriota > Saccharimonadia > Saccharimonadales > SLHW01 > SLHW01. The sequence continues at coordinate 21,980 of JAGXIU010000001.1, read as the reverse complement.
TCATAGATCGCTACATCACCATGCGGGTGATACTTACCCATAACATCACCGGTAATACGGGCGCTTTTGACGTACTTTGATCCTGGCTTCCAGGAGTTCTTCTCCATAGAATATAAGATGCGTCGGTGCACAGGCTTTAAGCCATCACGAACATCAGGTAGTGCACGAGAGACTATGACGCTCATCGAATAGCGTAAGTAGCTATCCTCCATCACGTCCTCTACCGTACGTAGCTCGAGGTCACGAGAGTGCTTTTGGGCTATCTCCGCCATCACCTCTACCTTTGGCTGGAGGTCTTCTATATTCTGCTGGTCATCTTTGTTGTTGTCATCCATATCTATACGTCCAAGTCCTTAACGAATTTTGCGTGTGTCTGAATAAAATTCTTACGCATATCCACTTCGGTTCCCATAAGTTTACTAAATATAGCATCGGCTTTTTCTGCGTCATCTAAACGAACCTGGATGAGCACGCGGTTTTCTGGGTTCATCGTTGTCTCCCAAAGTTGTTCTGCGTCCATCTCTCCAAGACCTTTGTAGCGCTGCACATCAGTCAGTCCAGCCTGTCTTCGTTTATCGTCCTCGGAATTGATAACGGTGCCACGATCTTTGCGATCACTGATTAGCTTCTGCACGATACTGTCCCGCTCCTCATCGCTGAAGGCATACCATTTTTTACTACCAGTCCCCTTCATTAAATAGAGTGGCGGCTTGGCAAGATACAGGTGACCGCCCTCGATAATTGGGCGCATGTGGCGGAAGAAAAAGGTTAGAAGTAGCGTGCTAATGTGAGAGCCGTCAACGTCAGCGTCAGTCATGATGATAATTCGATGATAGCGCAATCCGTCCATACTGAATTGATCGCCAATACCAACGCCAATTGCCTTAATAAGCGTCACAATTTCATTATTGCCGAGCATTCTATCAAGTCGGGCTCGCTCAACATTCAAGACCTTACCTCTAAGTGGCAGAATGGCCTGATTGCTACTATCGCGACCGCTCTTGGCTGAGCCACCAGCAGAGTCACCCTCTACGATATACAGTTCTGAGTTGGTCGGGTCACGTGATGAACAGTCGGCCAACTTACCTGGCAGACCTGAACCCTCTAAGACACCTTTGCGGATAATGTTTTCTCGGGCAGCACGGGCGGCTTTTCGGGCTCGAGCTGCGAGCAATGCTTTGCCTACAATCTTCTTAGCAACCGCTGGGTGTTCCTCAAGATAGTATGAGAAGTACTCATTGAGTACTTGCTCAACGTAACTACGAACTTCCGGGTTGCCAAGCTTGTTCTTAGTTTGCCCCTCAAACTGAGGATCCGGTAGCTTCACCAGAATAACTGCGGTAAGCCCTTCTCGGGTATCTTCACCTGATAGATTCTCTTCTTTTTCCTTAACTAAGCCGTTTTTTCGCGCGTAGTCATTGATAACCCGAGTTAGTGCTGCGCGAAAGCCAGTCAGGTGCGTACCACCGTCAGGGTTGTAGACGTTGTTAGCAAAAGCCTTAACTGTCTCCGTGTATGCATCTGCATACTGGATAGAAATCTCAACCATTGATTCTTCAACCTGCTTTTCTACATAGAACGCCTCATCGTCAACCACGTCTTTGCCGAAGTTTAGGTGCCGAACGTAGGACTGAATGCCACCCTCAAAATAAAAAGCGTATTGTTTATCGGTGCGTTCATCAATAACGTGTGTACGCAATCCTTTTGTAAGATAAGCTTGGTGTCGCAAATAGTCGACAGTCCACTCGTACTCAATGTCTACTTCTTCAAATATTGTGTCGTCTGGATAAAAGGTTATTTGTGTGCCGGTTTCTTTAGTTGGACCAACTTTTTTTATTGGGGTCATTGGAGCACCCCGCTCATACTCTTGACGATATAGCGTACCGTCTTTGTGTACTTCTGCGATTAACTTACTAGACAGCGCGTTTACTACACTTATACCGACGCCGTGTAGACCACTTGATACTTTATAGCCACCGCCGCCAAACTTACCACCAGCATGAAGTACCGTTAGAACTGTCTCTAGCGCACTCTTGCCCGTCTTTGCGTGCTTATCGACAGGAATTCCTCGGCCATCATCTCGGACGCGAAGACCACCATCTTTCTGCATAACTACCCATAGGTTAGAAGCAAAGCCAGCGATAGCCTCATCAACGGAGTTGTCAGCTATTTCTTTAAGTAAGTGGTGTAGACCCTCTCGGCCGGTTCCACCGATGTACATACCCGGACGCTTGCGTACTGGCTCAAGACCTTCAAGTACTTGAATTTGAGCAGAGTTATACTGTTTTTCTTTAGCCACGTTCTGTTTGTCCCCTCTTCGTTGTCAGCGTTCTTGATTTTACGCGATGAATCCTATTATAGAGTAAAAATTATCCGTTGCCAAGCAACTATGCATGTTGATTGAACACATGTTTTCATGCTTTAATAAAAGCAGTAGCACTTATAAAATATATATGTATAAAAAATTAATAGCCAATCTACCATTCAATCCGAGCCTTATTGGTCAGGTATCTTTCTATGCCAGACGGGTACATCAAGAGGAGAAGATACGCCGCATCGGTATCTTTTTTGTGGTTTTATCATTATTCGTACAGATTTTTGCTGTTATCGCTCAGCCAGAGCCTTCGCTTGCTCGATCCAACAACGACATTATTCCAGGTGGCTTCTCCACGAAAGCTGAAGCCTTATCGCATTGCCGCGATAACAACTATGATTTCCAAACTACTTTAGAATACTTCGACGTAAGTTGTAACGATCTCGAAAGCGCTTCAAAACAATCTATACGCTCTACCGATTATGATGAAAAACTAATGTCACTCGGTCGCCTGCCATATGGAAAAGAGGGTGAACGATCGGTGCGTATTGATGGTAAAACCTACTATCAGAGATACCTATGGAGTTGGGACTCATGGGCCTATTCTACGTATGACGCGCTTGTCGGCGAACGGTCGGATGGAACGCCGTTTATGGTGCTTTACAACTGCGGGAACATTACCGTTGTTGAAGTTGAGCCAGAAGAACAATCATACGCCGCTTATTCGACGCTCATTCAAGGTGGATCAGATGGCGGTGGCGGGTCTATATTCCCCGGTGGTGGTACATTTAATGCCCCGCACAGCATCGAGTCTAATCGCCCAACGGTATCAAGTATGTCTGACGTTGCTATATCAAGAGATGAAATCATCGGCATAGCCCGCGTCAGAGCACCAGATACCATTACTCACAATGGTCAAGTTTGGGAACGACAAGGCAGTAGTCATTGCTACAATACATCTGATTGTCGTAACGATGGCGTTGTTCACACGTTGTCGGTTAGAAGCTATGACATGCAGCGGCCCGAATATGTACAAACGTACTGGTTTTATGAACCTGCTGATAGTACGCAGCCGGAGCCAGAACCACAAGCTGACCCAGAGCCAGAGCCGGAGCCAGAGCCAAGACAGCAACCAGCGCCAGAGCCAGTTGATGCCTGCCCAGAAATTCCCGGTATGCAAAACGGTGAGACTGAATGTAACCCCTGCGAAGAAGCAGAGGATCGCAATGACACGACAGCCTGCTTAGTCTTGAGCAAAACAGCCGAAAACAACACACAAAACATTGCAAATGCCAACGGAACAGTAGCACAACCTGGTGATATGATTACCTATACACTGGCGACACAAAATACGGGTCAAGTAACTATTAACGAGTTTCAAGTTGAGGAGAATATCGGTGACATTCTAGAATATGCTCTAGTGCGTGACTTCCATGATGGAAACTTAAATGATGACGCTATAGTAAAATGGCAACCCGAGTCAATTGAACCCGGCGAAACACTTACCCAGCAGCTGACCATACAGATTAAAGATACACTCCCTCAAACGCCCGTCGCAGAGTCCAACCCCGGATCTTACGATTTACTTATGACTAATGTCTATGGCGATACCGTAGAGATTGAGCTACCTAGCTCTTTGCCGAAAGCCACTGAACAAGTCGTACAGACACTGCCAAACACTGGACCTGGTGATAGTTTGCTTATTAGCGTTGTAGTAACTGTGTTCGTTGGTTATTTCTTCGCAAGGACAAAGCTATACGGAAAAGAATTAGACATAATTAGACACGAGGCAGTCGCCGGTGGAGGTTACGCATGAGCGAGCACAATAAGCACCCCCAAAAAATCGAATCAAACCACGAACAGTACGTCAATATCGCAGAAGAAGTAGAAAAAAACTTCCACCGCCTCGAGGCAGAGCACGAGTCAGGCATAGAGCAGACGGAAGAGTTGCAGGCCGAACACATTAAAGAATCTGTAGAAAAAGAAGCGCGCGCGAGTAAAGAAACAGATACGGATGTGTATAGAGAGCAAGAGAGTCAACCGGCTGCGGATATGTATTCGCACCATGCTGAGCTCAAGAAAGATACCTATAAAAAAACACTCCAGAACACGCAAGCCCAATTATCTCCGACGCAGAGATCGTTCAGTACTTTTATTCATCATCCAACTGTGGAGACAGCCAGCGAGATAGCCAGCAAGACGATTGCACGACCAACTGGCATAGCTTACGGTGCTATAGCTGCAACTATCGGTGTAGCGGTCGCACTGTTTTTTGCCTACCGATATGGCTTTACCTACAACTATTTGCTGTTCATTATTCTCTTTAGCGCAGGGTACCTGATAAGCACAATAATCGAACTTGGACTTGCTAAGTTCAACAAGCTGTCACGAAAAAAATCCTAGAAAAAGCTGAGAAGATTACTATTCGCCTGGCTGATGTAGCTGGCCTTCTTTATCTATATAGATTGTGTCTTCTTGTGTTTCTTGCTTGCCGTGATGTGGGGCGACCTTGAGCTCACCACTGTCTTTCTTCTTTGGCTCAGTTGATCCTGAAGTGCTCGTAGCAGCATCTTTTGAATCGTTAGAAGCAGTAGAAGATGCAGCCTGCTGAGTTGCTTGCGGACCCTGAGCCTGTACAGGCCTTGTGGCTGGTGTTGCGGCGTCGGACTGAGCAACTGTAGGTTCTGATGATTTCTGGCTCACTGGCGAGCTACTGGCAGGTTTTTTGGCTGCAAGCTGTGAATTTGGTTTGGCCTTTCGTTTAGCAAGCCACTCGTCGAGGAACGAAGAGCCTGACCCGCCCGAAGCAGTACTCGCGGCCGACGACTTGAGTGGATTTGGCTGTGCGGATGTCATTCGACGCGCCGGAGAACCGATGCCAGTCGCTGGAGCGTCCTCTGTGGAGAGACGAGCAAAAATCTCGGCCTCAACCTTACTCTTTGGACGACCATACTTTGCATAGGTTAATTGCCGCAGTGCTTTACCCAGTTGCGGGTTCGGCTTTCCTAGCGGCGGCAATGTCGCCATACTAAACGGCTGCGTCGGTACACCATTTACCAACGTTCGCACAATCGTATTCCAGTTTGGAACACGCAATAAGTCGTCAGGACCGAAAACTGGCTGAAAGTATCTACCCAACGACTCGACATCATCCTGGCCAATCCGGAATGATACTACCGTGCCAACGTTACCAAACACTGCTGAGCGAATTTCTTCTGATAATTGGGTTGTAAATTGGTTAGCAACAATCAGATTGAGGCCGTATTTTCGTGCCTCTGACAGGATAGTCGCAATAGAATCAGTCGTAAAGTTTTGGAACTCGTCCACATACAATGAAAAATCTGTGCGTTCTCTCTCTGGTACATCAGCGCGGCTCATGGCAGCTGCCTGAAACTTCATGACAAAAATCATACCGAGTAAGCGACTATTAAGATCACCTGTTTTACCCTTACTCAAGTTTACAATCAGTATTTTCTTGTTATCCATTATCTCTCGAAGATTAAATGAACTCTTGGTTTGACCGATAATGTTGCGCATCATCTCATTTGATAGAAACGCGCCAAACTTACTAACGACCCAACTGGTAACTTCACCGGCATCATTCGAACGTTGCGAGTTTGGCCATTCTTTGGTCCAAAAATCCAGTACGTTTTTATCTTTGGTGTATTTTAGCTTCGACTTCATGAATGCCGGGTCAATTAGCAGTTTTGGAATATCTACAAATGTGCCGCCGTTCGGATCAGCCATCAATAGTAGCGCAGCGTTCGTAAAAATTCGCTCAAATCGCGGACCAATAATCCCCTGCCTGGTCGGATCGTAGAGCTTATAGAGCATCGATATGGACTCCTGTATGAGGAAGTCTTTTTGATGCTCCGTCTGAAACTCAAACAAGTTAAGCCCCATAGGATAGTCCATATCAGATGGACAAAAGTAAATAACATCTTCTGTGCGTTCTTTTGGTACCATCGCTAAAAGATTATCCGCAACGTCACCGTGCGGATCAACGAATGCAAAGCCGTTGCCGTTTAGCATGTCCTGTAAGGCAAGGTTTTCGAAAAACTGTGATTTACCTACACCTGTTTGACCGACGGTATATATATGACGTGCCCTGTCCTCAGGGGCTAATCGTATTGGTCGCTTGGTACCGCGAAAGACGTTGTACCCAAGCAACAGACCTTCTTCTGACATATTTCTTGGGCCATCGACCTGCTTCGACTGCTGTCGCTCAACTTGAGAAGTCGGGATATTTTTCTGATCTGGGAAGTGATACAACGTTGCCAACTCAATAGTGTTAAGTATATTTTTGTTATTTTCTTGTGGAAATAAGCGCAAAATATAAGACGTTACAAAGCTCTCCATATCTTTTGCAGGAGTGTACATAAAACCATTTTTGCCTTGAGAGTCGAACAAAGAAAAGCTCGCTGAGACATTACTCAAAATAGCCTGGGACTTCTGTGATGTATTAGATGAGGCGATAACTCTAACCAACGTTTCAAAACCAGGGTTTCGAGTCTTTTCATCTATAGAATCAAGGATATGTTGATCCATCGTAGATAGCTCTGGTTTGTCAGATCCACCACTGTCCGACCTCTCTTCTGGCGGCTTTGTGAATGCAACGAACAATTGTTGTACCCACCAAACGACTGCGTCTATACCGCTGCGATTCTTCTTGCCTTTTCGTTTGCTACTTGCGACAGCCGATGCATTACTGCGCCATTCAGAAGGTGCTGGCCGTAATAATATCTGTATGCCCGCGCCATCGTCTTTCTCTAGCGTTGATAGCGCGTTGAGCATAGATTGGATTGGGTCTCTCTTGATATCTTGGTACGTTGCTATTGGATAAGCGTAGTGCTCTTTTAAGGTGAACTCACCGCCAGTGGTTCCAGTTAATTTACCAACCGGACTAAACACATTGTGCTCTTCTACTTCCTCTAGGCGAGCAGATGGATAGGCACTTATAACTGCCTGCTTCACGACATCTACTAGCACAACTGGCACAGCCGCATAAAAATTTACGGCCCCTTTTACTGCCACTATCTCGAGTGAGATATGTCGTTGTCCGTAGAACTTATTCTTTAAGCCTTTTTTAAAAATGCTTGAGAGTATTCCGTATAGTATCTGTGCTTTAGATACATTCTCATCAACTACATCCCGCACGTCACGGTTCGAGCTGTCAGTATCATCACTTGAAGGAGGCAGCTGTATAAAAAGTGGCACCATCTTTAAGCCACGCTCAAAGTTCTTCTGCTCACGAAACGTTTTGCGGACCTGCCAAAAAACTATTGGAACTACGATAAGCGCCAAAACAATACAAATAACGATAATCGTCATAACTCCGCTCACGTTACTCCTTGCTCATTTTTATATCTTTATTGTAGCGCTTTTTCAGGTAATCAGCTCGTAGGCGAACAATTTGCTCGTTCTGGTTGTAGGGGTCGTCTTTGGTCTGTTCTACTATCTGCTTTGCTTTAGTAACCCACTCTTTTTCTATCAGGTCATTATCATCAGCTATCATTGGTGGATCCAGTTGAGTAGACGCAGAAGATGCTGCAGCTAATGAGGTGTTATTGGTACCACTACCATCATCGCTTGGAACTTGGCTGACTTGTTGTGGCGCTGATGCTTGAGATTGACCTGGTGCATGAATTGCTTCAACTGCCCGAGCACCATTATTCTCTTGTATTGGTGGGGCCTCTCCGCCAGACAGATGATGAGTTGAGGTGTTAGGCGCCTGCTCCCTCGCTGAGGTTTGCGGCCGAGGTAACATGTTGCCAGTTTGTTCGTTCATATTATCCATATCAAAAACAGTATAGCAGACCTCTGTTAGCTCGTCAGTAAATTCATGTAATACTATATGCCTCTACAGAAAGTCCGCTCTGCGAAGATAAAATAATATTCCAAAAAAAAGCAACAAGACGACAGCTACATCCGCAAAGGATATCTGACCAACAGAGCTCAGTAATAGTAATATAACTGGAAACAGAGCTAAGAAAAATGCAGTAACCGTACTATTGATACGCTTGAGCTGAAACATACGCCGAGACAGCAAGTGAATAATGACAAAAAAGACAGTGAATAGCAGAAGGAACGGTACCAGTAATAGTGGTAACGATAGCTCCTGCGGATCTGTAAAAGCTAAAAATAATAACAAAGCAATGAGAGGTACCACGTAGTAGGTGTGCTTCCGAAATGATAAAAATCTTATACTCATACAATCTATAGTAGCTTAGTTGTTATTTATATTTGTACCCAATTATACAAATGTAGCCATGCTGCAACGTGATGCAATAACGGAACAAGCGCCTCGAAAGGCGCTTGTTCAATTTGGCTGTTAGCTAGCAAATCCGCTCAGTTCAATGTAGATTATCTAGCGCTTGTAGCTAACATGGCTTTGACTGACCGCTCTCCATGTTAGAGAGCGATATCGAGCTAGGTTTTTTGGCTCGTCGTTTTTGTAAGTTTTTGTGTGACTTACGTGATAACAAATATAGCAAACTTGTTCGTTTATGTCAACAATATTTAATGTATTATATACAACTTGTAACTGTTATGGACATGTAAGAGCTTAGATATGTAACGTTTTTTGTGATGTTATTATAACAACTTTAGTAAATATCATTTATTATAATGTCTAAGTATTTTATAACAAAAGCTGGGTACATTTTTATACATACAAGCAACGTGGAATTGTATACAAACGAGCCTTAATATACCCCATCGTGGTTGGTTTTTTCATGCCCAGGTTGTGCTTTATAGCCGTTCCTCAGCATGTAAGCTGGGCCATAGGGTCTACCTAAATGAGAACCCGTTGCCTGCTACCGCGTATTGTCATTTGTCTTATTACGTATCGTTCGGCTCTAAGCAAACTATACATAGCGTAGACACTTATTTTAATGCAGCGAGCAGCACCTATTCTATGACTGGCTTTAGGATCCAATGACTACTCTAATACAGTTTTATTACGCATGAACTAAGAAAGCCGCTAACGAGACATTGCGACGATAAGATTAGCCGTACATAGACATACAGGCGAAAAACAGCAATACGATCCAACGGGAGCTGTATTTTAACTTTACAAACTAATACAAAGCTAGTGGGGGCATTTATTAAGAAAAGTAGATGTCGCATATGCGACACGACCGCTTTTGCTGAAAATGCGTATATTCCGTCATTAAGGTATTTGTAGACATGCTTATTATTGACATATGTTTAACTCAAATAGTATCCAGGCTACGTGCCGTACGCGTGAATTGTTAATACTTGAGCTACATAAGCAGTTTGTGGCACCAACACACGTGCATAATTACCTTTTGACGATTTTTTCCAATAATACTATCCAGAACGCTAAACTCTATGTTGGGTGGTATATATACGTAAGCAAGGCTGGCTATGACCAGCCAGAAAGCTCAGCTTGGTAGCACGTAATTTAGATATAGAGACCTGCATACACGTAATTACTCGTCGTACGAACTTAATTTTGTAACGTCATTACGATTATAAATGTGTTCAATGGAAGCGAATTAGGCATTAAAAAAACCTTGGCTCATGGGCTTTTGCTAGACTACAGCTGAGAAACCTGTGTAAAAGTATAGAAAATTAAGCACAATCTTGTTGACAATCGAAAAGATGCCGACTACTATAAGGTCAGCACTTGAATAAAAAAAGTGCTCAAAAACAAAAACGCATCTGTAACAACGGCTTCTCGCAAGCCGTTGTTCCATAAAGAAAACACCAACAACATCTCTTCATAAATCTACAACAAAACCAAAAACTTCGCCGTCACATCACCCAAAAATTCAGGGTGATGTGTTTTTTTGTACTGTTATTTTCGCGCCTTAGAAGCTACAATGCCCACTAATATGGACTATGTTCAAAGCTTAGCACTGCAAGGCAATGAAGGTCACCCTATTGAGGTTGAATGCAAATTATCAAACGGCATCCCTGCTCTGGTGATTGTTGGGCTCGCTAGCAAGGCGGTAGATGAAGCAAAAGATAGGATTCGGGCAGCTTTTGCGAGCTCAAATGTGCCCTTACCACGTAAACGTATTACTATAAACCTCGCTCCAGCAGACCTACAGAAGGAAAGCACCTCTTTAGATCTAGCTATTGCCTTGTCGATACTACTAGAGAGTAAGCAAATTCCAGAGAAGCGCGTATCCGATACAGTAGTCGTTGGTGAGCTAGGATTAAATGGTACTATCCGGCCAGTTAGAGGAGTTATCGGGTTTTTAAGGTCAGCACAGAAGCATGGTATGCGGCAGGCGATTATCCCTGCTGGCAATCGAACACAGGCCGAGCTTATTACTGGGATAGACATCATATACGCAGATAACCTACGTGACCTCTACCTGCAGCTCAGCGGAGCTAGACCATCGAACACCAGTCAGAATAGTAATGAACCGAGCCGTATTCTCAAAAACCAACAGAAGACTACGGTGAAACTAGACATGTCTGATGTAACAGGACAAAAAAAGGCGAAACGAGCGCTCGAGATAGCAGCGGCAGGCAATCACAATATACTCCTGAGCGGCCCTCCTGGAACCGGTAAAAGCATGCTCGCTAAGGCTCTGGTTGGAATACTCCCGGATCTGTCTACCCAAGAAATATTAGAGGTGACTCACCTGCATAGCCTATCCACGCACAGCTACGATGATCTTGTCTTTGACCGGCCATTCCGTTCCCCGCACCACAGCGCAAGCGCCGTATCTATCATTGGTGGCGGGCAGAACCCAAAACCCGGCGAAATAAGTCTCAGTCACCGCGGAGTATTGTTTTTTGATGAGCTGCCTGAGTTTAAGCGATCAGTCATCGAAGCACTTCGGCAACCGCTAGAGGACGGTGTTATTTCAGTAGCTCGAGCCAAAGAGCGGATCGAATACCCGGCGAATTTCATGCTAGTGGCCACCTGCAACCCGTGCCCGTGCGGATATTATGGCACCAGCAAGGACTGTACGTGCGCACCATACCATATAACACGCTATCAACAGAAGTTATCAGGGCCGATATTAGATAGAATTGATATACATGTCGATGTACATGAAGTTTTGCACGATAAGCTTCTCAGTGACGAACCAGACGGCGATACGAGCGAGACAATTCGAGGGCGAGTCACAAAAGCGCGCCAACAACAGGCCGAGCGCTACGACAAGACTGTATCTACTAATTCATCACTCGATAACCGACATATTAAAACGCACGCTCATTTAAATAATGACGCAAAGCAGCTTCTCGACACGGCGTCAAAACGGCTGAACGTATCAGCGCGAGCCTATATGAAGATAGTCAAGATTGCACGCACTATCGCAGACCTCGCTGGCGAAGATACCATAAATAAGCAGCATGTATCAGAGGCACTCCAGTACAGACGCCCCGAACCACAAAACATGTAGAAAGTGCCTTTATTTATTTGACCTCTGTTGTTAAATCTGTTAGCATTTAGTACTGAATCAGCAATTATATATAGTAACAATAAGGAGAACAGACCTATCAACAAGAAAACTCGCCTGAATGAAATGATTCGGGCCCCACGTTTACGAGTCATTGATGAATCAGGTGATCAACTAGGGGTGCTGTCAAAGCAAGAAGCACTCGATGTAGCCAGAAACGCAGGACTCGACTTGGTAGAGATATCTCCAAATGCTGATCCACCAGTTGCTAAAGTCGTTGATTGGGGTAAATTCAACTATCAACGAACTAAACAGCTCCAGAAGAGTAAGCGCAACAATAAAGCTACCGACATAAAACAGATGCGGTTTGGCATGAAAATCGGCGATCACGATTTAGAAGTCAAACTAAATAAAGTACAAAAGTTTCTCGAGGCTGGTCATAAAGTAAAAATTACGGTATTCTACCGTGGTCGTGAAAACGCTCACAAAGATCTCGGCTTCAAGCTTGCCGATCGAGTCATAGCCGACTTAGGCGAAGACATCGCAGTAGACCAAAAACCACAACTAGCCGGACGACAACTACACTTTATTGTCAGAAAAAAGTAACGATACATATAATTATAGGAAGTACTAACGAGGAGAAGATTATTATGCCAAAGTTAAAAACCCATAGCGGAACCAAGAAACGCCTCCGTCTTACCAAGACAGGAAAGGTTGTTCGTGGTAACGCTGGCAAGAACCACCTCCTCCAGAAGAAGAGTGCTGCTCGAAAACGCCGACTAAATGTCAGCTCTAATGTAACCGGTAAAGCCGTCAAGAACATCAAGCGCAAGCTTGGTAAATAGATAAGTAAGGAGAATATACTATGCGCGTCAAACGAGGAGTTGCTTCCCACAAAAAACATCAGAAAATACGCAAAGCTACTAAGGGTATGACTCGTGGGAACCGCTCGAGTATTAAGCGCGGCAAGCAAGCTGTTACCCGATCATTGCAGTATGCCTATCGTGATCGACGCAATCGAAAGCGTGACTTTCGTGCGCTCTGGAACACACGTATCAATGCAGCTGCTCGCCTCAACGGTACAACCTATAGCCAGCTTATGGGTATGCTCAAGTTAAAAAACATTGAGCTCGATAGAAAAGTACTAGCCGAACTAGCCGTAAATGAGCCGAAGGCTTTCGCTGAAGTTGTAAAGCTAGCGCTCAAGTAGCCTTAGTCTCCGCACCCCAAGCACATAAAAAAACCTTGCGCTACAATCGCAAGGTTTTTTTATTGGTCAGGCTACGCGTAAGCCGGGTTTTGTCCCCGCACCTGAAATAACTCTGTGTAGTAGCAGGGTTATCTCGGGTGCGGGGTCTGATCATCTATCTAGCCCAACTGTTGCCAGCCGAGTCAAGCGGTTCTTATGATGCACCCACGACGGGTCACCTTATATGAATACATCTCCTTGCAGTAGATAGGGTTTACCTCCGCCTAGCGTCACCGCCAGGAGCTGTGAGCTCTTACCTCACTCGTTTCACCCTTACCCAAACGCCTCGCAGAAGTGACGTGTAGATCGTAATGAGGCTGAGAGCGGCCGTAACTAGCCTGCTAATTCCTGCTTACGATTGTTGCTTACTCACATATCACTTCAGTGAGACGCTCAGGCGGTTTTGTTTCTGTGGCACTTTCCCTGGGGTTGCCCCCGGTTGCTGTTAGCAACTACCACGCCCTGTACTGCCCGGACTTTCCTCTCCAGCACGCCTCGCAAAAGTGACGTATAGCAACCTGTAGATCGTAACGAAGCTGAGGGCAGCCGTGACTACCCTGCTAATTCCTGCTTACGATTGTTGCCTAGATATCACTTCAGTGAGACGTACCAAAGCGACCAGATGTATAACCTGACCGATGTGTATTATACGCTATTTTTTGTGTTGAGCGTCAAGCACTTTATTGACCTCGGCGTCGGCTAGTGTGTTGAACTCTCTAGGAACGTGCGTGAATGTAACCTTCTTAAACTCGCCCATCAACTCTTTGATAGATTCATGAATTGGCCATAAGTCTCTATTCTTAACCTTAAATATGCCTTTCATTTGATTCACGACAAGTAGGCTGTCTAGGTAGACGTCTACCTCCACGACACCAACGCTTCGTGCTTTCTCAAGTCCAAGCTTAACCGCCTGATACTCTGCTTGGTTATTGGTGGTTATACCGAGGTATTCACCGCTCTGGTGTAGAATTTGATCATCATCGTCTAGCAGAACGTAGCCGGTAGCAGATGGCCCAGGATTGCCGCGTGAGCCACCGTCGGCAAACATACGGACCTTCTTTGGGGTTTGCACTGGCTTCGGCTTGGCTTGCTCTGCTTCAGTGTCTGGCGCCTGGAAGGCTTCTGCTGCTTCATCTATCGCCTCGGCTAGGTCTTTGTCCTTTTGAGTCACCTTACCTTCATCGTGACTGCTAAGCCAAAATTCTACAGTGTTATAACTGTTCTGCCAGTCAGGATGATGCCCTTGCTCTTCTGCAATATCAGCCACCTCTGACATAAAGGAAAAGGCTTCTGCGAAGTCAGTAAACATAAATTTTTTATGTAGTTTATTGTTTTTTTCTTTCCACATAGCTCGTAGTATAGAGTTTTTGCTGCATAAAGTCTAAGTAGATACAGGCGGTTCGTAAACTTTAGTGTACCTGTATATATCTTGCTTAGCATGGTTAGGTGACCTGCGCACATGGTTGGTCGGGGATACTGGGTTCGAACCAGCGACCTCACGACCCCCAGCCGTGCGCGCTACCAACTGCGCCAATCCCCGTTATGGTGTATAGCATGAGACTCTCACGACCACATCTGATGAAACACGCCCCAAGCTATAGTCTGATAGCTTCATAAGCATAAAGCTGAGGAGCGGTGTGACAACCTGGTATAAATTCCAGGTGGGTGTTCGCACGGTAAAACCACGGCTTTACACGAATATTGAACTCCCTAATGATAGGTATTCAGATTATCATTAGCCGCCCTCAGCACGCCTTATTATAAATCACCTGCTACAGAATGCTACCCAAGAAAAACTGCGCAATTGCCTGGATTATCGTTCCCAACCACGGTGCAATTACATTGAAGAATAAAACAAAGAACACCAAAAAGCCGAGCAAGCCATATGACTCAATAATCGACATAATCCTGCGCAGCCCATCAGGTGCGACCGCGTACAGTACACGAGAACCATCTAATGGGGGAAACGGAATCATGTTAAAGACAAAGAAGCCGATATTCACAAATACAAACAGCACCATGGAATCAACCAAAATCGGTGTTGCTGCCTCTGCGAACAGCCTTATAAACAATCCGCCTACAGCTGCCAACACAAGATTGGTCAAGGGTCCAGCAAAAGCCACCATCGCGGCGCCAAACTCATCATAACGTAAGCGTGCCGGATTAAACGGCACTGGTTTGGCTGCGCCAAGAATTGGTGCGCCTATCAAAAACAGCATCACCGGCATAAGGATAGTTAGGAACGGGTCAATATGTTTTATCGGGTTAAGCGATAGCCTCCCCTGCAAATAGGCCGTATCATCACCGAGCCAATGCGACGTATAGGCGTGCATTGCCTCGTGTAAGGTGATTGACAGCAATACAGACACGATAATAACGCCCACGAAAAGAATATCTACAAATTCCATACCGCCCTATTATATCAGTTCTTAGAAAGAAGTAGCTTAGTCAATAAACCGCCAATATTACCCACTCATAAACCCGACATACTGTAGTCTGTCGGGTTATTACTGGATGTTTAGATTAGCAAATATATACTGCTGCTAGCTATTCGTTCGCTATCTATACAGTTTCTCTTTTTGGATAACTTTATTTATCGGGTAAACCACTTTATAATTGAAGAATGAAGTCAGTAATTTTTATTAATGGTGGCATTATCCGTGAATAAAAATCCATCATCGCCACGAGTTAAGTTTAGGTTACTCAGAACGTCTCTTATACTTACCGTCGTAATTCTAACTTGTCTTAGTCCAGCCTTACGTGATATTTCCACTGTGCACGCACAAGTAGATACATATAATACGAGTGATACTTGGCTTGTTCCCCAGGGCGTATTTGAAGTAACCGTTGAAGCCTGGGGTGGTGGCGGAGGAGGTGTTACCGATAGCGCTGGTGGTGGCGGAGGAGGTGGCGCCTATACTCGAGGCACTGTTCCTCTAACTCCAGGACAAAGTTACTCCATTACTGTCGCTTCATCGGTTACAAGTAATACTAACGGCCAAAGCTCAAGCTTCACTGGCGACAGCTCACTGGAAGTACTAGCTAATGGGGGCTCAACCGGATCTGCCGGTACTGGCGGAGCGGGAGGAAGCGCAACAAGCACCGCCCCCACTCATATAGAAGCCAGTTACGCCGGTGGGAACGGTGGTGATGGAACAACTACCGGGAATCCGAATAGCCGGATAGGTGGTGGTGGTGGTGGCTCGGCATTTAATAATGCAGTCGGTGGCGATGGTGCCAGCGGAGATACTGGCGGTGGCGGTGGTACAGGTGAAGGAAATGGTGGAGGCGGTGCCAATGGCGCTGGCGGCGCAGGAACAGCGCCTGGTGGTGGTGGTGGTGGTAGCACCACATCTGGCGGTACCGGTGCTGCGGGTAGGATAATCCTAACGTATGAAGTAGTCGACTTCCCTACGCAAATACAATTTACTACTGCCGAACGAACTGTAACCGCTGGAGAATGCAGTGGTAGCGCCAATGCCATTACGATTCAACTACAGGACAGTGGCGGTGTTCCAGTGCCACCACCTATTTCGGGAGCTGTTGTCAGAATAAGCTCTATCTCACCTAACTACACAATATACAGTGATGACACGTGTTCAACAGTAATAACAAACGGGGACATTACATTTACCACCAGCGAGGATACAAAGACATTTTATATAGTTGATGAACGCAGATCAGACCCAACCTGGACTTTATCTGCAGTACAACAATCAGGTTTTGGAAGCCTTACGAGCGACAATCAAACATTTACCGTAAACGCGGGGTCTATGGATAGACTGGTCGTAACGTTGCCAGGACAAACCTTTAACGAGGGCAGTGGCAACACGGGGTCTCCGGCTGATCAGGTCGCCGGAAGCTCGTTTGTTATTACGCAAATTACGGCTACAGATATATACTACAATATTGTTCAATCATATAGTGGAACTCAAAGCTTAACCTATACTGGACCTGGGAATGCGCCAGACGCCACCGCGCCGAGTTACACCGAGTCTGTCGACTTCAGCTCTGGACAATCAACATCTACCCTCACGACAACCCTTTATAACGCTGAGTCTACGACTGTTACAGTGGCCGATGGTGGACAGTACCAGTTTGCCTCCGACTCCGTCACCATTCTACCTGGAATACTTACGAACTATGCGGTAACTGCATTTAGCTCTGATGTCTTTGCGGGTGACTGTGTTGAGGGCAACACGATCCAGGCGCATGACCAGTGGCAAAATAATCTTAATCTGGACAGTTCAACAGTAAATATGAGCCATGATGGCGTTGACATAGACTTTCATACCGACAATAGTTGCGGCACGACAACGACGCAGTACACATTAAGCTCGGGGACAACAAACTTCTACTTTCGCAGCACAAAAAAACAGCCAAGCTTCACTATTACCGCAACTAAATCGGCTGATATTCAAACAGGAAGTGACTCAATTACTGGCATATATCCGAGCCAAGAAGCCGACATACTAGTAGTGCTACCTGGAGAAAATTTCACAGACGGAGCCGGAATAAGCGGTACACCGAATTTCAGTGGCACTCGCACGCCAAACGCATCCGCTGGTGAAAGCTTTAGCTTTGACCTTAAAGCCGTTGATGAGTTTGGCAACTTAAACGATAGCAACACCTACAATGTTAACGGGGCAAGGACGGTTGACTTTAGCAACTCTCAAGCCCAAAATGCACCCGACACTACCACGCCAGCCCTTCCCTCTAGTTCAGTCGTGTTCACAAACGGAGAAGCGAACAGTCTAGCTGCCACCTACTATGATGCAAGCGCAAGCAGTAATGTGCATGCACAGATAAACATCGTTGATGAAGATATCGGGCCAACAACCATTGGTTCAGCATCAACTACTTTCACGGTTGATAGCAATACAAAAACAGAATATATTGTGACTCCTGACGCCACAACACAAACAGCTGGTATCAGCTTTGATGTTTCTATTGTAGTGGTTGATGAATGGGAAAATGAGCTTGGTTCACTCTACACTCCTCCAGCGGGCACCTACAGCTGGAGCTCGACAGCTAACACAGCTCCCGATGGGACTAGTCCCATCATCGGTACGCTACAAAACACTGACTTTACAGCTGGGTCAGTGACAAAATCGGTTACCTTATACTCGGCAGAGTCGAGTATCTCGTTTTCAGCTCAAGAGCCAAGTGCTGGAATTAACGGAACCAGTCAATCAACTGTCACGGTAAACACTGGCGATATTTCTGCGCACAGCGATGACTCTACGATAGTGACGGATCAATCAGCAAGTATTAATGAGCTTGTCGTACTAACCATCACACTACGCGACACCTGGCAAAATCCGATAAGTGGTGTGGCTACCTCTAATATCATAGTTAGTGCTGGTGGCTCTGCAGCCATAACTCAACCAAGCAGCCCCACGAATGCGAGCGGCATAACGGTTGCGGACCTTACCTGGGCACAACGTGGCATTTATCAGATTTATACTGAGATTCAAAGTGTCCCTCTTGTTCAAAACGATGGATTGACAGCAGATGCTGACGGATTCCTGGATCAGCAACTTAGTATAGAAATCCTCTCGGAGCCTGGCAGTAGTCGGATAAGGGGAGGTACGCGCATTCAGGGAGGGTCAATACTTCAGTGAGGCAGTTCATCGCATCTTTATCACGGAGAAACCGCAAGTATATTGGTTATGCAAGTATTGCTATTATTGCACTTATAGGGGGCTCGATTTTCGTTTACACAATAATGAACAGTAGTGAGACGCAGCCAGCAATAATCGTCAATAACGGATCGATTGACTACGAGCACTACACAGAGCGCTTAGATCAATTAAGCCATTTTTATCAGCAACAAGATCAAGCAGTCGATCAAGGCACACTGGAAAGATCTGTACTGCGTCAGCTTGTCTCGGAAGAACTCATAAATCAATCCTTGGCAGCGCATGACATTTCAATCGAAAACAATGACGTCGAAGATCGCTATCGAACTATTAGTGAACAAACCGGCACACAAGCGCTAAACGAGCGGCTTAAGCAGCTATACAATATAGACTCCGAAGCCTATAAGAAAATACTGTTAAACGACCTCCGCCGAGAAAAATTAATTGATAATATAACGATTGAATATAGTGAGTGGCTGAGCCAGCAGTGGAAAAACCTCGAGATGTCGATTACCGATGAACGAATTGATATTGAGGCAAATGCCCTGTACTAGAGCACTGTAACTACCAAGAAATACACTTCTAGGCTATCAAAACCTATTACTGTTGTACTTGTATTATTCGTATTCGTAAGCTGAACACTTCTGTATACACTACGTCCACAAACCTAGGGCAGTTCTATGGAAACCGACTTAGAAAGTGAAAGCCAGGAAGTGTATTAGGAACGGATATATTTGTCTATTGTGATAGTGGCGCTTGCGCAAACCAGGTCGTAGAATTACTGGAGGCTGCAGGCCACACGAGCGTAACCAATATCGTGACATTCATTGAATCGTCAGAACAAAATTACAATAACGTAGTCATCATCGGCCTGCCCCCAAGTTCTGAGGAGTTGTAAAAAATTAACGCCCTGCCTATGCAACCGTATGGCAGCGACAAAGCACCAATAACCCTTGCGATTTATGCTGATTTTATATGTCAGTTTTGTCTGGACACGCAATTGAAGAAGAGCCAAAAATCATCGAAGAGTATGTCAGTAATGGCATCGTAAAACTTCAGCTGTTGTATCCATTGTTTATTTAAAGCTACTGGAACTAGTTAATAAACACTACCAGTGTGTGCTAAAATTACTAATCAAGGAGACGAGAGAAGATAAAGATGAAAGAATTTAGCTTTAATGGGTCAATATTCTATGTTTTAATTTTACCTTTTTTTCTCGTTACTCTACTACTATCAAGTAGCACCCTCCTCGCACACTCTGGTCCCGAAGCTGAGGCTGGGCACGTCGATAATGCAGAGGCTGAGCCGGAAATTACGCCGGAGGACGATGACATAGCTCTTCAAAGTGTCGCAAGTATTGCCGACGCTGTAAGTGAGGGAAACCATGAAAGAGTTCTTGACTTTGTAGCACAAGAAAATTATCAGCTTAGACAAGACATACTGAACAGTCTACGAGAAAGTAAAATTCAAGACTACCACTTTAACGACATCACCTATAATATAACGACTGTAGAAGATAATAACCTCCAAGTAACCATAGAGTTTATAGCAAGTGGCTCGGGCTGGAAGCACGTAGGTATTGCAATATTCATTTTTAGTCGAGTGGAGGTTGGGCCGCAAAATACCTCAGACTCAACTGGAGATACAGCGTATAGATGGCTGATAACTGAGACGGACTTTCATAAAAAAATAATTAGCGACACGGCAGAAAATACCAAAGCACAGTATATGTCTCGCCTAATATTATTTATTGTTATCTACGCACCACTTATTACAGCAACGGTTATCTACACCTTCTACAAAAGATCGCCAGATTTTGCTATATGGATAATCATCATGCTTGGCCTGCCCGTCATTGGTCTCGTACTATTTTGGGCCAACCGCATGTATACAGCAATGAAGCAACGAATCAGATAACAAGACCAAAGCCCAAAAAAAATTATTATTGGATTCGCATTATATACGCTAATGCATAGTACGGAGGTCTATTCTCGTGAGCCTGACCACTGCCATTACTGCCGATACTCACGGAGTGAGAGTGGCTGTCGAGGTTAGTAGATAGAGAGTGCGAGTGCGAACCGCTTGACGATGTAGTGGCGTTGCTGTAATTGTCACCGTTGTTTCTTAGGGTGCCGCTGCTCGGGAAGTAACGTGACAACTGGTTGCTTCTGCTATAGGTGTGTGAGTGCAAGCCACCGCTGCTTGTCGAGCCGGAGTGGGAGTGAGAATCAGAGCCGGTAGAACCACTGTGGGAGTGAGATGGCATCTCTGTAGTAGTTAAGGCTACCGTATTTAGGCCGCCAGTGTTATCTACGGCGTATGTACTACCTGCCCCAACTACAAATCTATCTCGTAAGTCAGGGGTTCCGTTTGTGCCATCGGCTAAAGC
This sequence comes from Candidatus Saccharimonadota bacterium, assembly GCA_024635455.1. Classification (GTDB taxonomy): domain Bacteria; phylum Patescibacteriota; class Saccharimonadia; order Saccharimonadales; family SLHW01; genus SLHW01. Next base: position 1,000 of record JAGXIU010000001.1, on the reverse strand, counting down.
CCACCCAGCAGGAATACTAGCAATACTTCCCGACCACATAATTATTCCACCTATAGGTATGCCTCCACCACCGCCTGTTAATGAGGTCCATTCTGTTCCGTCATGCCCCTCAAAATCAGTACCAGACCACCGTAGCGTACCCGCAACTGTGGCGGTTGAGTCACCAAGCTGAACACCACCGGCTACGACTATACTTTTAGAAAACTGCAAATGACTATCAACAGTGTCGTAGTCAATAATGATATTGTTAGTATTTGTTCCAATATTGAGCGAACTTGCACTGAGAAATAGGCTGTTCCATCGTAAAGTCGAGGAGCCGAGGTTATACGTATCGTCTGCTCCAGGTAAGATGTGCCCAGAAATCGTGACAACCCCTGTACCGTCAATTGCTAGTCTTGTTTGACTGTTAGTTTGTAAATTCAAAGTGTTCGCTCCGGTCGTAGTAACATTAAGTGCTCCGGATCGCGTAATACTAGACCCGACCGAGAGTGTACCCGTAAGTGATATATTACTCGTCCCTACGTCAATACTACCGAAACCATTTGTAATACTTCCCGCATTAAGAGCTCCGGTACCAGTTATTCCTGTATAGCTACCTGATAGCCTTGCTGACGGCACGGTTCCAGTCGATAGCGCGCTCGCGTTCAAGTCTGTCAACAGAGAACCATTTAGCGCTGGCAATAGCCCCGAGGCGTTTAGCCTTACTAGCTGGTTAGCTCCATTAAATGTATTGCCCTGAACCGTAACGTTACTCGAGAGCCGAGCATCGTCTAATGTGCCAGTTACATTTGAGGTAGCCAAGTCAATCGCGTTAAGAGTTAGCTGTTGGCCGCTGATAGTAATGTAGTTCTCACCACTCAGGGTAACGTCACCTGTGTTGGTACCGCTACTGCTACCGCTAAAGTTAGATGCGGAGAGCGAACCAGCGAGCGTAGCATCCCCTTGCCAATCGACAACAAACTGGTCAACACCACCACTCTGCAGGCGAAGAAGGTTGCCG
>JAGXIU010000004.1 GCA_024635455.1 Candidatus Saccharimonadota bacterium | reverse complement strand
GACCAACGCAAAAAACAGCAAAAAGATCAGAGCCAAACACAGCCAGCGCCAGGTCAAACAAGCGCAAGAGTAAAAACGACTTCAGCTACCGACGCAGCTCCAACACCGACCACCGATACAGCAGGCGATAAGGTGGGTGGGGTAGAAACTAGTTCAGTAGACGGTTCATCTAAGGAAGAAAGAGATGATCCTCGAGGATCAGAGGATATTGAGGCTGAACTCGCGCAACTAGGTAATGTGCGAAACAGAATAAAAGGTGAATTATCAGAACTTATTGATAGTTCGGAAATATTGCAGAGACAAAAAGAACTAATCGAAAATGAATTAGCAGATAGAAAGAGCCATGAGCAAACAACTGACAAGGGGACTCAAATGCACGAGCCCGAAGCTGCTGACATGGGTGAGCCTGAAGAAGGGCCAGCTGAAAAATCCAAGAAGCGACGTGGGGTTGCAGCCCGGTTTATTTCTGGTATGACTCGTTTTCGTGATTGGCTTCGTGAAGAACATCCAACAGAAGAACTAACAGCCCAAGAAGATACAGATAACCCTGATGAGCTAATACGGCGAGGAATTGTAGTTGAAGGTAAAGTTAACGCACGAGGAGCTGACACTTCTGGAGTTGAAGGGCAGGCCTTGCGATCTGGAGAGAATATAGACGATACTAGTCTGAAGGTACTTGCTGATATACATGAGGCGGATGATGCTGATTCAGAAGATAGTAAAACTCTTTTAAGAACAAGTTAAAACACGAGCTGCTTGCGTGACTTGTGGTTTAGTATGAAGATTGAATAGTGAGCAAGCTAAAAGAACTACGGCCAGGCGTTAAAGCTTCTTCTTGACATAAATAAAAACTATAATTGGTGGCCGGCTAGAAATGCTTGGCCGGTCATTTCGTGTTTGCCACTTGGTTTGAGGGTAGTTACCTGCAGTGCATCACTGCCGCAATATACAACAAGCTGCTTGTCGATAATACGAACATCTCCTGGTTCGCCTGATTCGGCGATAACGTTAGCGCTCGTTATTATGACGTCTTTTCCAGCGATGGTGCTGCGGCTTTTTGGCCAATCAGTATAGGCGCGAATTTCGCGCTCGAGTACATCGGCTGGTTTACGCCAATCGAGTACTCCGTCACTCTTCTGTAGTTTTCTGGAGTAGCTAACCACTGGATCTTCGGCGACAGAACCTATTTCTTGGGGAAGGGGTTCAATCTCTTCTTTGAGATAGAGGGGGATTATTTCTTGCAACGTGTAATAACTGAGCTCTATGAGTGCATCGGTGAGCTCAGGTGTCGTCATGTTATCTGGAATGTCATAGGTTGCTTGAGCGAGTAACGGGCCTTCGTCCATCTTCTCATTTATGCGCATCAGGCTAACTCCTGTTTGCTTTTGCCCGGAGAGGATAGCGAAGCTGAGTGGGTCAGCGCCACGCCATTGTGGTAGCAGCGAGAAGTGACTGTTAAGGATACCGAGCGGAAACGACTCGATAACATCTGCTTGGATAATAATGCCATAATCAATCACCAGGCCAATGCGCGATTCAAAGGAAGTTTGAGCAAATAGTTCAGACAAGGCTTTTTTTGAATCTGGTGTGTAGGTTGGTAAGTTGTGTTTTGCAGCTACAGGAAGAACAGGATAGTCTCCTCTGTGGTGCGTTGGCTTGGGCCTGGTGATGACCGCCTCTATATCGAAGTCCTCAATTAGGAGCTCTAAGCATTCAGCGGCAACCGGACCGCTACCAAAGAATACGATTGTCTCGGATGTCTTTTTCATAATCGAGCTGCTGCAACTTTCCCTCTTCAGTTAGCCGAAAGAACGCTTCCTGACTATCTTTAATGTGATCAATAAATAGTGTACCAGTTGTGTGGTCGATTTCGTGCTGGAACACGCGAGCTAAAAATCCTTCAGCAGTGACGCGGATTGCGTTGCCCTCAAGATCAAGTGCTTTGATCTTTACTTTTTCGTATCGTGGCACCATGCCGTATATATCCTTAACGCTTAAACAGCCTTCGTAGTCTTCCACCAAGTCACCTTCGCACTTAGTAATCTCTGGGTTTATAAAGTGCTGAAAGGTTCTATCGGTCTTATCCTCAAAACTACTGCGGATAATGACGATACGCATGCGCACATTTATTTGTACGGCAGCCAACGCAACGCCGAGCTCGTGCTGGCGGCTGTCCTCCCAATCGAGCGTTGATTGCTCCATGTCTGAGACAATCTGTCGTATTTCCTCTGTAATGACGCCGACCCGAGTAGATTTATTTCTTAGGGCTACGTGGGGTAGGGTTATAATATTTTTTTTGTCTGCCATAATCGTTCAATAGTATACCAGATGCAATTAGAGCATTCGGGAAGGATCTATATCAAATCGACATTTCTGTGGTAGATTCCGCGCTATGTCTACTAGTATTTCTCGCTGTTTTGCCTTGATGATAAGTTGCCAGCGAAACGATGACCCTACTTTTTCTTTATAAGCTGGGGCTGGTCCAAGTATGATGACGTTCGGGTGTTTTTTAAGCGTCGTGTTTTTAACATTTTCTAGAAGTTTACGCGAACCATCCCTGGTGGAGTAGTCAACTTGTACTTTTAGTAGATGTGCATACGGTGGAAACAAGTGTTGCCGACGCTTGTCTAGCTCGGCTTCATAGAATTCTGTGTAATTGCCAGAAATCGCTGAGGCAATAACCGGATGGTCAGGCTGCCGTGTTTGAATGTAGGCTTGACCAGCTCGGTGTCCACGTCCAATCCGCCCAATTAGCTGATGAATATGCTGAAATAGCTCTTCCTCAGCTACGTAATCGGGTAGAGAGAGTGAACTATCTGCTTGTAGAATGGCGACCATTCGTAATTTAGGTAAGTCTAAACCCTTACCAATTGTTTGTGTACCGATAGCTACGTCCACGATACCTTCATGTAATTGTCTATACATGTGTTCCATGGACTCCTCGGGGTTGTTGTCGGTGTCGAAGCGAGCAATCCGAGCATCGGGCAGTAGGCGACCGAGCTCTTCTTGGATCATTTTTGTACCTGCGCTGCGCAAAATGATGTCATTGCTACTACACTCAGGGCATGATGTGTAGGCTTTGCGATTTGTGCCACAGGTGTGACAACGTAAGGTATGGCTATCGCCATGGTAGACATAGTTCATGTCACACACTGGGCAGGCTGCTTGCCAATCACAGGCTTGGCAGACAACCAAGCGCGCTGTTCCTCGACGATTTAAGTAAATCAAAGACTGTTCGCCTCGGTGGATTGCGGTTTTGATAGAAGCAATAACCGGGTCTGATATCCAACTTGATGTTGTAAACAATGAGCGATCGTCAATGCGAATGATTTCTTTGCTCGTGGTATGCGTTTGCTTGAGCGCCTTTTTATCGAGCGTTACAATCGGTAAGTTTTTTGAGGAGAAGGTGAAATAGTCAACTACCGATGGTGTTGCCGTGCCGAGTATGAGCTTCGCACCGGTTTGTTTTGCTAACATCGCAGCGACCCGACTCGTATGATAGTGCGGTACTTGGTCCTGTTTGTAGGATAGATCGTGTGCCTCGTCTATGATAATAGCCCCAACTTTCATCACTGGAGTAAACAAGGCCGAGCGTGGGCCAATGACGACTATTGGCTCAGTTTGTTTCAATACACGTAACCAGAGGTCTCTTCGCTTGGCGCTACTTAAGCCCGAGTGGGTTACGTATACGCGGTTGCCAAAGTGTTCCTGAATGTTTTTTTGAAGCTGTGGCGTCAAGCTTATCTCTGGAGTTAAAACGAAGGCAGATTTACCGGTAGCTAAGGTTTCCTGAATTAACTCTATATACAAACGTGTCTTGCCTGATCCGGTAATACCATGGAGTAATACTGAATTTTGCTTGGCCTTTTGTATTGATTCAAAAGCGCTTTGCTGCAGGGTTGTTAAGGAGGGTTGTATGCGATCTGGCAGCTTGTCTAATGTCACTGGCTGAAGTGCGTCAGCTTTTTTATCAGTAGGTTTATATGTACGCAGGCTACTCGGTACGGCAGCATTAGCGACTTCGCTCGGTGAGGCGGGGTAGTACTTGCTCATCCACTCAACTAACGGTATATACCAAGCCGGTAACTGCTCTTGGGCTATAACGCTATCGAGGGGTTTAATTTTGACGCCGTTTGGCTTCACCGTCTTTGCTATGACGATACCGGTAGTTAGTTTATTGCGCAGTCGCAGACCGACAAGTTGCCGCGGTTGAAGTAATTGCTCATATGAGTAGGTGAGCAACGCGGTTCCCTTGTAGCTAATATCGGCAACTAAGATATCGTAGTAATACATACTATGTGTTAGTATACGCGATAGTCGTACAATGGCTTGAAAAGCCCACGGGAGTATCGTATACTACACGTTGTTCGAATAACAATGAAAGCTTATGTTAGACGTATTTATAACTTCACGAGTCAGACGGAAAATCATAGTGGTGTACGCCAAGTACCCAGACTTTAAGACGCATGTTCGTGGCTTAGCAAAACTTATCAAAGAAGACGCCGGTAATATCCAGCGCGAACTAAAACGTTTAGAAAAAGTTGGTTTTTTGACATCGGAAAAGCAAGGTAATACCAAGGTTTATCACACCAATAAACACTTCGCTATCTTCAAGGAGCTACAGAGTATCGTATTAAAGGCTCAACGAATCAATCAAAAGAAACAGCAGAATCGGCAATAGACTACTGAAAGGTGTTGCAAAAAGTCCGCACCTCCGCTAAAATACACGAAGTTATGGTACAAGTTACAAGAAAAGACTCAAAAGAGTCCGTAGAGAACATGATCCGTCGCTTTACTCGAAAGGTACAGCAGTCTGGCACTATTGCGAATGCCAAAAATGCTCAATACTTTACGAAGCCAATCAGTAAGCGAGACCGAAGGACGAAGGCTATCCAACGCCAAGAGCGCAAGTCACTCAAGGTGAAGCGCATGAAGCTTGGCCAACGCTAAGTAGCTCGGTTTCTGTTTGGAGGAGAGTGTAGTCTCAAGTGTGACGAATAACGTGCGCAGATTATAATGTGCACGTTATTTGTGTTTAGTCATATACGTCACCTCTACTCGTAGTGGTAAATTAATGTATTTTTGCTAGACTTAAAGCAAGTATGGATATAAAGGAAAAGCTAAACAGTGACTTGAAGCAGGCTATGCTTGCCGGAGATAAGGCTCGAGCAGAGACGATTCGAGGCCTAAAGAGTGCGATCCTCTACGCTGAAGTAGCTGGATCGAACAGGGAAGATGGCTTAACTAATGAAAAGGCTACAGCGGTCCTCGCCAAAGAGGCGAAAAAGCGGCAAGAAAGCATTGACGCCTACCAGCAGTCTGGCAATCATGACCAGGCCGAAGCAGAACGAGCCGAGAAAGCCATCATAGACGCTTATTTGCCGGAGCAACTATCAGAGGAAGAACTCAACACTATAGTAGAAAAAACCTGTGAGACTTATGACGAACTGTCCATGAGGGACATGGGTGAGGTTATCAGTAAAGTAAAGGCGCAAGCTGGTCCTGGTGCCGACGGTGCTCTTGTCGCGCGGCTGGTGAAGGATCGCATAAACTCATGATTATTTTCACCGGAGTAGCCGGGTCAGGTAAGAGCCTTCAGGGTAAATTGCTAGCTGATACGTGTGGCTATCCGTGGTTATCTACTGGCGAGTTTTTGCGCATGGTCATATCGGGTGAGCGCAGAAAGCATATGATTGAAGGTAAGTTGCTCGAGGACGATGAGATTATCGCTGTTGTGCGAAAAATATTTGCGATGGTAGACACGAAGCAAGAATTTGTGCTCGATGGTTTCCCCCGTACAATTACGCAGGCGAAGTGGCTGCTTGATCTTGTGTCAAATAACGAAACAGACATATCACTCATTATTCACTTAACCGCCAGTAAAGAAGTAGTTGAGCAACGTTTACTTCAGAGAGGGCGAACCGACGATCACAAAGAAGCGATTGATGAGCGCTTTTATGAGTATGAACAAACTATAAAGCCAATCCTTGCAATCTTTGCTAGCGAGGGGGTAGATATAGTAGACGTAGATGCCGAGCGATCAAAAGAAGAGGTCCACCAGGATATCCTAAATGTTGTTAAAAGTAGGGGCCAGTAAACATGTATACAAAGGTAAAGACTAGCACTGAGATTGAAGCAATGAGGGAAAGTGGCAAGATGCTCGCGACCGTGCTCCAGCATCTTAAAAAATACGTTGCTGTTGGTATGACAACGCAAGCGATTTCAGATGAAGCAGGGGCTGAACTTAAGAAACTCGGGGGTACGCCAGCTTTTTTAAACTATCAAGGATTCCCAGAGCCGCTTTGCGTTTCTATTAACGACGCGGTCGTGCACGGCATTCCAAGCAAGGATTACGTATTGCAGGACGGCGATATTATTAGTATGGACTTCGGGGTTATTTATAATGACATGACAACAGATGCAGCAATAAGCGTTATCGTTGGTGAGGCACAGCAAGAAGATATTGATCTACTTCGAACAACTGAGAAGTCCTTGAACGCAGGGATAGGTCAGCTAAAAGATGGTGTCCGAGTCGGCGATATCGCATCTGCCGTGCAACGAGTACTTGATCAGGCTGGTTATGGTATTGTGCGAGAGCTGGTCGGTCACGGTGTTGGCCATCACGTACATGAAGACCCAAACATCCCAAATTACGGCAGGCCAAACACCGGCCCTCGGCTGCAAGCAGGCATGACGATAGCCATCGAACCGATGGCTACTATTGGTGATTATCAAGTAGGTGTCGATGGTGACGGCTGGACTGTACGTACGCGAGACGGTTCTCGATCGGCTCATTTTGAACACACGGTGCTTATAACAAAAGCTGGCGCAGAAGTGTTGACAACGATTGCCTAATATTTCTTATTGCTACTGATAAGGGTTAGCGGTATACTGACAGGTATGCGCGACCAATCGCCGACATACTACTGTGGTATCGATATCGGTACACAAAAAGTTCGCTGTATCGTTGGCATCCAAGACCAAAACGACCCAACCAAATTATCTGTTGTAGGACATGGTTCTGCGACTAATACCGGCATGCGTAAAGGTGTCATCACGCATATTGATGAAGTCGCAGAAGCAGTCATCAAAGCAGTCACAGAAGCAGAGCGAGTTACTGGTACGTCAATTACTACGGCAACTATCAACGTAAACGGCTCACATATACAAGGACTCAACTCCAGGGGTGTTATAGCTATTAGTACTGCGAATAAAGAAATCAGCCCGGCAGACCGTTTGCGCGCCGAGGAGGCAGCTGCCACTATACAGATGCCGCCGAACAGAGAAATTGTTCAAGTTTTTTCGAAGAATTATCGTGTTGACGGTCAGGATAATATCAAAGACCCAGTCGGTATGCAGGGTGTTCGCCTCGAGGTAGATACACATATTGTAACAGCCACAACACCAAATATTAAAAACCTGAATGAAACCTTGCAGTCTGCTCGTATACACCCAAATCGCTACACATTATCAAGCCTTGCATCAGCGGAAGCTACCTTGAATAGACAACAACGAGAATCAGGTACTCTAGTACTTGATATTGGTGCTGGCACTATTGGTTTTACCGTTATCGAAGATGGGGAAATTCAACACGTTGCCGTCATACCAATGGGTGGCGTTCATATTACAAACGACTTAGCGATTGGGCTAAAAACAGATCTAGATATAGCAGAAGAAGTAAAAATAGCCCATGGTTCCATTGAGCAGGAAGCTCGTGCTGAAACAATCAACGTGACATATAACGACGAGACGTATGAGTTTGATGCATCGGACGTCCGCATAATCATCGAGTCTCGCATGGATGAAATATTTGAATATGTCGAAAAAGAACTTCGGAAGATTGGTAAGTCCCAAAAGCTTCCCGGTGGTGTCGTGCTAACGGGTGGTACAGCCAACCTACGTGGTATAGCCGAATTCGCTAAGGAGAAGCTTCAGCTGGCAGCTCGTGTTGGCTCGATTGAACAAGTAAATGGGCTGCTCGACACCATTACAAATCCTGATTATGCAACAGCGGTTGGGTTGATGATGCTTGATATGTATCTTGGACCAGACGATGGTCTTGAAACAGGTGAGCCTAACGGCGGTTTCTTCGGCTTCCTCGAGGGTTTCTTCGGCCAACCGAAAAAACGATAACCAACCCTCACCAATATAGGCAGTTAATGAACCTCAAGTGGTTGCCGATTCATGAGTCTTTAAGGTATACTACACAATTAGAAATCTAACGAGAGTTTTTAGAGGATAATCTATATGCAACAAGTTGCTCCCGCAATTGAAACCTTTGCAAAAATTAAAGTAGTTGGTGTTGGTGGTGCTGGTGGAGCGGCCATCAATCGTATGATCGAGGCTGGTATAGAAAACGTTGAGTTCATCGCGATTAACACTGATGCTCAAGCATTGCATCATTCTCAGGCATCAAAGAAAATTCACATCGGAAGAGATACTACCAAAGGACTTGGCGCAGGTGCAGATCCAGATGTAGGGGAAAAGGCAGCTCTGGAGTCCACTGATGAGATAAAAGATGCTCTCGAGGGTGCCGACATGGTATTCGTTACAATCGGCGCCGGAGGTGGCACCGGTAGTGGCGCCGGTCACGTTATAGCTGAGATAGCAAAACAGTCCGGATCACTTGTGGTAGGGTTTGCCACCAAGCCGTTTGCTTTTGAGGGTGAAAAGCGTCGCAAGAACGCAGAGTCAGCCATAGAGAACCTTCGCGGTGCAGTTGATACGCTGATTATTATTCCAAACGATCGATTACTGCAAACTATCGAAAGACAGACCCCGTTACTCGAGGCCTTCAAAGTAGCCGATGACGTGCTACGTCAAGGTGTACAGGGTATCTCTGATCTTATTACCGTACATGGACTTATTAACTTAGACTTCGCTGACGTTAAGGCGGTCATGAGTAGTGCCGGCTCAGCCTTAATGGGTATTGGTCGGGCAACTGGTGAGGAGCGAGCGGTTGAAGCCGCCCAACAAGCTATAGAGTCGCCACTTCTAGAGGTGTCTATTGACGGTGCTCGAGGTATACTGTTTAACGTTATTGGTGGCAACGATATGTCAATGCATGAGATAAATCTTGCAGCTGAAGCCATAACTGCTGCTGCTGATCCAGACGCTAATATTATATTTGGGGCTACGATTGACCCAGGTCTAGAAGAAGAGATTATCATTACAGTGGTAGCTACTGGTTTTGACGCAGCTTACTTCGCCAATCGTTCAATCAAGCAAGGCGCAAGTTCAGATGATGGTACTTCAGCAACTGCCAGTGCAGAGACTAGTAAAGGCACAAAGAAGCAGTCTTCTGATGACGATGATGCTATAAAGGATATCGACATGGACCTAGATAAGCCAAAGGATAGCAATCGCTCTTTTGATAGTGATGACACGGCAATGCCAAACATCTGGTCACTTGATCACGACCCTTCTAATAATAAGGCCGACAAAAAGAAAACAACTGTCGACAATAAGCCTTCGGACGATAACGATGCGAAGAATATAGACGAAGATGAGCTTGATAAGCCATCGTTTCTGCGTCGCATCACAAAAAACAAGCTCGGGCAGCGCAAAGATAAACCGCAAACAGATGAAACTGACCAAAAAGACAGTAAATAATACACCATAAATTACTTGCAATACACTATCTATAGCGTTAGGATTATGTGTAGAAGCGCTACATGTAGTAAATATATTAGAGCTATCGGTACTTTAACTGAGTAATAAAATGTTTCATTGCACTTGTTTACCGACAAGCGGCAATGTAGCGTCAGGAGAAATATATGAAGTGCAGTCAATGTACGGTAGCTGATACGAAGGTAATCGAATCCCGTGACGTAAACGATGGTGAAGCGGTTCGTAGACGACGTGAATGTGTGCAGTGCGCATATAGGTTCACGACCTACGAGCGAGTCGAGCGACCAGCTGTCACCGTTGTGAAATCTAACGGCACTCGTGAACTATTCGATAGACAGAAGCTACTAGCCGGCTTACTGCGGGCATGTGAAAAGACATCCGTATCAAGTCTGCAGCTGGAGCGCCTCGTGACCCAAATCGAGCATGAAATTCAAGCTTGTGGTGATCAGGAAGTTCCATCAGCAAAGATCGGTGACATGGTTATGGACCGACTCGCTGAATTAAACCAGGTTGCATATGTGCGATTTGCGAGCGTATACCGCAAGTTCACTGACATAGAAGGATTCGAAAAAGAATTACTTCAAATCCGTGACCAGCAAAAATCTTCAGCACACCTCTCATAGATGTTATAGGCAGTCGTTCTCTGGGCTTGGCTAAACCTAGAGAAGGGCTGCTTGTGATACACGAGAGACAACAATCACAACAACTCTAACAAACATATAAAAATATCAATTAAACAGCCGTCATTGCTTTTTTACTACAGAAGAGCGTGTGGCACAAAGTGAGGGTACTATGGGACAAACAATCAAATTAGCAACTAAGAGGCATTTCACACCTCCAAAGTCCGAGGGCTACGATCAGCTCACATGGACAAAGCGGGACTCGATTATTAAGAATCCGATGACCGGAAAGCCAGTCTACGAACAAAAAGACGTTGAATTTCCGGAATCATGGTCATTAAATGCGGTTAATATTGTGTCTCAGAAGTACTTTTCTGGCACACCCGGAACTGTTGAGCGCGAAGATTCGCTAAAGACACTCATAAACCGTGTAGTGGACACCATTGCTCGGCACGGTCAACAAGAGGATTATTTTACGTCTGACAGGGAAGTGGAAGACTTCACCCAGGAACTTAAATATATACTAGCTACCCAGCGAGCTGCCTTTAACTCGCCAGTTTGGTTTAACATCGGTGCATCTGACCGTTCACAGCAGGCAAGTGCTTGCTTTATCTTGGCAGTCGAGGATACCATGCCAGCTATACTGAACTGGTACACCGAAGAGGGTATGATATTTAAGGGAGGCTCCGGCTCAGGTATCAACGTTAGTAGCATACGATCTTCTGCTGAGACTTTAGGTAAGAGCGCTGGCACTGCGTCTGGTCCGTTGTCATTTATGCGAGGGGCCGATGCTTCAGCAGGAGCTATCAAAAGTGGTGGCAAAACACGCCGAGCCGCTAAGATGGTCATACTAAACTCCGACCACCCAGATGTCGAGGAATTCATTTGGTCTAAAGCAATAGAGGAGCGTAAGGCTCGATCATTAGAACAGGCTGGCTTCGACATGAGCCTGGACGGCAAGGATTCATTTTCTGTACAGTACCAAAACGCTAATAACTCAGTCCGTGTAACAGATGAGTTCATGCAAGCAGTCGAAAATGATGAAGACTGGGAACTTAAGGCAGTTACAACAGGTGACACAGTACAGACGATTCCAGCTAAGAAACTGTTCCGACAAATCTCTGAAGCAACCTGGGAGTGTGCTGATCCGGGTATGCAGTTCGACACAACTATCAATAACTGGCATACCACGCCAAATGCTGGCCGTATTAACGGTAGTAATCCATGTAGTGAGTATATGCACCTTGATAACTCAGCTTGTAATCTCGCCTCAATTAATCTATTGAAGTATCTAAACGAAGATGGTTCGTTTGATATTGAGTCTTTCAAGCATACTGTAGAGCTTATCTTTACTGCACAAGAGATCCTGGTTGGCTACAGTGAGTATCCAACAGAGAGTATTACTAAAAATGCAAAGGCTTATCGTGAGCTGGGTCTTGGTTATGCAAACCTTGGCGCATTGCTTATGGCACAAGGTTTCCCATATGACAGCGAGGAAGGGCGGGCACAAGCCGCAGCCATTACTGCGCTGATGACTGGCCACGCTTACGCGACTAGCGCAAAGATTGCTGAGCGAGTCGGGCCGTTCGCTGGCTTTCATAAAGACCGAGAAGGCGTGCTCAGGGTGCTAAAGATGCACCGAGACGAAGTATCCAAGATAGACGCCAGTCACGTATCAGAGGAACTTCTCAGTAGTGCAGCAGCAGCCTGGGACGAGGCAGTAGAGCTAGGCGCACTGTACGGAGTGCGGAATGCTCAAGCGAGCGTATTGGCACCAACCGGAACAATTGGCTTGATGATGGATTGTGATACAACAGGTATTGAGCCAGACCTTGGCCTTGTGAAGCTGAAGAAACTAGTCGGTGGCGGTACTATGAGTATCGTGAACCAAACAGTGCCGCGAGCACTAAAAGTACTCGGCTACACCAAGCAACAAATCGCCGACATCGTTGCATATATTGATGAGGAAAAAACAATACTTGGCGCACCTCACCTCAAGGAAGAGCACGAGCCGGTATTTGCTTGCTCTATGGGCGACAACTCAATCCACTACATGGGTCACGTTAAGATGATGTCAGCAGTACAACCATTCTTGTCTGGCGCCATTAGCAAAACAGTTAATATGCCCGAGTCTGCTAGCGTTGAGGATATCGAGCAGTTGCACCTTGAGTCCTGGAAACTCGGCTTGAAGGCAGTCGCAATCTACCGCGACAACTGTAAGGTTGGTCAACCACTATCAATGGCCAAAAAAGAAGAGAAAGAAGCAAAAAGCCCAGTTACTGAGGCAGAAGCCATGAAGGACAAGTACGTACTGAAAGGTGCTGTTCGTCGAGAATTACCAAAGGTTCGATCATCAAAAACATTCTCATTCCGGGTAGCTGATAGCCATGGTTACATTACGGTCGGTGAGTATACCGATGGTACACCAGGGGAGCTGTTCATCCACTTTGCTAAGCACGGCTCAACGTTGCGTGGCATCATGGACGCGTTTGCGATGTCGGTGAGCCACGGGTTGCAATACGGTGTCCCGCTGAAGACGTACGTCAAATCACTTGCTAGTACGAGCTTTGCACCTGCAGGAATTACTGATGACCCAGAGATTCGTACAGCATCATCATTGATTGACTATATCTTTCGTCGGCTAGCGCTCACATACTTGAGCTTTGACGATAGGCTAGAGCTTGGTTTGGCTTCGATTGACGATATGCCAGAAGATCAGACGAGCTTACTAGTTGATGAGCAAACGGCTGATCTTTCACAACCTGAGGCAGAAGTTTCAGTTGAGGAAGCTACACCACAAAAAGATACAACACAAAGTAGTGCAGCAAAAGCAAAGAGTTCGCTCGCAGATGATACAGCACCAATGTGCTACAGCTGCGGCAACCAGACACAGCGCTCAGGTAGCTGTTATGTCTGCACCAGTTGTGGTTCGACTACTGGCTGTAGCTAGACTTACAGTTTATTGCTACCAGTAAGTTCAGCGAGGAGAGAGTGTGCGAGAGCGGACTCTCTCCTTTTCATTCCAGCGATTAAGCACTATACTAAAGCACATATGAAAGCATCTATCTTGTATCATCCGAATGCGGAGTTCTCACGAACAGCTGAGGAGTACGTCAGGGATTTTGCCCGGTTCCATCGTGCAGAAATAGCGTTAATTAGCCTGGACACTCTTGAGGGTGCTGATATGGCTCGACTGCACGACATCGTGCGTTACCCAGCGTTGCTAGTACAAGACGAACAAGGTTCGCTAATAAAGCAGTGGCAGGGAGAAAAGTTTCCACTCATGGACGAAGTTGTCTCATATTTGAAGCGGTGATAGAATGAATAGGCAGTTTAATGTGAGCGTTTCGCATCTTCTCAGAAGATAAAAGCGAACGAGTGGCTATCACCCACGAGTTTTTACGAAAAGCGCATCGAGAAGAACATCTGCAAAAGCAGACAAATAGAACTCGACGGACGAGACAGCCGTAATCTGTCGTAAGCAAGCTCCAAGTAGGATGGTACCGATTTGCCAGCAAAGCAAAGCTCCTACGAATAGGGGCTTTTATTTTTTTAAAGGAGTTTTATCACTATGAAGTTTAAGCAAGGCAGTAGACGACGAGCTAAAGAATACGAGAAAGATCTTGTATCGTATTGGCAGAAGCACAAGACGTTCGAAAAATCGGTCGAAAACCGACCAAAAGACAATTCATTTGTATTTTATGACGGACCGCCGTTTATTACTGGGATACCACATCATGGGACGCTGTTGTCATCTATCGTTAAAGACGCAGTGCCACGTTATCAAACTATGAAGGGCAAGCGGGTGGAGCGTGTCTGGGGTTGGGACTGTCATGGACTGCCAGCTGAGGTTTTTACGGAAAAGAAACTGAACATTAAGGATAAGCGAGACATTGGTTCAAAGATATCACTAGAAAAATACATAACAACATGTAGAGATAATATGGTTCAGACGGGCAACCTATGGGAGGATACCATCGATAGAATTGGTCGTTGGGTTGATTTTAAAGGTGCCTACAAAACCATGGACAAAGAGTACATGGAATCGGTCTGGTGGGCGTTTAAGCAGCTGTATGAGAAGGGCAAGGTCTACGAAGGCGAAAAAGTACTCTTGTACTGTACACGTGATGCTACGCCGATATCAAAAGCTGAAGTAGCCATGGATAACTCTTATCAAACAGTGACTGATCCATCAGTTTATGTGAAGTTTAAGATAGCTGATGAAGATAAGTATGTTCTAGCTTGGACGACAACGCCTTGGACACTGCCATCAAATAGTTCCATAGCTGTAAATAAAGACCTAACTTATGCCGATGTCAAGGTTGGCGATGAAGTGTTCGTGCTTGCGCAAAATCTCATAGAAAAGGCGCTAACTGATGAGAAGCACAATCCTATACAATATGAAATCATCAGAACGTATAAAGGTTCAGAGTTGGTTGGTAAGACATACGAACCATTGTTTGATGTACCCGAACTTGCAGATCAGAAGAATGCGTTTAAGATATGGCACGCTGATTTTGTGCATGAAGACGAAGGTACTGGAGTTGCACATGAATCACCAGCTTATGGTGAAGACGACTACGAGCTGAGCAAACGAGAAGGTATTCCGTGGATAATGAGCACAGATGAAAACGGAATATTCACACTAGGAGAATGGGAAGGCGATAATGTTTGGGACGTGAACAAAACAATCGCTAAAACACTCCATGAGCGGGGTATTGTCTGGAAGATAGACTATATTCGGCACGAGTATCCGCATTGTCATCGTTGCGGCACAAAACTAATGTATCGCGCTCACCCAAGTTGGTTTATGGATATTCAAGGCCAGAAAACCGAAATGCTAGAGCAGAACGGTGATATTCGCTGGTTTCCTGAACACATTAAACACGGAAGATTCGAGAAGACAGTGCAATCTGCGCCAGACTGGAACCTTAGTCGAGATAGGTTTTGGGCAACGGCTATGCCGGTCTGGAAAGGGGTAGATGACAAAGGAGTAGAGCACGTCAAAGTTATCGGTAGCTACGAAGAGCTAAAAGAGCTCTCTGGTGCAGAGCTTGATGACTATCATCGACCATGGATTGATGATGTAACTTTCACAATAGAAGGAGTCACATACAAGAGGATAGACAAGGTATTAGATTGCTGGTTTGAGAGTGGCTCTATGCCATTTGCGCAATTTCATTACCCATTTGAGAATGTGCAGAAATTTGAAGAAAACTATCCAGGTGATTTTATATCAGAGTATGTCGGGCAGGTCCGTGCATGGTTCTATTACCTGCATGCGGTGAACGTTGGTCTTTTCGGTAAGGCACCATTTAAAAACGTGATTACAACCGGCGTCGTGACAGGGTCTGACGGACGAAAGCTAAGTAAAAGCCTTGGCAACTACACAGATCCAAATGAACTTATGGATACGTATAGTGCAGACGCGTTACGCTATGCTCTCCTTTCATCACCCGTACTTGCTGGTGAGGATTTTGCAGTAACAGACAAGGCAGTATCTGATATCGCCCGAAAGTTAGGTATGGTTTGGAACATGTACGATTTCTTCACGATGTATGCTGATGTTGATGGCTGGGAATGGGATGGTAATGTGCATGACCCGGGTGAGGATCTTGATAACGTGCTTGACCAGTGGATTGTGTCACGCATACATCAGCTCATTCAGGAAGTCGATCAGCACATGCAGCGTTACGATATACCAAATGCCACGAAGCCAATCCTGCCGTTTATTGACGACGCGTCGAACTGGTATATTCGTCGGTCTAGAAAGCGTTTCTGGAAGTCAGACAATGACGCAGACAAAGATTCTGCATACAAAACACTACACTATGTACTTGTGCAGCTCAGTAAGGTGATGGCGCCGTTTACACCGTTTCTAGCAGAAGAACTCTACCAAAAGCTCACAGGTGGAGAGTCGGTACACCTCCTTGACTGGCCGGAGGTGGGCCATGTAAACGAGCTTATTGTTGAGCGAATGGCTTATATTCGAGAGGTAATCAACGAAGGCTTATCTCAGCGCTCTCAGGCAAGCATCAAAGTGCGCCAGCCACTACAGAAAATTACTATAGAAGGCTACGATACTAACCTTGGCGAGCACCAGGCAGAGCTTTCACAGATTGTTTTAGAGGAGTTAAACATTAAGGAGTGGCAGAGCAGTTCTGTCGGTAAGGAAAAGAAGGTGATGCTGGATCTGCAAATTACCCCAGAGCTCAAGCAGGAGGGACTTGCTCGAGAAGTCATTCGTTTTGTACAGCAAGCGCGCAAAGAGGCCGACCTACAGGTTGACGATCGAATAAAGCTTTCACTTCAAACAGATAACAATGAGCTAGCTCAGGCTATAAAGGGGCACCAGGAAAATATCGCTACAGAAACACTTGCAGTGACACTTGAAGAACAGGTTGATAAGTCTAGTTTTGCTAAAACTGTAAAACTTGGTGATAGCGAACTAACAGTAGCGCTGAAAAGGAGTTCTGACTAAAGCTTTGACAAGGGTAGTCTACTCTGTTAGGATACGCTGGTATATTTCAACACTTTAAGGAATGAAACACATGAAGAAGGCAGTAATAAAAAGCGGTGGCAAACAGTATGTAGTTGCAGAAGGCGACACACTTGAAGTCGAGCTTTTAAATGACGAAAAAAAGACCGCGAGCTTCACGCCATTGATGGTTATAGATGGCAACACTACAAGTGTTGGCACACCAGAAGTCGCTGGCGCAACTGTGACAGCTGATGTGACGGAAGCCGATATCCAAAAGGAAAAGGTCACCTCTATTCGTTTTAAGGCAAAGAAGCGTGTAAACAAAAAGCGTGGACATCGTCAGCACAAGAGCGTGCTCAAGATCAAGAAGATAAGCACCAACTAATTACTCACTTTTGGTGTAGGCGAGCGTTTTTGGTTCATTTCACTCTATAAATAAACCCGACATACTACCGTGTGTCGGGTTTATTTGTGGTTCTTGAGCCTAGATTTGGTAGTGACTCAAATCAATACACCTAAGAGATAACGTCATTTTTAGCAGTATGAGCCAATCTGCCTGTGGATAACTAACTATGTTTTTTTCAGTCGTACATTCACATATTGTTATTAATACTACGTATTTATGATCGTATATAGTTTGCTTGTCGACGTCTGTTTCGTTGTAACGAAGTAAAAACAACAATGCTATTTCGTGCATTTTAGGCTGGTTTTGCCTAG